>JBGTFZ010000076.1:0-11458 GCA_041746955.1 Bryobacteraceae bacterium
GATCACGGTCGTGATTCCGTTCGCGCGTGTAACCGGGATGAACTCGCTCTCGGGATTGACGGCGATCAACGCGCGCAACTGCGGGTTGAAGACGCCCAATTCGCCGGTGTCGACGGTCTCGCGCACCGACGAAATCTCGCGAAGGCCGAGCTCCGTAGCCGAGTTGATCAGCCCCGGCCACAGGTGGCCGTCCTTTCCGTCGACAATCTTGACGCCCTTGCCCGCGCTGAGCTTTGCGCCGACGCCGGCGATCTTTCCGTCCGTCACCAGCACCATCGCTTTCGCAATCTCGGGGCCGGATACCGGATGCACCGTGACATTCCGGATCAGGAACGAATCGTCGCTACCCGCGAAAAGCGCCAGCGACGCGCAGACGGCAAATAGCTTCATGCGGGCCTACGAGACGGAGGGGCAGTCTTCTGACGCTTACGTTCGGCTTCTTTCGCGCGTTCCAGCAGTTGTTTCTTCTTCTCCGACTTTGCGCTGCGTTCTTCGATATCGCGCTCGCGGTCGAAGTAGAGGTTGCCGTCCACCCAGACTTTTTGCGCCACCGCGTAGGACGAGAGCGGGTGCTTGTTGTAGAGCACCAAGTCCGCATCCTTGCCCAGATCGATCGAGCCCACGCGATTCTGCACTTCCAGTTGCTTCGCAGGATTGATGGTAATCAGCGCCAGCGCTTCCGTTTCGGTAAGGCCGCCGTATTTGATTGTTTTCGCCGCTTCGGTGTTCAGGCGGCGGATGACGTCTGCGGAATCCGAATTCAAAGACACCAGAATTCCCTTCTTCGACATCAACGCGGCGTTGTAGGGAATGGCGTCGTAGGCTTCCACTTTGTACGCCCACCAGTCGGAGAATGTGGAAGCGCCCGCGCCATGCTCGGCAATCTCTTTGGCCACTTTGTAGCCCTCCAGCACGTGCTGAAGAGTCTGAATCTTGAATCCGTAGTCGTCCGCCACACGCAGCAGCATTAGGATCTCGTCGGCGCGGTAGCAGTGCGCGTGAACCTGCCGCTTGCCTTCGAGGACTTCCACCAGCGGCTCCAGCTTCAAGTCGCGCCGCGGCGGAACGGCGGTCGCGCCTTGTTTGGTTTTGGCTTCGTAGTCCTTCCACTTGGCCTGATAAATCTTCGCGTCGTTAAACGCCTGCCGGATCACGTCCTCCACTCCCATTCGGGTCGCCGGATACCGTGGAGCGTTGCCGGGTGTGGAAGGTGAACTTCCACGGCGCTTGGGATTCTCTCCCAAGGCGAACTTGATCGAGGGCTTCGCGCCTTCGAAGAGCATGCCGGTGGCGTCCTTGCCCCAACGAAGTTTGATCAGCGAACACTTGCCGCCGATTGCGTTGGCGGATCCGTGGAGGATGTTGGCGGACGTGACGCCTCCGGCCAGAGCCCGGTAAATCGAGGGCTGCGTAGGATTCAGGACATCCTCGATCCCTACCATCGACGAAACGGAAACGCTACCTTCGTTGATTGCGTCCGCGCCAATGTGGGAGTGGCAGTCGATGATTCCAGGCATCAGGTATTGGCCGTTTGCCTCGACCACCGTGGCTCCGGGTGGCACCATCACTTTCTCGCCCATCGCCTTGATCTTGCCGTTCTCGATCAACACCGAGCCCACGAAAGCCGGCTGCGTCACGGGCAGTACGTTGGCGTTTTGGATGACGATGGTCTGCGCCATCGCGGCGGCGGACATCGCGGATAGCAGAGTAAGGAATCTCATTGCGCAGTCTCCGGTTTCGCGGGCGTCGCGGGAGGCGGCGGTTCAAAGCGTTCACCGTCGACGAAGACGTATTGGATTTGGGGACGATCGCCGAACAAGTCGCCTCGAACCACGACGAGGTTTGCAATCTTTCCCTTTTCGATGGAGCCCAACCGGTCGGCCACCCCGTAGATCTCGGCCACCGACAGCGTCAGCGCGCGCACCGCCTGATCCACCGTCAATCCCTTCTCGAAGGCTTCCCGAATGGCCAGTCCCGGTTTCTCGACGCCCGCCGTGTAGAAGCCGAATTTCACGCCGGCCTTTGCGAGCACTGCGGGCGAGGTGGGCGCGTTCTCCCGTAACTCCAGCGTCCGGACGCTCTCGGTTTCTTCCGGGTCGCGATCCCGCGCCGGTTCCGGCCACTTCAAGTTCACCAGCACCGGAAGCCCCGACTTCGCCAACTGCGCAGCCGACCGGTACGCTTCGTGCGCTCCATATAGCACCGCTGGCCGCCCAAGCTCTTTCGAGAATCGAATCATCCGGTCGATCTCGACCGCCGTGTTGGCGGGCAATAGAATCCGGGGTGATTCCAGCAGGCCTTCGAGAGCGCGATCGTACGGCGGACGCTCCAGCCCCGCTGGATTCTTCGCATAAATATCTTTGGCCTTCGAATACTGGTCGGCGTCGAGGAACACCTGCCGCACATACGCAATCGTGCCCAGCAGCGACCCCGGGTAAGCGCTGAATCCGCCGCGAGCCATCGTGATCCGCTGCGCCACCGGACTCTGCACGACCATGCTGCCTGCGCGTTCTCCCGCCAAGTCGATCACCGCGCCCTGTCCGGTGAAGATTCCGCCGTTGGGAAAAGTCACCGAAGTGGTAAACCCGTTTCCACGGGCGGCATCGATACGCCGTTCGGTAACTCGCACTTGATCTGCCGCACGCATCCAGGAATTGGTAAGCGGCCGGTCCTCCGGACCTTGCGGGGCAGCTTGCGGCAGTGCGCCCGGCATCGCGGTGCGCGGAGGCGTAGGGCCGGGCGGAGTGGGAAGCTCGGGGATGCCAAGACTCGCCATGGCGTCGATGAGGCCCGGGTAAACCGTCAGCCCGGTTCCATCCAGCACCCATGCGTCGGCCGGCACAGTTACGTTCGGCCCCACGTCAACGATCAGTCCATCGCGAACGACCACCGTCCCGGATTCGATCACCGGACCACTGACCGTGACGATCCTGGCGTTCTGAATCGCCGCTACCGGCGGAGACTGCGCCCAAACTGCGGGCAATAGAAGAAAGACCAGGCCCCAGCGCATATACGAAGTAGTAAAGATGATCGCAGTATCATGAGGGTTACACAACTCCCCAAATGCCTCCCAGCCAGCCCGTCCGCTATGCCGACGCGGGCGTCAACATTGAAGAAGCGGACCACGCCGTTCGAAAAATTCGTGGATATGCCCGCGCTACCTTTACCCCCGGCGTGCTTACCGACATAGGAAGCTTCGGGGGTGGATTCGCGCTCCAAGGTTTTCGCAACCCCGTTTTGGTGTCCTCCGCCGATGGTGTCGGAACCAAGCTGAAAGTGGCCATTTTGGCGGACCGGCACGACACGATCGGCGAGGATCTGGTGAATCACTGCGTCAACGACATCATGGTGCAGGGCGCGCAGCCACTGTTTTTCCTGGACTATTTCGCCACCGGAAAACTGGACGCCCGGGTGACGGCGGATGTGGTGAAAGGCGCGGCTCGCGGCTGCAAACGGAACGGCTGCGCGTTAATTGGAGGCGAAACGGCGGAAATGCCGGGGCTCTACGCGCAGGGAGATTACGACCTCGCGGGGTTCATCGTCGGCGCGGTCGAGAAGAAGAAGATGCTGACGGGGAAAGGTGTTCGTCCGGGCGACGTGCTGATGGGGCTGCCGTCGAACGGGCTTCACACCAACGGCTACTCGCTGGCGCGAAAGCTACTGTTCGAAGTCGCCGGTTACCGCGTCGATAGCCGAGTTCCGGAGCTTGGCGCGACCGTCGCCGACGAATTGCTGAAGGTGCACGTCAGTTACCGGAAGGACCTGACGGCGCTAATGGCTGCCGGCTTGCTGAAAGCGGCCGCGCACATCACCGGCGGCGGCATCACGGACAACCTGCCGCGCGTGCTGCCCGCGGGAGTCGCGGCGGAGATCGACACTTCCTCTTGGGCCGTCCCGCGCATCTTCACGCTGCTGCGCGAGTTGGGGAGCACCCCGGAAGACGACTGGCGGCGAGCTCTCAACTGCGGCATCGGCATGATCTGCGTAGTGGCGGAAAAACATGTCGCCGAAGCGCGCCGGATTCTTAGCGGCATGCGCCGTCCGTCGAAGGTCATTGGGCGGCTGACTGCTGGGCCGCGCCGCGTCGTCTACCGATGAGGCGTCTCGGCATTCTGATTTCCGGCCGCGGATCGAACTTCGAGGCGATCGCCCGCAACATCGCCTCCGGCGAGCTGGACGCCGAGATCGCCGTCGTGGTCTCGAATAATCCAGATGCGCGGGGTCTCGTCACCGCAAGGCAACTCGGATTGCATGCGGTCAGCCTGCCGTCGAACGCCGTGCTGCGGGAGGAGTATGACCGCCAGTTGATCGCCGAACTTCAGTTGAATGCCGTGGACCTGGTTTGTCTGGCCGGATTCATGCGCCTGCTGACTCCGGTTTTCATTCACGCCTTCCCTCGTCGTATCCTGAACATTCATCCGTCGCTGCTACCCGCTTTTCCCGGGCTTCATGCGCAGCGGCAGGCGCTGGAGTATGGAGTAAAGGTCTCGGGCTGCACGGTGCACTTTGTGGACGAGGGATTGGATTCGGGAGCGATCGTAAGTCAGGCGGCGGTTCCGGTGGAAGAGGGCGACACCGAGGAGTTGCTGTCGGAGCGGATTCTCCATGAGGAGCACCGCATTTACTCCAAGGCAATTGCCGAAGTTCTAGAGGGCTCCACGCCCCACAATCAATAAGAGGAGAGAAACAACGATGGTTCGTATTCTGGGGGTGGCCCTTTTGGGCGGTTTGTTGTTCGGCGACACGCTGGTGATGAAGAACGGTGACAAACTATCGGGCACTTACGTGACCACCACCGACAAGGGCGTCATCTTCAGATCCGAGTTCGCCGGCGAAGTTACGGTGGAGCTTGCCAATATCGGCGAAGTGCGGACGGAGCAGTTGATTACCGTTACGGGGAAAGATGGCAAGGTAATCACCGGAAAAGTCGTGACTTCAGGAAGTGAAGTCGCGGTGACTCCCCTCGATGGCCAGCCTGTCACTTTAGCGCTGGCCGATGTCTCCGCGGTACGAAGTCTGGAAGGCCAGGCCACGTTCGAGGATCTCGAACGCCGGAAATTGCATCCCGAATTTCTTGATCTCTACACGGGCTTCTACGACTTCGGCATCGCTTTCGCGCGTGGTAATGCCATCACCGATGCGTATAGTTCCAACGCGAAGTTAAACCGTGTAACCGCGAAGGACAACTTCGGGATCTACTTTACTCAGATCCGATCGTCGGCCACCATCGACGACGTCTCGACCACCACCGCGAACGCCACTCGCGGCGGCTGGAACTATTCGCGGCAAATCGGCGCCGATCCCAGCCGTTGGTTCGTTCAAGGCTTCAACGATTACGAGTACGACGCGTTCCTCGGCCTGGACCTTCGCGTGGTTCTCGGCGGCGGTCTCGGCTACTACCTCATCAAGAACGATCGCGGCTTCCTCACGGTGTCCGGCGGCGCTTCGTGGAACCGGGAAAAGTTCAACACCGGCCTGCTGCGGAACAGCACGGAAGTCTACGCGGCACAGGAATGGGTCTACAAACTTGGACGCATCTGGGCGGTGAACGAAAAGTTCGTGATCTTCCCCAACGTCAGCAATACGGGCAGCTACCGTATGAACTTCGACGCTTCGCTTGCGGCGGCGCTTAGCCGCATCCTGTCGCTGCAGTTCAGCATCAGCGACCGTTATCTGTCCAATCCTCTTCCCGGCCGGAAGAGCAACGATGTGTTGTTTAGCGCGGGAATCCGTGCGAGTATCCCGACTCGCGAGAAGTAAACCGTGACCATTCGACTCGTTCGAGCTCACTTCGATCCCGGCCTTTACGGCGAGATCGACAAGATGATGAAGAAGTCCGCCGTGTCGCTTGTGCCCGCAATGCAGGCGCAACCCGGGTTGATCGATTACTACGTGGCGGTGGACCGGCGGACGGGCAGCATGATTCATGTCAGCGTCTGGGAGACGGAGCGGGATGCGGACGCCATGACCGCGCTCACTCCGCTGCAGAAGACGAAAGCTCAGTTTGAGGCGTCCGGCCTGACGCTGGACGAAATAACCAACCACGAAGTCGTCTGGAGCGTCTGACCCCGTCTGCGGTAACCTGACGGGCGCATGAAAGCTACGGACAAGGCCCGGATCGGGCAGACGGATTTGGAAGTGACGCGGCTGGGGCTGGGCACCGCCGCGCTTCCCGGGCTCTACAGCCCCGTTGAGCGAACCGACGCAATTGGCGCGATTCAGCGCGCCCTTGAACTGGGGTTGAACTTCATCGACACCGCGCCGATGTACGGCCACGGGATGAGCGAGGAGCTTCTAGGCGAAGCGCTGAAGGGCGTATCGCGCGACTCCTTTGTGCTTTCCACCAAGGTAGGACGCCTGCTGGAGCCGGAAGATCCCGCGAATCTTGCCGGCAGCCAATGGAGAAACGCCAGCCCCAATCGCTGGCATTTCGATTTCTCCTACGACGCCGTCATGCGCAGCTACGAAGAGAGCCTGCGGCGGATGAAGGTGGACCGAATCGATGTCCTGCTGATTCACGATCCGGACGACCACTGGGAAGACGCCATCAGCCATGCCTACCCCGCCGTACACAAGCTGCGGGAGCAGGGCGCCGTCAAGGCCATCGGCGCGGGGATGAATCAGTGGCAGATGCTGAAGCGTTTCGCCGGGGAAGGCGAGTTCGATTGCTTTCTGCTTGCGGGCCGCTACACGCTGCTTGACCGTTCGGCCGCCGCCGAGTTTCTGCCAGTCTGCGAGGCGAAGGGCATCAGCATCATCGTTGGTGGACCCTATAACAGCGGAATCCTGGCTGGCGGAACGACGTTCAACTACGAACCCGCGCCGCCCGAGATTCTGGAGCGCGTGGCGCGGTTGCGGGAAATCACCAGCGAGAACGGCATCGATTTGAAGGCGGCCGCCCTGCAGTTCCCGCTGCGCCTTTCCACGATGGCCTCCGTCATTCCGGGCGCGCGGACGGCATCGGAACTGGACGAGAACGTACGGCTGATGGAAGCGGAGATTTCTCCCGCCGTTTGGAAACATCTGGAATAGACACCAGCTTTGTGATAGTTTCTTAAGGCAGTAAAGGGGAACTTTATGAATTGTCGTAACCTCGCGGCATTTTCTGTCGCCTTAGCGCTCACTCTTTCCACCCCGGTATCGGCCCAGACGTTGTTCGGGACCCTTGTCGGAACAGTCATCGATTCCAGCAACGCTGCGATTCCCGAAGCGGCCATAACGATTACCGACAAGCGCACCGGCTTGCAGCGCCAAACCACCGCGAATAGCAACGGCCAGTATTCTTTCTCGGCCGTGCTTCCGGGCACCTATGAAGTGCGCATCTCGAAAGAAGGCTTTCGGACGGTAAACGAGCCGGGCGTCGTCGTCAACCCGAACAATTCGACGCGTGTAGATCTGACGCTGCCCGTCGGATCGGTAAGCGAAGCGGTGACCATCGAAGCCTCCAGCGCGGTGTTGCAGACGGACTCGGCAACCGTGAAGACGGAAATGACCAGTCGCGAACTTCTGAACGTCCCCACGCCGGTTGGCCGCAATTACCAGAATCTTCTCGTGACGATTCCCGGATTCTCTCCGCCCACCAACGCCCACTCGGTTCCAACCAACCCATCGCGCGCGCTGCAGATGAACGTCAATGGAGCGCCCGCGGCCAGCGTCAACGTCCGTATCGACGGCGCGTCCAGCCAGCAGCCCTGGCTGCCGCACATCACGGCGTACATCCCATCGCTGGAGGCCATCGAAACCGTCAACGTTTCGACCAACAGCTTCTCCGCGGAGCAGGGACTTGCCGGCGGCGCCGCAGTTAGCGTGCAGGTGAAGAGCGGTACAAACGACTTCCACGGGTCCGCATTCTGGTACTACAACAGCAACGCGACGATGGCGAAACCCTACTCGTTCACCATCAACAACATTCAGGACCGCAATCCGAAATACATCTTCAACCAGCCGGGCGGAACCATTGGCGGGCCGATCGTCCGCAACAAGCTGTTCTTCTTTGGCGCGTACGAAAAGTCCACCCGCCGCGAGTTCGCGAACAATCTGGCGACTTTGCCCACCACCGCGATGCGGACGGGCAACCTCTCTGAAGGCCCTTCGATCTACGGCAACTCCGGCGTGATCTACGATCCGTTAACCGGCAATACCGCAACCGGCGCCAACCGCACTCCGTTCGCTGGCAACGTGATCCCGACAAATCGCCTGAACCCGATTACGCAGAGGCTGATCCGCGAAATGCCGGCCGTCGGCGAAAGCAGCTTCCTCCCGAACAACTACTTCGCGCAGGGGGGATTCCTTTTTGACCGCTACACCGTGGACGCCAAGGTGAACTACAACGTCACCGACAAGTGGACCATGTATGCGCGCTACGGCTTGGTTGACTACACGATGAACAACCCCGGATTGCTGGGAACCTTAGTGGGCCCGGGAATCTCCAGTTCCGGCGGCAACACCGGCGACGCGTCCGGAAAGACGCATTCATTTACCTACGCCACCACCTATGTGCTGTCGCCCAACGTGATTTTGGACGGCAACTTCGGCTACACGCTGTACGGAACGAAGGTGGAGCAGCCGGAACTGGACACCAACATCGGACGGGACGTTCTCGGAATTCCCGGCACAAATGGAACGCGGCGATTTGAAGGCGGCTGGCCCCGCTTCACGATCGCAAACTTCACTACACTCGGCGTGCCGGACGCCTTCATGCCGTATGAGCGCAACGATCCCCAGTATCAGTACGTGGCAAACGTCAACTGGACGAAGCGCAACCACCAGATCCGCTTCGGCATCGACTTCTATCAGCAGTCGATGAACCATCTGCAGCCAGAGTTTGCCGGCGCGAACCATGGCGCGCAAGGCGGGTTTGCCTTCAACGGGGGCGCTACGCAGCTCCGTGGCGGCCCGTCGGCAAGTCCATTCAACTCCTTCGCGTCGTTCCTGCTGGGCGAAGCGAACAACTTTGGCCGCCTGCTGCAGGTGCCCGACGTCTACAACACCCGGAACTGGTTCTTCTCCGGCTACCTGCAGGACACATGGCAGGTGAACCGCAAGCTGACCCTGAATCTCGGCGTTCGCTACGAGTATTTCCCCATGCCCACCCGGTCCGACCGGGGCGTGGAACGGTACGACTTCGACAACAACAAGATGCTGGTTTGCGGGATCGGCCAAGTGCCCACCGACTGCGGAACAAAGTTGGAAAAGACCCTGTTTGCGCCACGTCTGGGTGTCGCCTACCGCCCCGACGAGAAGACTGTCATCCGCACCGGGTTCGGCATGAACTACGATCCGATCGCGCTGACGCGGTTCCTTCGGACCAACTTCCCCGTGCTGGTGGTGCTGAATGGCAACTCCAGCGATGCGTTCGTTCCCGTCAGCAACATCAGCGCCGGCATCCCGAATATTCCAGTGCCGGATCTCGGCAATGGCGTGATCGATATTCCCAATACCTACGCGGTCACCTCCACCGGCGACGAATTCAAGCGCGCGTACATCATGAGTTGGAACTTCACCATTCAGCGCCAGCTTCCGCAGAACTTCACGATCCAAGCCGGGTATGTCGCCAACCGCACGATTAATCAGACGGGCCGCGTCGACCTGAACGCTGGACAGATTCCCGGCGCGGGCCGCGCGGGACAGCCCTACGATAGGCTGTACGGCAGGCGCATTCAGACCGCGCTGGTGACACCGATCGGCCACACGAAGTACGATTCGCTTCAGACAAGCCTCTCGCGCCGGTTCGCGGCTGGGTTGCAACTCAACTTCGCCTACACCTTCTCGAAAGCCATATCGGTGTGCTGCAGCACCAATAACGACGGCAACGCCGCGATTCAGGCGCTCGACTTCCAGCATCTCAACAGCGCGCTGGCGGCTTTCGACCGCACCCACAACTTCCAGGCAACCTGGATCTATGAACTGCCTTTCGGCAGGGGCAAACCCCTCGCCACCAGCGGCTTCGCCAGCGCGTTGCTGGGCGGATGGCAGGTCAACGGATTGTTCTCCGGCTACTCCGGTTCGCCGTTCAACGTTACAGCCGATGGGGCATCGCTGAACATGCCGGGCAACACTCAGCGCGCCGACATCGTAGGTCCGGTGCGGAAGCTGGGAGGCGTGGGCCGCGGCCAAGCCTTCTACGACTGGCTTTCGTTCGCGCCCGTAACCGGCGCCCGCTTCGGGACTGCGTCGTTCAACCCGAACACGCGCGGCCCCGGAATCCGCAACATGGATATCGGAATCTTCCGCCGCTTCGTAATTACGGAGCGCTTCGACATGCAGTTCCGCGCGGAAGCGTTGAACGTCACGAACACGCCGCAGTGGGGCAACCCGTCCAACAACATCTCGAATTTGCGGCGAGACTCGGCGGGCAACTTCACCGGAGGCGTGTTCGAGGTAACGGGCACGGCTAACACCGGCCGGGACGGCGTCGTGCAGCGTGTCTTCCGCTTTGGTCTTCGGTTAGGCTTTTAGTTTGCCTATCGCGTTACTCCTACTCACACTGTTCTCCCAAGGCGTCGACCTTACAAAAGGCGGCGCTTGGGAGAGCGTCGGCGATGGTGTCTGGACCTTTATGAAGGACGGCACGATCCTGGGCGAGCGCGATTCAAAGCTTCCTCCGGCGAAGACCGACCCGGATCAGGCTTGGCTGTATACGAAGCGCGACTTCGGCCAGTACGATCTGCACATCGACTGGTGGACCCGGTTCCGCGGGAACAGCGGCATCTCGATTCGCGACAACACCCGCGCGCGATACAGCTTCGGCAAGGAGTCCGATCCGAAACGCACTCCTTCGCACAACGGCTACGAGATCCAGATCTCGAACGGTTATGCGGACAAGTATCCGTCGGGCTCAATCTATCTTTTTCAGGCCGCAACCACGGGGGCGCAGATTCCGAATGACTGGAATACCTTCGTGCTTCGTGTCCGCGACGGCGGGATCAAGGTGGAGCTGAACGGCAAAGTTGTCGCCGAACATGCGGGCGATCCGGCACGTCCGAAGCGCGGCCCCATTGGCCTGCAACTGCACGACCGCAATAGCATCGTGATGTTCCGCAACATCCGCCTGGAAGAAATTCCTTAGCGGCGCGTCTCGAAGAACCGGGTCAGCAGTTCCGTGCACTCGGCGGCCAGCACGCCTTCGATAACCTCCACCCGGTGATTCAACAGTTCGGAATCGGCGATGCGGAACTTGCTGCGCACGCCGCCGAATCGAAGGTCGCGCGCGCCGAACACAAGTCGCTGAATTCGTGCGTGGACCAACGCTCCGGCGCACATCGGGCAAGGCTCCAGAGTGACGTAGAGCGCAGCGCCCGTCAGCCGGTAGTTGTTCAACGCTGCCGCAGCTTCGCGGAGCGCGAGCATCTCGGCATGGGCCGTCGGATCGTTGGTTGCCACAGGCGAGTTCCGGCCCCGGCCGACGATCTCGCCGCCGGCGACCACCACCGCGCCAACGGGCACCTCGCCCGCCGCC
>JBGTFZ010000077.1:0-8848 GCA_041746955.1 Bryobacteraceae bacterium
GAGCGCGCGGTGGATACGATTGCCGCCGAAGCCCAACCGGGCGATCTGGTGCTGACCCTGGGCGCGGGCAATGTCTGGCAGGCGGGAGACCAGCTTCTTGCGCGGCTGGCGGGGGCCGGCATCTGATGGCAAAATCCCGCAATGGCGCTTGGCGGTTGGCCGCATACACGCTCATCGGCGTTGTAACGCTGGCGGGCCTTCTATTCGGCTGGCATAAGGGGGATCAATACCTGATCTCCAGCCCGCGCTTCGTCATCTCGACCATCGAGGACGACGCCGCTTCGCAGGTGCACCTGGACGGCGTGCAGTACGCACCCCGGGATCAGATCTACGGCGTGTTCCAGCCCGACAGCGGCCGCAGCGTGTACCTGATGCCTCTCGCCGAGCGCCGCAGGCAATTGCTGGCAGTGGATTGGGTGCGCGACGCCAGCGTCGCACGCATCTGGCCCGATCAAGTCTCCGTGCACGTTACAGAGCGCAAGCCGGTGGCTTTCGTGCGGTCAGGCAGCGCGTCCAGCGGAACCGAAATGATCGACAGCGAAGGGGTTCTGCTGGAACTTCGCGATACCGCCAAGTTTCAACTTCCCGTGGTAACCGGAATCCGGCGCGATCAAACCGAAGCGGAGCGCAGGCAGCGCATCCAACGCATGATCCGGCTGGAGAGCGAAATCGGCCGGTACATCGAACGGATTTCCGAAATCGACCTGGGCGATCCAGACAACATCAAGATCGTCTACCCGCTGGAAGACCGCGCGATGATTCTGCACCTGGGCCACAGCCGCTACGCCGTGCGCCTGCGCCGCTTCCTCGAAAATCTCGACGAGATTGTGCGGCGGCTTCCCAACGCCCGAAAGCTGGACCTGCGCCTGGAAGACCGCATCATTGCGGTGCCGGAGGGTTCCGATGCCCGATAAACCGCTGATCGCGGCGGGCGTCGATTGCGGAAGCTCGCGGACACGAGTGGTTTTCCTGCGCGTGGAAGGCGGCTACGTCCGGTACCTCGGCCACGGCGAGGCGGAATCGCGCGGATGGGCAAAGGGCCGGGTGGCCGATCCGAAAGCGATCGCCGAAAGTGTTCAACGGGCCGTGCAAACGGCGGAAATTCTGTCGGGTGTGGGCGCGGAAGGCGCGGTGGCCGGGATTGGCGGCGCGGGAGTGGATGGGTCTGTCTCGCGCGGGCTGTACGAATTCGGCCGGCGGCGAACGATCACCCGCGAGGATCTGGTGTATTCGATCGAACGCGCAAGTCGCCTCCGGCTGGAGGAAGACCGTCTGGTTCTGATGGTGATGCCGCAGGATTTCACGCTGGACGGGCGCGCGGGCTACCTGAACCCGGACGGCGCGCAGGCCTCGCGCCTGGAAGCGAACGTTCAGATCATCACCGCGTCGCTGCACGAGCATGAGTGCATCGTCGCCGCCGTGCACGAGTCTCACTTGGCCGTCGAGGAAACGGTTTTCGAGCCTGTCGCCGGCGCATACGGCGCAGTACTTCCGGAAGAGCGCGAGCGCGGAATTGCGATCGTCGATATCGGCGCGCACTCCACCGACATCGCCATTTATTCCAGCGAAGCGCTGATGGCCAGCGTCAGCGTGCCGATTGGCGGAGATCATTTCACCAGCGATACTGCCTTCTGCCTAAAGGTGTCCTTTGAAGACGCACAATGCCTGAAGGAAGAATACGGCTGCGCGCGGCTGGGCATTGCGGGCGACAACAACAAGATTGAGCTGCCTTCCCACAACGGGCGTCCGGCGAGGGAAAGCAGCCGCGGCCAACTGAACGAAATTCTGGAAGCGCGCGCCGAGGAGCTGTTCGGCTACGTGAAGGTGGAGATTGAGCAGGCGGGCATGGAGCGGCATCTTCTGGAAGGCGTCATTCTTACCGGCGGCGGCGCGATGCTGCCCGGGATGCTGGACATGGCGGAGGCGATGCTGGGGTGTCCGGCGCGCAACGGACTGCCGGTTGGCATTCTCGATTTTCCCGACGATTTGATGACCCCGGCGTGGACGACGGCGGCTGGGCTGGCAATGTATTCGGCGAGGCTGAAGGCGTATCGCGATGGACGCCTGCGCCCGCCCGGATTTCTCGATCTGATTTTGAAGTAGACAAGACGGAGGTGGATGATGCTCGACGATCTGAAGTTTGCGATCGAAGAAGAAGACATGTTGCCCACGCGGATCAAAGTGATCGGCGTCGGTGGAGGCGGCGCGAACGCCGTCGCCCGGATGATCAGGGAAGGTTTGACGGGCGTCGAGTTTCACATCCTGAATACGGACTTGCAGGCCTTGAAGGCTTCTCCGGTGCCGAACAAGCTGGCCATCGGGTCGAAGCTAACCAGCGGTCTGGGCGCCGGCGCGGACCCGAACGTCGGCCGTGAAGCGGCGCTCGAAGATACGGAGAAGATCATCGGCGTGCTGGAGGGGGCCGATATGGTTTTCGTCACGGCGGGGCTGGGCGGCGGCACTGGCACCGGGGCGGCTCCTGTTGTGGCGACGCTCGCCAAGCAGATGGGCGCCCTGACGGTGGCCGTGGTGACGAAGCCGTTCGAGTTCGAAGGTCCGCGGCGGCAGCGGCTGGCCGAGAAGGGGTTGGCGGAACTGGCCGGCGCGGTCGATACAGTGCTCTCCATCCCGAACAATAAGCTGCTGGGGCTGGTCCCGAAGGGAACCAGTTTCTTTGAGGCATTCCGGATCGCCGACGACGTTCTTCGTCAGGCCGTGCAGGGCATCAGCGACATCATCACCACCCCCGGCATGATCAATCGCGACTTTTCCGACATCCGCGCCATCATGCTGGGGATGGGCTACGCGATGATGGGCACGGCGTCCGCCAGCGGAGGCAACGCGGCGGTCGAAGCTGCGCGGCGGGCGATTAATTCGCCATTGCTCGACGACGGTGGCGTGGAAGGCGCGCGCGGAATTCTGATTAACATCACGGGATCAAGCCAGCTTGGGATTCACGATGTCGACGAAGCGTGCTCGCTGATCCGGAAGGCCGCTGCGTTTGACGACGTGCAGATCAACTTCGGCGTCGTGATGAACGAGGGCATGGGCGACGAAGTGAAGATCACGGTAATTGCCACTGGTTTTGAGCGCGCCAATTTGCCAGCGATTGAGCGCCGCGGCGCTGCCGCAGCCGAACCGGCTCCGCTCCCGGCGGACTTTCCGTTCGACGCGCAAGCTAAAGCGGGCGAACCGGCAGTGGTGGCCGAGATCCCGGTGGTGGAGGCGCAGCCGGAACCGGAGCCTGAGCCGGACCCGGACGACATCGCGGTACCCGCCTATATCCGCCGGCGGCGGGTCTTTCAGTAGAGAAGGCTTAGCAGTCGAGATGGCTGTGGAAGAACCGGTCCATCGCCAGTTTTTCGGCGGCCAGTGAACTTGAAAGTTTGCGGCGGTCCTCGTCCGGCATGGGCCGGAATGCCTTGACGGCGGCCACATTGGTCTCCAGCATGTGGCGCTGCGGCATGCCCATTACGGCGACGGCGACGGGTAGGCTAAGCGAGTACTGAATCAACTGCTCCACCGGAGCTTTGCCGTTCAGTTTTTCCTGGCCGAAAACTTTCATCGCAATTACGCCGAGATTCTTCTTCTTCGCGACGGGAAGCGCCAGTTCTTCAAAGCTGGTTGCCTTCGGACCGGACGCGCCGATTCGGGCAGCGTTCAGCGCCATCTGGGTGCAGTCGAAGTCGTGGCGTTCCAGCGCGAGCTTCAAGATTTCCGGATCGTTGTGGCAGGAGACTCCGATGGCGCGCGTCGCCTTCTGCTCCCGCAACTTGTACAGCGCCTTCAGGACGCCGTCCGGCGCCTCGACCGCCGCAAGGTCGTCAGGACCGTTCAAAGCGTGGGCGTGGATCAGGTCCACGTGATCCGTCCCGAGACGCTTCAGGCTGCCCTCGATCAGGCGCATCGTGCCGTCGTAGGTGCGGTCGTTCGTCTTCGTCGCCAGCCAGATCTTCGACCGGTGGGGCTTCAGCACGCGTCCATAGCGTTCTTCACTCTTGCCGCTGCCGTAGCCGTAGGCCGTGTCAAAGTAGGTAATCCCCAGTTCCAGTGCGCGGTTGAGGACGGCATCCGCCTCATCGTCGGTCTTGTAGGCGAGAAAGCGGCTTCCGCCGCCGAAAGCGATGATGGAAACCTGCGCGCCGGTGCGGCCCAGTGTGCGGGTAGGCATTGGCGTCGCGGCGGTGGCGGCAAGGCTGGCCGCAGCCGTGGATTCAAGAAAGCGCCGGCGGGAGATCGTCATGCGATTATTCTACTCGCCGGAGAGGTGAAGAGCCACCATGCGGCGGTGGGGAGGGTCGCGATGCTCGAAAACATAGATACCCTGCCATGTCCCCAGCGCGAGGTGTCCGTCGATGAGGGGAATCGAGACTTGCGTAGCCGTAAGGGCCGCCCGGATGTGTGCGGGCATATCGTCCAGACCTTCCGAGCGGTGCTTATAGAGCTTCAGGTCTTTCGGAGCCAGACGCGCAAAATGCGCGTTGAGATCGCCGAGCACGTCCGGATCGGCGTTCTCCTGGATCGTCAGCGACGCGGAGGTGTGCTGAATGAATAGCGTCAGCAGGCCCGTCGTAAGGCCTGAGGCCGACACCCATTTCTGAACCTCGCCGGTAAATTCGTAGAGGCCGCTGCCTCGCGTCGCGATGACGATCCGATGTGTGAACTGCCTCACTCCACCGTGACGCTTTTCGCCAGATTGCGGGGCTGATCGACATCGCAGCCCAACCGGACGGCGATATGGTAAGCCAGCAACTGCAACGGCACGATTTCGAGCAGCGGCAGAAACAGCTCCTCGGTAACGGGAACGCGGATGATATGGTCGGCCACCTTCGAGATTTCCTCGTCGCCCTTATTGGCGATGGCGATCACAATGCCGGACCGGGCCTTTACTTCCTGAATATTCGAGAGCGTCTTTTCGTACCGCTGACGGCCGGATGGGCTGGATGGGTCGTAGGCGGCCAGCACGACGACCGGAAGGTTCTCGTCGATCAGCGCGTTGGGGCCGTGCTTCATCTCTCCCGCCGGATACCCTTCGGCATGAATGTAGGAAATTTCCTTCAGCTTCAGCGCGCCTTCGAGAGCTATCGGGAAATGGATTCCCCGCCCCAGAAAGAGAAAATCCTTGGCCTTGTGCAGGCGGCGCGTCAGTTCCTCGTAGATGTCTTCTTCGGAAAGAATCCGTTCAATCTTCGAGGGGATCTTCAGCATCTCCTGAGTCAGCCGGACGGCTTCCTCCTCGGTGATCTGCCCCCGAACCTGCGCGAAGTACAGGGCCAGCACCAGCAGGGCCGTCAATTGCCCTGTGAATGCCTTGGTGGAAGCGACGCCGATTTCAGGGCCGGCGTGAGTCATTAGAGTTCCCGCCGCCTCGCGCGTGATCATTGAGCCGACGACATTGCAAATCGCCAACGTCTTCGAGCCCTTTTGCTTCGCCTCGCGCTGCGCCGCGAGGGTGTCGGCCGTCTCACCGGACTGGGAGATGACGACCGTCAACATGTCCGGACCGACAATCGGATCGCGGTACCGGAACTCGCTGCCGTAGTCGACTTCAACCGGGATGCGGGCCAGCTTCTCGATCATGAACTTGCCCGCCAGCGCCGCGTGCCAACTGGTGCCGCAAGCGACGATCTTTACCGACTGGAAATTCCGGAACTCGTCCTCGGTGATGTCCATCTCGTCGAGGAAGACGCGGCCGGTTTCTTGCCCGATGCGGCCCAGCATCGTATCGCGGATGGCGCGGGGCTGCTCAAAGATCTCCTTGAGCATGAAGTGCTTATAGCCGCCCTTTTCCGCCATGATTGGATCCCACAGGATGCGCTGAACCTGCCGTCGCACGGTCTTGCCGTCCAGGTCCGTAAGGTGCACGCCCTCGGGCGTAAGAACCGCCACATCGCCGTCCATCAGGAAGAACATGTCGCGGGTATGCGAAAGGATCGCCGGGACGTCTGAAGCGACATAATACTCGCCTTCGCCGATCCCGACGACGAGGGGCGGCCCCTGGCGCGCCGCGACGATCTTGTTCCGGTCCAGCTTGGAGACTATGGCCAGCGCGTATACGCCCGTAATTTCCTTCAACGCCAACCGGACAGCGTCTTCAAGTACGTTTCCGGCGTCGACGTGCTTCTCAACAAGGTGGGCGACCACTTCCGTATCCGTCTCCGACACAAAGACGTGGCCCGCTTCCTGAAGCTGATGCTTCAGCGTGAGGTAGTTTTCGATAATCCCGTTGTGGACAACCACAATGTTCCCCTTGGAATCACGATGGGGATGGGCGTTTTCTTCCGTGGGACGGCCATGCGTGGCCCAGCGCGTATGCCCGATGCCGAATGATCCTTCAATCGGGTTCGCCTGAACAGCTTGCTCCAGGTTGTGAAGCTTTCCAGAGGCGCGGCGGATGATAAGTTGGCCAGTGCCATTCATCACCGCAATGCCGGCCGAGTCGTACCCCCGGTACTCCAGCCGCTTCAAACCATCCAAAATGATCGGAACGGCTTTCCGCGTTCCGACGTAACCGACGATGCCACACATAATCTCTAGTCTACTTTCTGTGGGCTGATCGGCGGTTACAGCCGGATTATTTATAGCGAACCGGAAAAACTAGTTCCCGGTTGTCTGCCCGATTCGGTCGCCGCTGACGATCATTTCGACGCGCCGGTTCTGCTGGCGGCCCGAGGCCGTGTTGTTGTCCGCCACGGGCCGGTTCTTGCCAAACCCTTGAGCCGTAATCAGTTCCGGCGGGAAGCCCGAATCGACCAAATACTGCCGGACGCTGCCGGCACGCTGCTCGGACAGCTTCTGATTCAGTTCGTCGCCGCCGACGCTATCGGTATGGCCTTCCACCGTCACCTTCAAACTGGGCGTCGCGATCAAGATTCCCGACATCCGCGCCAGCTTCTCGCGGGCATCAGCCTTCAATTCGTACTTGCCGGTGTCGAAGTTGACGTCGCCAATATCGACGATCAGGCCTCGGGCGGACTCTCTTGTGGCCATCACGCGGCCCAACTGATCCTTCAACTGGTTGCGTAGCGCGGCCTGCTCCGCCTCAGCCGCCTGACGGGCGGCCATAGCCTCGCGCTGGGCTACCTCGGCTTCGCCCTTCAGCCGCTGAGCACGTTCCGCCTCCAGCGCCGCTCTCTGGGCGGCCATTTCGGCTTCCTTGCGGCTGGCATCGGCGGCCTGCCGCTGGGCTTCCGCCGCCATGCGCTGCGCATCCGCGGCGGCTCTCTGCTTGTTGGCTTCCTCAGCACGCTGGCCTTCGGCGATGGCCCTCTGCCGCGAAGCCTCGGCCGCGGCCGTCTCAGTAGCCTGACGCTCTTCCTCAATCTTGCGCAAGGTCAACAGCCGGGCGTCCTCAGCCGTTTGCACGGCAATCCTGGCGGCACTCTCGGCCTTCTTCTTGTCCCGCTTCAGGAAACCGTTGGCGTTGAGAAGCTCGGTCTCCGCGCGCTTCAGTTCGTCAGCGGCATACTTTTCCGCTCCCGTGGCTTTCGCGATGTTCACCGCGTTGATGGCCTCGTAAACCTGAAGAACGCCCTTTGGATCCATGTCGATCACCGGGAAACTTCCAGTGGGCGCCATCTTGACGTACTCGCCACGGCCCAGAAGTTCGAACTTGGCGTCGATCGGCTGGATGGTTCCTTGGGTTCCGCGGCCCGCGACGCCTTCCATCACGACATTGTCGCTGGGCTGAGATACGGCAAAGTAGGGCTCAGCGGTTATGATCAGGCCGAATCCCTGAAGGCCAGAAGACGCCTTTAACGAGGCCTTATTTCCGTCCACCAGAATTTCACCCAGATTCTCGGCGCGGCCCTCCGGCGTAATCGCCCACGCGACATACGTCAGGTACTCGCGGCCATACTTCGTAGCGGGCTCCAGCTTTTCCACGCGGATCTCAATGCCCACTGTGCCCGTACGGGCGTCCATGCGGGCGGTTCCTTTGGCGGCTGGAGCAAGGTCCGTCCCTCGCAGATCGAGCGAACTTTCCTGTCCGCGGGTGAACGTTACGGCTTTAATCGTCCGCTCAACCTTTGTGACTTTGTAGACGGGCTGCTGGGCGAGGCCGACGAGGCCTCCAAAAGCGATCAGGGCAAGAACTTTCATTTTTCCTCCAGGCCCGGCTTATCATGCTTTCTAGACCTCTCCGATTTCAAGCCGCATCGCAATGACGAAGCAAGCCAACGAAAAAGCCACGCGGGCCTTTACTACTCCATTTAACCATTTACTGGGAATCAAGGTGGAGCGTTTCCACAAAGACGGGCTGACGATTGCGTGCGAGGTACGGGAGGATCTGCGGAACCGGCATGGCAGCCTGCATGGCGGCGTCACGGCGACGCTGGTGGATGCGGCGGTGGGAATCGCGGCCCACCACCATCTGGAGGGGAAGCGGCTGGTGACGACCGTCGAGTTGAAGCTGAATTACTTTCTGCCCGTGACGGGCGGGAAGGTGCGGGCGCGCGCCCGGCTGCTGCGGGTTGGCACGTCGCTAGTTGTGGGCTCGGTTGAGGTAACGGATTCGCAGCGGCGGGTCGTGGCGTTTGGGACGGCGACTTACAAGGTGCTGTGAGACTTGTGCGGCTTCAGCCATCATCACGTCGGTCTGTGTGGCAGGCCGTGCTCGTCATGGCGATCTCGTTCAGTTCCTCGGCAAGAGGCCGTTGAGATGGCTTGCGGCGAACTCGTTCGAGCCTATCTCGGACTTCGGCCATTTCGATTTCTATTGTGCCACCGCTCGCGCTGGGTTGCTATTCCGTTAAAGAGGTAGTACCGTTGCGATTATCCATATGTCAGTCGCGCGCGTAACTGAAATCACGTCTACCTCTAAAAAAAGCTTCGAGGATGCAATCGCCAC
>JBGTFZ010000078.1:0-10249 GCA_041746955.1 Bryobacteraceae bacterium
CAGGTTTCTCTTGACCATCGTGAATGCTTACTCCACAATCGAAAGGCCAGCGTCGCTACGCTCCGAACACCGTTCGCCTTCGGCCCGGAATGCCGTTCGCGTTCCCTTCGGAATCAGCGTTCACCTTCGGTGGAATCCGCACTCACCGGTCCATTCTGTGTCGTACATGCCGATCAAGTGCAGCAACGTTGATTTTCCGGCGCCTGACGGGCCCATGATGGAAACGAACTCGCCTTCGCGAATATCCAGGTCTATGCGGCGCAAGACGAAAGTCCGCTGGGGCCCATGCTGGAAGGACTTCTCAATGTTGCGAAGCTCGATCATCCTAGTGGAAGGCTTCTTCTTTTTCCTCGACCACTCTGCCGTCAAACAAGTGAATGGTGCGGTCCGCGTATGCGGCGTAGCGCGGATCATGCGTCACCATGCAGATAGTCGCGCCGTTGCGATGCAGTTCCTGAAGCAGATCCATGACGGCTTCGCCATTGGCGGAATCCAGGTTGCCCGTCGGCTCGTCGGCCAGCAGGATGGAGGGCTCGCCGCCAAGCGCGCGAGCGACGGCGACGCGTTGCTGTTGGCCACCGGATAGCTGTGACGGATAGTGCTTGACGCGGTGAGACATGCCGACGCGTTCCAGCGCCTCGTGAACGCGCTTCTTGCGCTCCGCCCCGCTCATACCGCGGTAAGTAAGCGGCAGTTCCACGTTTTCATAGACGCTCAGATCGCCGATCAGGTTGAACGCCTGAAATATGAAGCCGATCTCGCGATTGCGGATGCGCGCCCTCTCGGACAGCTTCAGATTCTCGACGTTGTTGCCGTTCAGTACGTAAGTGCCAGAACTCGGAGTGTCCAGCAAGCCTAGGATCGCAAGTAATGTTGACTTACCGCAGCCGGAAGGTCCGGCGATTGCGACGTATTCGCCCCGCCGTAAGTTCAAATGAATTCCAGCCAGCGCGTGGGTCTCCACCTCGTCGGTCAGGAATACTTTAGTTACCGCCTCCAATTGAATCAGGTTCTCGCTTTTATCGCTCATTCATTAGCTCCCATTTAATTCAGACGCACTCGCGGCTGGGCATCCCACGCCGACATGTCGGAAAGGACCACTTGGTCGCCGATTCTTAGGCCATCCACAATCTCGATCGTGTTCACCGAACTCCGGCCCAGCTTCACCTGTACCCGGGCCGCCTCTTTTCCCTCGGCGTCGAGCTTAAACAGGCTGACCACCGCGTTCGGCTGTCCGGAAACCGGGCGGCCAATGTACAGTACGTCGGCCAGCCGTTCAAGTTCGATCGTTCCGTCAACACTAAGGTCGGGCCGCGCGCCGGGCGGCAGTTCTTCTTCCAGACGAACGTCGACAGTAACCGTACCGTTGATCGCCGCGGGATCGATACGCGCTACCCGGCCTTTGACGAATCCGTTGCGCGTGTCAATCTCAGCCGGCAGTCCCAGCACGACATCCTTCGCCTGAGTTTCGGGAATCTTCAGTTCGGCCTTTAGATTCTTTGGCTGAACAACCTTCGCCAGCACCGTTCCGACGGTGACGCGCTGGCCGACTTGCAGCGTAAGCTCCTGCAGAACGCCGGTGTTGCCCGCGCGCACGGTAAGCTCGTCCACCTGCTGTTTTTTTAGCGCGTATGCGGCGCGCAACTTCTCGATCTGCACCCGCTGAGCCTCCAGCTGCGCACGGATCATCGCGTCATAGCTGGCCAGCCGTTCCTTCTCGATCTGAAAGCGATGCTCCAACTCCTTCGCACTGGCTTCGGAAAGCTTGACGGTCAGGTCGGGCGTCAGGCCGTTCTGAAAGAGCTGGGCGTCGCGTTCGTATTGGAGCTTCGCCTTGACGTGCTCAGATTGCACTTGGGCGGTCCGGGCCTGCTGCTCAAGCTTCTGCTGATCCAGCCGCGCGCGCAGATCGTCCAGGTTCGCCTCGGCTTCCTTCACCTGCCAGCCGGCGTCCTCCATCTGCTGCTCCAACTCCGGGTTGGTCAGCACAAGCAGCACGGTGTCCGGCCGTACGGCCACGCCCGGCCGCAGAGCCACTTTCTCCACCCGTCCATCCGTCTGGGCGGGGATGAAGAGAATGTCTTCCGGGACAAGCGTTCCGAGCCCGCGAACCTGCCGGACCATCGGCCCGCGTTTGACGGTGTCCAACCATACCGTGGCCCGCTCGACCGTGGGAGCGGCGGGTTTCAGACGGGACAGCCCCCACGTAAGCAGCGGAATCGCGGTCAGCGCCAGCGCGACCCACAAGATCCTGCGGACCATCTTCTTGCGAGCCACTCCCTGTCGTTGGACATCCATTCGGCGCTAATCTTTCTATACGGAGGATGGCACGTTCGGTTCCAATCGAAATGCCATCAAAAATCAGCGCGTCGGCGAAGCGGCGTGGCGGGTGCAGTTGTGCGACGGGAATGTCCGCGATGAGGGAGGCAGGTGGTGCGCCCGGCACGACTCGAACGTGCGACCTTTTGGTTCGTAGCCAAACGCTCTATCCAACTGAGCTACGGGCGCGGCTTTTTCGTAGTTTACCACCGGAGCGGGCGCGGTGGCTTATCGTATAATTCGGGTAAGCGCGTCGAACTTCGTCGTCACTAGCGCCACCCTAGCTCAGTTGGTAGAGCGGCTGATTCGTAATCAGCAGGTCGCCGGTTCGATCCCGGCGGGTGGCTCCATTCCCTTCAACAACTTCAGGGCTAATGGAGGTTGGCTTCGGGCGAATTGACAGCCATCTTGACAGCCACAGGCTTCAAATAGAGCCTACTTCTGCTTTGCAACATCCACTGCCTGCATCACGGCGAGTTCCATGGCCTCCGCGCCTATGAGCGCCTTCAGGAACATGCAAAATTGAATCGGACGAAATTTCAGGAGTTCCATAAGGCGGTCGCCGTCCTCTTGCGACAGGGTATTGCGATCGACGGTGACGCTGGCATCGTCAAAGTCCGCAAAACCCCATTTCAGGGCTGAAGCGACTCGCCAAACGTAACGCCTTTCGAGAGGTAGGGCGGCGATCTCGCGGATCGAAGGCTTTAAGTCTTCCCCGATCATTAGAGCCTCGGCGTAGCGCATGTACGGCTCCATCTCCGGGGAACTCAGCAACTCTCTCGCGCCGTCTTCCATCTTCAGGCTTGAAAGCTCGACCACCTTGTACTTCTGTTCAGCCATTTAGCCTCCCGCCGTTGTTATCAACGGTTGGCCCCAAAGTAGCAGGTCCGAACGCGAAAGCAGTAGTCTGGACGCCGCCCATTCGCTAATTCACGGTCGCGTCCGACCGATGGTTGGCGACCGGCTTCAGAATCTCATCCATCTTGATTGCCGCCGACTTCCGCATCTCATCGACGAAGTGTGCGTAGCGGTCCACCATCGCCACCTGATCCCAGCCGAGGACCGACTGAATCGCCTTTGGGTGAACGCCTTGCACTGCTAGGAGCGTAGCAGCGGTATGCCGGAGATCGTGGAAACGATGGCGGGTGATGTTGGATTCCTTGAGCAGCCGTTGAAATCGTTTCGTGACAGCGCGGCCTTCGAGTGGCGTGCCGATACTGGTGGTGAAAACGAACGAATCGCCCGTTTCTTTCCGTCCTTCGCAGACGACTTGCGGCGCTGTCCATCGGCTCCCAGCCAGCAGCCGATCTTGCTCTTGCCGAAGACGGTGAGCAACCAACGCTCGAAGTGTGACTTCGGGAAGGTCAATTATCCGGCGACTCTTTTTCGTCTTCGGCTCGACAAGGTGAATTTCGAGCCGCTGCTCTCCGCGAGGCTTGAACCGTTGAAGGGCGTAGCGAATTCTGAGCTTCCCGACTTCAAGATTCACATCATCCCAGCGAAGAGCCAGAGCTTCGCCCTGCCGAAGGCCAAGCGAGACAGCGACGGTCAAGAGTGCTTCGAACTTGTCGCCTTGAATCGCCGCGAGGAACCGGCGAGCTTCATCCGGCGTCAGGGGCTGGACTTCCTTCGCGGCCAGCCTGGGCGGATCGACCAACGATGCGACGTTGCGCACGATTTGCTGATCCTTGAGCGCCACGTTCAGAGCTTTACGCAGCACGGCGTGTAGATATTGGACCGTTCGTGAGCTGAGGCCGGAATCCTGTTTCGCGTTCAGGAACGCGCGGACCTGCTGGGGCGTCAATTTCGATAGCCCGACATTCCCGATGGCGGGTTCAATGTGAACTCGTACCAGTTGTTCATAGCTCCGGTACGTTGACGGCCTGTTCGTCCGCCGGACCACTTCTTCGAGCCACCAAGCAAGATGTCCCGCGACGGTCTGCTTGTCTCCTACGACTGGCAAACCCTTCTGTAGGTCAGACAACGCCTTCGTCAGTTGCTCCTGGACCTGCTTGCGTGTCGCGCCGTAGAAGAACTTGCGGACTCGCTTTCCGTTCTGCCACCCAAGGTTCAGTTGCGCCGCCCAGCGGCCATCCTTGCGCTGAAAGATTGACCCTTCGTTCTGTCCACGCTTTGACATAGGGTTAGCTACTCTCGTCCGTTTTCTTTGCACGATACCGGCGACTCGACGCCGTGTTCCGGCAGGTCGGTGAACAATATTTTGCACGGTGTTCGTTGGACACGAAATGCCGTTGGCAAGTGTTGCAACGGAGGGCGCGGCGACCGTTTTGGCGGTCCCAAAGGACCATCAAAGCAAAGGACACCAGGAGCGCCGGCGACTGCCTGACTTCTTCCAGTCTGTTGCTCGTACTACGGAAGAGGAATGTAGGGGCGGCGTCCTGAGCCAGATCGCGAAGGTGCCAAAAGGAAAAGTACACATCGATGTTGCTCTTTAGCTCCTCGGGGTCGGCTTCCCAAGCAGTCATCTCACCTACAGCTCTGGCGAATCCGGCCACTTCGCTCCTCATGGTCGATATGGGTTCGCTATAGGCCACCCAAAACTGCTCGTCGAGCGGACACGGTGGATCGGACTTAGAAACGTTCGTACCCAGAAATCGATCGAGGCCGGACAAGGGCATCACTCGCTCACCGACGTAAAAGTCTTGCCAACTCATACCGGTTCCACCGCGGAGGTCAGGCACTTGAAAGCCAGAGTACGTTCCCCACTGTCCTCCAACTTTGCGATGCATCGCAAGATCGGGAAGCGGCCGGAATCGGATCCAACGGCAACGCGCGGGCAAAATCCCCAACAAACCGTTCTCCTGACACCAACCAAGCAGGCGCGACTCGTCGTCGAGATGGTCCGCGAGGTCAAGCAAACTTGCGTACGGCTGCCTAACTGTACGATGTATCCCTTCATTGCTGCGGAAGATTTGCCAGGGATCATATTTCTCGAGAACGCCATTAGGCTTGAGCTTGATCTGGTCATGGTCCAAGAAGTAATCCGCGGACCGTCGCCACTTGCCGACAACATCAAACGAACTTGCATGCATATGGTCAAGACCTCATATCTGACGTACGGCCATATTGACTTAGAATACACGGTGTGAAACTCTGTGTCTATAGTCATGGCTCACATTTTATTAGATGACACCATACAAGCGGCTCCGAGGCCGAAGGTGGGTTTCGCTACCACGAATGAAGCCGCGCGGTTCCTGAACCTTTCCAAGGCGATGATTCACAAAATGATCCGCGATAACAAGATTCCAGCGTGTCGGTACGGACGAGCGGTCCGAATCTCCTGGCTGTGGTTACGCTCTCAAGCTGGCGAGTAAACAGTGCGGTTAACAAATGGCAAGAGCATCTCACGCATCATTCTCCCGGTTTGGCACGCCTTGGGCGGTGGCGAAGTCCGAAACGGGCGCGCCCAGGCATTCTGGCGACGTGGTGACGGATGGAGCGTGGCCCTCGACTCGAAGAGAGGTTTCTGGTACGACTTTGTAACAGCAAGCGGTGGCGGAGTAATTGCCTTGGTGGAGACAGTTCGGCAATTCACGCGATCCGATGCACTGCGCTGGCTTGAGGCAGAAGGGTTTATAGAATCGGTTCGTCTGTCTCCCATAGACCAAGCGGCGTACCGTGAGCGGCGAGACGAAGCCCGTTCGATTGCGATGGACGCTATCAACTGGCGGCGCGCAATCGTTCCGGAGCTTGAAGCAAAAAAAGCGGCGGCACTCGAAGCAGGAGACGAAGAGGTGCACGCGCATGCCGCGCGGCGGCTCTACCTGATCGCATGCTGCGATCCCGAAACCGCACTCGCCGAGTTCGGGAAGCATCGGCAAGAAGATCCTGCGGAGGTTCGGAGGCTGATCGCGGCGGGAGACGCTGACGCGCGCGAAGTGGATACCTTGGCGGCGCTATGCGTCCTAGTGATCGAGCAAGCGGAGGCGCAGCGTGAGGCCGCTTAAGATCGACGAGGTCACCAGGGCAATCCTCCTAGCGCCTGACGCTGTCGTCTTGACGAGCCGCGATCCGGATCGGCAACGGAATCGACCGTCCGCAATGATTACGCGTTGCCTAGCTGACATCGAGGCGAAGCCGGTGGGGTGGCTATGGCCGGGTCGGATCGCTAGGGGGAAGGTCTCTATCGTTGCTGGTAATCCCGGTCTCGGCAAATCACAGGTGACGGCAAGTCTCGCCGCTGTTGTAACGACCGGAGGCATTTGGCCGGTGGATCGCTGCGCATGCGAAACGGGATCGGTACTCTTCCTGAATGCCGAGGATGACGCTGCGGACACGCTTAAGCCCAGGCTCGTCGCTGCAGGCGCAGATACACGAAGAGTGCATGTGATTGATGCCGTCATCTCCAGCTACACCGGCAATGGAGAACAAGGGCGGCGCAGCTTCTCGCTCGAATCTGACCTGGAAGCACTCTCGCAAGAATTGCGGAACCGGGCTGATGTCGCCCTAGTTGTGATCGATCCAATCACGGCCTATCTCGGCAGTACTGATTCTCACAAGAACGCCGATATCCGGGCACTGCTCGCCCCATTGGGAGATCTCGCGGCACGCCACGAGGTGGCTATCGTCGGCGTCTCTCACCTAAACAAGGGATCGAACACGCAAGCGCTCATGAGGGTAAGCGGGTCGCTGGCATTCGTTGCGGCTGCTCGCGCCGCGTGGCTTGTGGCGGAAGATCCACATGACAAAGCCCGGCGATTGTTCCTTCCAATGAAGAACAATCTAGGCCCGGACGCAAGCGGCCTTTCCTTCCGAATCGAGGGTACGACGATCTCCAGCGAGGTTGGTGATTTGGCTACCTCTCGTGTGACCTGGGATGCCGAGCCAGCGACCGAGAGCGCAAACGACGTGCTGGCCCAAGCGGGATCTCCTGCTGAGACCTCAGCGCTTGAGGACGCGGGGGACTGGCTTCAGGGGGCACTAGAAAATGGCCCACGACCATCGCGGGAACTTCGCCGCGAAGCCGAGGAAGCGGGCTTGTCATGGGCGACGGTCCGGCGAGCGAAGCAGCGCGTCAAGGTGCAATGCACGAAGTCGGCCATGAACGGTCCATGGGTCTGGAGCCTCCCGAAGATGCTCAACGGCGACGAAGATGCCCAAGAAGGAAACGTGAGCACCTTCGGCAAACTTGAGCACCTTCTGAGGCTTGAGCCGGAGGTAATCGACCTTGCTTAGCGTCACCGATGCACTTTCGCGGCTGGAACACTGTGGCGGGCGGGCGGAACTTCTTGCCGATGGAAAGGCTCGCCTCCATGTTCCGGCACTTCCAGGAGCACGGGAGGCTGCGGCGGTCCTTCGAGCCGATCCGATCGGCGTCAAATCGGTCTTGCATAAACGGTCTCTCTTGAAGGGAAGTGCAATCGAACTTCGACACGACGGTATGGGCCGCCTCTGGATCGTTGCCGACGAAGCTGACGCCGCAATCGTGATTCGGCGGGGTGCGGAACGCGGCCAGGTGTGGACAAGCGCGGAAATAGAGATCGTTGCCAGGATCGAAGATCAGGCGACACGTGACGAAATTGCACGCTTCAAGGCACGCTTCAACGGCACTGTAAACGAAGTGGTCACCAAACGAACAAAAGTAAAGGAATCAGCATGAACAGGCGAAACTTCATGACCGACGACGCGACCATCAAGGCCCTGGATCGCTTCCGGAGCGAAGTCAAAGCGCAAGGGGGAACAGACCTTTCCAGATCGCAGGTACTGCGGGCGATGGTTTGCGGTCTGGATGGCGCGCTCCACAGGTTGAGCATCAGTTTCCCCGGGAGTGAAACCGAGTTGGAACTCCGCGATGCGCTTGGCGCGTGGATCGTCTTCTTGCATTCGAGAGGCTAACGGAATGGTTGCTGAGGCGAATCCGCGCACTATCATCAGCCGCAAGAACGCAGGACCCGATGAAACCCGGGCACCTACCGGCCATCCGATGCTGACAGGAAATCCGGCGAGTGCCCCGAGGTGTGGAGCGAAGACGCGAGCAGGAGGCATCTGCCGAGCACCGGCAATGTGTAACCAGCACGGTAAGTACACACGTTGCCGGATGCACGGCGGCGCTTCAACCGGACCGCGAACGCCCGAAGGCCGCGAGCGATGCGCAAAAGCGCAATGGAAGCACGGACGGAGGTCCAAGCAGTTTCGGGCGGAGCGGCAGGGATTCGCCGCCAGGCACAAGTGGCGAAGTCAGGTTATCGATGCAGTGGTTGAGTTCGAATCGCTGAATGCACTTTTGCTCCAGATCGAAGCGAAGTTGAATGCCGGAGATGGAAAGGGACTTCAAAGCCTCTGCGAGAAGGCGATACCGATGCTTCGTACGAGGATCGAAGCCATTTTCCCGACGTCTCCGTGCGCCAGCGAGCAACGCCGAACCAGGCGGCGCAAGGGGTATCGATTGAACAGCAAGCTGCTTCACGGGCTCAAGATCGGGGCATCCGGTGGAAGTCCGAACGCGACGAGAGAAGCGATCTTCGGTTGACAGTGTGGAGCGGCGGATCTACTACTCAGATCGAGGCTCACGAGGTGCATCGGCCTCCGCAGGCAAGATACGGCAATGAGGGGCGGTTTACCGGCGCCAACGGGAAAACTCCCTAGAGAAAACGGACGGGCGAGCGGCACAACCAGAGAAGAGATGACGCACGTTTCGGCAATTCTTCCTTCGCTTTCAACCGTGCGGCCCCGTTCGACAGATGCGGGCAATGGTGAAGCCTGAGACCGTAAAGTGCCTTAACTGCCAGTGGGAAGTTGAGGAAGATCAACTACGCGGTCAATGTATTCGCTAGGAGGCGCATCTACACCGAGTCCTGGAAGGGACGTATTTGTGGATTCGTTCGAGCTTCGCTGCGTTCACTATCTGGAACCGACTCCAACAGAGGCGGTGATTTGCGGCCCTCTATTGCATCGGTCGTGACCGCCGCCTCGGCAGCCGCCGCACTTCCGCGCCGCCATCTCCTGCCCGCATTTGTCGCACGTCAACGTCTTCAACTGTGCCGGGAACACGTACACCACCAGCATCCGGCACCATGGGCACCGCATCAGCTGGGTATTCCGGCGAAGGCGAACAGTGATTCCAGAGGGAACGCGAACGGCATTCCGGGCCGAAGGCGAACAGTTTACGGAGCGTAGCGACGCTGGCAGTTTGATTTTGCCGTAAGTGTTCGCGTTCGTCAAGGAAAACCTATCCGGAGCGCAGCGGAGGAAGAGCGCCTGTAGCGGAGAAAGGGGTGCGGGGAAAGGGGCGGCAGCCCTTGTCCCCGCCTCAGTCCGAAGTCACCGGCGAGCGTTAGCTCGACGTACCGCGCTTCTTACGCATGGAATCGCCCCGCATCTCGATGCGATGGGCGTTGTGCACCAAACGATCCAGGATGCCGTCAGCGGCGGTGGCGTCGCCGATCTGTTCGTGCCAACGCGCGACCGGAAGCTGCGAAGTGAGGATCGTCGAGCGGGTTTGATAGCGGTCCTCGCAGATCTCCCAGAAGTCGCGGCGTTCGGTTTCGGCAAGCGGAGCCATGGCCCAGTCGTCGATGACGAGAACGTCGATGCGGCTGAATCGTGCGAGCACGCTGCGCAGACTGCCGTCAGCGCGGGCGATGGCTAGATCGCGGAACAACGCGGGAGCGCGCACGTAGAGCGCCGAGTATCCATCGCGGCAGGCTTTCTGAGCGAGGGCGCACGCCACGAAGCTTTTGCCGACACCGGTGGGGCCGAGCACGAAGAGGTTTTCGTGTTGCTGGACCCAGGCCGACTTCTGCGCCAACGCGCGAATCACGGCCTTGTCCAGGCCGCGCGAGGTGCGATAGTCGATGTCTTCGACCGCCGCGCCCTTTAGTTTCGCCGCGTGCAATCTCCTGGCGAGCGCTTGATTCTCGCGCCAGGTCCACTGTTGATCAACCAGCAAGCCCAGCCGCTCCAGGAAACT
>JBGTFZ010000079.1:0-32731 GCA_041746955.1 Bryobacteraceae bacterium
AGAAAGCCGGACGGAGATCCGGCCTTTGCCTTTGATCCGGCCTGACCGGACGGCATCCACAACGCGCCCGTCGATGCGCGAACCTTTCTCCGCAATCACGAAGCCATTCACAACCAGCGGCTCGTCAAGTGTGGCGTTGAAAGAGTCGCCAGTCTCGCTGTTCTCGCTGGACAGGGTCTGACTCAAACGGACCTGCAGGACCGTCCCAGCCGGAATGGTTGCGGTTTCCGCACGACGTACTTCCGTGGCCCGCTGGATTTCACTCCGGCCCGGCTTCAGGATCGGCGACGGCTCCGGCTCAACGACGGGTGGGGGAAGTGGCACTACCGCGGCGGCGGAAGCCTGCTGGACGCTCGGCTTGGTCATGAAATCAGGTAGCGAGGGAGTTTCGGGCGCGGTTGGCGGAGCTTCCACTGGGACCGGCGCGGGCGTAGGCTCGAATCTGGTCCGTGCCACTTCGCGGCGGGCCGACGGGGGCGGTGCCGGAGGGGCAGCGATGCGTTGAACCGCTGCCGGCGGTGGAGCCACCACAGGCGCAACTTCGGTTGAAGGCGCGAGCGAGGGCTCAGGCGACGAAGCCGATACCTGTCCCACCGGCTCAGGCAGAAAGAGATCCGGCCCGTCTGCCGGCGTCTTGATCAGGATGAAGGCGAAGGCCGCCACCGCCACGCCGCCAACAAAGGCTATCGCAAGTCGCATGTTCGTCGCTTCTTCCTTATACGGTCAATACGTATGAAACCGAATTCGGGTTTCGGGCGTCCGCAGACGGTGTGACGCGGAGAGCCCTTCTGAGTCTACTCCCGGCGATGGCGCAGGAGCGGCCCGACCTTCGGGTAACCGTGCGGCTGATCCAGGTTCCCGCTTCCGTGAGGGATTCCGGCGGCGTGCCTCTTGACGGACTGGATCAAAAGGACTTCCGGCTTCTGGTGGACGGCAATCCGGTGCCTTTCCACGTGGAGACGGAGCGGCAGCCAACGTCACTTGCCATCGTGGTGCAGAACAGCCAGGCGTCCGGCCCGGTTCTGGCAAAGCTTCTATCAGTTGCAGGCATGATTCAGCCGCTGATCGCCGGCGAGGGTGGACGCGTCGGACTAGTTCTGTTTGCTGCGTCCGTGCGGACGGCGCTGCCATAGACGCGAGATCCCGCGATGGTCGACGCGGCTTTCGCCCAAATCCGGCCCCAGCGGCAGGGCAGCCGCATTCTGGATGGAGTGAACGAGGCGATCACGATGCTTTCGACCGGCGCCGCAGCCCGCCGTCGAGTCGTGCTGCTGATCAGCGAGAGCCGGGACCGGGGGAGTGAGGCGTTGCTGGACCAAACCCTGGAGCGGTTGCAGCGGGCCAACGTTACGCTATATGCGTTAACCTATTCGCCGTTCCGCACGGCCTGGACCGTGAAGGCGAATCAGCGCGTAGGGCGTGAAGACGAAGAGGACAGCAAACCCGCGCTACAGCCCGGAGGGATGGACCTGATTCCGCTGCTGGTAAGCCTGGGGGACAAGGGCAAGGCGCCCGCCACGCGTCTGCTGGCGCAGTTCACGGGTGGAACTGCTGAGCCTTTCACCCGCCAGGACGCGCTGGAGCAGGCTATCTCCCGCGCCGGTGAGGATCTGCACAGCCAATACCTGCTGACGTTCGAGGATTCAGCGGCGGCGGATGGCCAGATTCATCGCATCGACGTTGGAGTCAACCGTCCCGGCGCGGTCGTGCGATCGCGGCAGGGATACTGGCGCGGGGCCGAGCCGGACGCCTAAACTGGAGGGAGTGCGCGTTGAAACGACACTCCCTGAAACGCTTGCCATCGGGCCGGTCCGTGTCGCCCCGGCGACGGTACTGGCGCCAATGGCCGGTGTGACGGATACGGTATTTCGAAGGCTGATCCGGGCGCAGGGCGGCTGCGGGCTGATGATGACCGAGTTCACCAGCTCCCACGGGATCGTTGCATCCGTGAAGACCAAGAAGACAACCAAGACGGACCGCTACCTGGCCTTCGAACCGGAAGAGCGCCCGATCTCCGCCCAACTGTTCGGCAGCAATCCGGAAGTGATGGCCGAGGCGGCCAAGGTTTGCGAGGACCTGGGATTCGACATCGTGGACATCAACTTCGGATGTCCGGTGAAGAAGGTGGTCACCTGCAACGGCGGGTCGGGCCTGTTGCGGGATCTGCCGCTGGTCGAACAGATTCTGCGCGCCGTTCGGGCGGCGATTCGCGTGCCTTTGACGTGCAAGTTTCGCGCCGGGTGGAATGACAAGGATCTTGTATTCGAACGCATGGGCAAGGTGGCGGAAGACTGCGGGCTGGCGGCGATCGCCCTTCATCCTCGTACCCGCGAGCAGGGCTATGCCGGATTCGCAGACTGGTCCAGGATCGCGGCGCTGAAGGCGGGTTCGAAGATTCCTGTGATCGGCAACGGTGACATTAGCTCGCCGGAGGACGCGATTCGCATGTTTGAAGAAACCGGTTGCGACGCGGTGATGATCGGGCGGTGCGCTTCATCGAATCCCTGGATCTTCAGCCAGATCGCCGAGTACTGCGCGACGGGTGCGTACCAGCAGCCCACGGATGAAATGCGGTACGAGATCATGCGCCGGTACTTCGTGATGCTGGCCGGGCGCGTGGAGGAAGAGCGGGCGCTGGACGCCGTGGGGAAGATGAAGCAATTCACGACCTACTTTTCGCACGGCATTCGAAACGGCGCCAAGCTGCGCACGCAGATCTATCAGGCTCGAGACGCGAAGACCATTCTGGGCCACGTCGACGCCTTTTTTGAAGAACTGCTGAGCGAACCGGCCGCAGCCTGACCACCAATGAAGAAAGTTCAGTTGATCACGGACGGGGCGTGCCTCGGCAATCCCGGGCCCGGCGGCTGGGCCTACATCCTACGCTTCAATGGGCACACGCGCGAATCGTCCGGCGGCGAACGCGGCACCACAAACAACCGGATGGAACTGCGCGCCGCGGTTGAGGGGCTGCGCGCGCTGAAGGAGCTTTGCGAAGTGGAGATCACCACGGATTCAGAGTATCTTCGCAAAGGAATCACCGAATGGATTCACGGCTGGAAAGCGCGCGGCTGGAAGACGGCCGACAAGAAGCCGGTAAAGAACCAGGATCTATGGCAGGAGCTAGACGCGCAGAACGCTCGGCACCGCGCCAATTGGACCTGGACCAAAGGCCATGCCGGTCATCCCGACAATAATCGTGCGGATGAACTGGCCAGCGCCGCCGCCCGGGCGATACAATCCTCGACATGATGCCGTCTGTTCTAACCCGGAGGCGTTTCGCCGCCCTTGCCGCAGCCATACCGGTATTCGCGGCTGAACCCGGCTTCCGCCCGCTGTTTAATGGCACCAGCCTAGACGGCTGGGACGGCGACCCCAAGCTCTGGAGCGTCAAGGACGGAATCCTCATTGGCTCCACCGAGGGCGTTGAGTTGAAGGCCAACACATTCCTGATTTCGAAGGACAGCTTTCAGGATTTTGAGCTTCGGCTGGAGATCAAGCTGCGAAACCACAATTCCGGCGTACAGTTCCGCAGCGAGAAGATCCCAGGTTCGTCGTGGGGCGTTCGCGGGCTGCAGGCGGATGCGGCGGAAGGGAACTGGTGGGGATCCATTTATGACGAGGGTGGCAAGCGCGGCGTAATCGTCAACGGATGGAAGGGCAAAGGCGAGACCGTCGTCAAGGCAGACGGCTGGAACGATTACGAGATCTGGGCCAAGGACGGCGATATCCGGCTGACCCTGAATGGTATGGTGACGTCGGAGCTTCATGGGGAAGAACCGAAGACGGGAATCTTCGGCCTCCAACTCCATAGGGGTCCGGCCATGGTCGCCGAGTTTCGCAACATCCGCATCCGGACTTTGTGACCGCACTTTTCGGCGGCGCATTCGATCCCATTCATGAAGGCCACCTGGCGATTGCCGCGGCGGCCATCGATCAATTTCAGTTGCGGCGGCTGATCTATCTGCCTTCCGGATCTCCTCCGCACAAGCCATTGCGCACGCCGTTCCAGCATCGCGTCGCCATGATCCGGCTGGCCGATCCCTCGGCGGAGATTTCAGAAGTGGAGGATTCGTCGCAGCCGACGTACACTTTCGACACGCTGCAACACTTTCCGGAGCCGCGCGCGTTCCTGATCGGGGCCGACGCCTTTGCAGACATCGAGAGCTGGTACCGCTGGACCGATGTTGTACGCATGACCGGGTTTCTGGTGGTTTCGCGTCCCGGCCACCGGTACAACGTGCCCGAAGGCGCGAAGGTGCGTCGTCTGGACGATGTGGCTGTGGGCGTATCCAGTTCCGCCATCCGACAGGCGCTTTCGCGCGGGGAACGGCCCGATGGATTGCCTGATGGCGTCTACGACTATATCCGGTCGCGGGGCCTTTATCAGACGCGCGTTCAACAGGCCATTTCGTGACGCGAAGCCCCTGCGTACAATAGAATCTAATGCGCTCCTGGCTACCCGCTGTCGCGCTCGGATGGTTGATTCCGGGCGGCGGCCATTTTCTTCTCGGACGAAAAGTCCGCGGCGGAATATTGGCCGCATCCGTCGTCTTGATGTTCGTTCTCGGGCTGATGATGCGCGGGGCATTCTTCGAACCGCAACGCGGCGACTTGATGACCGTGCTGATCTATTGCGGCGGATTTATCGGAGATCTGGCTAACGGCATCTTGTACTTGCTCGCGACATGGATGGGCTATTCACAACCCGACACCGCGGGGCATGTGCACGACTATGGAACGAAATTCCTGGTAAGCGCTGGTTTCCTGAACGTGCTGGCGATGGTGGACGCCTACGAGATTGCGACGGGGCAAAAGGACTGAGATGCCGAAGCTGAGTCTGAGCCATTTTGAAGCGGCGTTTCTCTTCGCCCTGTGTACTAGCGTCGTGTTGGGGATTGTGTCGAAGCGGACCAACCGGGACAGGGTCCGGTATGGCCTCTACTGTTTCGGATGCTTTCTGGTGGCGGTTTTCGGCCTGAGTTGGCTGATGTATCTGGGCCACGGCTAAAAACGTAAAAGCCGGAAACCTTGCGGTTCCCAGCCCCGTAGATTTCGCTCTGACGCTTCCTACGCGGCGCGTCGGCGGCGGCTGGCGAGAACGAGTCCAGCAAGACCGGCGGCGATCATTCCCCAGGTAGCGGGTTCTGGCGACGCGGTGGTCTCATCGCGAAGCTTGGTCCGCAGGACGTCCGCAAAATCCGCGATCACTGCCGCGTTGTAGACGATCCCGCCGTTCGTCACGACATTGTCGGTGTAGTACTGCAATACGCTGGGTACCGCCCCAAGCACCAGGCCATTCACTCTGACCCCGGCCTTCGTCATGGAGTCTTTGCCCGACGTGCCGCATCCAGCGCTGGGATCGTTGCAGAACCCATCGCCGGAGATGTCGGTGATCTGCTTCAGGCCGTCGAAGTCATTGCTGTCGAACAGTGGTGAGCCAAACGCCAAGGCACCCTGAACGCCCGTCAGCCCCGCCTTGAACGATCGAGGCGCGGCCAGGATTGCAGCCGCGAAGGCGTTTGACGACGCCCCGTCCGTAAGCAGAGCCCAGTCAATTACGACCTTCTGTTGGTCTTTTCCGGCCCATTCTACGTATTGCACAGCAACGCCACCGGATTTCGCCGTCTGCGCTTCAATGTTGGCGATGATGCCGGCGTCCATAAACGCCGATGCATATCCCGCCTTCTGAAGCGCGAACTCGGCTGCGCTGATGCTGCCCGAAACGTCGACCAGAAGCTGAAGCTCAACCCCAACCATCGTCGCCGAAAATGACGGCACGATAGCCAGAGCCGATACCGCTGCAAGCCGATAAAGCATTTGTCGCATTTTGCCCCTCCATCAAGTACTAGGCGTCCCATACACAGGATCGCTTTTACAGCATAGGGTGAAGACCTTAGAAAAGGCAAGGACGGAAATGCAGGCGGGAGGTGAATTTTTCGCGGCGGGAAAACGAAAAACCGGCAGCATGCGCTGCCGGTCAAAGTGTTTCTTCTGGGCCGGAAATTGACTGCTGAGAACTAGGCGCGACGACGGCGAGCCGAAATCATCAGACCGGCAAGACCGGTGATGACCATGGCCCACGTGGAAGGCTCCGGAACGAGACTGGTCTCGTCCGAAATCTTGGTCGTGACGACATCTTCGAAGTCCGCAATCACCTTCGCGTTGTAGACGATACCACCGTTGGTGACGACATCACTCGAGTAGTACGCCAGCACGCTGGGGGTGGTGCCGATAACGAGGCCGTTTACCTTCACGCCAGCAGCCGTCATAGCTGCCTGGCCGGCAACGCCACAAAGACCAACTCCGGGGTCGTTGCAACGGCCATCACCGGAAATGTCGGTGATCAGCTCATCGCCGTCGAAGTCATTGCTGGCGAACAGCGGCGCTCCGAACGACAACACGCCCTGCACGCCGGTAAGACCGGACTTGAAGGAACGTGGCGCCGCCAGAATGGCTGCCGCGAACGCGTTGGAGGAAGCGGCATCGGTCAGCAGCGTCCAATCGACAACGATTTTCTGCTGGGCCTTGCCCGCCCACTCAACATACTGCACCGCCACTCCGCCGGGCTGCGCTTCGATGTTGCCGATGATGCCGAGATCCATGAAAGCCGAGGCATAGCCAGCCTTCTGGAGGGCGTACTCGGCCGCGCTGATGCTGCCCGAGACGTCGACGAGCAACTGCAGCTCAACACCCACCATCGTCACTGCGAAAGTTGACGACACGGTAAGCGCTGAGAGAGCTACCAATTTAAACAACTGTTTCTTCATTTTTTCTCTTGTCTCCTCTTATTTACTTCTACTATCCTTGCAAAGATGGTTCTCCTTCGAGAGCCCTGTCTCCTCCGAGAACCTCCCTTAGAATAGGGCCAATCGCCGAGAAACGCAAGTACCAGGACGTACTTAAACTAAAGATTCATTGAGGTCGTAAGCTTTTGTAATTAAAAGATCGACCGGGACCCCGAGTGCACTTGCCCACCATCGCACGTCAGTACGCTACCCGTAATGAAGGAAGCCGCCTCGGAACACAGAAATAGCGCTGCATTGGCCACGTCGTCCCGGGTTCCCAGGCGCCGAAGGGGCACACTCTCCAGCACCCGGGCCCGATGGGCGTCGGTGGGCGCCAACCGCGCCATCCCCTCCGTGCCTTCAATCGGACCGGGATTGATCAGATTGGCCCGGATTCCTTCGCAACCCCATTCCAATGCAACCACTTGCGTCAAGCGTTCGACACCCGCCTTGGCCGCGCAGACGTGGGCCTGTCCAGGGTAGGGAATGGTGGAATGATTCGCCGAAATGGCCACTATAGACGCCCCGGGCTTTCGCAGATGCTCGTACGCCGCCCTGCAAGTATTATAAGTCCCTAATAAATCAATATCAACCACGGCTTTGAAGCCATTGGGCGACATTCCCATCAAGGGGGCCGGGAAGTTGCCCGCCGCTCCGCAGATCAGGACGTCAATGAGGCCGAAGAGATCGCGAGTTTTCTGTAACGCTAATGTAATGGCGGCGTAATCCCGGACATCCGCCGCCGCCCAGGAGACCGTGTGACCCTTAGCCAGCAGATCCGTGGCCGCGCGGTCCAGCTTCTCCGCATCGCGCCCGTGGAGCATAACCGCCGCCCCAGCCTCAGCGAAACGCTCCGCCATTCTAAGGCAAATTCCGCTGGAACTGCCGCTAAGGAAAGCGACCTTGCCCTCTAAGAGGCCGTCGCGAAAGGTTGGGGACATGATGCCATGCTAACCCCGGAGGCGGCCTCATAGGCATGCCAGACTCTTTCGAATACTGCGTCCCACGTCCGGCCCAGCGCCCATTCCCGCGCAGCCTGCCGCATGGCGTCGATGGCGGCAAGATCGGCGGCAAGGGCAGCGGCCTTCGCGGCGAATTCTTCCTCTGTGCCGGCTACCGCGCCGTTCAGGCCGTCGGTCACCAGGAATTTCGGTCCTCCCCCGGACGTCACGACTGTGGGAACGGCGGACGCCAACGCCTCCGCAACGACATTTCCGTAAGTGTCGGTCCAGGATGGGAAAAGAAACAGATCCATTGAAGCGTAGGCGCGGGCCAGCGCTTCGCCCCGCAGGACACCCGGGAACTCCGCCCGAACCAGGTTCTGGCGCAGCCATTCCTTCTGGCTGCCATCGCCGACGATTAGGAAGCGGTAGTTGGTGACGCCTTTGGCGATCAGCGCCTTCTCCACAGCCGCCAGCAGGCTGACGTTCTTCTCCGGACGCAGCCGCCCAACGTAGCCGAGGACAATCGCGTCGTCGGTCCTCTGGCGCAATTCGGGCGTAAACAGCGCCGTATCGATGCCGCGCTCCATCAGGAAGGTCGGCTTTCCCGTGCGGGTCTCGATCAGGCTGCGAAGCTCTTCGTTCGGCGCAAGGCACACCCTTGCCCAACGGTAGAAAAACAGCAGCGCATCGAGCGAACGCTTCTCGATCCAGGGCCGCGAACTCTCCAGCGGGAAGCGGCGCGCGGCGTACTCGTGCAGGTTGGTATGCCAGGACGCGACGATGGGAATGCCTTTGCGCCACGCCAGCAGCGCTCCCAACGCGCCGACATCGCCCGGTCCGGTGATGTGCACGACGTCCGGACGGAACCGCTCAATCGCGTGAACGCCGCGCTGCCAGAATCGAAGGAACCAGGGGTCGAACGCGAGGCCGTCGTCGAGCGGGATGCGGCTTCGGCTGCGGCCGAACTCGACAACGTGGCAACTGCCTTCGACGAACTCCCGCGTTTTCGGTCCGGTGTGAACGCTAAGGATCGGCAGGTTGCGGCGTCGCGCGAAGGTCTCAAGGTGGCGGGAGGTGTGTGCGACGCCGTTGACGTCGTGGAAGGAATCGGTAAAGAAAGCCACGCGGCCCGCCGGTGTCACAAAAAGACCTCGGCGGCGCGAACGAAGGCGAGGAAAGGTCCGATGACGCCGGGCGTGCTGTCACCGATGCACTCCGACAGACGGCGGGAGCGGTAGAAGATGCGGTCGTTCCACTTGCTGTCCGGCGCGTCCCGAAGCACGTCGCACATCAGGCGAACCATTCGCATGTAAATGTTCTTCCGGTACTGATTCAGGAACAGAACAGTGCTTCGGCCCTGGCGGACTTCCTGCGCAAATTCCGCAAACGTATCGGCCTCTGTGAGGTTGACGTTCGCGTTGGGTTCCATACCGTGCCGGTCGCCGCCCGAGATGACGGGCAGATTGAACCCCCGCGCGATCTCGCACACTTCCAGATTCTCTCTCCACGGACGTAGGGCGTTCAGCTCCAGGGCGTGAATCCAAGGCCGGTACCGGTTCAGAAGCTGGCGGAACCGCTCGCGATGCACGCTGTCACCGGCGCGAATCTCATCCCACAGGGGATGGTTCAGCACGATCAGCGCGGAGCCATTCGCATGAATCGAAGCCAGCACTTCTTTGACCTTATCAGGCTGCGGATCGCTAGTCACGGATTCCAGCACAGGCATTAAGTCGGGGTCGATGTTGTGCAGACCGAGGTGAAAAAAGACCGGGTCCAGCGGCAGTGTCCACTCGACGGAAACGGGCGCGCCCAGCGATCGTGTGGCCAAGCCCGCGGACAGGTCGTCATGATCGGTGAGGGACACCAGCCCGGGAAGGCCCAGCGTGTTCTCAATCTGGCCGCGCTCCAGTGCGAAAGCCTCGCGCGGCGATAATGGCGGAGTCCACCAGACGTCGCGATAGTCCAGTTCGTGCCCGTTGCACTCGCGGAATCGCGCCTCCAGTTTCTGAACGCCGGTGGCCAGCCACGGAATGTGCTCCGTGTGGCGGGGGACGAACATCAGTGTCTCGCGGGAGAGGCTGGTGTGGCTATGCAGGCTTACTCCCGTGCGAAATTTGCGCGCGGCGGCGGGGGTTGTCCAGTGAAGCAGCGGCTGGATCACGCTTTCACAATTTCAAATCCGGTTTACAAGCGGATTTGGGAACCGTGAATTCTTAATAAATCATTTTTAGCCGGAAATGTTGTGGGCCTCGGCCAGGAACACCGGCTGCTTCCCGGCTGCGCGCAGGCGCATATCCAGCGCCACACGGACCACTTCCTCGTCGCCCTCGGTAAAGCCGTCCACTTCTTTCTCGATCTTCTTGTAGAGGGTCCGGAGGTAGGCCGGGGAATCTTTGGAGGGAGCCGTCATGGCATAGGCGAATAGCGCCTCCTCGCGGACATCTTCATCGGCAAGGAGCTTTCGAATCCGGCCCAGCTCGGAGGTGAGGCCGTGGACGCCGATGCCGCGAAGCGCAATCCGGCGGATGTCGATATTCGGGTCGTCCAGGTGAGTCGGGAAATAGCGCGCAAAATCGGGGTCCTGGCTGCGCCACATCGCCTCGACGGCTTTCAGGCGCGTTTTCGGGTCGGCGTAGAACTCGAAAATGGCCTTGTTCACGATTGGACGGTCGGCCAGCGCGGCAAGGCCGACGATCAGGCCGCAGCGCTCCACTTCGGGAACGGACGAATCGGCCACGCGCCGCATCATCTCGTCGAGAAACTCCGGGCGGTCGAGACCGGCTTCCAGCGCCTGCCACAAATGCGACCGCACGAACGGCGCGGGCTCTGTCATCGCGGTATCGAAGATCTTTTTCAGCTGGCGCTCCGGCAGTTCTTCCCGATAGAGACTGGCGGCGGCGAGAATGCGGTGGTCTTCGAGGGTGGACTCCAGAAGCTCGAAGCGCTCCTCGATCGACAGGACCTCGACAAGCGGGACGCTGGTTTCCGGATACTCCTCAAAAAGGTCGAAGGCGGGGAGGGCCTTCTCGCCGCGCGAGTGGTACAGCTCCAGGGAAACCCCGTCCGGATCGCCGTCCTTTGCGATCGTCTCGATCCTCTCGTCTTCGATGCCCAGCGCCGCTAGTGCGAATGCGAGATGGCTGCGCACCTCCGCGTCGTCTTCATCGGCGTATGCGGCCAGCAGCGGATCAAGCGCCGCGCGGTCGAGCAAGGCGAAGACGTCGAATACCAGTTCGGGCGGGTCGTCGGAGTTGAGGAGATCGACCAGGAAAGGAAGCGTCCGGGGGTCGTTCAGGTGCCGGGCGAGCAGCAGCAGATCTTCACTGAGGTCGAACCGCCAGTTGGTCTGCGGACCGTTTCCGATGGTGACGATCGCCTCGGCGGTTTCGTCCGGACGGTCAAGCAGCGCGCGCAGCATCGCGTGATCCAGCGGCGCGCGTCCGCTTGCGATTTCGGCCAGCAAAGACTTAACGGAAGTGGAGCCGTACTGGTCCGGCGTAAGGAACACGCTAGTACGTGGCGCGGCCGCCGGAAGCGTCGTAAGTTTGGCCAGTGACAAACGAACAGTCGGGGCTGGCCAGGAAATGAACGACGGCGGCGATTTCATCCGGCGTGCCGGTGCGGCGCATGGGAATGCGGGCCGTCATGTAGTCCACCTGTTCCTGCGTCAACTGCTCCAGAATTTTCGTGCGGATGACGGCGGGCGTCACGCAGTTGATGCAGATGCCTTCCGTCGCCACTTCCTTCGCCGCAGACTTTGTGAACCCGATCACCGCCGCCTTGGTTGCCGAATAGGCGGTCATGTTGGGGTTGCCTTCTTTTCCGGCGATCGAGGCGATGTTCACTACGCGCCCATACTTGCGGTCGCGCATGCCCGAGATGACGGCGCGCGTCATGTAGACGACACCCATGATGTTGATGTCGATAATCCGCCGCCAGTCCTCATCGGTCTGCTCCCACAGCGGCGCGGCCTTTCCGCCGATGCCGGCGTTGTTCACCAGGATGTCCACCTTGCCGGCTTTCTTGACGGCCTCCTGCACGGAGATTGGATCGGTGACATCGAGAGGCAGCGGCTCCGCTTGCGGGATGGCTTTGGCGGCTTCAGCGGCGAGACTGGCGTCCCTGTCCGCAATGTAGACACGGGCGCCCGCCTTGGCAAGGCGTTGCGCGATCGCCTCGCCAATACCCTGGCCAGCCCCCGTAACAATCGCGGACTGGCCAGTGAGATCGAAATAGCCCATCAGGAGGCTGCCGCCTCCTCTTCCTTCTCGACTTTCAACGTGACGAAGCCCATCACGTCGCGATGCAGCTTCAGGTTGATCTTGAATTCGCCCAGCTCGCGGATCGGCTCGTCAAGTAGGATCTTCCGCCGGTCGATCTCGAACTTCTGCGCCGACAATGCGTCGGCGATGTCCTTTGCGGTAACCGACCCGAAGAGGTGATTATTTTCGCCGGCCTTCTGACGGATCGTCAGCACAACGGGCGCCAGAAGGTTAGCCAGCTCCTGCGCCTCGGAACCAAACTTCGCTTCCTTCTTCAGCCAGGCCCGGCGTTCCTGCTCAACGATCTTGCGGTTGGCATCGGTGGCCGGTACGGCCAAACGCCGGGGAAGCAGGAAGTTGCGGGCGTAGCCTTGACGCACCTGAACGATCTCGCCGCGCGTCCCCAGGTTTTCCACTTCTTCTCTAAGGATGACTTGCATGACGTATCTCCTTTAGCCGCGCGACGTGAACGGCAGAAGCGCGATGTTGCGCGCCTGCTTGATCGCCCGCGTCAGGCGGCGTTGAAACGCGGGGCTGGTGCCGGTGATGCGCCGGGGAAGAATGCGTCCGTTCTCGCTGATGAACTGGCGAAGCAGCGTGACGTCGCGATACGTGACGTCGTCGATCTTCTCAACCGAGAACTTGCAGACTTTCTTCCGGCGGAAAAACTGTTTGCGGGAGACGAGGGCTTTGTCGCCTCCGGTGGGTCTCATGGACGCCGAGATGGGGCGTCCGCCTCTTTGTTCTGCCATTTTTTTTAATCTCCCTTATTCCGTGGATTCCGTGGCCGGTTCGTTCGATTCGACCGCCGGAGCCTCAGGCGCGGCCGACATGGCGGGCGCTGCGGGCATGGACGGACCGGGTGCGCCCGGGGCCGCTGGAACGGGCAGGGCGGGGGTGGCGATTTGCGGTGGCGGCTTGCGCTTGGCGCGTTCTTCGCGCTTCTTCTTGCGCTTCTCCACCCACTTCAAACGCTCGTCCAGCCGCACCGTCAGGAACTTCAGGACGAAATCGTTGACGCGCAGGCGGCGCTCCACTTCGCGCACAGTGTCGGGCTTTGCGGAAAACTTCACGATGACGAACGTGCCCTCGTCATACTTCAGCACGCGGTAGGCCAGCTTGCGCCGTCCCCAGCGGTCGATGTTGTCGATGGTACCGCCCTGGTCGGTAACCACTTTCGACATTTGCTCGATTACCGATTCGGCCTCTTCTTCGGCCACGTCCGGTTTGACGATAAATACTTCTTCGTACAGCCTCATGCTTCCTCTTCCTTCAGACTTCCGGCGCGGCGGTTGTATTTCGCCATGGACTTTTCGACGCCTTCAGTGATGATGGATTCAATCGCTTCGGCGGCCCGGCTGGCGATCTCATCCATTTCCTCTTTCAGCCCCCGCCGCAATGGCGAGAGCAAATAATCCTTGCCTCCCGTACGGCCGACGCCGGGATGAACCCCGACGCGCAGCCTCGGAAAATCCTGCGTCCCGGTCGAGCGGATGATCGATTTCATCCCGTTATGCCCGGCATCGGAACCCTTGGCCCTGATCCGAAGCTGGCCCCACGGCAGGGCCAACTCGTCGTAAACCACCAGCAGCCTGGCCGGCTCCACTTCGTACTTCGGCATCAGCTGCCGGACCGATCCACCGCTTTCGTTCATGAACGTTTGCGGCTTGGCGGCCACCACTTCGTTTCCCAAACCCACCAGCGCAAGGCACTCCTTCCGGTGAATCCGGATCGCGTTGCGTTCCGCGAACCGGTCGACGGCGAGGAAGCCCGCGTTGTGCGGCGTCCACTCGTACTCGGGACCCGGATTGCCGAGACCGACAATAAGCCAGGCGCCCGCCACGGCAAACTACTTCTTCGCCTTCTTGTCCTTGTCGCCTCCGGCGGCTTCGCCCTCGGCTTCCTTCTTGCCCTTCTTCGCCACTTCCGGCTCCGCCGTGGTGGCGGCGGCTTCTTCGACGGCAGGCGTTTCCTCGGCGCGCAGCGACGTGACGTGCGAGATTACCGTGTCCGGGGGCGCAAGCAGTTTCATTGAACCGGTCATCGGCAGTTCGCTTGCGCGAATGCTGTCGCCGATCATCAACTCTCCCACTTCAACCGCGAAATGCTCCGGGATGTCGTCCGGCAGGCACTCGATTTCCACTTCGCGTGTAACGACGTCGTGGATGCCGCCCTGCGTCTTGACGCCCTTCGGCTCGCCATGAATGTGAACCGGCACCTTCACCTTGATCCGCTTGTCCATGTCGATGCGCTTCAGGTCGATGTGCATCAGCGCGCCCTTTACCGGGTGGTGCTGCCAATCGATAATCATGACGGCGGTTTTCTCGTCCCCCAGCGCCAGATAAAAGATTGTGTTGTGTCCGCTGCCCGTGTTCAACACCTGATTGATGTCTTTCGGACTGACGGTAACCGAGATGGGGTCCCGTCCCGGACCATACAGCGTGGCCGGACTCTTGCCGGCCACCCGCAGGCGTCCGGTGTTTCCCTTTCCGAGAGCTTCGCGAACTTCGGCAACGACGACAATATCTTTTCGCATATTTTCTTCCTCTACTACTCGAACAGCACGCTGATCGATGTTTCTCCGTGAATCGACTGGATGGCGCGTGCAAGCAGCGGCGCCACCGAAAGAACGGTGATCTTGGGACAGGCGGCCACTTCCGGACGAACGGGAACTGAGTTCGTCAGGACAACCTCCTTAATGGGTGAACGGGTGATGCGTTCGACGGCGGGTCCGGAAAGGACGCCGTGGGTTGCGCAGGCCGACACGCTAAGCGCTCCTTGCGCCAGCAGTGCATCCGCGCCCTTAACTAGAGTTCCCGCCGTGTCGATCAGGTCGTCCACCATCAGGCAGTTCCGGCCCTCGACGTCTCCGATGATGTTCATCACTTCGGCGACGTTCGGCGCATCGCGGCGCTTATCGATGATGGCCAGCGGAGCGTTCAGGCGTTTGGCGAAGGCCCGCGCGCGCTCCACACCGCCGGCGTCCGGGGAGACGACGGTGACGGCTTCGGCGTTTTGCGGCTTGAAGTAGTCCAGCATCACCGGAGTGACGAACAGATGGTCCACCGGGATGTCGAAAAATCCCTGAATCTGCGCGGCATGCAGGTCCAGCGCCAGGATGCGGTCCGCGCCGGCGCGTTCAAGAAGATTCGCCACCAGACGAGCGGAAATCGGGACGCGCGGTTGATCCTTGCGGTCCTGACGAGCATAGCCGAAATAGGGCAACACTGCCGTGATCCGGTCCGCTGAGCTGCGGCGCAGCGCGTCGATGATCAACAGCAGTTCCATCACATGCTCATTGACTGGCGCGCAAGTGGGCTGGATCACAAAAACGTCCGCGCCACGGACATTTTCCTTGATCTGGATATAGCTTTCGCCGTCTGCGAAGCGGTCAACTTGGGTTTCGGAAATCTCGACGAAAAGGCGCTCGCAGATCTCACGCGCCAGCGCGGGGTTCGCGTTGCCCGTGAGAATTTTTAGCCTGTCGAATCGCATTCTGTCCGTCCGCCAAACCCGAAAGCCATCGCTTCCAGCGGGATCGGAACAGAGTTCGGCTGAGGAGGGAGAAAGGCCGGGCCAGTCCCGGACCAAACTGCTCAACTGCCGCCTGGACCGCGGACGCCTGACGGTATAACCCGTACAGCGCCGCTCCGCTACCGGTCATTAAAGCCGGTGCTGCTCCCGTCCGGGCCAGCTTTCGCTGCAGCCGTTGAAGGACGGGATATTGGCGGAAGACGACTTCTTCGAAGTCGTTCGTACAATCCCCGGCCCAAGCTTCCTTCGGCTGACGCACGTCGAGCGCCCATGCCACGGACTGTAACCTATTCAGGATAGGAAACTGCCTGCTGGATGTCAATTCGCTGACGGGCTTGGTAAGGGCTGCATAAGCGTCCTTGGTGGACACGTGCACGGGCGGTGTCAGCAGGATTCCGAAGCATCGCCGGGGCGACGGCAGCGGGTAGAGTTCCTCGCCCCGTCCCAAGCCCAGCGCGCAACCGCCGTGAAGGAAGAACGGCACGTCGGAGCCGAGTTCGGCGCAGATAGCGGACTGGTCGACAGTCTTGCCTATCAGTGCGGCAAGCGCGCGGACCACAGCGGCGGCGTCGGTTGAGCCTCCGCCCAACCCTCCCCCCATCGGGATGCGCTTTGTGATGTGGATGGTGACGTGGCCGGTAGTGCGGGCGGCGTCCAGTATTAGCCGGGCGGCGGTTTCGGCGAGATTGGTTCCAGGGACGGCGATGGAGGAGGTGACGGCGATTCGGGTCTTCGGTGCGCGACGCCAGTCCACCGTGATCTCGTCGGCAATCGAGATGGTGTGAAAGATAGTGCGGATGTCATGGAATCCATCGGATCGCCGGCCGAGGACCGCGAGGGCGAGGTTGATCTTGGCGAAAGCGAGGACCCGGACGCGGCGCGGGCCGGGTGTGGTCATGATCAGTACCGGACGAGCGAATGAACGCTTTGGCCGGGAAGCTTCTCGCGCCCGTGGAGGAAGTCGAGCTCGATCACGAAGGCCAGTTCCTGCACCTTGCCGCCCAGCGTGCCCACCAGTTGCGTCACCGCCGCAGCCGTGCCGCCGGTAGCAAGCACGTCGTCGACGATCAGGACATTCTCGCCGGGCGAGATCGCGTCCTTGTGGATCTCCAGCTTGTCGGTTCCATACTCCAGGGCATACTCAACTGCCACCACTTCGGCGGGCAGCTTGCCCGGCTTGCGCACCGGGACGAAACCCGCGCCGATGGCGTAGGCCACCGCCGGGGCGAAGATAAACCCGCGAGCCTCGATGCCGATGACCTTCTCGATTTTCCGCGACGAGTACCGGTCGCGGAGCGCGTCAAGGATTGCGGCCAGACCCTTCGGGTCTTTCAGCAGCGTGGTGATGTCGTAGAAATTGATGCCGGGTTTCGGGAAGTCCGGCACCTCGCGGATCAGCGGTTTCAGATCGGTCATTCGATGAAGAATTCATCGTAGCGGACGCTGGCGGCTTCGCGCTCCTGAACGCTTCGCACCACCGCCCATGGCGGGCCCTGGTGAAGGAATCCGCTCAGCTTATCCAAGGCGTCTTTCGTGCCCATGGCCAAAACCTCGACATCGCCGCCACTGAGATTTTTCGCGTAGCCGCGCAGCCCGAGGGCCATGGCGCGCCTACGAACAAAGGCCCGGAAGCCCACGCCCTGCACCTCACCGGAAACCAGGAAAAGCTTTGAAATCGGCGCCATGACGATTCCTCTTACAATACCGGGATGGAGAAGCCAACCGCACTGCTGAGGCAATTGGGCCTCGTAAGCGCCGTCGCGCTGGTGATCTCCAATATGGTGGGCACGGGAATCTTCACCACCAGCGGTTTTCTGGCCCGCGATCTCGGCGACCCGAAATGGTTCTTCGCAATTTGGATCGTGGGCGCGGTGGTCAGTTTGGCCGGGGCGCTGTGCTACTCCGAGCTTGGCGTGAATTTCCCCAGCTCCGGCGGCGAGTACGTTTACTTGACGCAAGCCTACGGGCGCGCGTGGGGATTCATGACCGGATGGGCATCGCTGTTCGCCGGATTTTCCGCGCCGATTGCCGCCGCCGCGCTGGCGTTCGCGAACTATCTGGCATTCTTCTTTCCAGCGTTGCAACAGGACGCGTCGCTGGTAACCATGGGTCCGTCGTGGTTTGAGATTCGCATCGGCGGAGCGCAGATCGCGGCGGGAGCGTTGATCGCCCTGCTGACGGCGATTAATGTCGTCGGCGTACTGCGCGCGGCGCGTTTTCAGAACGTGATGACGGCGTCGAAAATCGCGGTGATTGCGCTGTTCGTCGTGTTGGGGTTGTCGGCGGGCAGTGGCGACTGGTCGCATTTTTCGGCCTCGACGGCGAGGGAATCCACGGCGCCGCTGGCAGGGCAATTCGCCATCAGCCTTTGCTTTATCTACATGGCGTACAGCGGGTGGAATGCGGCGACGTATGTCGCCGAGGAGCTGAAGGACCCGGCCGTGACGCTGCCTCGCGCGTTGACCATCGGCACGCTGCTGGTGGCAGCGCTGTTCCTGTTGATGAACGTCGTGTTCGTGTATGCGGCGCCGCTGGGAGAGATGAAGGGCGTGCTGGCCGTCGGCTCGTTCGCATCGTCGAAATTGTTCGGCCCGGGAATCGCGGGGCTGTTCTCCGCCGCGATGGCGCTATCGCTGGTGCCGACGGTGAACGCAATGGTGACGGTGGGTCCGCGTGTGTATTATGCGATGGCGAAGAACGGCGCGTTCTTTTCAATGGCGGCGCGGGTGGATGAACGCTGGCATACTCCCGTGCCCGCGATTCTTCTTCAGGGCGGCGTGTCGATCCTGATGACGTTGACGCCGTTTCCGTCGCTGCTGACTTTCATTGGCCTGACCCTAAACTTCTTCGCGGCAATGTCGGTGGCTTCACTGTTTATTTTCCGGCGTCGGCCTAATTGGAAAAAGCTGGGTCCGGTAAGCTTCGCATGGCCGCTGATTCCGGCCTTCTTTGTCGCCGTGGGGCTGTGGGTTAGCGTCTACGGATTCCTGTTTGTGCCGCGAATTTCCTTCACAGCGGTGGGAATGCTAGCGGCTGGGGCGCTGGTGTATCACCTGCGGACAAGATCGGCGGCGCGCCGGCCCGCCTATGGAAATTGATGGCGCAAGTTCTTGATGGGGTCGCCATTCGAGACAAAATTCTGGGCGAATTGAAGCCCCGTGTGAAGGCGTTGAAGGCGCTGGGCCGCCCACCGGGATTGGCCGTCGTGCTGGTGGGCGACGATCCGGCGTCTGAAGTCTACGTCCGCAACAAGGAGAAGGCCTGCGCGGCGCTGGGCATCTACAGCGAAAAGCTGACGCCGCCCGCCACGGTGACCACCGCTGAACTGCTGGAGATCATCGCGGGCCTGAACCGCCGCGCGGAGATCGATGGAATTCTGGTTCAGATGCCGCTGCCCTCGCAGGTGAACTCCCGCGCGGTGCTGGAGGCTGTTCTGCCGGACAAGGACGCTGACGGATTTCATCCGCTGAACGTGGGGAAACTGGTCGAGAATGCACCAGGTCCGCGGCCCTGCACGCCGGCGGGAGTGATGGAAATTCTGCGCCGCAGCGGAGTCTCGCCGATGGGCAAGCGCGCCGTCGTCGTCGGTCGAAGCGATATCGTCGGCAAGCCGATGGCGCTTCTGCTTCTCCACGCCAGCGCCACCGTCACGGTGTGCCACTCCCGCACGGCGGATCTGGCCGGGGAGTGCGCCCGTGCCGACATCCTGGTGGCAGCCATCGGGCATCCGGAAATGATCCGGCGGGAGCACATACGCCCCGGCGCAATCGTGATCGACGTCGGCATCAATCGCGTGGACGGCAAGCTGGTGGGTGATGTCGAGCGCGCGGCGGCAGAGGCCCGCGCGGCGGCATTTACGCCCGTGCCCGGCGGCGTGGGACCGCTGACGATCGCCATGCTGATGACGAATACCGTGGAACTGGCCGAACGCCGGATGGGCGTTACTGGATAGCCGTGCTGCGGGTGGGTCTGACGGGCGGCCTGGCGACGGGCAAGACGACGGTGGGCCGCTTGCTGGAATCCTACGGCTGCCATCTAATTCGAGCGGACCAGTTGGGGCATCAGGTGCTGGAACCAGGCGGAGCGGCGGTGGAAGCGGTGACGGCTGCATTCGGAACGGGAGTGCGGCAGGAAGGCGGGATCGACCGCAAGAGGCTGGGCGAAATCGTCTTTCACGATCCGGCCGCGCTCGCACGGTTGAACGCGATCATCCATCCACTCGTCTTTCAACTTGAGGAGCGGGAGATCGCCCGTTTCGCCGCGCTCGATCCGCCTGGGATCGCGGTGGTGGAGGCGGCCATCCTGATCGAGACGGGCTCCTACAAGCGGTTTGACAAGCTGATCGTGATCGTGTGCGGAGAAGATCAACAGATTCAACGGGCTATGGCGAGGGGCGGAATGACGGAGGCGGCTGCCCGCGATCGCATGGCGCTTCAGATGCCGGGCGGGGAGAAACGCAAGTTCGCCGACTATATAATCGAGACTTCGGGAACCATTGAGGAAACGGAACGGCAGACCCTCAACGTCTTTGAAGAACTACGGAGCCTGATTCGATGAAAACAAGGATCCTGATAATCGCAGCGTTGCTGGCCGGAGGGTTTTATTACCTGACGTCCAGCCGCACAGCTCTTCCCCGTATGGCGGCGCAGAAACAGGCGTCGCGGATTTCGCCCATTAGCTGGCCGGAGCCGACCGTGGCGCAATCCGCCGGGCTAAGTTCCGATGAACTGAACAACATCGACATTTACAAGCGGGCCAGCAACGCCACCGTCAACATCACCAGCACGGTTTACCGGCAGGGGTGGTTTACGGCGCTTTATCCGCAGCGCAATAGCGGGTCGGGCTTCTTTGTCGACGACAAAGGCCACATCCTGACGAATTGGCACGTCGTCGAAGGCGTAACGCGCGGCGCGGAACTGGTGGTGACGGTTCCGGAGAACAAGCGCAAGCTGAAGGCGCAAGTGCTGGAACGGGACCCGGCGAACGATCTGGCGCTGATCAAGATCACGGGAGGCGGCAGCATCCCTTACCTGAAGCTGGGCGATTCCGAATCGCTGCAGGTGGGCCAGAAGGTGCTTGCCATCGGCAATCCATTTGGATTGTTTGACGGGTCGCTGACCACCGGTGTCATCAGCTCCCTGGGGCGCACGATCCAGGACGAAACAGAGCGCGAGTTGGAGGGCCTGATTCAGACCGATGCGGCCATCAATCCAGGCAATTCGGGCGGTCCGCTGCTGGACAGCCAGGGGAATGTGATCGGCATCAACACCGCCATCTATGGGCCCGGCGGCAACATCGGAATCGGTTTCGCCATGCCGATCAGCAAGGCGAAGTTCATGCTGGATTCCTACCGCTCCGGCCGGCCCTACATTCCACCGAGGCTGGGCGTCAGCGTGGTCTATGTCGAGGGCGATTGGGCCACCGCGCTTGGACTTCCCGCCGAGGGCGGATTGCTGGTTCAGGGAATCCAGAAAGCATCCGCGGCCGAAAAGGCCGGGATCAAGGGTCCGCGCGAGGCGAAGGTTCTGGGCGGCTACGAGATTGGCGTTGGAGGCGATCTGATCCAGGAAGTAGACGGCAGGCCGTGCGACCGTCCAGATGCGATCAGCCGGATTCTGGCGCGGCATCGCGCCGGCGACGAAGTGCCGATAAAGCTGTTCCGCAGTGGCCGGACGATGACGCTGAAAGTGACGCTGGGCGGCGCTCCGGAAGCGCGATTGTAAGCGCCCACGCGTGGTATTCTGGGAAGGTTATGGCAATTCCGAACGTCAAGCGTTACCGCATTAACAGCCCGGATGGGGCGATGACCGCCTCCCTGATGGCTGTTCTGCCGAAGGACGCCGATGTCACTGCTTACCTGACCGATGCCGCAAGCCGTTTCGACTGGAAGGCTTACGGCGATGCGCAAGCCAAGCAGTTTAAGGTTCGCGTCGGCCAGCAGAAGCAGAAAAAAGCGAAGTAGTTTCCTCTACGGCTCTCGGGACCTTAAGGTCCGAAGCGCCCGGAGGGCTTCTTCCATCACCGCCGGTTCGGAATCACGGCTTAAACGCTCAATCGCGATCACGCTATCTTTGTCGCCGGACGCCGCGAGGATGCGCGTTAAAGCAATTTTCTCGTTCTTCGTCGCTACCGGAAGGTACGTCTCGACGGTCGTGCGGACCTTCTTCGCCCGGGCGAGTTCAATCAGGTAGGCTTCCGCAATTCCGGTCCAGGCGCGCGAATTCAGCGTATCGATCAGATAGCTTAGCGGGCTGCTTTCCCCGGTCTCGGTGCGCCCGTTCATCACCAGCGCGAAGGCGGCAGCCAAGCGCGGAGGCACCTTTCGCTCCGACCCGAAATAGCCGTGGATCGAAGGAACATCGGTGGCGATCTTCAGCCGTCCCAGACCTTCAAGCGAAGCGGCGCGAATGTACTCGTCATTGCTGCCGAGGCCCTCGACGAACTTCTCCCGGCTGGAAGGATCGGCAATTGCGGCCATCGAGTTCAGCGCCGCGCGCCGGACCTTCGACGAGCCGGACTCGCTATAGACGGCTTCCATGTCGGGCAGCGTTTCCTGGCTTCGAACCAGTCCGGCTGTCTCCAGTGCCGTTGAGGCGATTTTCTCTTCCGGATCGCGAAACAGAAACCGCACGGCGGAGCCCGACTTCGGGTCCCCGATCTTCGTCAGCGCGGTCAACGATTCATACATCAGGTCCGTTTCTTTGCTGCGCAACGCCGAGTGAAGTTCCTGCAATCCTTCGCGCCCGCGAAGCACGCCCAGCGCGCGCGCGGCATTGGCGCGGACGCTGTTGTTGGTGGAATCGCGCAAAAGTCCGGCGATTCCGATGACGATTTCCGGACGCGCGCCGACATAGGGGTCGATCACGCGATCCTCAGTCTCCTGCTTGAACCGGCCCGTGACGGACGCATCGGACCGTTTGATCGACGACGACATCGCATTCTTCGTATAGCCGGGCAGATAGAAATTCACCAGGCCGTCGATGGCCCGGATCTGGATCTCGGCGTCGGGATCGGACAGCGCCTTCGTCAGGGGTCCGAGCGAGTACTGAGAGCCGATCTCAACGGCCGCTTTGATGGCCTCGACGCGAACCGCAATGTCCGGGTCTGCCAGCAGTGGCGTCAGGCGCGAGATGCCGTCGGGGCCGGCCTTCACCGCATCCTTGGCGGTTCGAATCTTCTCCTTGGAGTCGGGGACGGCGTCCTGCGCGAGAAGCGAGCAGGCCAGGAGGAGAGGTCCAAAGATAGCGGTGATTCTCAGCGGACGAACTCCAGCTCGATTTTCTTGGGAATCAGCCCCGCTTCAAAGCCTTCGTCGAGAAGCCGCTGGGCGGCGGCGGGAATCAGTTCTCCGCAATCCACGGTGTAGTGATTGACGTACATGCCGACGAATTTGTCGGCCAGCGACGGATCCATATCCCGGGCGAACTGAAGCGCGTACTCCAGCGCCTGCTCGCGATTGTCGAGGGCATATTGAATGCTCTCTCGCATCAGGCGGCAGCATTCCGAGCGGATGTCCGGCGGAAGCGAGCGCAGCAGCGCGTTCGCGCCCAGCGGCAACGGCAGGCCGTGACGGGAGCGCCACCACACGCCCAGATCCAGAATCCTGTGGAAGCCGCTCTTCGCGTACGTAAGCTGCGCTTCGTGGATCACCAGCCCCGCGTCCACCGATTTCTCGGCTACCGCGGCCGTGATCTGGTCGAACGGAACATCCACCGCTTCAAAGTCGGGCTGAAACAGGCGGAGGGTCAGATAGGCCGTCGTCATCTTCCCGGGAATCGCGATGCGCTTGCCCTTCAGGGAATTCGGATCCACCGCCGTGGTTGCAATCAACATCGGGCCATAGCCGTCGCCCACGCTAGACCCGCTGGCCATCAGAACGTACTTGTCCGCCACATACGGATAGGCGTGATAGGAGATGGCGGTAAGGTCGTACTCGCCCACTATCGCCTTCTTGTTCAGCGTTTCGATATCGCTAAGGACGTGGTGAAAGTTGACGAGCGCCGAGCGGATTTTCCGGGTTGCCAGCCCGTAAAACATGAAAGCGTCGTCGGAGTCCGGGCTGTGTGCACAGACGATATCCCGGAGCGCGGTGGAGGTTGCCATGAATGTCTATTGGAAGCTTAATTTTAGCAAAGCGCTTCCACTAGGCGAGGGCTTAAATGGAGGATGAAGACAGAAGAAACAGCTCCGGCTCCAATTGCCGCAGACCCTCTTCGAGTTCCGCGAACTTTGCGGGCGCTTCCGCAAGCTGTCCGCGCCGGCCAATCATCTCCAGGGCAAGCGCGACGCCCACAACCGGGTCCGCGCCGAAGCTGGCCGCGGCGCCTTTTAGTGAATGAGCCTCCCGCTCCAAACGCTTGGCGTCGCCCTGCGAGATGGCGTCCCGAATCTCGCCCATCGCCCGTGGGCAATCGAGCAGAAAGATCCCAGCGACTTCCCGCAATAGGTCGAGGTCGCCGCCCACGCGTTCCAGCGCTAATTCCCGATTCCAGAGCATCGGCTGTGGCACAGAGTCGAACTCTAACATTTGTCTCGTTCCTTCCCAATTCTCTATCGGCGGTGCTGAAAGAATGGTGTAGATGCCGGCGATTCCCGTATCCGTTCCATTGGACTGCCGCTACCTCCTGGAAACGGGCGGGGAAGACGCCTGGGCCTTCGTCGTTCTCCACGGATTCGGGCAGAGCGCGGCGGAGATGCTGCGGCTTGTGCGTCCGATGGCCGGTGAGGAGGACACGATCGCCGCCATTCAGGCGCCCCATCCCTATCCGCTGCGGCCATTCAGCACCCAGCAGGACACCGGCTATCACTGGGGAGCGCCGGGGGCCGACTGGGACGCCGCCATCGCGCTTCATCACCGGCTGGTGTCCGCCGTTCTCGACGACCTGCGGCAGCGCACCGGCCTTCGCGCGGAGCGGACGATTCTCGCCGGATTCTCGCAGCCCGTCGGTATGAACTACCGCTTTGTCGAGTCGAATCCGGAGCGCGTCCGGGGCGTCATCGGGATCTGCGGTGGCGTGCCGAAGGCTTGGGAGCAGGCCACGCTGCGGCCTATTGATGCGGCGCTGCTGCATATCGCCCGAACCGACGATGAGTTCTATGCGGTGGACCGGCTGCCTGGGTTCGAGCAGATCCTGCGGAGCGCAGCGGCGGATGTCGAGTTTCATCTGATTCCCGGCAAGCACCGGTTCCCTTCGACGGCCCGGGCGATTGTCGAGCCCTGGCTTGCGCGGCTGGCTACGCCGAAGCGTTAAGCGCATTGGGACGGCGGCCCTTCAAGATGCGGCGCACCGTGGATTCGCTGATGCCCGTTTCCGCGGCTAGCACGCGTGGCGAGAGCATGCCGGAGGATGCCTTCAACAGAACCGCTTCTATGGTGGAGACCGGGATGCTGGGCTTGCGGCCGGGGCGTGTGGCGTCTTTCTTGAGCCCGTCGATGCCCGCTTCGAGGAATCGTTTCCGCCAGCGCGAGGCTTTCTGATTGGTGATTCCCAACTGGGCGGCGATGTCGATGTCCTGAATGCCTTGTGCGGCAAGCAGCACGATTCGCGCCCTCTCTACCTGCCGCGCGGGCAGCGATCTTCCTCGCGCCCAACGTTCCAGCACCGCTCGATCTTCGGCGGACAGCTCCACAGCGGGGGCTCTGCGCATAAATATTTGGCTACTTTAAACCACCATGCGCAAAAACGTACTAGCCAAAAAAGCTAGTAAATATGAGGGGAATCAGTCTTTTGCGTAAGGGCGTAGTTCGTGCGGATGGTTCCGTACGTACTGGAGAATCCGTGACCGCTTTTCCGCGCCGCGCGTGGCCCCGCGCGTGGGCTCGACAACGCTGGAGGCCTGAGCGAACACCTGCGCCCATCGCCAGCGAACCGCGGAGACGGAAATGTTCAGCGCTTCCGCGATCTTCTCGTCGCGGTCGTCGCGGAGCGCCGCCAGCAACAGAGATTGGCTGGAAGCGGAGAGGCCGAGAATGGGCGTCTTGTGGAAAAACAAACCCGTCACAACGGTTCCCGGGTAGGCCGTGACGGACTCTTTGTCTACGACGAAAAGGCAGTTTTCGGGCCCGGTCTGCGCGACCTCCCGAAACACGGTGACGCCACGGGTGTAGGACAACTGGTAGGCATCGCACGTTTCGCGGATCAGCCGATGCATCCGGTAGCCCTCATAGCGCTTCCCGAACTCGTCGGCGAGCAGCAACTTGAGCTGACCGACGTTCGGGTTCTTTGCATCGCCTTGCCAATGCGAAGTCAGGATGACCACATTCAAGGAGCCGTTGCGGTTCGACCGCGCCAACTGATTGTTCGAAAGAACCACAGGCGCGCCTCGGTGGATGCTATGCAGGATGCGCGCGTTGACCCCAGGCCTCGGCGCCACGAGTTCCTCTTCAGCGAACGCCTCCGTGACAAATACTGCTGCGCCGAACGCCACCGGCGCCTTCCGCTGCGGATCGCCGATCGCAACGCCGTAGAACGACGGCTGCCCCATCATCCAGCGGCACGCGGCCAAGGCGTCACTCGGACCGATATCGTCGCTGGTCAGGTGGGGCGCGGTGAGCGAGAACCAGTCGTTAAGGTGATCCAGTTTCAGTTCGCGGGGTTCCAACATTCCCGTATGTGCCGGCGCACTCATTCCGTTACTATGATTGGTTCCTCAATCACGTTGCAAGCTCAAATGCAAAGATGAAAACTCGGAGACATATACACCAGGGCGAGTTTCCCGTCCCGGCGGAAAAGACGCTCGAGATTCTGCGCACGCCGAGTGCGATTCGGCGCTGGTGGAAGGCTTCGCGGGCGATTGTCCTCCCCGGAGAAGGCGGCGTCTGGGCGGCAGCGTGGGGCCCCGAGGAGGACGATCCGACTACGTGATGACCTTCGTCATTCGAGCCGCCCGGAGAATGCTGTTGGGGGGACGCAAAGTACTTCGTCAAGGCGGGCCCACCGCCGTTCAAGGCCGAAATGACTACGGACTTTCTCGTCGAATCGGTAGAGCAAGGGGCGTTCTGCGGGTTATTCAGGACGGGTTGCCAGCGGAGGCCGTGGCCGACGAGTTTTTTGGCGCTTGCGACACAGGGTCGAAAGATACGTTCCAGTCGATTCGAGAGTATCTAAGTTAAAGCGTTAGTTTGGCTCGCCTGCAAGCGAGATTTGTCGATGAAAGTTTCTTGATATACTCCCGGCACTGCCACGAAAAAGGGAGTTCTTTCATGCCTTGTCCGGCCTGCCGCGCTAGCGCGGCGATGTTGCTTGCGCTGGCCTTCGCGCCTACCGCCTTTCCGCAGGACCCGCGCGGTTCCGTTACCGGGCGCGTGCTCGATTCGAGTACGGCCGCCGTTCCCGCCGCCGATGTGCGGGTTGTGAACGATGCTACCGGAGTGTCCGCCGCCGGGCGGTCTAATGACGAGGGACGTTTCATTCTGCCCTACCTCCCCGCGGGCGAGTACTCGATCACTGTGACAGCCATCGGGTTTAAACGGTTCCAGCGGGGCGGCGTGCCGGTGCGCATCGGTGAAGCGACCGAGATCACGCTAACGCTGGAGATCGGCAACGTAGCCGAAACGGTGGAGGTGACCAGCAGCGCGCCGGTGCTCGACACGGCGTCTTCGTCGCTGGGACAGGTGATGGACGAGCGGCGTATCGTCGAATTGCCTACGCTTGCCGGCAACGCCTTCGAGCTCGCTCTGCTGACGCCGGGCGTGATGAACGGTACGAATCTTCGCGACCGCAAGCCGGCCTTCAACAATGGCAACTCGCAGATCTCGTCGGACGGGAACGGCACTTACAACAACGAAGTGCAAATCGACGGCGTATCGAACACGTTCGCCGACGGCCAGCAGGCCCGGGTCGCTTTCAGTCCGCCCCAGACGGCCATTCAGGAATTCAAGATGCAGACGGCCACCTACGACGCTTCGATCGGCCACACGATCGGCGGACTGTTGAACGTCAGCACCAAGAGCGGAACCAACGGGTTCCATGGCGAGATGCACTGGTTTATACGCAACAACGCCTTCGACGCTCCGAACTTCTTTAGCAACAAGAACGGGACCAAAGAACCGGTGTATCAGGACAACCGGTACGGTTTCTCGGGTGGCGGACCTGTGATCATTCCGCGTGTTTACAACGGAAAGAACCGGACCTTCTTTTTCTATGCCTGGGAGGCGAACAAGTGGATCGTGCCCCAGAACTTTACCGGCACCGTACCGACGGCGCTCCAGCGGCGAGGCGATTTTTCAGAGCTCCTGGCGCTGGGCGACAGTTTCCAAATCTACGATCCGCAGAGCACGGTGGCCGTCGGCAACGGCCGCTTCCAGCGTCAGCCCTTCGCCGGCAACATCATCCCGGTGAACCGGCTGGACGCGGTGGGACGAAACTTGACGGCGCTGTATCCGCTGCCGAATGTGCAAGGGACGGCGGATGGCCGCAACAATTTCTTCAACGGGAATCTTCGCTCCCTGGAAGACTACTGGGTGAACGTAGCCCGCGTGGACCACGCTTTCAGCGAGCGGAATCGCATGTTTGTCCGGATACATTACGACTTCTGGGAAGAAGACAAGAACGATCATTTCAACAACCGGATTAACGGCATCATCCTGAACCGAAAGAATCGGGGCGTGGCGTTCGACGACGTAATGGTGTTGAGTCCTAGCCTGCTATTGAATCTCCGATATGGCCTGACCCAGCAGGAGTTTCCCGAACGGCGTGTGACGCAGGGTTTTGATCTGGCGTCGCTGGGCTTCTCGCCTTCGCTGATCGGCCAGCTTTCCGATCCGTCGATTGCGACGGTGCCGCGCGTGACGATCGGCGGATACTCGACGCTATCGCCGTGGGAGAGCGGCGACGGAACCAATTCCGGACTGACGCACATGGCCGCCGGAAACTTCACTAAGCTGGCGGGGATACACAACCTGAAGTTCGGCGCCGATTTTCGCGTCTACCGCGCGTTCGGCAACCGGTTTCCGCAAAGCATTTCGCCCGACTTTGCGCCGAATACGACATTTACGCGCGGTCCGCTGGATAATGCGGCGCCGGCTCCGATCGGCCAGCAATTGGCGTCATTGCTTCTGGGAGTTCCGGACGGACAGATGGCCTTCGCCGCGAGTTCCGCTATGCAGAGCCGGTATCTTGGACTCTTCCTGCATGACGACGTCAAGCTGACGCGCAAGCTTACGGTCAATCTCGGTCTACGGTACGAGCGCGATTGGGGGTTCACGGAACGGTTCGACCGCCTGGTGGCGGACTTCGATCAGACGACTCCGAATCCGGTGAACGCGCAGGCGCGGATCAATTACGCCCGGAACCCTATCCCCGAGCTTCCGGTAGGACAGTTCCAGGCGCTGGGCGGATTGACGTTCGCCAATAACGGCGGCAATCCGCGGAGCCCTTACGGCAGTGGGCGGAACATGTTGATGCCGCGGATCGGCATCGCTTTGCAACTGAGTTCGAAGACCGTGCTGCGCGCGGGCTACGGCATGTACTTCCAGAATCTGGATGTCAATGTCATCCCGGCCCGGCAGGACGGATTTTCGCAAAGCACGCCGATTCAGGCGTCGCTCGATAATGGGCTGACCTATCTTGCTACGAACGCCAATCCGTTTCCAAGCGGGCTGTTGCAACCCCTAGGTCCGGCGGGTGGGCTTTCGACGAACCTGGGACAAAACTTCATCTTCTACCGGCCGGATCTGACGCCGGCTTATTCACAGCGCTTTTCGCTGGGTTTGCAGCAGCAGCTCGGGTCGTTTCTTCTGGAAGCGACGTATGTCGGCAATCGCGGCACCCGGCTGGGAATCCTGCGCGACATAAATGAGACGCCGGCATCGTTTCTAAGCACCAGCCCGGTTCGGGACAACGCGACGAACGCGTTCCTGACGCAAACTTTCCCGAATCCGTTCCGGGGCACCGACCCGATTTATGGAGCGAACATCTCCCGCGCGAATTTGCTGAAACCATTCCCGCAGTTCGGGCGGATTCAAGTGGAGGATAGCGCGGGGTACAACTGGTACCACTCGCTGCAGCTGCGTTCGGAGCGGCGTTTCGCGAACGGCTTCACGTTCCAGTTGGCCTACACGTGGTCGAAGCTGATGGAGGCGGTGGAGTTCCTGAATCGGGTGGACACGCAGCCCTACGAAGTACTCTCGTCGCTCGACCGGCCGCATCGCGTGGCGATCAGCGGAATTTACGAACTCCCGTTCGGGAAGGGCCGGGCCATCGGCGGCGGGATGCCGGGATACGCCAACTTTTTCGCGGGCGGCTGGCAGATCAATGCGATCGTTGCGATTCAGTCCGGACAGCCGCTGAACTTCGGTAACATCATCTTCAATGGCGACATCAAGGATGTTCCGCTGGCGTCCGGCGAACGAACGGCCGAGCAATGGTTTAACGTCAACGCCGGATTCAACCGGGTCGGCAGCCAGCAACTGGTCAACAACTACCGGCAGTTTCCGCTTCGCTTCAGCGGGATTCGCGGGGACAATCAGACGCGTTGGGACGTCTCGGCGTTAAAGAACTTTCCATTGGGTGAGAGGTTCCAGCTGCAGTTCCGCGCCGAAGCGTTCAACGCACTGAACCAGACCAACTTCAACAATCCCAATACGACACCGACGGCAGGCGCTTTCGGCACGATCACGGGCACCGCATCGCAGGCCCGGACGTTTCAGTTTGCGTTGAAACTGCAGTTCTGAGAGGCGATTGCAGCAAATGGAGGAAAATATTCGCCTTGTTTTCAACGATCTGTCACAAATATGACAAGAGAGAACGGGAAACGCTTGCATCGGCCGCCCTCCGTTGGTATTCTGACAGAGCGGCACAAATGAGTCGAAGGCAGCGAGGGCTGAATGGCCCGGAAGTTGCAGAAGCCGGAAACGGTTGATCGACTCAGGGAAGCTGGAGCATTGGGCTTCGGACGATTCCCCCGCGGATCTTTAAGTTCTCGAGTTTCCTCAGACGCTTAGATCGGATGTAATCCGGTTTCGCGTTGGAGGGCCAAGTTTCGAGGCCGCCGGTAAGTTCGCAGATCGCATCTGCGGGTGAGCCGGTCAGATCATTGACAATCTGGTTGGATGCCAAGCATTAACTGAGTCAAGTCTCTTTAGTTTAAACCGAGGCAGACCGGTTCCGGACCTTGTTGTATTGGGGTTCGGGCCACAACTCAAACAGATCAAACGAGAGTTTGATCCCGGCTCAGAATCAACGCTGGCGGCGCGCTTAACACATGCAAGTCGCACGAGAAAGGGAGCAATCCTGAGTAAAGTGGCGTACGGGTGAGTAACACGTGGATCATCTACCTTCTAGTGGGGAATAACTCTGGGAAACCGGAGCTAATACCGCATAAGTCCGTGAGGAGAAAGCAGCAATGCGCTGGAAGAGGAGTCCGCGGCCGATTAGCTAGTTGGTGAGGTAATGGCTCACCAAGGCTTCGATCGGTAGCCGGCCTGAGAGGGCACACGGCCACACTGGCACTGAAACACGGGCCAGACTCCTACGGGAGGCAGCAGTGGGGAATCTTGCACAATGGGGGAAACCCTGATGCAGCGACGCCGCGTGGGTGATGACGTCCTTCGGGATGTAAAGCCCTTTCGACGGGAACGATAATGACGGTACCCGGAGAAGAAGCTGCGGCTAACTACGTGCCAGCAGCCGCGGTAATACGTAGGCAGCGAGCGTTGTTCGGAGTTACTGGGCGTAAAGAGTGTGTAGGCGGTTGAGTAAGTTCGGTGTGAAATCTCCTGGCTTAACTGGGAGGGTGCGCCGAAGACTGCTTAGCTTGAGTGCGGGAGAGGAAAGCGGAATTCCTGGTGTAGCGGTGAAATGCGTAGATATCAGGAGGAACACCTGCGGTGTAGACGGCTTTCTGGACCGTGACTGACGCTGAGACACGAAAGCGTGGGTAGCAAACAGGATTAGATACCCTGGTAGTCCACGCCCTAAACGATGCATACTTGGTGTTGGCCATTCAATTGGTCAGTGCCGGAGCTAACGCGTTAAGTATGCCGCCTGGGGAGTACGGTCGCAAGGCTGAAACTCAAAGGAATTGACGGGGGCCCGCACAAGCGGTGGAGCATGTGGTTTAATTCGACGCAACGCGAAGAACCTTACCTAGGCTCGAACGGCTTGCGAACAGTCTTAGAAATAGGACCTTCCCGCAAGGGACGCAAGTCGAGGTGCTGCACGGCTGTCGTCAGCTCGTGTCGTGAGATGTTGGGTTAAGTCCCGCAACGAGCGCAACCCTTGCCCTGTGTTGCTAGTCTTCGGACGCACTCTCAGGGGACTGCCAGCGACAAGCTGGAGGAAGGTGGGGATGACGTCAAGTCCGCGTGGCCTTTATGTCTAGGGCTACACACGTGCTACAATGGGCGGTACAGAGGGTCGCAAAGCCGCGAGGTGAAGCTAATCCCAAAAAGCCGTCCTCAGTTCGGATTGCAGGCTGCAACTCGCCTGCATGAAGCTGGAATCGCTAGTAATGGCGCATCAGCACGGCGCCGTGAATACGTTCCCGGGCCTTGTACACACCGCCCGTCACATCACGAAAGTGGTTTGCACCAGAAGTCCGTGGGCTGACCCCGTAAGGGGAGGCAGCGGCCCAAGGTGTGGTCCGCGATTGGGGTGAAGTCGTAACAAGGTAGCCGTAGGAGAACCTGCGGCTGGATCACCTCCTTTCAAAAAGAGAACGTGGGTGGAGTTATATGCGCAAGCGTATGGCAGTCGTTCCACTTCAGATCGTCGCTTTCCTCTTTTGACAAGCGGATAACTCTTTACGGTAGGTCCGGACTGGTTCCGGACCAGGCATCCAACCGGCCTCGAACAAAGGCTATTTATTTAGACAGCACATTTGCATTCAACTCCAGTGACTGAAGAAGCTGCGGCCGGACTGTCTGGTCCGTCTGCCGCGCACGAGTAGCGGGGCTGTAGCTCAGCTGGGAGAGCGCCTGATTTGCATTCAGGAGGTCGTCGGTTCGATCCCGATCAGCTCCACCAGTTCAAGCTCGGCCAGACCCACCAGTGATGACCGGGCCTGTAGCTCAGCTGGTCAGAGCGCACCCCTGATAAGGGTGAGGCCGGTAGTTCAAATCTACCCAGGCCCACCAATTGCTCGTGTCGCCGGGGTGGCGCTACGCAGATGCAGGTGGGTTGCTGGAAGAGAAGACCTAGTGAGTCGAGATGCGGACTTTCTGCAGGGCAGGGAGTCCGTCTCTGGACGCGCTCAGCGCTGT
>JBGTFZ010000080.1:0-9101 GCA_041746955.1 Bryobacteraceae bacterium
GATCATCCGCCGTGCGTGGGAGGATTCGCGTCAGCAGGACGGGGCGAAGGTGACGGCGTTGCATGCAACGGAAATGGGCCGGCCCGTCTACGGGAGACTCGGCTCTGTCGCCATCGCCGAGTTCCCGGCGTTCGGTTGGCAGCCGCCCGCGGCGGAGCTATGATTTAGGGCGGAGGAAATCCCATGCCCATGCCTGCCGTGCCCCCCGGCTACCATACGGTGACGCCGCATCTGACCGTCAAAGACTGCGAAAAGACCATCGAGTTTTACCGCATGGCCTTTGGCGCCGACGCGATCAACATCCGGCACGACCCGCAGGGCCGCGTCATGCACGCCGTCATGCAGATCGGCGATTCGAAGGTGATGATGCACGACGAGTATCCGGAGATGGGCGCGGTCAGCCCCCTTACTTCCGGTGGCACGGCCGTGTATTTGAACATCTACACGGACGATGCGCAGAAGGCGTGGGATCGCGCGGTGGCGGCCGGCGCGACGGTGAAATTTGCACTGGCGAAGCAGTTCTGGGGCGCGATCTACGGCCAACTGGTCGATCCGTCGGGGCACGTATGGGAGATCAGCCAGCAGGTGGGCGAGCCGAACGAGGAAGAGATGAAGAAGGCGTTCTCAGGCTCGGACAGCTAGCCGCTCAGCTTCGCTCCAGGGATGAGCGCGCGAATGCGGGCGGTCAGTTTTTCCCGGAGGTCTTCGGGCGTCTCCCAGAGCACGTGAGGATAGTGGTTGGTATCGAAGTGGGCATTATTGAAATGATCCTTCCGGCATGTCCAGATAACCGGCTTGCCCAGCCCTAGTGCGAACCCCGCCTCGAAGTACACGCCGCCGCGATGGCCAGTGAAATCCGCCACAAGGAACCGGCACTGGCGAATTTCCCCTTCGATTCGGTCGTCAATGCGCTCCGGAAAATGCTCTCGGTCGATACGGATGGCTTTGGTGAATCCGCAGTCGTCTTGAATGGCGAGTTTGAAGCCTAGGTTGAATGGTTCCGAGAGAGCCTCGTCAAACCACAGCGCGACGAAGGCCGTCGTCTGCGACGCTGCACGTAGCTTTTCCGACTTCTCCCAACCTTGGGCTGTCAAGCGAATCTGGCTGGTGCCTTCTTGCACTTTCGTGCGCTCTTCAGCCAATTTCTGTTCCAACAAATTATCTGCAATGAAGCGGCACTCGACATCATCAACAGCATCAACAAGCGGATACCAGCGCGCAGGTTCGAAGGGCACAAACTGCCCGGGGGACGCCGAACCCCGGCGGATCTCTTCCCGCAGCTTCTCGACCTTCGTCGCGACGGGGACGTTCAGGTGGGCGTCGCGGTAGGCTTCCCAGTTCTTTGAATCCAGCCGAAGCGGCTGGGCACTTTGCCTCGTGGCCGCCGACAGGGCGGCGCGACTTCGCTGGTCCAAGCCGTTAAGATGATCTTCCCTGAAAATGTCGGAAACAGAAAACTCCCCGCAAACGCCGCAATTGAAGTGAGTGTCTCGGCCATCGCCAATGAACCAACTTTCAGCAGTGCCCCCGCATAGGATGCATGTTCCGTTTGCAGGCCCCATCACCTCACCAGCGTCGCGAACTTTTCGAAGAACCGCTTGATCATCAGCTTCGACGTCGAGTCAACCAAGCGCGAGCCTACGGCGGCGATCGTCCCGCCCACCTGTACATCGCCCTCATAGAGCACTTCTGTCGAGGACTCGCCCTGCGGATTCAGCGTGACGTCGCCGGTGCCCTTCATATGGCCGATCTTTCCGTGGCCTTCGACGATCAACGTAAAGCTCGACGGCGGCTTGGAATTCTCGATGCGGATCTTTCCATCAAACAGGCCCGAGACGGCCGCCAGCGCCATCTTCATCTTCATGGCGTACTCGTCCGGGCCAATCTTGTCGAGGCTCTCACAGCCCGGCATGCATTGGGCCAGCAGAGCCGGGTCCTGCAAAGACGCGTAGGCGGTTTCCGCCGCTACGGGCAAAGTGTAGGAGCCGGAAACCTTCACGCGAGCGCGGACTCCAGCGCGCGCCGCGCATAGACTTCCGCCATCGCCTTCCGGTACTCCGCCGACGCGTGGATGTCGGAGTTGGCATCGACGCCCGAAGCGATTCCTTTCACCGCCTCCGCTGGAGTCTTGCCCGCCTCGATTGCGGCCTCGGCTTCCTTCGCTCGAAAGGCGCTGCCCGACACGCCCGTGATGCCGATGCGGCACTTTGTCACCGTGCCGCCGCCTCGAACCACATGCGCCGCCGCGCCGACGATCGCGAATCCGGATGCGGGCTGAACAAGCTTCTGGTACGACGAACCCGCGCCCGCCGGATCGGCGTTGACGCTGATTGCCGCCAGCAGCTCACCCGGCTCCAGCGCGGTGGTGAATGTGTCCACCAGAAACTCTTCCATCGGAACGTCGCGCGTTCCGCCAGCCGATTGAATGTGCACGATGGCTTCCAATGCCAGCAGACTCGCCGGCCAATCGGCAGCCGGATCGGCGTGCGCGATCGATCCGCCGATGGTTCCCACGTTGCGCACCTGCACATCACCGATCTGGTGTACCGCAGTCACCATTAGTGGGCACTTCGCGGCCAGTAGTGGGGACGACTCGATGGCATAGTACGTCACCATCGCGCCGATGCGGATCTTGCCGCCGTCTTCGGTTATCGTGGCCAGGTCCGCGATCCGGCCAAGGTCAACCAGATGTTCCGGCACGGCCAGCCGCAGCTTCATCATTGGCACCAGACTCATCCCGCCCGCCAGCGGCTTGCCGCCGTCTGCGATCAGCTTCAAAGCCTCGGCCAGCGAGCCGGGCCGCGAGTAGTTGAATTCCTGCGTGATCATGGCTAGTTCGCGCTCCCGTTGATTGTCCGCCATATTTTTTCGGAAGTAAGTGGCATGTCCAGATGCTTGACGCCCAGCGTGCTGAGCGCGTCCACCACGGAATTTACGACGGCGGGTGAGCAGCCGATGGTTCCCGCTTCGCCCACGCCTTTCACTCCCAGCGGATTGACGGGCGACGGCGTCACCGTGTGGCTGGATTCCACCCACGGCATCATCGTGGACCGGGGAACCGCATAGTCCATCAGCTCGCCCGACAGCAGTTGGCCGTTGTCATCGTAGATGGCATGCTCGTACAGCGCCTGTCCCAGACCCTGCGCCACGCCGCCGTGTACCTGGCCATCCACCAGCAGCGGATTGATGATGTTGCCGCAATCGTCCACACAGACATAGCGCTTCACTGAAACGTGGCCCGTGTCGCGATCCACTTCGGTGATGGCGATGTGCGCTCCAAACGGGAAAGCAAAATTGGGCGGCTCCCAGAAGTAGGTGACCGAAAGTCCCGGTGTCTCGCCCGCCGGAAGTTTCATCGCGCGGTAACTTGCGCCGGCGATGGCGCCCAGGCCGACGGTCTTGCCGGACTTGGTGCAGACACACTCGCCGTTGGCGAATTCCACCTCAGGCGAATCCAGCATCATCGCGCCGAACTTCTTGATCTTCTCCTTCAACTGCTGCAGCGCGTAGTAGAGCGCCGGTCCGCCGACGGCCGTCCCGCGCGAGCCGAACGTGCCGATGCCATAGGGAATGCGCGAGGTGTCGCCGCGTCCAACGACGACATCTTCAATCGAGACGCCGAGTTCGTCGGCGGCAATTTGCGCGAACGTCGTCTCTTCACCCTGGCCATGATGGCAGGAGCCGGTGTAGACCGTCACCTTGCCGGTAGGATCCACTTCAACCAGCGCGCTCTCCCAGCCACCCGCGGGCGTGGCCGGCGAGGGTCCGAAAGCACAGATTTCTCCGTAGGTGGAAATTCCGATGCCTACGAGGCGGCCCTGCTTCCGCGCCTCGGCCTGCTCACGGCGGGCGCCGGCGTAGTCGATGATCTCCATCGCCTTCTTCAAGGGCAAAGCATAGTTGCCGGAATCGTACTCCAGACCCGTGGCGGTCTTGAACGGAAACTCGTCGTTGCCGATGAAGTTCTTCGTGCGGATCTCCACCGGGTCCATCTTCAATTCGACGGCCAGCATGTCCACGATGCGTTCGATGCCGTGCGTTGCCTCCGGTCGTCCCGCGCCGCGATAGGCGTCGGTGGGAACGGCGTTGGTGAAGACGCCAGCGATCTCCGCCTTGACGTTCTGGAACTTGTAGAGCCCTGGCAGCATCAGCACGCTAAGCGTCGGGATGGCAGGCGTCAGCAACTGATGATACGCGCCAAGGTCCTGAATGATTTTCACCTTCAGGCCGAGGATCGTTCCGTCTTTCTTCGCGGCAATCTCGTAGTAGTCCACGTGCCCGCGCCCATGGATCGTGCACATGTAATTCTCGCGGCGCGATTCAATCCACTTCACGGGCTTGCCGATCCGCATCGCCGCCCAACCCATCAGCGCCTCTTCGGCATAGACGTTCAGCTTCGATCCGAACCCGCCGCCCACCTCCGGCGCCACGACGCGCAGTTTGTTTTCCGGCTGGCTTAGCATCAGCGCCAGCAGCGTGCGCAACAGGTGAGGTATCTGCGTGGACGAATAAATGGTCAGCGCCTTGTCGCCGGTGCTGTAGTCGGCGACTACGCCGCGGCATTCCATCGCCGTCGGGATCAGCCGCTGCGACGTGATTCGCTGCTTCACGACGACGTCGGCTTCCGCAAACGCTTTGTCGGCGTCGCCGCCATCCTGGTGGTACGTGAATGCGAGATTATCCGGCCACTCCGGATGCACGGCGGGCGCGCCGGCAGTCATCGCCTTCTCCGGATCGGTGACGGCGGGAAGCGGCTCGTAGTCAATCTCAACCAGATCCGCCGCGTCTTTTGCGATGTATTTGTCGCTGGCGATCACAACCGCGACGGGATGCCCGACAAAGTACACGCGGTCCTGCGCCAGGATGTGATGGTGGGGAACCTTCAACCCCGGAAGCGATGCGCCGCAAGGAACCGGGCCCACGTCCACGACATCCTTGCCCACGTAGACGGCGGTGACGCCGGGCAGCTTCGACGCAGCCGACGTATCAATGCCTTTGATCCTGGCCGCGCCGTACGGGCTGCGCACGATCATCGCGTGCAGCATTCCCGGTAGCTTGATGTCGTCTACATAGGTCGCAGTTCCGGTGATCAGCCGTGGATCTTCTCGACGGCGGATTCGCTTTCCGACGAGCTTTTCTGTTTTCGCTACGGTTGTCGTTGCCATGCGCCGCCTCCCTTAGACCTTTGCCGCGGCCTTCGCCGCATTGACGATGTGCTGGTAGCCGGTGCACCGGCACACATTGCCTTCGATGCCGTGCCGGATTTCTTCATCCGTAGGATTAGGATTCCGGTCTAGCAGCTGCTTCACCGCAATGATCATCCCCGGAGTGCAGAAGCCGCATTGCAGCCCGTGCTCGTTCCAAAACGCTTCCTGCACGGGATGAAAGCTTCCATTGCTGGCCAAGCCTTCGATCGTCGTGATCTCCCGGCCATCGGCCTGAACGGCGAACATCGCACAAGACTTGACTGCCTTGTCTTCCAACATCACCGTGCAGGCGCCGCATATCGATGTTTCGCAGCCGATATGCGATCCGGTGAGGCCGGCGACTTCGCGCAGATAATGAATCAGCAGCAGGCGCGGTTCGACTTCATCCTCACGGCTGCTTCCGTTAATCCGGACAGAGATTTTCATAGGCGCACCTTTGCGTTTCTGAGACTACAACATTCGCGCCGGGGGACGCACGCAGCGCGTTTCAGTCGCGGAGGTCGTAGCCTTTGGACCGCAGCCGGTCGATCGCCGCCTTCCGGGCATTCGCAATTTCGTCCCCGGTTAGCGTGCGGCTGGGTGCGGACAACGTGACGCGGAACAGCAGGCTGCGCCGGCCATCGGGCAAATGGAAGTCCTCACGAAATTCAGCGCCAGGAAGCTCACGCGCAACATCTCCGGCGGAAGTGCGCGGCGGAACGACGACCGCGAGATCGAAGGAGCTCGACGGGAATCGCCCGACTGGTGAATATCGTTTCTCGACCGCCGCCGCCGTCTCCTGCAGCAGGCGCAGGTCAATGTCCAGCGCCGCTGCCCGTCCCTGTTCGACGAAGCTGGGATGAAATTCGAAGAGCCGTCCGATTCGCCGATCCTGCCAGGACACGTTGGCGATGCGCGCCGGATGTTCGAAGACGCGCGGATCGGACGCCTGCTGAAACTCAACCCCCGGCATCAAGGCCGACGCGGCCCGCTTCAATTCCGCCAGCCCGGCGGCGCCGTCATCCCGCGCGAAAACTGCCGCGGCAAGATGAGGAATCTCGTCCGGCAGCTCGCCGGAACGCGGGTGAATCTCCTGCCCAATTTCGAACAGCCGGAACGTCTCCAGGTGTTTGCGATTCTCCTCAATGTTCAGATGCAGCTTCGGGATCAGCGATACGCGCAGCAGCGCCTGATCTTCTGAAATCGGGTTTCTTACGCGCAGGTGCCGCTCCAATGGGAACCCGAAACGGTGGGCCTCCGCGTCGCTGACGAACGAATAGTTGTGAACCTCGTCGAAGCCGAGATCCACCAGTGTCCGCCGCGTTGAGTTCTGAAACTTGCGGAGCAGGTTCGGCTGCGCAGGCGTTACCGCCATCAACGGCGGCTGCGGCGCGATTGACCCGTATCCGATCATGCGGCCCACTTCCTCAACCAAGTCTTCCTTCACGGAGACGTCTTTCGTCGCGCGCCAGGACGGCACGGTCACCACCAGCCGCCCCGGATGGACGGCAACGCCGAACCCCAGCGATAAGAGAATCCCGGCGGCCGTTTCCGCGTCGATCGTCGTTCCCAGTTTCGCAGCCAGCCAGTCCAACGGTAGATCGATCGGATCGGGCGCAATCAGTGGCCGGTAGATGTCCGCCAGCCCGCCCACCAGCTTTGCCCCGGGACAGCAAAGCCGCATCAACTGAATTGCCCGGGCGAGACCACGTATTGTATTCTCCGGGTCCAGAGCCTTCTCGAACCGCATGGACGCATCGGTGCGCAGCTTCAGCTTCACCGATGTTCTCCGGACCGAGGCCGGGTGCCAATTCGCCGCCTCGAAAATGATTCGCGTGCTTCCGTCGTGAATCATGGAGGCCTGTCCGCCCATGATGCCCGCGATGCCCAGAACCTGATCCGTTCCCGCGACGACAATCATCGAGGGGTCCAACTGATACGTTTCGCCATTTAGCGCGGTCATCGTCTCGCCGTCTTTCGCCGCGCGGGCGATCAAGCGTTGGCCCACGACGCGATCCGCATCGAAGGCGTGCAGGGGCTGCGGCAGTTCCGCCATCACCCAAGTCGTGATGTCGACGATATTGTTGATCGGGTTGATTCCGGCCGCTTGCAGCCGGTATTGCAGCCATAGCGGCGACGGACCCACCTTGACGTTTTCGAACATCACGGCACTGAATCGTGGGCATAGATCGAGATTCTCGATCGAGACATGCACCAGCGGCGGGCCCTGCGGCAAAACGGAAAGGTCCGCTGGGTAGTGCAGAGCGATACCGAAGTGCGCGGCCACTTCCCTCGCCATTCCCACGTGGCCCCAGAGATCCGGCCGGTGCGTCAGGGACTTGTTGTCGATCTCGATCACCGCGTCGGGAACCAATCCGGGAAGGGGCTGCCCAGGCTCGACGGCTTCGAACTCGACGATCAGATCGTGGTGGCGGTTGACGCCCAATTCGTCGCCCGCGCATAGCATGCCGTCGCTTTCGATTCCGGCGATGGTCTTCTTACCCAGCGGCCAGTATGCGGTCAGCAATCCCGGACGGCAGTTGGGCGCGCCGCAAACGACAGTACGAACGCCGTAGCGGCCGGTGTCGGTAAGCGTCTTGACGTTGGGGCTGCCGGGAATCGGCTCCACTTCAAGCACGCGGGCGACGCAGCAATCGTCCAGATGGGCGGCATGCGTTTCGACGCCCTCGCACTCCGCAGTCTTCATCGTGATCTGGCGGCCAACTTCAATTGCGTCGGCGGTGAGCGCGGGAACCAGTTCCGCCAGCCAACGATAGGAAAATTTCATGGGCCTAGAACTGCCTCAGAAATCGCAGGTCGCCGGAATTGATCCAGCGAATATCGTCGATGGCGTAGCGCATCATCACCAGGCGCGTCAGTCCAAGGCCGAAGGCGAAGCCGCCCCACTCTTCCGGGTTGATGCCGCCGCACCGCAGGACGTTGGGGTGAACCAGGCCGCAGGGAAGCAGTTCCACCCATCCGGACTGCTTGCAAACCGCGCAGCCGGGGCCGCCGCAGACCATGCATTGAATGTCGAGCTCAAAGCCCGGCTCGACGAAGGGAAAGTATCCCGGCCTCAAACGAACCGTCACGTCGTCGCGGCGGAAAATCCGCGCCAGCAGCGTCTTCATGAAGTAGGTCAGGTTGGCGATCGAGACGTTGCGGTCGATCATCATGCCTTCCAACTGGTAGAAAGTGTGCTCGTGACTGGCGTCCACTTCTTCGTTTCGAAACACTCGCCCCGGCGCGATCATCCGCACCGGCAAGGGCAGCGCCTTCATGCCGCGAATCTGAACCGGCGAGGTATGCGTGCGAAGCAGATGGCCGTCTTCCAGCCAGAACGTATCCTGCATGTCCCGGGCCGGATGGTCTGGAGGGATATTCAAGGCATCGAAGTTGTTGTACTCGGATTCCACTTCCGGTCCGCCCAAAATTGAGAATCCCATGGAGTTGAAGACGTCTTCTATTTCATGTTGAATCTGCGTGAGCGGATGCAGGCTCCCCGGCCGCGTACCCGGGGCCGGAAGCGTCAGATCTATCCATTCGGAGTCGAGCTTCAACGACAAGGCCCCAGCCTCGAAGCGCGCTTTCTTCGTTTCGAATGCGCCTTCCAGCTCCTGTTTGGCTCCGTTTAGTAATTTGCCGGTACTGGCGCGCTCCTCCGGAGAGAGCTTGCCCATATCCTTGCTGATTTGCGTCAGCGAGCCCTTCCGGCCAAGCACATCAATCCGAACGGCCTCAAGCGCCTCGGGAGATTCCGCCGCCTCAATCCTGCTTCGCGCAAGCGACTTCAGCTGAGAAAGTTGGTCGTCGAGCATTCGTTAACTGGCCGGAACCTCAACGGTGGGATTGAACACCTTCTCGGTCTTCGTCAGTTCCCAATCGAGATGGTTGATATAGAACACCAGCACTGCT
>JBGTFZ010000081.1:0-27099 GCA_041746955.1 Bryobacteraceae bacterium
CGGCGAGGGCAAACGCGCAAATCAAACTCTGCACTAGAAACGTGTTCACATTTCCTCCAACAGCTAGTCTAGGGGATGAATGCTGCTGCCCCGTCTGCGTGGCTAAAGGCAAAGCCACGCTTGATCACCGCGCGAGTCTGACACGGCGAAGCTTCAATGGTCCCATGAGCTTGGCGAAGCCGGTGGATCTGGCTCCGGAAATGTATCGCGACTGGGGCGATGACGTGGACTACTCGCTGGAGCTGGGCCGCGGCGAGTGCGCGGCGTAGCGTTTTCGGCGTAGTCGAGCGATCCCCAGCGCCGCCGCGATGCCCATCATCGCGAGGCTGGACGGTTCCGGGACGGCGGTGATCGTCAGCAGCCTCGGGTCGCCATCGAATGCAAAGAGCAATGGCAGTCCTTGTTGGGGGACTCCCGCGATGTTTTTAGGGTGCGCAGGAATCCCTGAAATTCGAAACTTCTGCACTTGCAACTCTCCAAGGGACACCGTAGTGCCGGACGGGATCGTAAATGCAGTGCGGTTCGTTAGGTCGGTAAACAATAAGTCGCCGAATCCAGACTCCCTAGGCGGAGTGTTGAAGGCGTTGAAAAAGGCGTCCTCACCGGCAACTTCATAGATGAGGGTGCGAGCGGTCGGGACTTCCAACCAGGCGGCCTGTGCCGGATTGTGAAACTTGTAGGTACTTCCGCTCTGTTCGTCCGGCTGAATCGGAGACGTGTGAAAGAGACCAGGTATTGCCGACGTACCGGGTTGATCGTCTAACAACAAGTACGGATCGTGCCGTGAATCTAAGCTGTTCGTCACAGCGAATCCCAGGCGATGCGTTCCGGACTCCTGCAAAGTGAAAGTCACCTCTTGCCAGGGAGCATGGCCCGCCGGGCCAACCTCGACACCGGCCCCACCCACGGTTGCGAGGGTTCGAATAGTTGAGGAGCCGTCCGGCCCCACAAAAATCGCGAAGGCTGGATCGTTTCTGGACGGGACATCGACGGCCACGTATGACCAAGCCATGGTCACCGTATCGCCGGCCGCGCCACTGAAGTCCTGGTAAATTCCCGATCCCTGAAAAAGCCGAAAAGTCGAGAATGCCTGGCTGGTAGCTTCGAGGGTGCCTGCGGCCAGACCGAAAAAGGAGTCGAGTTGCTGCGGCGGCACTCCATCGGCAAACAGCGTGCCCATGGTCGATTGAAAAGGATAGACATCCCATACGTCTGCGGTGCGCGTATCCACGAACTGCTTTCCCGTGGCTTGAACACCTCCAATTGCCGTCCATCCGGTCAGACCCGCCTCGAATCCATGATTCGTCAACGTGATCGCGCCACCCTTCGCTACGCCGGCGAGGGCAAACGCGCAAATCAAACTCTGCACTAGAAATTTGTTCACATTTCCTCCAACAGCTAGTCTAGGGGATGAATGCTGCTGCCCAGTCTGCGTGGCTAAAGGCAAAGCCACGCCTGATCACCGCTCGATTCTGACACGGCGCAGCTACAATGATGCGATGAGCGGAATCCATTTCGTCACCGATGAAAAGGATTCCGCATGACCACCGTCTCCCACCTGGAATGCAGCGTCACCGGCCAGCGCTACGAAGCCGGCCGGATCTGGAATCTCTCCGAAGCCGGACATCCGCTGCTGGTCCGGTACGACCTCGATCTTGCGCGCCGCTCGTGGAGCCGGGACGCGCTTGCCTCCGCTCCGCCGACGATCTGGCGGTACGCGCCAGTTCTTCCCGTCCGTAATCCGAGGTCCATCGTCTCGCTTGGCGAGGGGATGACGCCGCTTGCGCGGTCCGGGCGGCTGGCCGAACGCCTCGGCTGCACCGACCTCTGGATCAAGGACGAAGGCTTCAACCCCACCGCATCGTTCAAAGCCCGCGGACTCTCCTGCGCCGTCTCGATGGCGAAGGAACTCGGCATCCGGAAGGTTGCGATTCCTTCCGCAGGCAACGCCGCCAGCGCCATGGCAGCCTATGCCGCAGCCGCCGGAATGGAGAGCCACATCTTCATGCCACGCGACGTTCCGCAGGCGAACTATATCGAGTGCATGGCCGCCGGCGCGCACGTCACCCTTGTCGATGGCTTGATCTCCGACTGTGCCCGCATCGTCGCCGAACGCAAGGATGCCGAGGGCTGGTTCGACGTCTCCACGCTGAAGGAGCCGTATCGCGTCGAAGGCAAGAAGACCATGGGCTACGAACTGGCGGAGCAGATGGATTGGAAGCTGCCGGACGCGATCTTCTATCCGACGGGCGGCGGCGTGGGGCTGATCGGGATGTGGAAGGCGTTTGAGGAGATGGAGGCGCTCGGCTGGATTGGGCCGGAGCGGCCGAAGATGATCGCCGTGCAGGCAGAGGGATGCCAGCCCGTCGTACGTGCGTTCCAGCAGGGTGCGGAACGCAGCGAATTTTTCGCCAACGCCCGGACGGTGTCAAGCGGCCTTCGGGTGCCCAAACCGCTGGGCGATTTCCTGGTGCTGCGCGCGGTCCGGGAATCGAACGGAACCGCGATCGCCGTATCGGATGAGGAGTCTCTAGACGCCGGGCTGGAGCTGGCGGCGCTGGACGGGCCGTTTATCGCTCCGGAGGGCGCCGCGTGTCTGGCGGCACTGAAACATCTGCTGGCGTCCGGATTTCTGAAGCCAGACGAACGCATCGTGATCTATAACACGGGCGCCGGATTGAAGTATCTGGAAGCCTATTCCACACGTTTTAGTCGACATTCCGCGGGCGAGAGCGGGAAGCTGGGCGGGCTGATTACGCCCCGGTGACAGGCCCTTGCCGTCTACGACTTACCCCCTGGCGTACTGAAAAATGTTGTGTAATACTCAGGCGAACGTGTCTGGAGCCTCGCTTCTCTTCGGGGGCTGATTCGGTCTTCCAGTTCCGCGTCCGCTGGAGATCCAGTCTCCTGCAGAAAGTTGAGGGGAGTATGAGACTGTTTATTGGAAACCTGCCGTTTGCCGCAACAGAAGACGACCTGCAATCAATGTTCGCGTCGGCCGGCGTAACGCCGGATAACATTCAGGTGATGCGGGACAAGTTCACGGGCAAGTCCCGCGGGTTTGGCTTTGCCGAAGTGGGTGACGCCGTGCAGGGTGAAAAGTTAGTGAACTCGTGTAATGGCCAGGATCTGCTGGGGCGCGCGCTGGTGGTGAACGAAGCCCGGCCTATGGCGCAGGGCGGTGGCGGCGGCGACCGCGGCCCACGCCGGGAACGCGGACCCCGCTACTAAGCGGATTCCCCTACTTAGACAGCAAACCGGCGATCCTGTCTGGATCGTTGGGGACCACTACGGGCTCATTCCCGAAAGCGGGCGCGATGCCACTTCCGTCCGGAGCCTTTAGTTGTCCTGTGTGATAGCGGTAGATATAGTCGGGATCTTTCAGGACGTTGCCGGTTAGCACCGCCACCACCGATTGACCCGGTGTGATCGTACCCGCCGCCACTAGCTTTCGCGTGCCCGCCAGCGACGCGGCGGATGCGGGCTCGCAACCGATTCCGCATAGCCCCACCACCGCCTTCGCGTCGGCGATTTCCCGCTCCGTTGCGAACTCCACCGTGCCGCCGGTTCGTGTAACTTCCCGCTCCGCTTTGGGCCAGGAAACCGGGTCGCCGATCTTGATTGCGGTGGCCAGCGTTTCCGGGTGCGTGTTCGCGAGGAAAGCCTTTCGGTCCCGCATGTAGTCGTAAAAAGGCCGCGAGCCCTCCGCCTGTACGACGGCCAGCCGCGGTTCCTTGTCGATAAATCCCCACCGCTTCAACTCGCCAAGCGTCTTGCCGAACGCGGACACGTTGCCGAGATTCCCGCCGGGCAGCACGATCCAATCCGGCACTTCCCAATCCAACTGATCCAGCATTTCGATGACGATCGACTTCTGGCCCTCGATCCGGAACGGGTTGATGGAGTTCAGAAGATAGATGCCCAACCGGTCGGCCAGCTCCCGGACCAGGGCGAGAATCTGGTCGAAGTTCGCCTCTACCTGAAGCGTGCGGGCGCCATAGTCCAGCGCCTGCCCAAGCTTGCCATAGGCGATGTTGCCGTGGGGGATAAAGATGATCGGCTCCAGGCCTGCCGAGCTTGCGTAGGCCGCCATCGACGCCGACGTGTTGCCGGTGGAGACGCAGGCCACCCGTTTCATTCCCAGGCGCACCGCCTGTGATGCCCCGGCCGTCATTCCGTTGTCCTTGAACGATCCGGTGGGGTTAAAACCCTGATGCTTGAATGACAGCTTGCCCAGCCCGGCGTATTCGGCGGCGCGCGGAGCGTCCAGCACCGGCGTATTTCCTTCCCGAAGCGTGACGATGTGCGATGCGTCGTCGAGAAAGGGAAACAGCTCCCGGTAACGCCAGACTCCGCTGGTGTCGATAGGATCGTTCGACATCCGGCGCTCCCGGAAAATGCGCTTCAGATCCCACGGATTTCCAGGGTCCCCTTCATACACGCATTCCAGCAGACCCAGGCATTTCGGGCACTGATAGATGACGCCGGTAACTGGGTATTGTGCACCGCACGAAGGCTGAATGCACTGTAGAAAGGCACGCATGCGAACCCTCTAGTATAGGGGCCGCCGGTGGCCAGCTACCGGTTGCGCCGCCGCGTCGCGATCAGGATGCCCAGGCTGACACCGATCAGGCCGAGGGTCGACGGTTCGGGCGTTTCGGCTTCCGGGGTGCCGGGGTCTCCCGGCGGTAGCCCGCCAGGAGGAGGAGGTCCGCCTGGAGGCAATCCGGGGCCGGGCGGCGTATCGTCCTCGGGGTTGCCGCCACCAACGGGTGGAAGCAGAAGACCGGGAGCTGGACGCGGGCTGGGATTGGGTCCAGGGTCAGGATTAGGATTTGGATTGGGCCCGGGACCCGGCGTCACGAGCGGACCGCCGCCGCCCCCTGAACCCCCAGGAGTGCCGCCCGGTCCAGGTGCGGGATTGCCGCCGCCTTCACCAGTTCCACCACCCGCGCCGCCATCGCCGCCGGACCCGCCAGCGGAACCGCCGGAAGAGCCTCCGCCGGAGTCTCCGCCGCTTTCTCCATCGCCGCCGCCACTAACGAGACCGCCGCCGAGTGCGGCACCCCCCGCCGATCCTGCGCTGCCGCCCGAGCTGCCGCTAACTGCGCCCGCGCCGAAACCGCCGCCACCGATCACGGGAACAAAGCCAGCACCAGCTTTTTGCTCGACAGGTATCGATGCGGAGGCCACCAGTGGTAGCGATCCAAGCTGATGTCCGGGAGGGCCGGGCCACGTCAGCTCCGGCAGGATTAGTTGGCCGGGGATTGGGGGAAAATCTGGAATTTCGAAATCGGAGACCGGGGGATCGGACTTCGCCACGGGTGTCTGCGGTACATCGGACACCTGGTTTCCACAACGTCCCCGAACGGTATCTTTGCCGTTGGTAAGCACCAGTTCGCCCTGTTGTAGCGGAACCTTGCTGGCGGTCCAGTAAATTCGCTCGTCCCGGCGGTAGGACACGTAAGCCGATTTCGCCTGTTCGAGATTGACAGGCTGAAGTTCCGCCACGGGAATCCGGCGGTAGTGCGCGCGGGCGACATCGTCGGCGGCCAGCCGGTTCCGCAGCTCTTCAGGGGATCGCACGCCACCCGGTAGAACGGAATGACGGTATACCGGACGGCGCGATTCCCCGGTCGTCGTCAGGGAAGCGGTCGTCTGGGGAACCCGGGCCGCGAGCGTCAATTTCTGGCTGCGCGCCCGCCAGACCAATCCGGTCGCGGCGATGACTGCCGCAACCATTACTAAACTGCGTTTTCCCACCTGAATTAGTGGTATCGCGCCGGACCTCTCTCACGATAGAATCTGTAGTCCTTAGTAGCCCTGGCTCGCTACTAGTACGAAAGTTTGCACTACTTCGTAAGATCAATGAAGGCAGTGCGTTACACTAGCGGGCGCATGGCTTCCTCTCCTGCCGGCGTGCTGCCCGCCTTAGTCACTCCGCTGGCTGACGGCCCCCGGTTGGATGAAGGCGCGCTCATCGCTCTCTGCCAGCGCGTCTACGATGCCGGTTGCCATGGCGTTTATATCGGCGGAACCACTGGCGAGGGGCTGCTTCTAGAGGCCGGACTGCGCAGGCGTCTGGTGGAAGTGGCGGTTCAGCACACGCCGGCCGGACGCTTCGCCATCGTCCATGTGGGCGCGGCGACGACAGACCAGGCCGTCGATCTCGCCCGCCATGCGGAGTCCGTAGGCGCTCATGGCATTTCCAGCATCGCGCCGCCCGGCCCATTCAGCTTCGCCGAGATCCGGTTCTACTACGAGGAACTTGCCGCGGCGACGGCGCTTCCGCTATTTGTCTACTTCTTCCCGGAAGTGGCGCCCGCCATCACCACTTACGCGCAGATCGCGGAGCTGTGCACGATCCCCAACGTCGCGGGCGTGAAATTCACCGGGTTCGATCTTTATACTCTGTCGCGCCTGGTCCACGACGGAAATACCGTCTTCAACGGCCGGGACGAGGTCTTGGCCGCCGGGCTGCTGATGGGCGCAAGCGGCGGCATCGGATCCTTCTACAACATTGCGCCGGGGCTTTTCGTTGACCTGTACAACGCCACCCGCGAAGGCGACTGGGCGCGGGCGAAGCGGGCGCAGGACCGCGTGAACCACCTGATTTCTATCGTGCTGGATTACCCGCTGTTTCCCGCGATCAAGCGAATCCTGGGATGGTCGGGAATCGAGAGCGGCGAGTGTCTTCCGCCGCGCCGGCCGCTGTCCGATACGCAGCAAGCGGAACTGCTGCACCGTCTTCGCGAGGCGGGGTTTCTTTCGTAGACTGCCTATCCCGGACCGAGCGTTCCCGTTACCGCGCGTCCCGGAAACACATCCTTCACGGTCTTCCCGTCGCGCACCACCGCTGTGCCGTTTACCAGCACATGGATGATGCCGTCGGAGAAGCTTAGGCCTTTTTCGAACGTCGCCGTATCGCGTACGCGTTCCGCATCGAAGATCGTAATGTCGGCGTCCGCGCCGACGCTTAGGCGTCCCTTGTTCTTCATCGCCGGGGCAACCGGTTCCAGCCGCCGCGCGGGCAGGATGGTCATCTTCGCCAACGCCTCCTTCATCGGAAGCGCCTTCATCTCGCGCGCATACAGGCCCAGCACGCGGGAGAACGTTCCAGCGCTGCGCGGGTGCGCTCCGGGTGCGTAGGGCATGCCGTCGGACGCCACCAGCACAAAGGGCGAAGCCATGGCGCGCCGGATCCATTCCGGCTTCATCAGGTGCATGATGACCACGCCGCCGGATTCGCGGTAACGGTCGAACGATTCTTTCGTCAGCCGCTCGCCCGTATTCTGCCATTGCAGATCGCCATACGAAATCCCCAGTGTCTTCTGCCAGTCGCCATCGAAGATTGTCGATTCGATAAACGTCGACGCGGCGGTGTAAGGGTACGCCTCCGTCGTAATGTCGAGGCCGCGGCGGCGCGCGGCGCCGATCAGGTCCAGCACCACCGGGAGAGAACCCAGGCTCATGCTGTTGACATGCACGATGTGCAGCGAGACTCCAGTCGCCGCCGCGTTGGCGATTACCTCCTGCATGGCGTCGATTCCCATCGAACGCACATGAGTGAAGATGGGCGCGCGCCAGCGGGCAGCCATTTCAAAAACGCGGTAGATTTCCTCGCGCGTCGCGCCGGGATAATACTGATGCGCCATCCCGATGCCCAACGCGCCCTCGCGCATTCCACGCTCCAGAAGCGCGCCCAGGTTGGTGTATTCTTCGGCGTCCGCCAGTTCCTTGTACCGGCCCTTCATCAGAAGTTCCGTCCAGCGAATGCTGGAGCCCTGCCCGGTGGCGGCGTCCGCCGCAAACTCTCGCATCGCCAACGTCCGCACCGCCCCGTGCGATGCGCTGGCGCCGAAATTCAGGATCGCCTTCCCCGTACGCTCCTTCAAATAACCTTCCACCGAAGGCACGCCCACTTCCAGTTCCAGCGCCGTCGTCACGCCATCGTGCGCCTGATACTCGTTCGCCGCGTTCGTCTGGCCATGGGCGTGAAGATCGATAAAGCCGGGTGAGACTACCAGACCCTCCGCCGCGATGACCGTCGCGCCGTTCAGTGGCTTCTCGGAGACCACCGCGATGCGTCCGTCGCGAATCCCCAGATGGCGGACCGCGTCCAGGCCCGTATCGGGATCGATCACCCGTCCGCCCCGGATGACGATGTCGTACGCAGGCGTACTTTGCGCAAACGCGAGACTTCGGCCCGTGCCCAAAGCTGCCATCCGCAGCGCGCTCCCGACGTTGCGCGCGCTCTGGTCCAACGCGCGGCCCGTGGCGACGCCGGCGGTGGACAGCGCATAGCCCGTCTTGCGTCCACTGATGTCCAGCGCGTCGAGTGTCGAATCCCCGCCCAGCATCGCGCCTTGCGTGGGCCGCAGGTAGGCATTCAACGTGTACACGCCGCCGCGCTTGCGTTCTTCCAGCAGCCAGACCAGAGTGTCCGTGAAGTCCGGTTTCATCTTGGCCGCCAGCGGCCAGCGTGGCGAGTGGATCCAACGGGAGCCGTTCAAAGCCGCGCCGGGCTCACCCAGATTGACGATTCGAGCAATCTTCAGTGGCTGCGCGGCGCTGCATTTGTCGCCGCCGCATCCCCACTTGCATGCTCCCGGATCGAGATACGACGCGTGCTTGCCTTCGGAAATCCACACCTGCGGTCCACGATCTGTTCCGGCGACGTCGCCCGCCTTGGCTCCGCTACTGACATCGCATGCCGTACCTTCGTGGGCCGCCGCGTACCAGTAGAGGGCCTTCCACTTACCGCCGGCGTTTTCAAGAAGGGCGGAAACATGCTCGGCATCCAGCGCATGGCCCGCGCGGCCACAGTCGCGATTCCAAAGATGGTAGTAATGCAGCTCAACCCGCGATTGCCGGGGGAACGCCTGACCGTAGATCGTCCCGTTACGCAATTGCGTCGCCGGGTGCTCGACGTCCCTGACAAACTCGGCTGGCGCAATGTCGCACTCGTTGCGGCTGGTTTCGAATTGCGGAACAAACTGCTCCAGCAGGCGCTGCTCCAACTGGTCGTCCAGCCCGTCGCGGTCCTGATCGGCGGCGGCAAACGCGCCAGCGGCGGCAAGGCACATCGCGAGAAATCGAAGCATGTGGCCGATAGAATACCAGCCGAATGAAACGAGGGTACCCGCGCGCGATCTACTGTGAAATAATTCAAGGCACTATGCGGTTCCGCACACTTGCGCTTTGTTGCGTAGGGGCGACCCTACCCGCAACGGCGGCGGAGCCCAGCTTTTTCCGCGACATCCGCCCCATCCTTCAGAAAAGCTGCACTGGGTGCCACCAGCCCGCAATGAAATCCAGCGGTCTGGACCTGACCAGCTTCGATACTTTTCGGGCCGGAGGCCAGAAGGGACCTTCCTACATCGCCGGTAAGCCGGACGACAGCCTTTCGGTGAAGTACCTGACGGGCGACATGAAGCCGTCGATGCCGCTGGGACAACCCGCGCTTCCGCCGGATCAAGTGGCGTTGTTCCGCGATTGGATTCTTGCCGGAGCGAAGGACGATTCTCCGGCGATGGAGAGCCGGACGGGTCCCGCGATTTACCGCCTGCCTCCGGTTCTTACCGCGCTGCGGTTTTCTCCCAATGGAAAGACGCTGGCCGTCAGCGGCAATGGCGAAATTCTCATACACACACTGGACGCGGCCGGCGACACCTTGTCGAGCCGCCTGCCCGGCAAGGCGGAGCGCATTCTGTCGCTGACCTTCTCGAAGGACGGCAAGATGCTGGTTGCGGGCGGCGGCACTCCGGCGCAATTCGGCGAAGTGCAATGGTGGGACCTCGCGGGCGAAAAGCAGATTCGGACTGCGGAAGTGACGGCGGACACTGTATTCGGCGCGTCGATGCCAGCCGACGGATCGAAGGTAGCGGTGGGATGCACGGACAATACCGTCCATGTGTTTGAGACGGCGACGGGCAAGGAACTCTACAAGCTGGGCAACCATGAGAACTGGGTACTGGGGACGGTATTCGCCGTAGATGGCAAGCGCTTCGTCAGCGTGGGCCGGGATCGCGCGGCAAAACTGATCGATGCGGAGAAGGGCCAGTTTCTGGAGAACGTCAACGCCATGAAGACGGAACTGTCCGCCATTGCCCGCCATCCGTCGAAGGACGTCATCGTTATCGGCGGGGAGGATCGATACCCCTACGTCTACATGCTGGACCGGCCTCGAAATCTGAAAGTGGGTGACGACGCGACACTGGTCCGAAAGTTGGAGCGCCAGGACGGCGTGATCGCCGCGCTGGATTGGTCGGCGGACGGAAAGTGGATCGCGGTTGCCGGGGCCGCGCCGAAGGTGAATTTGTACGACGCGGAAACGGGTGAGGCGCACTGCGCGTGCAGCGGCCACAGCGCCGGAATCTACGCGCTGGCGTTCGCGCCGGACGGCAGGACGCTGGCCACCGGCGGCTTTGATGGCAAGGTGCGGCTGTACGATCCGGCGGACTGCTCCCTGAAGAAAGAATTTGTTCCGGTGCCGATTGAGTCCGCTTCCGGAGGAGATCAATGAGACTGTCCCTCGTCTTCTTCAGCGCTGCGATGGCATGGGCGCTTCCGCCCACCGTCACCGATCTGAAGCCCCGCGGCGCCCAGAAGGGCCGTCCGTTCAAGCTGACCCTGGTAGGCCGCGACCTTACCGAAGTCATAAGAATCCACTCCACATTGCCCGCCAGTTTCACGGCTCTGTCACCGGAAGAGCCGCCCGGCACGATGGCCGAGGGACGCTACGCCAGCTTTCTGGTGGAGCCCAAAAGCGATGCCGCCACTGGCGTGTATCCCGTTCGCGTCGAGACGGCCGATGGAATCTCGAACGTCCAGCTTTTTTCGATTGGCGACTTTACTGAGCTTACGGAGGACGAGGCGGCCATGGGTGCGCTGCCCAATCGCAACGACTCGATTGAGAACCCTCAAAGCCTTCCGGAAAGCGCGGTCACCGTTACCGGCACGCTGCGCGGCGCGGAGCGCGACTTCTACCGCGTCCAGGCCAAGGCGGGCGAGCGGCGCGTGATCGAAGTGGAGGGCCGGCGAATCGGTTCGGCCATCGATCCAGTTATCCGCGTCTTCGATGCCGCCGGTAAGGAACTGGCCAAAAGCGAAGACACGCCAAGGCTGGGACTGGATGCCCGCGTGGATCTGAAGTTTCCCGGCGACGGCTACTACTACGTTGAGGTTCACGACGCGCGATTCTCTGCGCAGTCCGCGAATTTCTATCGTCTGAAGACGGGCGTGTACGACTATCCCACCGACATATTTCCGCTGGGCGGAAGGCGCGGTGAAGTGGTCGAAGTGTCGTTGGGCGCGCAGACGCTGAAAGCCGATCTGCGAAACGAGGCTCCGGACGCCCGCGTGGCGTTCGTGTCGCTGCCAGGAAGCCCCGCGCTGCCACTGCCGTTCGACCTTGGCGATCACCCGGAAGTGATGGAGCCACTCGCAGCGCCCGTGGCGCTTCCGGTGACGATCAACGGACGTCTGTCGAAACCCGGCGAAGTGGACCGCTTTGCGTTAGCCGTGACGCCGGGGCAGCGGCTGCTGGTTGAAGTTCGGGCACGCGAGCTGGGCACATCGAAAATTATGGCGGTGCTGTCCATCACTGACCCGGTGGGCAAGCAGATCGCGCGTTCCGGCGACGAGAAGCTTCCGGAGGATTTTTTCACGGTGGGCCAAAGCCAGACGGCGGGCGACCCCAATGTCTTTTTCCAGGTTCCGGAAGGCGTCACGCAGATCACTGTGGCTATAGAAGATCTGGCGCTGCGCGGCGGACCGGATTACGCCTATCGAATCTCGGCGCGTCCGGCGTCGGAAGATTTCAGCCTCAGCCTGAATACGCCGTTCGTAAACATTCCCGAGGGCGGCAGCGCCAACGTACCCGTGATTCTGAATCGCAAGGGCTATCTGGGCGACGTGCAGGTGAAGGTGAAGAATCCGCCGAAGGGTTTGATCGTCGAAGGCGGCTACATTCCCTTGCAGAATCCATCGCAGGTTCAGGGCAACCGTGGAATCGTGCGAAATGGGGTGCTGATTCTGTCGGCGGAACCGGGCGTCCGGATTCCAGCAGTCGAATTGGAGATTGAAGCTGTCGGAACTCCGGCCGGTGTGCCCGCGATCGTCCGGCGCGCCGAAGGTCCCGGGATGCTGGTGGCCGTTAGCGGCGCAACGATCCAGGGTTCGGTGGACCGGCAGAGGCCCGTGAACGGAAACTGGATGGGGATGGATCTTCCGGCGGCGGGAACCTCCGCAATGCCGGCGGCGCTGGCCGTCGAGCTGGAAAAAACGACGCACAAGACTTCGGGCGACGAATTTCTGTTCCGCTGGAAATGGGAGGGCTCCGAAGTGGAATTCCCCAAGACGGTGTCGATCGATATGGTCAGCGCCGCCGACATCCGCGCGATCGAGATGAAGCGGGACGAGGCGGACGCCGCCACGGGAACGTTTTTGGTGACGACGACGCGCCTCACTCAACCAGGAACCTACGACTTTTACGTAACGGGCCGCCTGATGTGGCGCGGCCAGAATGTCGATATCTATTCGAGACCGATCAAGGTCACGGTGAAGGAGGCTCCCGCGGATGCCGTTGCGGACGACCGGTAACGTTTGGCTGATCTGCGTGGGCGTAGGGCTGTCGGCCGCCGAAACGCCCGCACCGAACTTCCTCCGGGATGTCGCGCCCATTCTGAACAAGACCGGGTGTACGTCCGGACCGTGCCACGGTTCAGCAAAGGGCAAGAACGGATTTAAGCTGTCGCTGCGCGGATACGATCCGCAGTTCGACTACGAAGCGCTGTTGTACGACTTGTCGGGCAGGCGGTTCAACCGCGCCGATCCGGCGAGGAGCCTGATGCTGGCCAAGCCGACGCAGGAGGTCCCGCACGGCGGCAACCAGCGATTCGAGAAGAAGTCGGAGTACTACAAGGTGATCTACGACTGGATCGCCGCCGGCGTTCCGTTTGGCGACGCGGCGCGCGACGCTGTGGTGGCGCTGGACGTTCAACCGAAGGAGATCAGTCTCGCGAAGCCGGGTGAAAGCGCGGGCCTGAAGGTGACCGCGCAATTCGCCGATGGGCAGACGCGCGACGTTACGCGCGAGGCGACGGTGGAATCGAACACGCCCGACTTGGCGCCGATTGTAGATGGCTCCGGCGTCAAAGGCGAGCGCATTGGAGAGGCGACGCTGCTGGTCCGGTACCAGGGCAAGTTCGCGGCGGTGCCGGTGACGGTGCTGAATCCGAAGCCGGGCTTCGTCTGGAAGGCCGAAGTCCAGAACAACTTTATCGACCGTTTTATCGACGAGAAGCTCCGCCGGTCGAAGATTCAACCGTCAGGGCTGGCCGACGATGCGACGTTTCTACGCCGCGCCACGCTCGATCTGACGGGCCAGATTCCAACTCCCGATCAGGTGCGGGCGTTCCTCGCCGATCCGGCTCCGGCAAAGGCGAAGCGCGCCCGGATGATCGACAAGCTGATCGCCAGCCCCACGTATGCCGACCACTGGACGGTGAAGTGGGGAGACCTTCTGCAATCCAGCCGAAAATACCTCGGCGAAAAAGGCGTCTATGGTTTCCAGGAATGGATTCACGATTCGATTGCCTCCAACCGCCCCTACGACAAGATTGTTCGCGAACTGCTGGTGTCCCGCGGCAGCAGCTACGACGAGCCGGCGGCGAACTTCTACCGCATCACGCGCGACGCGAAACCGACGATGGAAAAGACCACTCAGGTCTTTCTCGGCGTCCGCATGGTTTGCGCGCAATGCCACGACCATCCCTTTGAACGCTGGACCCAGAATCAGTACTACCAGATGGCCGCCTTCTTCTCGGCGGTGGGGCTGCGCGCCGGGTACGAAGTGGGCGAAGAGATCGTTTTCGACCAGCGGTCAGAATACGACATGAAGCACCCGAAGGACGGGCATGTCGTGAAGCCGGAATTTCTGGTGGCGTCCACGCGGCCCGTCGCGGTTCCCGATGACGCCAGCCGGCGGCAGGCGCTGGCCGATTGGCTGGTATCGAAGGACAATCCGTTCTTCGCGAAAGCGATCGTCAACCGCGTTTGGAGCTACTTTTTGGGGCGGGGAATTATCGACCCCGTAGACGACATTCGCGCGTCCAATCCGCCGGTGAATGCGCCGCTGCTGGACGCCCTCACCAAGGACTTCGTCGAGCATGGCTTCGACTTGCAGCATCTGATGCGGACCATCGCCAACTCGCGGACCTATCAGGCGGCGATGACACCTAACGAGTGGAACGAAAGCGACGGAACGAATTTTTCGCACACCATTCCGCGCCGCATTTCGGCGGAGCAATTGATGGACGCCGTGGCCTCCGCCGCTGGAGCGCGGCCCGTGTTCGCTGAGGTTCCCGCCGATCTGAACGCCAGCCAGATTCCCGATCCGCATATCGGTAAAGAAGGATTTCTGGACGTGTTCGGCAGACCGCTGCGTGAGTCTGCCTGCGAGTGTGAGCGGCGTAGCGACTTCTCGCTGCCGCAAGCGCTGAACCTCGTTAACGGCACGACGATTTCCGACGCGGTCGCCGATCCCAAGGGACGCGTGGCGAAGCTGATCCTAAGCGGAAAGAACGATGCCGCCATTGCGGAAGAGCTTTATCTGGCCGCCCTCGGCCGGCCGCCCGATCGTGGCGAAGCGCAGAGGGCTGCGGAGTATTTGGGCGGCGGCGCGCGCACGGCGCGGGCGCAGGATCTGTTGTGGGCACTGCTGAACAGCAAAGGATTCTTGTATGTCTACTAGGCGAAGGAGCGTTCCGAAATGCTGAATTTCTTCAACCGGTTTGCGGTTCGAAATTGCGATCCGGAGGACGATAGCCCCACGCGGCGGGAACTGCTGCGCGTAGGCTCGCTCGGGATCGGCTCCCTCGCGCTGCCGCATTTCTTCGCCTACCAGGCGCAGGCCGCGACCGCGGGTGAGCAGAAATACGCGGGCTCGAAAAACTTCGGTGGCGCGAAGAACTGCATCATGATCTTCCTGCAGGGCGGGCCTTCGCATATCGACATCTGGGATCCGAAGCCGGACGCGCCGGCGAATATCCGGGGCGAGTTTAAGCCGATCAAGACCAAGATTCCCGGCACCTTTATCGGTGAGCACATGCCGATGATGGCGAACACGCTGGACAAAGTGACCTTGATCCGCTCCATGTCCTACACGCCCAGCGGACTGTTCAACCACACGGCGGCGATCTACCAAATGCTGACCGGCTATCCACCAGACCGCGTTTCCCCTTCCGGCCAACTGGAGCCGCCCAATTCGGCGGACTTCCCGACCGCCGGATCGCATGTCGCCAAGATGAAGCCCCTGACGGAGCCGGTGCTCCCCTTCGTGGAGCTGCCGCGCCCGCTTCAAGAGTCCGGCATCATCGGCAAGGGCGGCGCCGCGGGGTTCCTGGGCAAGGCGTACGACCCGTACCGGATGTATCAGGACCCGGCGGGCGTGGTGAAGCTGGAAGACCTCGCGCTGCGTAAGGAGATCCCGCCAGACCGGCTTCGTGACCGGTTCGAACTCCTGAAGGGCATTAACGGATCGATGAAGGATCTGGAGAAGGCGCTTAGTGAGCAGGCCGTGGACGAATACTACGGCAAGGCCTACGATCTAGTGCTCTCGGGTAAGGCCCGCGACGCGATGGACCTGACCCAGGAAACGGACGCGGTCCGGGACCGGTATGGCCGCCACACTTTCGGGCAGAGCGTGCTGATGGCCCGCCGCCTGATCGAAGCGGGCACGAAATTCGTCCAGGTGAACTGGCCCAGCGTCGCCAATGGCGATCCGGAGAAGACGGCCTGGGATACCCACGCCGCCAATTTCGCGCCGCTCAAGAATTTGCATTGCCCCAAGCTGGACAGGTCGCTTTCGGCGCTGCTGGACGACATGGATCAGCGGGGTCTGCTGAAGGAAACGCTAGTGGTGACGGTCGGCGAGTTTGGCCGGTCGCCGCGCATGGGTGTTTCAACCTCCGGGAACTCGAATTCGCCGGATGGCCGCGATCACTGGCCATACTGCTACTCCGCAGTGGTGGCCGGCGCCGGAATCGCCCGGGGAATGCAGTATGGCGAGTCCGACGCGACGGCGTCCAGCCCGAAGGATAAGCCCGTCCATCCCAACGACTTGCTGGCGACCATCTACTACGCTCTGGGCATCGATCCGGAGATGGAGATCCGCAACCACTTGAACCAGCCGCGTGAACTGGTGAAGGGCCGTATCGTCACCGAATTGTTCGCCTAACGCGCCGGGGACCGGATTGACAAAGCCGTAACGACGGCGTGCTACTCTTGCCTTAAAAAACTGCCGATCCCTCTCCCAGAAGCAGCACGTTCGCGCACCCATGCTTTTTGACAGTCCCGTCTTTCTTTTATTCCTCGCCCTCGTAACGCTTTTGTATTGGCAACTGCCGTGGAAACGGCAGAACTGGCTGCTTTTGGGAGCGAGCTACTTCTTCTATGGGTGGTGGGACTGGCGCTTCCTGGGGCTGATTCTTCTTTCGACGGTCGTCGATTTCTACTGCGCGAAATTCATCGCCAATTCCAGCGATCCGGCGCGAAGAAAAACGCTGCTGACGCTCTCGCTGGCGTTGAACTTTGGCTTCCTCGGATTCTTCAAGTACTTCAATTTCTTTATCGATTCCGCGAATACGTTTCTGCACGCCCTGGGCGTAACGACGGTGCCGATCGGCATGCTGGAGATCCTGCTGCCGCCCGGAATCTCGTTCTACACGTTCCAGGCGGTGGCCTACATCGTTGACGTCTACCACAAGAAGCTGGAGCCATCGGAATCGCTGGTCGAATATGGGCTGTTCATTTCGCTGTTCCCGCATCTGATCGCCGGGCCGATCCAGAGGCCGGGGCACCTTCTTCCGCAGGTGCACGCCGCGCGAACGCTGGACTACGCGAAAATTTTCGACGGCGTCATGCTGATCGTGTCCGGCCTTTTCCGGAAGTGCGTGATCGCGGACAACTGCGGAATCATCGCGGACGCCGCTTTTTCGGGGCGCATGGGAGAGCCGGATTTCATGATCGTCGTGCTGGGCGTCTACGCATTCACCTGGCAGATTTACGGAGACTTCAGCGGCTATTCCGACATCGCCCGGGGAAGCGCCCAGTTGCTGGGATTCCACTTCATGGTCAACTTCCGCCAGCCCTATCTGGCGCGCGGGATCGGCGACTTCTGGAACCGCTGGCACATGAGCCTTTCCACGTGGCTCCGCGATTATCTGTATATTCCGCTGGGAGGCAGCAAGAACGGAGAGCGGCAGACGCTCCGAAACCTGTTTCTGACGATGCTGATCGGCGGATTTTGGCATGGCGCCAACTGGACGTTCGTCATTTGGGGCGGCATACACGGCGCGGGCCTGTGTATTGAACGCTGGATAAGGACGCGATTCGGGATCGGCGTCGGCAAATCGACGCGGGAGGCCGAAGTTGCCAGCCTATTCTCGCCCTCCGCCTGGGGCGTAAGAATTCTCGTTTTTCAATTCGTCGCCTTCACCCGTATCTTCTTCCGCGCGCCTTCGATCGGCGACGCGATGGCGATGTTCCGGGGCCTCGGGCGCTGGGAGTGGAGGCCGGAGTATCTGACCGCTTTCAAGTTTCTGGCCGTTTTCACGATTCCGCTGTTCGTGCTTGATCTGGCGCTGGAGGCTCGCGGCGAGGAGTATCTTTTCGAGAAGGCCAGTTTGCAGCGAAGATACATTCTTGCGGGCGCGCTAACCGCGCTGACACTTGCGTTTTCGGGAAACCAGACGAATGCTTTCATCTACTTCCAGTTCTGAGACCGCCTCGCTGGCCGGCCCCCGCAGCCTGCGCCCGATCCTCATCGTGCTGGCGGTTTGTGTAGCCGTCTTCGCTGTCTTCGAGCTCGTCGCGCGGCACGGCGTGCACCGTGTAAGCCGCTTTATCGGGCAGAACCACCGGGAGATGAACGAGGCCGTGGCGCTGCGGCAAGGCGGGAAGCGTCCGACCGTTCTGATCGCGGGGACATCGCTGCTTCTTGAGGGCGTGGATTTTCCACGCCTGCGCGAGATGATGGCGGACCGGTGGGATGTCCACCGCTTCGTGATGGAGCAGACCACTTACACCGACTGGTATTACGGACTGCGCCGGTTATATGCCGAGGGATCGCGCCCGGATGTTGTGGTGCTGATGATGGGGCCAACAAACATGGTTCGCACCGTGATCCGCGGCGACTACTTCGCGTCCAAGATGATGCGGACGTGGGATTTCTGGGACGTTAGCAAAGTGCTGCACCTGCATCCCACCGAAGCGACTAACCTTTTGGCCTCAAACCTCAGCGACTTCTACGGCATGAAGACGGAACTGCGCAAAGTGGCGCTGATCCGAATGATGCCGGACCTTCCCCGGTTCACGCAGATGATCATCCGGTACGACCGGCCACCGCTTGAGGAAACGGAACTCCGCGAGGTTGGGGGCGAACGGCTGGTGGCCCTAGACAATCTGGTGAAATCGCACGGCGGCCGGTTTATCTTCGCGATCCCGCCGCGGCCCAGCGTCGGCACCGCTTCTGAAGTGTTGAAGGCCACTGGCGCGGAGCGCGGAGTTCCCGTCAGCGTGGCGATTCCGCAAGGGGAGCTCGGCTATCCCTATTACCGCGACGGGAACCATTTGCTGCCTCACGGGGCCGCGATCTACACGGACCGTCTGGAGCCGGACCTGCGCCGGATACTCAGCGAGCCCGACCACTAACAAATTTCGCCGTTAACTACCGCGAGGCCCGTTCTGATATAAGATACCTGCATCCCGGGCCCAAGGAGTCTCGCATGAATAAACTGAACACCGTCCTGTTCGCGGCGGCTATGGCTGTTACGACCATACCCGTGCAGGCGCAATACGCATCCCAGCAGATATCCGGTTTCGTAAAGGATTCAACCGGCGCTGTCGTTCCCAACGCCAGAATCACCGCCCGCCAAACCGGCACCGGCCTCACAAGGTCAACGGTATCCGGCGAGGACGGCGTCTACGTGGTCAACAACACGCCCATCGGCGAGTACGAACTGGTGACGGAAGCCGCTGGCTTTAAGCGCTTCGTCCAATCCGGCGTCATGGTGACGGTCAACTCGAAGGTAAGCGTCGATATCAACCTTGAAGTCGGCGCGGTTACAGACTCGATCACCGTGGCAACCGATCTGGCCGCCATCGAAACGTCCTCCGGCGAAGTCGGACGGCTGATTACCGGCGAGCAGGCCACCAAGCTCCAGCTGAACGGACGCAACTTCGCGCAGTTGCTGGCCCTTCTGCCCGGCGTCTCCACCACCAACCGTTCGTCGTTCGATCTGTTCGGCGGTTTTGGCTCCAACATGAGCGCGCAGTCCGTCAACGGCGGTCGCAACTCGTCACTGTCGTGGAATATCGATGGCGCGGACAACAAGGACAACGGCGGCGGCGGCAACAACTTCGTCAATATCAATCCCGACGCGATCGCCGAGTTCAAGGTCCTGACTTCGAACTATTCCGCCGAATACGGCCAGAACGCCGGAGCGGTGGTCAACCTCGCGTTGAAGAGCGGAACGAAGCAGTTCCATGGCGGCGCGTATGAATTTATCCGCAACGACGCTTTCGACGCCCGCGCCTTCAACACCATCAACAAGCAGAAGCTGCGGTTCAACAATTTCGGGGGCAATATCGGCGGACCGATCGTGCTGCCTGGATCGTACAACCGCAACCGGGACAAACTGTTCTTCTTCGCGGGCGCGGAGTTCAAGCGGCTGCGCCGAGGCAATCCGGTGGTCTGGAATCTGCCCAGCCTTGACCAGCGCGGGGGCGATTTCTCCGCCCTTCCCGTGGCCCAGCGGCCCCGCGATGTCGCCAACAACAACGCGCCTTTTCCTGGCGGAATCATCCCGTCCTCACGCTTCTCACCGAACGGAAAACGCCTCGTCGATCTATACCCAGCGCCCAACTTCACCGGCTCCGGCGGAAACTACTCGTTCCTTCCGCCCGACCCGCTGGATTCCGACCAGTTCATCGCCAAAGGCGACTGGAACATTTCCGAGAGGCACCAGATCGCCATCCACTACCTGAGCGACGTTTATGACACGGTGGTCAACAACACCCAGTACGTCACTTACAACCGCAAGATTCCAGGACTCAACTCGTCCTTCAAGTGGACATTCGTACCCGCGGCGACTACCGTCAACACGCTTCAGTTCTCCTACACCGGCAATGTGATCCAGCAGGGCAACTTCGAGGCCAATCCGCTGTTCCTGACTGACTTCACCCGCGCCGGCAACAACATCACTTATCCAACGATCTACGGCCAGACCACCGCGATTCCTAATGTCGGCATTGCAGGCTTTACGGGGATTCCCGTCAATCCGCAGATCTGGAACAACTTCAATCGCATCTTCCAGCTCAAGGAGGATTGGGCGAAGGTAGTCGGCAGCCACAACATCAAGTTTGGGGCCTTGGTCATGCGAAGCCGCAAGAATCAGGACAACCAGCCACAGTTGAATGGCTCATTCAATTTCTCGCCCGGCCACCCGCTTTACTCGGGCAATTCGGTCGCGGACGCCCTACTTGGAAATTTCAATACCTACCTCGAGGCCTCCGCAGGACGCGAAGGCTGGTTCCGCTTTACGCAGGCCGAGTTTTACGCCGCCGACAACTGGAAGGTCTCGCGGCGGCTGACTCTCGATCTTGGTGTGCGCTACCACTTGATGCAACCCCAATACGCCGCACTTCAAAACGCGTCCATCTTCAGCCCGGGCTTCTACGATCCTGCTTTGGCTCCCACGATCATCCGGTCCTCCGGCCAGATCGTCGGCGGCACGGGCGACCCGGTTAACGGTTTGGCGGTTGGAGGTTCCTCCTTCCCGGATTTTGCGGCGGACCGCATTCCCAACTCCGGTTCGCCGGAAGTGCAACGGCTTTTCCGCGGCCTGCCCAAGGAGATTTCTCCCTACGACTACGGAACCCTGGGACCCCGCATCGGGTTCGCCTTCGACCCCACGGGCCAGCAGCGGAGTGTGATCCGCGGCGGCTACGGAATGTTCTTCGAGCGCGTTCAGGGCAACTTCGTGTTTGGCCGCGTCAACAATCCGCCATTCGTCCAGGAGGCCAACATCTTCTCCGCCAACGTTGAGAGTCCGGCCGGAGGGACGCAGCGCACATTTCCTTCGAACGTGACGTCTTATGAAATCGACCTCAAGGTGCCTAAGGTTCAGAACTGGTCGCTGGGCGTGCAGCACAAGCTGGCCAGCGACATGGTGCTTGATGTCGCCTATGTCGGGTCCAACGCCTGGCATCAGTACCGGGCGCTGAATCTGAACCAGCTTCCCACCGGCACGCTACAGCGCAACCCCGGGGTGAACGCCAACGCGTTGCGGCCCTATCCGGGCTACGCCAATCTGACGCAGTATCAAACCGGCGCCAACTTCAATTACCACTCCTTGCAGACACAGTTCCGGAAGCAGTGGGCCAGCGGCGGTTCGGCATCAATCTCCTATACCTGGGCGAAGAGTATTGGCGACAATTCCAGTTGGAACGAAGCGCCAATGGATTCCTACGACGCCGGCGCGACCGGTCGCGAACCATATTCGACCGGCGACACGTGTTTGTGGCCTCCTACATCTACCCGCTGCCCTTCTGGAGGGATCAGACAAACTGGTATCGCATCGCGTTCGGTGGATGGTCGCTTTCGGGCATCACCACCATCCAGACGGGGCTTCCGATCAACGTCGGAATCCAGGGCGATGTCGCCGGCACCACAACGGGCGGCCAGCGCCCCAACCTGATCGGCGACCCTTACCAGGACGCTGGAACCGCCACCCGCTGGATCAACCCGGCCGCCTTCGCCAATCCCGCCGCCGGGACCTTTGGGAACCTGGGACGAAACGCCATCAACGGGCCCGGGACCAACAACTGGGATATCTCTGCCCAGAAGACGTTCGCGTTCCGCGAGCGCTACAGCTTTGAGTTCCGCGCCGAAGTGTACAACGCGCCTCATCACTTCTCCTACTTCGGAGTGGCGGCGACGGTGGGAGCGAACAACTTCGGGCAAGTTACCAGCGCCAACGATCCGCGGACCTTCCAGTTCGGGCTGAGGTTCTGCTTCTAAGCGCCGCTGACGGTGGGATAGCAGCCGAGCACGCGTACGAAATCGGCCAGCTCTTCCAGATGCCCCAGCGCACGGGCGACATTCGTGTCGCTCGTGCCGCCAACGAAGTCCAGATAGAACAGATACTCCCAGGGCCGTCCGCGCATCGGGCGGGATTCGATCTTGGCGATGCTGATATCGCGCAGGGCAAGGGCCGCCAGCGCGCGGAACAGCGCCCCGGGTGCGTCCTTCACACTGAACACCACCGAGGTCTTTGCCGGTCCCTGAATCCTGGGCAGACGGAAACTGGCCGGCCTTAGCAGGAAGAACCGGGTGTAGTTCTCCCGGTCGTCTTCGATCGACTTCTTCAGGATGCGGCCACCGTAAATCTCCGCGGCCATCGAGGAAGCGATCGCCGCCGCGCCCGCCGGACCTTCCTCCAGCAGCATCTTCACGCTCCCCGCAGTGTCGTAGAAGCTCTCCCGCCGAAGCTGGGGATTGGCGGCGAAAAACTCCAGGCACTGGTTCAATGCGACCGGATGGGAATAGACGCGCGTCACGTCCTTCCACTTCGTTCCCGGCGCGGCGATCAGGTTGTGCACAATCCGAAGGCGCGTTTCGCTGGCGATCTTCAGATCGAAATGCAGCAGATGGTCGTAGTTTTCATGGATCGATCCATGAAGCGTATTCTCGATTGGCACCACGGCCGCAGCCGCTTTGGCGTCCGCTACGGCGCGAAAGACCTGGTCGAACCGCTCGCACGGCAATACTTCGACGTGCTCACCCAGCAGCAGCCGGGCCGCTTGCTGGCTGAACGCCCCCCGTTCGCCCTGAAAGGCCGCAATCTCGCGCCGCTTCATTTCTCCCCCTGCCAGCGGCGTGCGTCCGGCGAAGGCGCTCCCAACAGGTCGAGGACCCGGTCCACGCAGTCATCCACGAGATCGGCCACCGTCTGGGGCTTGTGATAGAAGCCCGGAACTGGTGGAGCGACAATCGCCCCCATCTCGGCGAGGGCGGTCATCGTCCGTAAATGTCCCAGATGAAAGGGCATCTCCCGAACCATCAGGATCAGCCGTCGTCTTTCCTTGAGAGCCACATCGGCCGCCCGCACCAACAGATTAGAGCTGATTCCCGCCGCGATGGCCGACATCGAGTGGACCGAACACGGAGCGATCACCATGCCATCGGTGACGAAAGAACCGCTCGCCAGACGGCACCCTATATCCTCCACCGGATAGGAATAGTGCGCCAAAGACCTAAAATCAGAAGCTTTCTTGCCGATTTCTAAATAAGCGGTGCGCTCACCGCTGCGCGTGAGAACGAGGTGGATCTCATTTGTGGGGTCTGCCCGGAGCTTCTCGAGCATTCGGAAGCCATAGATTGAACCACTTGCGCCCGACACACCGACAATAATCCTCAAGTTTCCCAAACTCCCATCTCTCTGTTCCGATTTCGGAACAAAAGTAAACATTAGACGCCTTGCGGCGGGGGGTATGGACGGCTATACTCTCATTTCAGGCAGACTTGCTTCATGACGTTTGCACTCGCGGCCACAAGCGCCGTCCGACCCCGCTCAGCGCCCGACGAATCATAGCATGGACGACCCCGGCCAGAAGCTGAAGCGGGCGCGCGAACGCCTTAACCTGCGCTACCGGGATGTCGAGGATCACAGCCAGAAAATCGCCCAGAGGCATAAGAACGACGAGTTCGGGATAGCTCTTAGCCGCCTAGCCGATATTGAGAATAAGGGTACAGTACCTTCGATCTATCGATTGTATTCTCTTTGTGCGATTTACCGGCTTGACATCATCGAGGTGCTGGAGTGGTATGGCGTTACTCTAGCCTCTCTCGCGTCCGACGCAGCGGCGATCGACATCCAGCGAACACACCCGATCAGCCTGGGTTCCAGCGGCCAAGGCGAGATACAGATGCCTCTGGCCATCGACCCAGGCGTCGATTTCCGGAAGACTACCTATCTCAGCCGGCTGATTCAGAGGTGGGGGAAACTGCCGCTGATGCTGCTGGAGGGCTTGGACCTGCGCAACCGGCGGTACGCCTTTATTGGCGCCGACGACTGGTCGATGTATCCCCTGCTATCGCCCGGATCGCTGGTTGTGATCGACGAAACCAAGCGCCGGATCATCTCGTCCGGTTGGACCAACGAGTTTGAGCGGCCCATCTATTTCGTTGAGCACCGGGAGGGTTGGGCGTGCGGCTGGTGCACTCAGAGTGAAGGATCGATCATCGTGCAGGCGCATCCGTCGTCTCAGACCAAGCCGGTCGTCTACTCGCAGGATGAGGTGGAAATCGTGGGCCAGATTACCGCGGTCGCGATGCAGTTGGACCGGCGCCGCATTCGTTCCTAAGAAGGTCCAACAAGGTTTCGAGATCCAGCAAATACAGATGTCTTTCCTCGTCGGCAGCGGACGTCGGGATTAAGTTTTTGTAAGGCGCCAGCCGCTGCCAGGTTTGCAGGAGAAACCGCTTGGGCTGGTCGAGCATGGAAAGATAAAGGTCCAGATCCGCCTTCTGCTGCTCCATTGAAAAGGTGAGCCATTCGGAAAAAGCTGTTTCGTGACTCTCCCGGAGCGCCCGGTGGGCCTCCGCCTCCCCGAACACGGTGGCTAGTCCGTGGTGGTGGTACTGGTCGGCGTTAACGTCGCGGAGGGAAGCCAGATAGGCCAGTCTGCCGAAAAGCGACGGGATCTGGGTAAGGGTGCGGACCCACAGATCCGACGAGGCAGACCGGCCCCAAATCTCAGCGCTTCTCGTTTCCATTTCCACAGCAGGACTGGTCAAGAGTGTACAACAAAAGCGGTTTCAGGCACAGGGCCTGGGGTACTGGCCGGGTGAGCGGTAACGGCAGTGTTCCAAATCTCGAAAATATGAGGGGGGCGCGCTAAATCCAGCCAGGCATTGAGTAAATTCGTTTTGCGGGGCCGCAGAAAGCGGACCCAAACGGAGAAAAAAATGAAAAAGCTTGTTGCCATCCTCGTCATCGCCTTCGGCTTCCTCGGCGCCGGTTCCATGATCGCCAGCGATCTCCCGATTCCCGCCTGCCTGCCCTGCCCCGACGACAATTCAAAGTCGAAGAACTAGTTGGCCGGATTGTGCCCTCGCGCGTCCGCTGGGTCTCGCGAGTTCCGGCCGCTTGCCACCGCGGCTCACAATCAGGTCCGTCTTCAGTTTTTCCTCCGATCTGCCGATTCTAGATGTTAAGCTAAAATCGGCCCGAAAGACGTATCGCAAGTACGGCTTTTGATTGTAGTGGCGATGGAAAAAAATCTAGTCATTTTAGGCCTGGTGTTGAACATAATCCTGGTCTTGCGACTATGGAGAACCGGCCTCCATTCGCCTTTTCGCCATCTCTTTCTCTACAGTTTTTTCGTTCTGATTCGCAGCGGAGTTCCCGTTCTTGCCGGTTGGAAACAGAACTCCGGATCGTATGCCTACTGGTGGGCCTTTAGTGAGCCTATCTTCTGGTTGCTGGCGGTCCTGCTGGCCCTGGACCTCTGCGCTTCAATTTTTCATCAATTTCCCGCCTTAACGTCATGGGGTGGGCGGATTTATAAGGCCGCTCTTGGCGTTGGAGTAGTTCTTAGTCTTGGCACGCTGTTTTTGTCGGGCGCGCCAGAGCAGTTCATTTGGCTGCATATACTGCTGGCGGTCCAACGCGTGGTGCTAACCAGCCTTCTGCTCGTCATCCTCGCGCTGCTGTTCTCGCTCGCCTGGTTCCGGGTGAACCTGACGCGAAACACCCTAAACCACGCCGTCATATTCTTTGTGTACTTTCTGGCGAAAGCGGGCGTCGTGTTTTTGCTTCAAACGGTTGGCCTTCAGATTCGTGGAAACGTGAATATGGCCTTGACGATTCTCGCCGACGCCTGTTTCCTGGCTTGGATTGTCGGCCTTACGCCGCGTGGCCAGAACGTCGAACTCCGTGTCGGACACCAATGGAATCCCGAAGAAGGCGAGCGGCTTGTACGCCAATTGGCGCTGCTGAACGATTCTCTCGCGAGCCGCCAGACTCCCACTACCGGCGTAAGGGGTATCGCTAATGAGCAATAAGGCTATCCAACTAGATCTAAAGTTGGATTGCATTCGCCGCGCATTTTCGTTATCTTCAATTTGTTCAGACTTATGTTTCTAAAGGAGGCGATTTCGTTCATGAATCCTGCTCTGCTGGCAGGCGGGCTTGTCGCCGTTGTCCTGTTGGCCGCGTTTGCCGTTGTTCTGCGCGCTCTGGTTGGCCCCCGCCGGGTGGATCCAACCTCGCCTTCCGCGCCGCCGGAAGTCCGGGTGGAGCGCTATCGTCCCATGGTCCGGTTGCTGTCCCCGGAGGATCTTGTGTTCTTGAAATCCCAGGTTGGCTATACGCCGGAACTGGGACAAAAGCTAATGCAGGAACGCCGCCGCCTGATGCGGGCTTATCTCCGGGCGCTAACCACCGACTTTGGCGCCATCTATGCCGCCGCGACCGAATTGCTGTTGAGTGCTCCCGTCGATCAGCCCGAATTGGCTGCCGCCTTGACTCACCAGCGCTTCGCGTTCTCGAAAGGTATGGCTCTGGCCCACTTCAACCTCTGCCTCAACCAGTTTGGTGTAGGTGAGGTGAATGTGTCGGCATTGGTAGATTCGTTGTCGGTTGTTGACCGCCAGTTCAACACGTTGGCGGATGCCGCGGTGGCGCGGTCCGTCGCCTAGTTCGATCCGCGTACTTCGTTCAGGCTCCAGTCGTATTCCACGAACTGGAGCCTGAATTTTCCCGGATCCCGTCCTTCGAAATCATGGTGCTTCCCAAGAAACGCCAGCATCCTCTCCCGGCCTCCGAAATCCTTTTCATACCACTTCAGAATCAACGAAAGCCTCAGCTTGCCCGATTTCGGATCGATGGAAAGATTGCGGGGCTGCGATAGAAACTGACGCGTCAACCGGTTGAGTTCGCTGTCCAGATTCCCAGCGGTAAAAGCCGTTTTCGAAAGCCAAGGGCAGCTCACCGACGCGCACACCAGCCCGAAGTGAATTCGCGGGTCGCC
>JBGTFZ010000082.1:0-17146 GCA_041746955.1 Bryobacteraceae bacterium
AATCAATCGTGACGCCCAGATCCTTTGTGATTGTCCGTCCGAGACCGCTGCGGATGTAATCCGAGTTGTGATAGCGGTCACCAATGAGCGCGAATGCCGTGGCCTTCGTGGCGGCGCGGCTGAGCGGAGCGGCCAGGCCGGCTCCGGCAAGCGCCGAAAGAGCGGAGCGTCGAGTGGTATTCATCGTCTGGCATTGTATCCCCATCGCGCGGCATTTACCGATTCAATTTCGCCGGTTTGATCGTCCACGCCTCCAGCCGCCCCAAGTCGTAAAGTTCCGGGGCGCAGAAGCCTTCCGGATGGATCACCCAGTTGAAGTTGCGGCAGGCGTCTGTGGCGACATGCCGCTCGAACTCCAGCTTGCCGCGATGTACGCGTCCATCGTTGTGGGCAAATGTCGCGGCGAAGTCTCCAATTGAAAGCGTCTGGCTGCCGATCCAAACCTCCACCGGAAGTTGGCGCATCTCGCGAATGTGCCTGCGCGCCTGACCGGCGGCCGTTTCAAGTTGCGCGGGCTGAAGTGCGCCGGTGGTGTAGGTGGACTCGCGTCGCGCGGCGGGCGCGGCGGTTTCGCCCGGCACACCCAACGCGGCGGCCAGCAGTTCCGCAGCCGACCACGATTCGTTCCAATCGATTTTCTCGCGGAGCCGTGACGCCGCACGTTTGGGATCGATGGCGGCGGGCGTCGCGGGCGCGTACTTCGGCAGAAGCTGAGCTACGCTGGCGAACTCGACACCGGGAGTTTTCTTTAGCTCATCAATATAGCGGTTAAAGATGGAGTGCGCGCGATCGCTCGCGGCCTTCGACTTTAGCCGCGCAGTCTTCCATTCCGCCCGCGGAGGATTTGCGCCGTGCGTGAAGTTCACTCCATCCCAGAATTCCGTGCAGACGAATTCGTTGGGGTGATACCAGAAGTGCAGTACGCCGCCGCCCGCCTTCTGAATCTCCGCCGCGCGTGCGCGGGCATTCGCAATCGTGGCCGCAAGCTTCGACTCATCTTCGATGTCGGCCCGTATCGCGTAGGGCCCAAGATTGAACACCCAGAAGAGTCCTCCATACCAGAACGGCTGGTTGTTCAACCCGACGTGCCGCCCTTCATCGACGTAGCTGGGTATGCCCATCTTCCGCAGAGCGGCGTGCGATTGCGGACCCCAGGACGAGCCCGGCTGTCCATAGGTCGACAACCGCTTTGCCCCGAAGATTCGCATCACGTCTTGTGCCCCGGGACCCTCGCGAAGCGCAAACTCCGCAGCGCCTTCGGCCATTGGCAGGTGGCGAAGGTAGACGGCGGGCGTCGGCGGGATGGAGTGATTCTCGGAGTGGTACGCGATGTCGTGCTTCCTCATCGCGTCGATCACGTCGCGCCGCCCCCGGGTCTCGAGAACCCGGGCTTTCTCAGCGACTATCTTGAACGTCGCCTGCACGCCACGGGCGGTCAGGTCGCGCGCCAACCTCAAGCACGCATCGTCGTCTTCGGGCGTAATGTAGTCCTCCGTATCGAACCAGAGGGTGACATACACCGGCTGCGCGGCGGCAAGCGACGCGAAAAGTAGAATAGCGAGGGCACGAGTCATGGCGGCATCGCCAGCGTACCCCAATCTCTAAGGCGCAGGGACGGCGGCCGCTTCGCTGATCGTGTACTTCTGCGGCACGCCGCACGAAGCGGTCTCCGCGAAGAAGTCCCACTTGGCGAAACGCGCATAGAACGGCCTTGGAAAGTAGTGGACTGTCAGGCCGGTGACGATGTTGGTCCGCTGAAACTGCCGGTTGGCAAGCTGCAGCATGTACTTGTCGAATCCGATCAACTGGTCCAGGCATTGCAGGGAGATGTCGAACTGATTCGCCCGAATATTGGTGACCTTCTTCTCGATCCACGGTGCGCCGAAGAAGGTTCCAACATTGATGGGAAAGAACTGAATGTCGGGACTGTTGGGCTTGTCGGACGGATTGAAGTCCGCCAGATCCCAGCCCCAACTGGTCCAGTCCTTAATCTCAATCTCCCAGCTGGTATCGGTGAGCTTAGTGGATTGAACGGTAATCTTTGACGTCACGCCGATGTGATTGAACGTCGCGGCAATCTCAGTCTCGCCGAGAGGCGTAATGCGGACACTGGTCTCGGCGTAGATCACCTCCGTGCCACCGGTGCGGAGCGGACTGGGCGCAGGGATGATCTGGATCTGTTGCCCCATGTCGTCGGTGACAAATCCGGGCTTCGGCTCTCCCGTAGTGCGGTCTCGCGGAAACAAAGCCCCGGTCGTATCGGAAACGCGCTCCTTGATCGCGCGCTCCACCACCGCCCATTGGGAGATGCAGCAGTCCTTGCGGAAGTCGGGACTGGACAGAAGGTAGCTGTTGGCCACGAAAAGGGTGGCGCCCGACTGGTTGCCCTCATTCAGATAGTGCCGGAACACCTGCGCGCCCAGCTTCCAGTTGAGATGGTTCTCCATCAGGAAGATGAACATCTCGGCCAGATCCAGCACTTCGTCGTCGCGGAGCGGTCCGCTTTCGCAGACCACCCCCAGCAGATACACCAGCTTCTCCGGATCGTAGTCCGTGCCCAGTTTTTTGCGAATGGAGGGGCGCGCCTGATCGATCAGCCACTTGTTGACACCCTTCTCATAGGGGGTTTCCAGTGCCGGTTCGCTCACGATTCTTCCTCCTCCGCCACCGGCGGATAGAACATCTTTTGGTAGGCGTCGGCGCGCGCAACCGGGTCTGTGATCTGGTCCAGCGTGTTGAGAGCAAGAGCCAGCTTGCGGTTCTCCAGCTTCGATGAATCGACAGCGGCTTCCTGCATTTCCTGGTTCCAGCAGTCCAGGCTTTCGCCGCCCGACATCAGCGAATCGACGATCACGGCGGGTGTGCGAAGAATGTTGCGATCGACGCGGAGGATCACTCCCGGAACTTCGATCGTCCCCTCACGATCGACAAGATCGATCCGCTTCCGCCAGTACGAGATCGATTCGTTGGGCTTCGCGAACGCGCAATTCTTCAGCAACTCCGTAACTTCCTCGATGAATGCCAGCGCTTCTCCCTTGTGGTTGTAGACCGCGCAGTAGTTTTTCAACAGCATTGCCATCGCTTCCTCGACATGCTCCGGCTTGACCTTGTCTTGCAGCAACGCCTCCAGCGTCGGAATCTCCACCACTTCGACCGTCTCGCCGTAGCCGTTGGAATACAAGAACCGGACACTTTTCAGATAAGTGATGGTGATGTACTCCTGCTGCAGTTGCCGGAACGGAAAGTTCAGCACGCGGCTCTTGTTGATGTTCTCGATCTGTCGCGTGATCGTTGTGTCCGTGCCGGATGTCGTGGTGGAGGTGGATGTCGTATTCACCTCCACCTCACGGAAGCTGCTGGTTTTTGTGACGTGCTTTTCGAGCGCGCTGCTGGTGGCCGTCACGAAGCTGTTGCGGGTGGAACTGGTTGACTGGCTGATCTCCGGGCTGGTTTCGCCGCCGACCTTTACGATTCCAAACAGATCGATCATCAGCGCGACCTCACCCGTCGATCCGGACGAGTACCCTTCGGAATCCTCCTGCGAACTTCCGGTCTCTTCGTTGAGAGTCGTCTCAAACTCGTCGGCGGATTCTTCCGTAAATGAATCCAGCACGTTCTGCGATTGCGTCGCGGTTTCGGAATTTTCCTGGTAGGTGCGGACGGAGATGGTCGTCGATTCACCGGGAAGGAGGGAGCAAATCCCCACGGTCTTACCCGCGCCATACTCGCCCAGGTACGACGCAATCGAGTACTCCTCGATGATGTAGATCGACGGCTGTGGATTGATGGGTTTGGGAATCCAATGAATCGTGGTTCCGCCGCCGAAAGTTTTCGTCGCCACCGGCATCTTGCCCGCCTCGATTCCAGTGACGAGAGAGTTGATCTCATTGTCGACGCCAGAAAAAGTCCGCCTCGCGGAAACAACCGGCTTCGCGACCTGCTTCGCCGTTGTCAGTTTTTGTTGGTTGTACAGACCCACGTTGCGCACGATCGCGCTGACTGAAAACGGTGCCGTGAGGCTGCCGGTGACCTGGTCCATGATCTTGTCGGTCGACAGCTTTTCCGTCAGATCCCACCAGTTGTTGGGCGGCACGATCGCCGTAAAGTCCTGAAACCAGCTGGCGGGAATTCCGCTTGGAATCCGCCCATACACGCTGAAAACGGTTTTCTGCGGAAGGTTGTAGTTCAGGCCGGGTGCTGTGCCCGTGCCCAGTTTGATAAACGGCTCCTGTGGGATGCAGCTTGATTTGTCCATTGAGTTTTCTCCTCCAAACAAACGTGCGGCCCGCGCCGCTCGCGTTTCAGAAGGATGGACAAATTTTTGAAAGGTTACGCCGAGGCGCTAGTGACGGTCAGCTTCCCGTGTCGCACGCCTTTAGTCGCGATCAGGCCGTTGGCGATCGCCTGAATGTCCGATCCGCGTCCGCGAAGAATGATGACTTCCAGGCAATTGTGATGGTCCAGATGGACATGGACGGTGGAAACGATCTGCGAATGATGCTGGTGCTGCATTCCGGTTAGCTTTTCGCTCAACTGGCGGGCGTGATGGTCGTAGACCAGCGTCAAGGTTCCAATCACTTCACCGCGCCCCTCGCCCACAGACTTCTGAATCAGCGTGTCGCGGATCATGTCCCGCACCGCCTCCGACCGGCTGGCGTAGTCCTTGGCCGAAATCGCACGGTCGAACTGATCCAAAAGCTCGGTGGGAATCGTAATCCCAATGCGGGAAAGTTCGCTCACAAACCCGATTGTAATCGCACCCCACCCAAATCCGGCGGCCCCAGGACTTCGTAGCACGTTCTAGATATTCGTATGCTAGGCTCGTGACGGGCTTCTGAGGAGGAGACGATGTTGAAACTAGCCGGACTGGTGCTTTGCGCTGCCACCGCCTATGGGCAAACGGCGCTGACCGGTGGCCTTCAGGGGACGGTTGAAGACCCGGCGTCGGGCCGAATTCCCCAGGCGAAACTGATCCTGCAGAGTGAGAGCTTGGGCCGGGAACTTGTTGAAACGGTTGACCCGGATGGCGCTTTCCGCTTCGTCCGCCTCGCCCCGGCCTCCGACTACGTTTTGACGGTGGAGGCAAACGGCTTCACGTCTAAGCGGTACCCGGCCATCGAAGTGGTCTCCGGCGAGTCGGTTGCGATTACGGCCACGCTTAATCCCGCTGCCGTCGGCACGGTGGTGGAGGTGACCGACCGGGCCGTGACGGATCTGATCGAGCTGGGGTCGTCCGTATCGAAACGGCAGCTCGAAAACCTGCCTTCGAACGGGCGAAACTTCGTCCGCTTCGCGCTGTTGGATGCGCGGGTGAGGAACACTTCCGGGCTCGGCGGCGACGGGTTCGCACAGAACCGTCTGTCGATCAATGGGAACATCGCCCGCGACACACAGTTCAGGCTGGACGGCAATACGAACTACGACACGCTGTTCAACAACACGCCGTTGCAGCGCATCTCGCTTTCTTCCGTCCAGGAATTCCGTGTACTGACGAATCAGTTCAGTGCGGAGCATGGCTCGACATCGGCGGGCTTGGTGATCACCACCAGCAAGTCGGGCACCGGCGAGTTTCACGGCGAAGCTTTCTTCTACGCGCGGCCCAGCGGGATTCAGTCGCGGCCACCGCTGGCGAACCGTCACGTTCCGAATCAGCTTCTGCAGGGTGGCGCGGCAGCCGGCGGGCCGTTAGTCGCAGGTAAAACGTACTGGTTCGCGAACTACGAGCGGATTCAGCAGAACCGGGGGTCGTTCATACAGTCGCCCACTCCGGACGTCTTCATTGGTGAGTTTCACGACAATCTCGCTTTGGCGAAGTTCGACCACCGGTTTAATGACCGCCACTGGCTGTCCGCGCGTGTGAACGGCCACCGCGATACGAATACGAATTCCAACGATCGCGTGGGTGGACTGCTGCAGCCCAGCGCCGCGAACTTCTCCGTCGGGCAAGCCGCCGCAAGCCAAGTCACCGACACCGTCACGTGGGGAAGTATCGTCAACGAAGTGCGAGCGGGCTACACGAACTCCGTGCCGTCCAGTTCGTCGCCGCAAACATCGCAAACGGTTCTCGTCCGGCCGGGTTACTCGGTAGAGGGCGCATCGAGTTACTCGACCGTCCGCACGGAGGTGTACCAGCTGGCGGATCAAGTAAGTTGGCAGCGCGGCTCACACACGATGAAGGCCGGTGGAGACTTCATCCGGCGGAAGGTTCGCGATCAGCAGTTCGACTCCTTCGGAACTTACAACTTTCCGGGCGGTCCACCACAGCCGGGCGTGGGGCCAATTTCGTTCACGCAGCGGTTTGGGGTCGCGCGGCTTAGCTACGGCCAGACCCAGTGGGCAGGTTTCATTCAGGATGTCTGGCGCATCGCGCCCCGGCTGACTTTGAATCTTGGCCTGCGATACGACTACCAGTCTTTGCTGGACGACCACAATAACTTCGGCCCGCGCGCCGGGTTCGCCTGGGACGTCCGCGGCACGGGGTCAACCGTCCTTCGAGGCGGCTATGCAATTTACTACGATCAGCCGTTCTTCCACGGCCTGACGCAGCGGTTCCTGTTGAACGCTCCGGAAGCCGTGTTCACGCCGGTGACGCTCGCCGCGGGCAGTCCCGGGTTCCCCACGTTTCCGGAGTCGTTTCCCGCCGGCTCCGCTCCGCCATCGAGCCTAGTAAGAGGGCCACGAGACTTAGTCTTGCGAAACGATACTCTGCTTGGACCTTACACTCAGCAGTTTACGTTCGGGGTCCAGCAGCGCCTTCCCGGACAGTGGATTCTGTCGGTGGATGGCGTGCGGAACCTGTCAGTGAAGCAGTTTCTTCACTACAACCTGAACGCACCCTCGCCTTTCCCGCGAACCGCACCGGGACAATTGCGCAGCGCGGCGGAGGCTGACCGCACGCGGCCACTCTTCGATCCGGCAGTGGGCGTGTCGCTGTTGGACGGCGTCCCTGTCCGTAACGTGCGGCTGACAACCAACGGCAATACGTCGACTTATCACGCGCTGAACGCGTCGCTGTCGCGCAGGATAGGGTCGAAGTTCCAGGCCAACTTCGCGTACACCTTGTCTTCCGCGATCAACTCCATCACCGACGATCACCTGGGTGCGAATCCGCAGGAGTGGAGCGATGTCCAGCGGGGTGAGCGCGGCCCGAGCGACTTCAACCAGCGCCATCGCTTCGTAGCGAATGGAATCGCCAACCTGCCGTGGAAGGTGCAGGCTTCGGCATACCTGGTGATGGCCAGCGCGCTGCCGGTGAATGCGTTGACGGGCGTCGATAACAATGGCGACCTTTTGCAGTTTGATCGTCCGGCGGGCTTTGGGCGCAACGCGTTTCGCGGGACGCCGCACCGCAGTTTCGATCTTTCGCTGATGCGGCCCGTGGCCTTCAGTGAACGCGCACGTCTGGAGCTTCGCGCGGACGTGTTCAACCTGTTCAACAACCAGAACTACTATTCGTTCAACCGCGTGTATGGCAACGCAGCGGCTCCTTCGGCGGCGTTTCTATCGCCGATCGCAGGCGTGTCGAATACCGACCCTGGCCGGCAATTCACTTTCGGAGCGAAGCTGGTCTTTTAAAACAAAACGGCCCGCCCCATTGAAGGAGCGGGCCGTCATTAGTAAGAGAGGTTGGGCTCTTAGTAGTCCATGTCGGGGCCGTGGCCGCCGGGACCGGCCGGAGCCTGAGAGTGGGGTCGTAGTATCCAGCGCTTCACGGTTTGCAAGAATGGTTCACTATGAGTGGACCGAATGACCCATCACCGCCAACCAATACTTCGGATGAACGTCAGTACGATCAGCCCCACCAACCTCAGTTACACCAGCAGGAGCAAACTCGACCCTACTCGAGGCTGAACCCACAACGAGCCGGGCGAGTGAGGTCGACTGGCAAAGAGTTCTAAGCTTTGTGAAGGATCGGCAGGAGGCTGATCGAAGACATATTTATTGGCTCAACAAGCGAAAATAGTCATCGACGAATGGAACAAAGACCGGTCTATCTCGGACGAACAACTTTCTCAGTTCGCCGATGGGATGAAAGCCGAACAGATCGGACTCTCTATCAATTTTGCCCTAGACAACGCGGAGGCAAATAGATTCGGAAGGCGGTTGGATGGCTTCTTCCGCGGGAAGCTTCCCGGCTTTAGCGGAGGGGGAGCGACCTCCTGCCCGGGGCGCGGCGTAATGGTCGGCTGTGGTAATGGGGTTGACTGCCAACGACTCATCAGAGTTTTCGCCGCGAACGGAATCGCGACGAGCCAAAGCCCTTCCCCTAGCAGTCGACACATTCAACTCTTGGTCTGTGAAAAATGAGAAGGCCAGTGCAAAACGGCTTGCCCCGTTGCCCGAAATGAAGAGTGGAGCTAAGCCCACTTCTCCTATGTAGCGCCACATTGTTCCGTTACGGCAATGATGAGGCAATTGCGGAGACCGTCCAATCCGAACCGGTGAATGGCCGGGATGTTGCGGAGCAGCACGTCGGCGATTCGGCGTGTTGTGACGTTTCCGGCCTGTAGCAAGATCACCTTGGGACCACTTGCCTCTGACGCCGACAACGCCTGAAAATCGGAGTCCTTAGTAATGATCGAAAAGCCCGAAGCTTTGGCGAATTTCCATATCTCGCGGTCGTCTGCCGAATCCCAAACCGACCTGGACGACATGGGCACTCTTGGGGAACTCTTCCGCAAGATGACCGACAAGGGACGGAGAAAGATTCTGGTCGAAAAGGAGCTTCAAGCGACCAGTATTTCGATACGCCGCTCACGCTCGGCAGCGAAGGACAAAGCTGCGAAAATATCCTCTCGCTCCAGGTAGGGGAAGTCGGTTAGGATCTCGTCGTGCGTCATGCCGGCGGCGAGGTAGCTGAGAACATCGGCAACCGTGATTCGCATGCCGCGGATGCAAGGTTGTCCGCTGCGTTTCCCAGCTTCGACAGTAATGCGTCCTCTGAGATCCACGATTGCAAGAATAACAGACTCGACGCCGTACCCAAGCAAAACGGCCCGCCCCATTTCTGGAGCGGGCCGTAAATCGACGCGACTGGCGACTTCCTAGTAGTCCATGTCGGGGCCGTGGCCGCCGGGACCGGCGGGGGCAGCCGACTTCCTCTCCGGAATCTCACAGATCATCGCCTCGGTCGTCAGCATCAATGCCGCGATCGAAGACGCGTTCTGCAGAGCGGTCCGGGTTACCTTCGCCGGATCGATGACGCCCGCCTTCAGCAGGTCCTCATACTCACCGGTCGCGGCGTTGAAGCCACCGTTCTTGTCCTTGGAATCGCGCACCTTGCCGATGACGATGGCGCCTTCAAAGCCGGCGTTGTTCGCGATGGCCCGCAGGGGCTCCTCGCACGCGCGGCGGATGATGTCGACACCAATCTGCTCATCACCGTCCAGCTTCAGGCCGGTAAGCGCGGCAGCGGCACGAAGAAGCGCAACACCACCGCCGGGAACGATACCTTCCTCGACGGCGGCGCGGGTTGCGTGCAGAGCATCCTCAACCCGGGCCTTCTTCTCCTTCATCTCGGTCTCGGTGGCCGCACCGACCTTGATCACCGCAACGCCGCCGGCGAGCTTCGCCAACCGCTCCTGCAGCTTCTCGCGATCGTAGTCCGAAGTGGTCTCGTCGATCTGGGCGCGCAACTGCTTGATACGGCCCTCGATCGTCTTCTGCTGGCCGGCGCCGTCGATGATCGTCGTGTTGTCCTTGTCGACCGTGACGCGCTTCGCGCGGCCCAGATCTTCAAGGCGAACGCCTTCGAGCTTAATGCCGGTCTCTTCCATGATCGACTTGCCGCCGGTCAGGATCGCGATGTCTTCTAGCATTGCCTTGCGGCGGTCACCGAAGCCCGGAGCCTTTACCGCGCAAGCGTTCAACGTGCCGCGCAGCTTGTTGACGACGAGAGTGGCCAGCGCTTCGCCTTCCACTTCCTCGGCGATGATCAGCAGCGGTTTGCCCGAACGCGCGATCTGCTCCAGCACGGGCAGCAGGTCCTTCATGTTCGAGATCTTCTTCTCGTGGTTCAGGATGTAGGGGTCTTCGAGAACGCACTCCATCCGGTCCGGATCGGAGATGAAGTAGGGCGAAAGATAGCCGCGGTCGAACTGCATGCCCTCGACGGTGTCGAGTTCCGTGCTCATGGTCTTCGACTCTTCGACGGTGATGACGCCGTCTTTGCCGACCTTCTTCATCGCCTCGGCGATGGTGTCGCCGATTTCCTTGTCACCGTTGGCGGAGATGGTGCCCACCTGGGCGATCTTCGCGTCGTCGGTAACGTCCACCTTCATCTTCTTCACTTCTTCGACGACCACTGCGACGGCCTTCTCGATGCCGCGCTTCAGGGCCATCGGGTTCGCGCCCGCCGCAACCGACTTCACGCCTTCACGGAAGATGATCTGCGCCAGAATCGTTGCCGTTGTGGTGCCGTCGCCGGCGACGTCGGACGTCTTTGAAGCCACTTCGCGCACCATCTGCGCGCCCATGTTCTCCAGCGGATCCTTCAGCTCCACTTCCTTGGCGACGGTGACGCCGTCCTTGGTGATCGTGGGTCCGCCGAACTTCTTTTCGAGGACCACGTTGCGGCCCTTCGGTCCCAGGGTGACCTTTACGGCGTCAGCCAGCTGGTTGACTCCGCGCAGAATCGCCTGGCGGGAATTTTCGCTATAGACAATCTGTTTTGCAGGCATTGTTTCTCTTTAAGCCTCTTATTTCTTTCCGGTACCGTTTTCGAGCACGCCGAGGACTTCATCCTCGCGCATGATCATGATTTCCTTGTACTCGCTGCCCGAGTACTTGCCGAACAGGATGCGGTCGCCGACCTGAACATCCATCGGGATGATCTTGCCGTCTTCCGCGCGCTTGCCCTTGCCGACGGCGAGGACTTCGCCTTCCTGAGGCTTTTCCTTGGCGGAATCGGGGATGATGATTCCGTTCATCACCTGCTCAGACTCTTCAACTCGCTTAACCACGATGCGATCGTGAAGCGGACGAATGTTCATACCTACCTCCATCTACTTGGTGTGTGTAGAAGCCTTGAATTCAGTTTTCAGACGCCGGGCCGAAAGGCCCAAGCGGCCTGATTCCGGGAAACGGGAGCACTTCGCTGTTTCCCCGAGAGAGAGATTAGCACACGGAGGGGGAGAGTGACAAGATCAAGGCGGAAACTATTGATAACAGGTTTGTTGTTGATCGTTAAAATTTATTCGTAAAATGGAAGAGCGCCCCAAACGGGGCGCTTCCGGCAAGAATACTCGTAAGTAGGGTCTTGCGGGCTAACGAAAGCCCTTACCTGGACAAGGCCGGACAATCGCCGCTCTGATACACTTCTCGAATTTTACAACAGATAACGGCGTTTCATGAAAAACTTTTCCTTATGATTCTTGGCCTTGATCTTGGAGTGAAGTCGGTTGGCTTGGCGCTGGTGAACCCGGTCTCCAATCAGATCGCCCTGACGGCGGTTCGCGTCTTTCCCGCCGGCGTAGACGGCGACTTTGAAGGCGGGGGCGACACGTCGCGGAACGCGCACCGTCGCGAGAAGCGGCTGCAGCGCCGCCAGACGGAGAGGCGGGCGCGGCGGCTTGGCGTGATGCACAATCTGCTGGTTGAAGCGGGACTTCTTCCTCCCGGCGATACCCATAGCACTCTGAAGGAACTGGACCGCGATCTCGCGAGAAAGTACGGGCCGCACCCCGGAGCACCGTACATTCTTCGCGCACGGGCGCTCGATCATCCGCTAGAGCCTCATGAGCTGGGAAGGGCGCTGTATCACCTCGCCCAGCGCCGCGGCTTTCTTTCCAACCGGCTGGCCCCGATGAAAGAAGATGAGGAAAAGGGCAAGGTCAAGGGCGGAATCGAAACCCTCGCCGCAGGCGTAGAGGCCGCAGGCAAACGCACTCTGGGCGAGTATCTGGCAACGGTCGATCCCCAAGCCGAACGAATTCGCGGACGGTACACATCCCGAAAGATGTACCTCCAGGAGTTTGACGCGATATGGCAGGCCCAAGCGCCGCATCACCGGGCGGCTGCCGCAGAATTCCAGGACCGCCTCCGTAAAGCCATTTTCTTTCAACGGCCCCTCAAAGATCAGAGGGTCGGCGCATGCTCGTTGATTGCCACCGAGACACGCGCCCCATTGCGGCTCCTGGAAGTGCAGCGATTCCGCATTCTCGACCGGGTGAATAATCTCCGCGTCTCCGAGCCTGAGCGCCCGCTCACGGAGGAAGAGCGTAGCTTGCTGATTGCGAAACTGGAAACCGAGGAGAAACTCACGTATGCCGCCGCGCGTAAACTGCTCGGGTTGAAGACACCCTTCTCAATCGAGTCCGGCAAGGAAAAACACATCCTGGGGAATCTCACATGGACCCGATTTGCGAAAGCGCTCAATTGGCACTGGACACAGATGACTCGGAAACAGCAGGACAGTTTGGTCGAGGAGTGGCACCGTGCCAAAGACGACGAAGCCCTGGCGGAAGCGCTCCAACAGTGGAACGACTTTACGCCTGAGGAGATCGCCGCGATCTGCGCTGTCCGGCTTCCGGACGACTATGTGAATTTCTCGCTTGCCGCTATCCGGCGGCTCTTGCAGCATTTGGAAAAAGGAATGGCAACCGGTGCGGCCAAGAAGGTAGAATTCCCCGACTCATTCAAGGCGGTCGAGCCCCTTCCGCGTTTACCTCCGGTTCACGAGGCGCTACCCGAACTGCGAAATCCCGCGGTGGCGCGCGTGCTCACAGAACTCCGAAAGTGCGTCAACGCGGTGATCCGAGAGTACGGCAAGCCCGAAATTGTCCGCATCGAGTTGGCCCGCGATTTAAAGCGGAACAAGAAGGACAGGCAGACCCTGACGGATCAAATGAGGGACCGGGAAACGGAACGGAAAACCGCCGAGGAAGAACTACATCGTTTCGGAATGACGAAAATCTCCAGACGGGACATCGAAAAGTATCTGCTTTGGCTGGAGTGCGGCAAAGAATGCGCTTATACGGGCAAGCAGATCAGCCTGGAAAGCCTCTTTGGGCATCAACCGCAGTTCGATGTCGAGCACATCGTACCCCGCTCGCGCTCACTCGACGACTCGTTCTTAAACAAAACCCTTTGCCATCGGGATGAAAACATCCGGAAGCGAGCATTGACCCCTTGGGAAATGTTCCGTGAGGATCTGTCTGGATGGGAAGCCTTTCAGTCCCGTGTACAGAAAATCAAAAACCAGGCCAAACGGTCCCGGCTGTTAATCCAGGAAACCCGCTTGGACGAATTGCTGGAAAAGTTTTCCTCTAACCAACTGAACGACACCCGCTACGCGTCCCGGCTGGCGGCGGAATATGTTGGCCGCCTCTACGGGGGTGTCGTCGATTCCGCGGGGACGAGGCGAGTCTTCACCTCGGCGGGACAAATCACCGCGCAGCTTCGCGGCTATTGGAATTGCAATTCGATTCTGAGTCTCCTCCTAATGAATCCGAGTAGGCCTCGTAACGAGCGAGGGCAGGGGTCCTGCTATCCTAGAAATGTTCATTCGCATGGCTTCTTTTCTCGCCCCGCAATATGATCGCCGCGCAAAGCGTCTTGCTTTGTGCGCCTTCCTGTTGATCGGAATTGCGGGCAGGGCGTTTGCGGGTGTCGCTGGTGAAGAGAGCAGCCGCTTCCGATTTGGCAACGCCGCTGGATCCCTAGGCGCGGCTACCGCGATTTCCGACTTTGACGGAGACAAGAAACCTGATTTCGCGATTGCGGATCGCTCGAATGGGCCGGGGCATTTTCAAGTTGAGTTCCGAATAGGCTCCCAAGCAGCGTCTTATCTGGATGTCACTTCGAACGTACTCGCTCTTGACTTGTCAGTTCGCGATGTTGATAGCGACGACGATCAGGACGTAGTTCTGGTTCGCCCGATTACAAGAGAGGCGGTCGGCGTCCTCGTCAACGATGGATTCGGCAGGTTCCACCAAGAATCGGTTGACTCTTATTCGATACCGGCAGACTCCGATGAATCGCTGCAACGCCCCCCGGTTTCGAAACCTCGCCAGCATGCCTTGATTTGGCGGAAGGTAAATCCTTCCTTTGCCGATGTCAGTCGTTCTCACTCTGGCCTAACCACTCTCGTTGAAGCTCTCGTAGATCAACAGTGCTGCGCGCGCCGCGCCGGCGTGCCAATCAGGCGCCTTGGCCGGGCCCCTCCTCAGTCGTAATAGCAGTCCATAACTCTGCTTAGACAGCTCGACTCCCACTTCGGGGAGTGAGCGGCGTTGTCGATTGTATCGATAGTTAGACACGCCTGCTGCTTTTGCTCGCGTTGCGGCCACTCGAAGTGAGCTCATTCACTACGGCAGGAAAGGAATTTTGCATTGGACCAGTTGTCCCTATTTTTCATCATCTGCATCCTTGCGCAGCAGCGGCCCTTCGATCCCGACGAGGGCACTCTTTCGAGCATCAAGCCACGGATTCCGGAGCCGATGGTTTTCGACCTCATTCGGCCGCTCGGCGCGAAACGCGGAGAAATTGAAGTCAATTCACTGTTTCGCTTTAGTCCCACGGTACAGCCGCGCCGGCTCTTGTGGGCGCCCGAGATCGAATACGCCTTCTTGGACGGGTATGGCATCGAGTTTGAGTTACCGATGGAGAATGGCGCTATCGATAGTTGGAAAGGCGCGATTCAGGGCACCTTGCCCGGTCCGTGGAAGAAGAAGTTTATTCAGGGTTGGCAAGCGCTTGGAGAGCTGAACCGTGAAGCTGGAAATTCTAAAATTGATCTGATGTATCTGGCCGGAGCCCGTTGGCACCACAACTGGAGCGCATTCTCGATGACCGGAATAGAGCGCGAGACTGGAACGCGAGCGGCATATGCGTTTTTGGGCAACTACACTCTCTTCTTTCATCTCCGTGACACCGTGAGCTATGGCCTGGAATCGAACATCAAGGGTAGAGGTAATTCTGGCCGAGGTCTGCTGCTGATGCCTCAGGCGCAATTCCGAAAGAGCCGGCTCAACCTTCAAGTTGGCGCCGGCTGGAGATGGCATGCCGGAACCAGTGGGTTCCAACTTGGCTGGCGTCTCTCTCGCGAGTTCTAGACTTCAGGCCCCATCCGCATGGCGAGGCGTCCGACAACTTTCGCGTTGGGCAGAGGGGTCGCGATTGCCGCAAGCGCTTGCACGCTACTCCACTTAAAAGGTGACCTTCAGCGCGATTTGAATCTGCCATGTCGTGACTCGGTTGGAAGCCATGCGCCGGCACCGCGCGGGCGAGCCGGTGGTGCGAAAGGATCACGGGCCGGACACCGCGTTTCTGTTCACGCTGAGCGAGGGTGACATGGTCAGGTGGAAAGGGGAATTGTGGCGGGTGAGAGGGGTCAGCAATCAAGGAAACGGTCTGCTAGTCCTGAGCCGCGCCCATGATGCGAGGCTAAAGGCAGGCATACAGAAAGCTGACCTGCCGAGACCGGCGATCAATGTCTTCGCCTCCAGCGGTGGTCGCAAGGTACGAGTCAACCCCCTCGGCGAAGAGCGCGAAGCGCATGACTGACCGCATCCTCGACCTTTCGCAACAACCCGTGTCGTTATCCTCGCGTGGAGGACTTTTGGTAGTCCGCTCCGCCGAGGGAGAGCTAGACTCCATCCCTTTCGTTGACTTGGCGGCGGTCGTTGCGTCTCACCGTCAAGTCACCGTCACTCAAGCGGCGCTGTCGAGCCTCGCCGAAGCCGGCGCCGCCTTCATCTCCTGTAACGAGAAAATGATGCCCGCCGCGATGCTGCTTCCTTTGGCGGCACACTACTCGCAAACGGAGCGCTTCGTCCGCCAGGCGGCGCTGGCCGCTCCGAGGCGAAAGCGCTACTGGCAAGCTGTCGTGCGAGCGAAGATTCGCGCCCAGGCGATGGTGTTGCACCGCGCCCGCGGCGGGGATGCCGGCCTGCTGGCTATGAGCGGCCGCGTCCAAAGCGGCGATACCGGAAACCTGGAAGCGCAGGCAGCTCGCCGGTACTGGACCCACCTGTTCGCGGACCCGGCCTTTCGCCGTTCAAACGACGAGGATTTCCGGAACGGCATGCTGAACTATGGCTACGCAATCCTCCGGGCCGCAACCGCCCGTGCAATCTGCGCCGCCGGACTTCATCCGTCGTTTGGGCTCCATCATGCGAACAAGATGAACCCATTTGTACTTGCCGACGACCTGATGGAGTACTGGCGGCCTGCGGTCGATTGGATCGTCTTCTGCATGCAGCCGGGACCGCTGGACAGCGATCGAAAGCGTGAACTGATCGGGGCCATTACCGCGCGTTACCGTGTAGAAGGCGAGTCGCGAACCCTGTTCGACTTGCTGGCCAGAACTGCACAATCCTTGGCTTTGGCAATTCTGTCCGGCGAGACTCGCTGGCAGCCTCAGGGATGGTCCTTCGAGGAGGTCTAACGTGCCCCTTTCCGGCTACCGAATTATGTGGCTTTTTGCCATGTTCGACCTTCCGGTGGACACGAAGGAGAGCCGCCGGGAATACGCGCAGTTCCGCAAGAAATTGCTGTCATCCGGTTTCACAATGCTTCAATATTCGGTGTATGCCAAGCACGTCCCCAGCGAGGATGCGGGAGAATCCTTGCGGCGTATCGTCCGGGCGGCTCTTCCGCCGCACGGCCAAGTTCGAGTGTTGGCGGTTACGGATCACCAGTTTGGCAAGATGGATGTCTTCTACGGTAGAAAACGGCGTGCGGCGGAAGAGCCGCCCATGCAAATCAGTCTTTTTTGAGCAATTGCGAGAGTTTGTCCCCTGTCAACTTAGTAAGTTACAGGGGACTTAGTGTATCAGAGCCGCGATTTCCGGCCAGCCCAGGCCGGAACGTGGGTTGGCGAGCATAATACACTAGTGTATCAGAGCCGCGATTTCCGGCCACACGACCTCCGATAGCTTAAACTGAAGCCAGCGGAACCCTGATGAAACGATCCCTTGCCACCCTTTTCCTTGCGCTGTGGGCGATGACCCTGACCCTTTCGACGCCACCCTCCCTCGCGCAGACGGAATTGCACCCGCAGTCCCAGCCCGGCCACCCGGATCCGCCGCCCGCGAATCCGGACGCCGTCGGCAAAGCGAAGGAGCCCGGAGGCTTCTCGATCTGGTGGATCATCATCCCCGTCGTCATCGTGGCGTTCGTCGTCATCTTTATCGGCATCAGCACC
>JBGTFZ010000083.1:0-194101 GCA_041746955.1 Bryobacteraceae bacterium
TGGAACTTGTAGAGCTTCTTCCAGACGGTCGTGTTGCGAATGCCGGTTGCGGATTTGACGATCCGTTCTTCATCCAGTTCATCGCCAAGGTCCTTGAAGATCTGGAACAGCGTCAAATAGTAGATGAGCGCCGGGGCTTTCGGATCGGCAAGCTCTTGCAGCCGCGCCAGAAACGCAGTCTTGTGCTGATCGGAGGCAGGGAGCGAGTTCCACAAGCTTGCGAACCAAGCACTAAGCAAGGCGGATTCTTCTGGCTTCTCGGAGCATTGAATCAAGCTGAAGTGGTTGCCCGGTGTAAGGCCCAGCCCTTCGGTAGTGAACGCGCAATTGCCTGTGATAACACGGTGATGCTCAGACTCCGGCATTCCCGCGATAAGGATGGATTGTGGCAGCGAACCTGACGCGCCGCGGAGCGTGACGGTTTTCCTTATCCACGCGGCACACTCACTCGCCAGCCACGGAATATTAAGCCTGTTGCGAAAAACAATGTCCGTTTCCGAGCCAACCAGCCCAAAATCCCCGTTGTTCCCCTCTTGCAGCACGATCCGGCATGCATTGAGTTTTTCTAGGTTATCCCGCAGCTCTGAAAAGGCAAAGAGAGAAAATGTGGGCGAAGCAAGATCGAGAGACGACAGGGGCACGAGAGACTGTCGAAGCTCGTCAAATACTCGCTCCCGGCCCGTGTTCTTAATAATTCCCATTTGCTCTGCTCCCTAGTGCCTCAACTGAACAATTTCACCGATGCCCGCCTAATCACTGACCAAACCAACGGTCGTTCCAGGTTACAGAGCGGTTCGGCTTTCAAGTTTTTGAATCAGGCCGCCTGCTGCCCGCTTGCTGGCTAGCCATGCTGACAGAGAACGCGCCCTCTTGCTTGCTTTCCTAGGGGCGGCCAGGCACGGATCGGCCCGCTTTGGGAACTACGCGTTCTTGCGGCGTAGCTTCTCCCTTGCGGCAACCGCCTTTTTCGCCCGTTCTACGCGCTGTTCGGGCGTAAGGGAGGCGCTCGCTGCCCTAGAACGCTCGCTCCTCTGCTCCGGCGTCATCGATGCAGCGGCTTTCTTTCCTCCCTTCGCGCCCTGACGGCGGAAGTATTCCAGGACCTCGGGCGGGAGCTTCTTCTTCGGCACTTAATCATCTTAGCCGGTTAGACGATGTCAGGCGATTTTCTCTTGATCTTTCTACCGGGTAGATAGATAATTGGAAAAGGGAGGCATAGTGATTTACAAACGCGGTGACAACTGGCATATGGACGCGACAATAAACGGCGTTCGCTATCGAGAGGCACTCAATACAACTGACGGCCGAGAAGCAAAGACGCTTGAAAAGAAGCGCGTGGCAGACATTCACCAAGGCAAGGGAGCTTCCCGCGCTGGCCGGGAGTTTGGACGCCAGTCGTTTGGTGAAGCCGCTGACCAATTTCTTCTGGACCGCCGGCCCCACGTGTCCGAGCGGACGCACGAGCTAGAGCGAGAACGTCTAAAGCAATTGCGGCGCTTCTTTGGAGAAAGGGCGCTCTCGCGCATCAAAGCGGAAGACATCGCCGCCTTCCAGCGTCAGCGGCGGGTTTCTGTTGCGGGTAGAACCATCAACATGGAACTTGGCGTCTTGCGCCAGATGCTCAAGCGTGCGAAGACGTGGGCATCTCTCGCGGAGGACGTCACCTTCGAGCGTGAGTCGTCGCGTGTCGTTGGCCGCGCCATTTCGGGCGAGCAGAAGCAGAAGCTCTTCGAGGTTGCAGCGTCCCGCCCCGGTTGGCTGGTGGCTTATTGCGCCGCAGTGCTGGCTGTTTCGACAACGTGCCGGGGTGTGGAGCTGAAGAACCTGCGTTGGCGCGATGTTGACTTGTTCGGTCGAGTGCTGACGGTGCGTCGAAGCAAGACCGAGGCGGGCCAACGATCAATCCCTTTGAACACTGACGCAATCGCTGCACTTAGTCGGCTTTGGAAGCGGGCCGAGTTTAACAACGCCAATGAACCGGATCATTTCATCTTCCCCGCTTGTGAGCATGGGATCGATCCCGTGAAGCCCCAGAAGTCGTTCCGAACTTCATGGCGCGCGCTCACCGTCGAAGCAGGCTTGTCAGGCTTCCGGTTCCATGACCTGCGGCATCAGGCGGTGACCGAGATGGCGGAGAAGGGCGCTTCCGATGCGACCATCATGGCGCTGGCCGGTCATATGAGCCGTCGAATGCTGGAGCACTACTCGCATGTGCGCATGGAAGCCAAACGCCACATCGTCGACCAGCTCTCAAGCGGACTGATGTCGCCCGACGCAGAGATCGGGATTGATCCGACCCTTCCCGTAAATTGAGATTGGAGAACGGTTGCGTCACAATCCGCGTCACAAGGGCGGTGCGCGCACCAAGCTGATCTTCGCAAAGAAATGATTCTAATGGTGGGCGCGCAGGGACTCGAACCCCGGACCTCCTGCGTGTGAAGCAGGCGCTCTAACCAACTGAGCTACGCGCCCGAAGGCACAAAACATGAGTATAACCCGCCTGTCGAAAGGCATGCGATCCTGAGTCTAATGCCCGCGAAAATTCGCTTTGGCGTCCTCGGAGCCGCCCGTATCGCGCTGAACAAGGTGATTCCCGCGATGCAGACTAGCGATCTAACGGTTGTCACCGCAATTGCCTCCCGCGATCCTTCGCGCGCCCGCGAAGCCGCGGCGACGTTGGGTATCGAGCGGGTTTATGGCTCCTACGCGGAACTGCTGGCCGATCCGGAAATCGACGCCGTCTACAATCCTCTGCCCAATCACCTTCACGTTCACTGGTCGATCCGGGCCGCCGATTCGGGCAAGCACGTGCTTTGCGAAAAGCCCATCGGCATGAATTCGGCTGAGACGGCGGAGTTGATCGCCGCGCGGGACCGCAATCGCGTTCAGATTGCGGAGGCGTTCATGATCCGCACGCACCCCCAGTGGCTGCGCGCTAAGGAACTGGTGGATTCAGGTGAGATCGGAGACCTGCGCGCCATCGTCGCCGCTTTCAGCTACTTCAATGCGGACCCGGCCAACATCAGGAATCGCGCGGACATCGGTGGCGGCGCTTTGATGGACATCGGCTGTTATCCGATCCATGCGTCACGCTATCTTTTCGGTTCGGAGCCGCGCAACGTCACGGCACGAATCGAACGCGACCCAGCATTCGGAACGGATATTCTGACGACCGCGATACTGAATTTCCCGAAAGGGCACTGCCTGTTCACCTGCTCAACGCAGCTGGTGCCTTATCAGCGGGTACAGATTCTGGGCGCCAAGGGCCGCATTGAGGTCGAGATCCCATTCAATGCGCCACCCGACAAGCCAACGGTGATTCGCGTGGACACCGGCGGAGCTCTGGACGGATCGCAGATCCGCACTGAAGAGTTTCCCGTCCGCGATCAGTACCGTCTGCAGGCCGAAGCTTTCGCGCGCGCCATCCGCGGGGAGAATCCGGTGCCCGTTAGCCTGGAAGATTCCGAGGCGAACATGCGCGTTATCGAGGCCATCCTCCGCGCGGATTCGTACGGGCGCTGGGAAGCGCCCGGCCCGTCCTGAAAAACCTACGGCATCAAAGGAAGTTCGGAGTTCAGTTGAAGGTCAACCAGCTGCGCGAGGGTGTTCTCCACCTGCACGAACCGGGCGGCAATCTTCGAACCCAACGCAGACTTCATCTGCGCGTGATACTTCTTCCAGAGCGCCATACGGTCGGTCTGGCTCGTCATTGCGCTGCTGACCAGCTCGTCGGCGACGGCGTCGGAGACTCCGGGATAGTTTTCGGCATACTTCTTGATGTTGGTCATCCGCCGGTCGAACAGACCCGTCAGTTCCTTCTCATACTGCTGGTAGATGGGATAGAACTTCGCCTTCTGTGCCGAGTCCAGCCCCATCGCTTGGTCAACGACGGAGGACTTCTCCTTCCGAAGGTCGGACCGGAGCAGGTCGACGTATTCCTTGGTTGTCTTCTGGCTGGTCGCGCTGGATGTCTGCGCAAAGCTGAGGCCGGTGGCAAGTATTCCACCGATTGCGATAGTTGTGAGGCACTTCATACCAAGTAAGCATCGCGCATGAGGGTGCCCGGGCGCAAACCGTTTCTGATATGATCCGCCCTGCCCTTCTTTCGGGCTAGGAGAACTCATGGCGTCACGTTTAGGCCTTTTCATCCTTGCCGCTTCCCTGGCCTCCGGCCAGGACTTCCGGGCAACACTACAAGGAACCATCACCGATCCACAACAAGCCGCAGTCGCCAACGCAGCTGTGACGCTTCGCAACATCGAGACCGGCGTGGAGCGCACAGCCTCCAGCGGCGACGACGGATTCTACCGGTTTCAGTTCGTTGCGCCGGGTACGTACAACCTGCAGGTGCGCGCTCCCCGATTTCGAACTGCCGTCCGCGAGGGTGTCGCGCTGGCGCTATCGCAAACGCTGAGGGAAGATGTCGGCCTGTTGTTGGGCGACATCTCCGAGACCATTCAGGTGCGCGCCGACGTCTCCACAGTTGAAACCGACACCACCGCGCTGGGCACCGCCATCCGGCAGGAGGTGCGCGACAATCTGCCCCTGAAGGGCCGCAGCTCGCTGTTCATGTTTACGCTAACGCCGGGCGTTGTGAACAACCGCTACGGCGAAGACACCCGGCCCAACGACACGATCACCAACGTCCTGTTTTCCGCCAACGGCGCGCCAGTGGCCGCCACCGATGTGTTTGTGGACGGCGTGGCGAACACGGTGAACGTCAATCGCGGCGTGAATATCTCGCAGTGGGTTCCGGCCGTCGATTCGATCGGCGAGTTCAAGCTGGAAGTCGGAACTCTGTCCGCCGAGTATGGGCGGTCCGGCGGAAGCATGACCAACATGGCCATACGCTCGGGAACGAATCAGATCCGGGGAACGCTTTATGAGTTTTTCCGGAACTCGAAGCTGGACGCGAACCAGTTCTTCGCCCGGGGGCAAGGCCGGCCGCTGGCGCCGTACGGATCGAACACTTTCGGCGTGGCGGTGGGCGGGCCGGTCCTGATCCCGAAGCTCTACAACGGAAAGAACCGGACCTTCTGGTTCGCGAATTACGAAGGTTCGCGCGAAGGCAATGCTATCGACTTCACGGGCTCCGTTCCGACGGCACGAATGCGCAGCGGAGACTTTGGAGAGGCGCCGCAGGCGATCTACGATCCACTGTCGGTTACGAGAGTGAACGGCGTCCCCACCCGGACCGCATTTGCCGGAAACGTGATCCCGCTCAGCCGGCAGGACCCGGTGGCGCGCAACATCATCGGCTTCTACCCGCAGGCGAACCGAACGGCCAGCACAGCGCAACCGTGGGTGAACAGTTTCAATTTCGCGGGCAAGTGGCCCCGCAACTACAACATGTTCACCGCGAAGCTGGATCACCAGTTCAGTCAGAACTACAACACGTTCTTCCGCGTGAACTGGGGGACGGCGCTGCTGGTGTTTCCTTACCAGTTCGACGGAATTGCAACGGACGGGCGCAATGTCGTCAACCGCCCGCATTTCGGACTATCGTGGGGCAACACGTTCCTGCTAAGCCCGCGGCGGACACTAGACGTTCGCGTGGGCTACGCACGCGCGAAGGAAGACAACCAGCCCTGGTCGAGCGGTTTCGACTTGGCCAGCCTAGGTTTCCCGCAGTCGTTTGTAAACGGCGTGCAGAATCGCGCATTTCCCAATGTGCGCGTGAACGGATTCATGAATCTTGCCGGGAGCGGATTGGTGCAGGACCCCGGCTACACCTACACGCTGCAGCCCAGCTTTGCGGAGCAGCGCGGGAAGCATCTCCTTAGATACGGCGCGGATCTGCGGCTGCTGTACGGCAACTTTTTCCGCAACCTGAACGGCTCTGGGATTTTCAGCTTTTCGAACCAATGGACGAATGGCCCGCGCGCCGACAGCCCGGCGGGCAATACCGGATTTCCGATGGCGGCCCTGTTGTTAGGCGTTCCGGTTTCCGCGTCCGTCGATCAGAACACCGGCGTTTCGATTCTGAACAAGTACTACGGTTTCTTCGTTCAGGACGACTGGCGAATCACGTCCCGCCTGACATTGAACCTTGGCCTGCGCTACGAATACGAGACTCCGCGCACGGAACGATATGACCGCACAACGCGCGGTTTCGACCGCGACGCTTCCTACAATCTAGGTTCCGTCCCGGCAATGGGCGGGCTCGCTTACGCCAATACCGGCGGACTGCCTCGCGGTATTTACAATCGCGACTCCAACAACTTCGCCCCTCGCATTGGCGTTGCGTGGTCGGTGACGCCGAAGACCGTCGTCCGCATGGGCTACGCGTTGCACTATGTGCCGGTCGTCGGTTCGGTTGACGCCGTGGGTTACTCCGTGTCGACTCCGATGGTGGTCTCCCAGAATGGCATCGACATCGTCAACCGGCTTTCGAATCCCTTTCCCGGTGGCCAACTCACCCCCGTCGGAAATTCTCTTGGCGCCAGCACGCTGGTAGGGCAAAACATTTCCTACGTAGATCCCGGCGGACGCACCCCGATGTATCACACATGGAACTTCAACATCCAGAGGCAGGTGTTCTCCGGCGGACTATTCCAGGCCGGGTACATCGGCGGACGAGGGATCAACCTCACCAGCGAGGTCTCGATCGGCAACAACATCACCGAGAACATCAATCAGGTGGACCCGCGATTCCTGTCGTTAGGCAGCGACCTGAACCGCGTCGTCCCAAATCCCTACTTTGGCTCGATCACGTCGGGGCCGCTTGCCGGCGCCACCGTCGCGCAACAACAACTGCTGCGGCCGTATCCGCAGTTCCTGAACATCACGCGCAACCTTCCCGCCTTCGCCAACAGTTCGTATCACGCGCTGCAGATGAAATTTGAGACGCGCTCCTGGAAGGGCTTGACGACCATCGTGGCCTACACGTGGGCGCGTAACCTCGGCGATATTGGGCCGTATCAGAACAACTACAACCGCCAGATCGAGCGTGGCCCCATGGCTTTCGATACGCCGCAGCGGCTGACCACGACCGTCAGTTGGGACGTGCCGGTTGGGCGGAATCGCGCGTTCGGAACGGATATGAACCGCGCGGTGGATTTGGCCATCGGAGGCTGGAACATCGCAATGTTCAACACGTTCCAGTCGGGCTTCCCGCTTAGCTTCTCCACCAACGCGAATACGCTATTGCTGACCGGCGCCGGCGGACTGCGTCCCAACGTCGTCGGAGATCCACTGGAGGGAATCTCCGGGTCGCACCAGGACCGCCTAAGCCGTTACTTCAACACGCAGGCGTTCGCGCAACCCGCCAACTTCACGTTCGGCAACGCGCCTCAGCGCGCCTCCTGGATTCGCAGTCCGGGCATGAACAACTGGAACCTGACACTGACGAAAACGTTCAGCGTCACGGAGCGATTCAAGGTGAATCTGCGGGCCTCTTCATTCAACCTGATGAACCATCCGGTATTCGCCGGGCCGAACACCACGTTCGGGGTCGCGCAGTTTGGAGTGATATCCGCGCAGGCAAACATCAGCCGTCAGCAAGAAGTCGTGCTTCGAATTCTTTTCTAAACGGAGACGCGGCCGCAAGGGCCACAACCTCGCCCAGAATCCACACCGCAGGGGCTTCGACATTGACGGAGCCGGCCGCCACCTCGCGAAGCGTCGCGAAGATGCGCAGTTCCGTCGGGGTGGAGGCGCGTTCAATAAACGCCACTGGCTGACCCGCATCGCGGCCCGCGGCGATCAATCTACGCGCAATGTCTGCGCGGTGCCCGACTCCCATCAGTACGATCAGCGTATCGACACGCGCGTAGGCGCTCCAGTCCTGCAGGATGCCCTCGCGTCCATGTCCTGTGACGACGGCGAACGACCGGGCAACATTCCTGTACGTCAATGGGATTCCGGCCAGCAGCGGAGCCGCCAGCGCGGAGCTGACGCCAGGCACGATCTCTACGGCCATTCCGGCATCGCCCAACTCAGCCAACTCTTCACCGCCCCGCGCGAACACCATCGGGTCGCCACTTTTCAGCCGCACGACCACTTCAAAGCGACCGGCGTAGTCAATCAGCAATGGGACGATCCGTCGCTGCACTTCGCATTGCTGGCCCTCTTCCTTGCCGACATCCACCAACTCCGCCGCGGGGTTGACGCAGGCCAGCACCTCCGCTGAAATCAAGCGGTCGTACAGGACGACATCGGCCCGTCGCAGAATGTTCAGCGCCTTTACCGTAAGTAGTTCCGGATCGCCGGGTCCGCCGCCGACAAGATAGATCATAGGCCGCCGATGCCCTTCCACAATAGCTGGCTGCCCAGCAGAACCAGGAAGCACGTCAACCCGAACCGAAGCGCCCGCGACGGCACCCACGCCGCCGCCCAGGAACCCAGGATCGCTCCGCCCACTCCGCCCGCCACCAACTTCGCCACAACTGGAAAGTTAACCAGCCCCGCGCCTAGGTGCACTCCGCTGCCCACCATCGCCACCAGCCAGCCGAAGATCATGTCGGTTCCCACGATCGCGCTTGTCGAGAGGTTGGTCGCATGCATCAGCACCAAGCTTCCCAACGCACCCGCACCCGCCGACGAGAAACCCACCTCGATTCCAATCGGCAGTGCAAACAGCGGCAGCAGCCGGGGACGGTCCGTACCCGTGGCCCCGCTGCTGGAGCGCGTCATCTTGAACAGAGTCACCAGCGCGATGACGAGGATCGTTCCGCCGACGAGTGAGAGAACGATCGGCTCCAGATTTCGCTGCGACAGGCGGCTGATCAGGAGGGCGCCCAGCACGACGCCAGGCAGTCCACCGGCAAGCAGGCGGAGCAAGGTCGGCCAATGCACGCTGCGGCGAATGATGTAGACCGGCGCGGCGGCCAGCTTGATGGCGGTGACAAAAACGAGAGAGGTTCCCACGGCTTCCGCTGCGGGCATGCCTCCGAGGAGGATCAATGCCGGGGCGGCCAACACACCTCCGCCCATGCCGGTCATCCCGACGGCCACGGCGATCAGAAATCCCAGGATGACTTCCATCGGCTAATCCCGCGCGGGCTCGATATGAATCCCGCACTCCAACTTGCGCCCGCCCCAGCGTCCGGCGCGCTTGTCGTCGCCATCGGGGACGGCCGTGCAAGGCTCGCAACCGATTGACGTGTAGCCACGATCATAAAGCGAGAGGTGTGGAATCTCGTAAATCTCGAGGTAGGACCAGACATCCTTCCAGGTCCAGTCGAAGAGTGGAGCGACCTTGGTCAGCGTCTTGCCAGAGGCGAGGGTGTGCTGCCCGAAAGGCTGAAGGCTGGCGCGGGTGGGGGACTGTTCGCGCCGCAAGCCCGTGAACCAGACTTCGTATTCTTCCAGAGCGCGGAATAGCGGCTCCACCTTGCGCAAACCGCAGCAGGCTTCGATGTCCGGCGGATGCTGGTCATTGGCGCGTGGGAGCAGGTTGATCAGGTTCAACCGCCACTTCGCCGCCATCTCGTCGCGGTAGGCGATCGTTTCCGAGAAATGGTATCCGGTCTCAAGAAACAACACCGGAATGTCGGGTTGTTCCCGCCGAATCAGGTCCAGCACCACCATGTCTTCGGCCTGGAAGCTGCAAGTGAACACCGGCTTGCCGATCTCCCTAAGAGCTTGGCGGACAACGGGCGTTGCGTCGGTCATATTCCGGACCCCTGCGAAAATTCTTCCAGCGCATCGGCGGCGCGACGCAACCCCCGCGCCAGCTTCATCAGGAGGGGTTCCGTCTGTTCGCCGCTGCCGGTCTCGATCATCGCGGCCGCGACCGTATTGTTCGAGACGCGGTCGATTAGAACGAACGCGCCCGTCAGCCGGTTCTCGCGGTAGCTGTCAAAGTGCAGGGGCAGCGTGGTTTCCACTTCAATGGGGCCGATACCATTCATCGCCAGCGTGCCCGACAGCAGGCGCGCTGGAACCAGCGATGCGCCATGCTTCAACAGATACTCGCGGCCCGCCTGAATCCCTCCGGGCAGCAGTGCTACTGCCTGCGCGGCAATGCGGCGTCCCTGGTGCGGCAGCGCATCGCCCACCAGCAGACCTCCGCGGCTGAGATCGATCTCGCGGTCAAGCACCACCGTCACCGACATTGGCGCAATCGCCTCGTCAAGGTCGCCGTCGTATGTCACGATGCGCGCCACCCGCGCCGTCCGCCGCGTCGGAAGCGCCGTCAACTCTTCGCCCACGCGGACCCGGCCTGCGGCGATCTGTCCGGCGTAACCTCGAAACTCGGCATCGGGCCGGATCACCAGTTGAACCGGCAGACGGAAAGGTTCGTTGAACCGATGTGACGACGGCAACTGCTCCAGCTTTTCAAGTAGGGACGGTCCGCCGTACCACGGCATCTTCGTCGATCGCGTCGCGACATTGTCGCCCATCAGCGCCGAGACGGGAATGTGATCCGCACCCGGAAACGCGGCCTTAACGCGCTCAAACGCCGACTGGTCGTAGTCCACCAGATCCATCTTGTTCACCGCGACGATGGTGTGCGGGATGCCCAACAGGCGAGCGATCGCCGCATGTCGGTGAGACTGTTCGGTGGGGCCCTGGCGCACATCCACCAGCACGACGGCGGCGTCGCAGTTGGACGCGCCGGTGGCCATGTTGCGCGTGTATTCCTCATGCCCCGGCGTGTCGGCGATGATGAATTTCCGCTTGGGCGTTGCGAAGTAGCGGTACGCGACGTCGATGGTGATTCCCTGCTCCCGCTCCGCCTTCAGGCCGTCGGTCAACAGCGAAAAATCCACGTGGCCTGCGCCAGCGCGGTTCACCTTCGACGCCTTCACCGCCTCAATCTGATCCTCGAACGCTCCGCCCGCGTCGAACAGCAGCCGCCCGATCAAGGTGGACTTTCCGTCGTCCACAGATCCGGCCGTCGAAAAGCGCAGCAGGTCTTTCTCGCCTTCGCTCTTCAGAAACGATGTCAGTGCTACGCGGGCAACCGCTTTCTCAAGCACCACCGGCTGCGCCGCCATCAAAAGTAGCCCTCGCGCTTCTTCAATTCCATCGAACCTTCCTGGTCGAAATCGATGACTCGGTTCTCGCGTTCGGAGCGCCGAAAGGCTTTCAACTCCTCGATGATTTTCGGCACCGTGTCGGCCTCGGAGCGAATCGCCCCGGAGCATGGCGTGCATCCCAGCGAGCGCATCCGGCACATGACCGTTTGAGGCTGTTCCCGCGGCAAAAGTTTCACGTTCGCTTCCAGCGGAATCACCGTTCCGCCCCGCACCACCACCTCACGCGGTTTCGCGAAGTACAGCGGAACGATCGGAATCTTGTCCTCGTGGATGTATTGCCAAACATCAAACTCAGTCCAGTTGGACAGCGGAAAAACACGGACGCTTTCGCCCTTGTTTATTTGTCCGTTGTAGAGATTCCAAAGCTCAGGACGCTGGTTTTTCGGGTCCCACTGCCCGTGGGAGTCGCGAAGCGAAAACACGCGTTCCTTCGCGCGGGACTTCTCTTCATCCCGGCGCGCACCGCCAAGCGCCGCATCGAAACCATACCGCTTCAGTCCGTCCACCACCGCGCGGGTCCGCAGAAGATTGCAGCACTTCGACGTACCCAGATCGTAGGGGTTTGCTCCCGCCGCCACCGCCTCGTCGTTGGTGTAGACAATCAGCTCCGCGCCGATCTCCCGCGTGTAGGAATCGCGGAAATGGATCATCTCCGGATACTCATAGGTGGTGTCGATATGGACCAGCGGAAACGGAACGCGTCCGGGGTAGAAAGCCTTCTGAGTCAGCCGCAGCAGAACGGAGGAGTCCTTGCCAATCGAGTACAGCAGACAAGGCTTGGCGAACTGTGCCCCAACCTCGCGGATAATCTGAATGGACTCGGCTTCGAGGGTCCGAAGGTGGGACAGGCTCAGAGAATCCCCCTATTGCCGATAGACATAGGAGGATTATCCCTTGGCCGCACCTGCGCCGTCAAGCGGCGGACCGTAAACTATTGACTGTGAATGACGAACGGGTTCGCTGGCAACGTCTGCGGCATCTTGAGGTCCGGCATCGGCGGAGCCTGGAAAAGCTTCGACAGGGGCTTCGCAATCCAGCGCGACCAGCGGTTGGCCGACTTGCGCCGACCGCTATCGGTGGTAATGCCGGTTCGGGCGTACATGTTCCGGTAGAGCTTCGAGATCAGGACAAACGCCAGACGCGCCTTCATCGATTTGATGAAGCTGGAGCGGCGCCACACGGACGAGAAGTCGTAGAAATCGTCCCAGACCTTTTGAGTCCGCGCCATCAGTTCTTCCGGTTTCATGGTCGGATGCGGGGAGTACATCTTGGGCCGCTGATGCCCGGGCAAACGCCAGAAGCGGGTGATCGGCACGCCGTGAACCTCCTCCACGTCCTCGCCCAGCGATTTTTCCCAGCGGTCGAAATCAACGGTGCCGGGGAACGGCGTCAGCATGACGAACTGCGCGAAGGTGATGTCGGCTTTCTTCGCAAGCGCCGCAGTGGCGTCGAACGTGTCCGCGCGATCGGTCGGGAGGCCGAAGATGAACGATCCCAGCACGTGAATGTTGTGCTCTTTGAACGTGCGCAGACGTTCGATCAAACCGTCGCCCGCAAGGTTGAAATCCTTGAAGACCGCCTTCAGCCCTTCCTGAGTGACGGCTTCCACGCCCACCAGCGCGCCCTTGATATTCGCTTTCCGCATGGCGTCGAGAAACTCGAGATCCTCGGCGGCTTCCATCGTGATCTGGGTGAAGAAGATCATGTCGGAGGGAAGTTCGGAGAGGCGGTCCATCAGTTCGAACCGCTCGGCGCGAAGCGATTTCAATTCCTCCACTCGCTCCCGGTTGTTTTGCTTCTCGGCCAGGGCGATGTCGGTCAGCGTGACGGGATAAAAGTTATCGTCCGCCAGCGCGATGAAGCGGTAACCCAAGCGCCGCAACTCGACAATCTCGCCTACTACCGAGTCCGACTGGCGCTGCCGCGGCTGCTGGCCATCGGTACGCCACACGGAACAGAAGGAACAATGCTTCGGGCAGCCGCGCACGGTCTGGACAGACGCCCACATATAACCGCCTTTGGGCAGCAGATCCCAACGCGCCGCGACAAAGCGCTCTCCACTGACACGGCCGCCATCGTAGATCCGTTGGATCTGGCCGGTCTCCACATCGCTCAACACCTTGCTCCAGATCAGGTCGCCATCGCCCTTTACGACGGCGTGCGCTCCGCCCAACTCATGCGGCTCTTCGGGGTACAGCAGTGCGTGTATGCCGCCGAAGACAACCCAGGCGCCGCGCTCACGCGCGATCCGGCCCACCTCCATACCGCGGTGGACGTTACCTGTGTGAATTCCGATGCCCACGACATCGCCCTTTTGGATCTTGTCGAAGTCGAAGGTTTCAAGACTTTCATCGGTAATCGTGGGATCGCCGTACTTCCGCGGGGTGGCGGCGGCAAGGACGAACAGCCAACGTGGCGTTATGACGCCTACGCCGAAGGAGACATCACTCGGATTAATAAGGTGAACTCGCACGAAACCCTTTCCAGCACGCAGACGGCCAGGCCTCTGTAAAGACAGGGCCCCGCACAAGTCTAACAGCTTTGTTGTGTTTCGTTTCTTCCGTCGCCGGAAGAACTTCCCAGACCGGGCACTTTCGAATGTACGAGATTTCAAGCACTTAGGATTGGCCAGCATCGTGCGTTCCGCCAAGCAGGTGGAGGAGAAGGCGGGACATGCGGACCCCTATCCGTACCCGCCTCTCCCCCATACAGATGAAAGGACCTAAATCATGAATTGGGATCAAGTAGAAGGCAATTGGAAGCAGGCTGCCGGGAAGGTCAAAGAGAAGTGGGGCAAGCTCACGGACGACGATCTGACGCAGGCAGCCGGAAAGCGCGATGCATTAGCCGGACGCCTGCAGGAACGGTACGGCATCGCGAAAGAAGATGCGGAGAAGCAGTTGGACGAATTCATGGCTTCCTCCGACGACACGCCCAGGGCTGACGCCTACAAGGCGACTCGTTAGAAGCGAAAACTTGTGGGGCGGGCGTGATCACACGCTCGCCCCAGGGCGGAAAGGAAACACTAATGAAGAAAATTCTCTTGTCTGCGCCGGTCGCTCTGGCGATGGCCTGCGCGGCTGACAACACGCCCCCGGAGGCGATCGCCAGGATTCACGAGGCAAAGGTAGTCTTCACCGAGATCATGTCGGTGGAGGATCAAGCCATTCCCCATGATTTGCTTTCGAAGGCGCATTGCGTGGCGGTCATCCCCGGTGTGAAGAAGGCTGCATTTCTCGTCGGAGGAAAGTACGGAAAGGGAGTACTTTCCTGCCGGGAAAAGTCGGGTTGGAGTTCGCCGGCGACCATTCGCTTGGAAGGCGGCAGTTTCGGATTTCAGGCCGGTGGAAGTGAGACCGATCTGGTGCTGCTGGTGATGAACGAGCGAGGCGCCGACCGTTTGATGAAAAGCGAGTTCAAAATCGGTGGCGAGGCTTCAGCGGCTGCGGGACCCGTGGGACGCAACGTTAGCGCGGCCACCGACATCACGATGCGTGCGGAGATGCTGGGCTACTCCCGGGCGCGCGGCGTCTTTGCCGGAGTCTCACTTGAAGGTTCAACCCTTCGGGAGGATCTGGACGACAACAAGGTGATCTATGGCCAGCCGTACAGGACCGAGGAGATCGTGCGTGGCAACAAGGGCCGGACAACGGCCGCGGGCCGCGAATTTACCTCCACCCTGGCGAAGTATTCGCGCAGAGAGAAGAAGTAGAGCGGCGCGTCGAATTTCGACGTTTCATGCAAACATAGAAGGAGGTCCTGAAAAGGGCCCCCTTTTTTTGTTTGCCGGTGTAGCTCAGTTGGTAGAGCATCTGACTTGTAATCAGAAGGTCGTCGGTTCGATCCCGACCGCCGGCTCCATGAATTCCACGCCTGGGGCTGCCACAACCCGGGAGTTGCCCCGCAACCAGGTTGCATCACAATATTTTCTTCCTCAAGCAGGCGCACTTGGTCAACTTGATCTGCACCATGCCGGTCTTACCCGCTATTGACCTTGATGTCACCCCACTTACTTTAAGCGCCTCGGTTTCGAGCTTTACCGCCGCTTCGGCGACGAGTAGTCGTCCGCGAAGGGTGCGAAGTGCACTTCTTCGGTTTCCGGAATCTGGACGCCAGCCTTAAGCGCGCACGCCATTTTCGTTCGAGTTCCGCCTGTATGAAGAGTTCGACAAAGAGAAGCTGGAGCGTCTCCTGGCGCCGGTGGACAAACCTTGGGGCATCCGGGAAATGAACGTCGTCGGCCCCAACCGCAGTTTGCCGCGGTTTGGGCAGAAGATACTGGCGCGGGGAGAGAGCGCGCGCCCGTGTTTCAGAAGCCGAAGCGCAAGCTGACCAGAAGCTGATGATTGCGGAATCCCTCATACGAATAGCCGGGTTGCGTGAACCCGTACCATCTCCATTCGGAATTCAGCTGCAAACGCCGCTCCAGTGGAAGTGAGAGCCGAACCATGGGCTGGTAGTAACTGGCTGAACGGCTGCCCTCGGAAACAAACAGCGATCCGCCGGCAGTCAGCCTTCCCGATTGGCCGCGCCAGGATGGAAGCCCGAAGTCGGCGGCCAATGTCGCCGTGTTGGCGAGATCCCGGTACTCCGACAGCGTGGGCCTGCCGTTTAGCGGAATCAGGTAGAGAATGTCGGACCTGATCTTCGAGAACGTGTAGTCGGCAAGCACCGAGAATCGCTTCCCCTGCGCGGGACTCCAGACGGAAGAGATTCCGTAATCCTGTGCCTGGAAACTCCATTGCACGTCGGGCGACGGATTCCGGTTGTCGAGCACGCGCGCCATTCCCGTGAACGAGAGCGATGGCGAGACGGTGTAGCGCACACGGGCACGGCCCTTCTGAAAGTCCGCCATAGAGGTGCGGAAGTAGGCCTTGCTGGCGGACGCGCCCTCGTAGTCAAGATTGATGGACACCTTCTCGACTGGCCGGTAGGAGAGTCCGGCAAGGCCGACGTGCTGGCGCTGCCCGGCAGCCTCCAAGCCCTCTATGCCGCTGCTGACCGCGGGCCGGACGCGGGCGTCGCCCCAAACGAAACGGTAGCCGCCACGGAGGGTCAGTCTGCGGGCGGCGTCGTAGAAGGCGTCGGTTTGGTTGTGGTTGTAGTTCACTTCCAGACGAGCGTTGTCCGTTATAGTTGTTCCGCCCAGCAGAGACTCAACCGCCCGCAACGAACTCGCATTGTGGAAGCGGTCCGTGAAGTAGGTATTGACGACGCGGAGCCTGGCGAAAGCACGCACCTCCGCACCCACCGTTGCCGACGAGTGCGGCTGTCGCGCATTGCTGTTGGCGGCCACCGTGCGGCTGTCGAAAAAGAAGAAAGGATCCGTTGAAACAAACGTTCCGTTCTCCGTGCCGGTGAACTCGGTGTTCAGGTGGGGCTGGCTAAACAGGAACTGTCCGTTGAGATTGATCCACGACGCCGGGGCGGCATTCAGCGCGGCGCGCGTATAGATGCTGGAACCATCGGTCCGGTAGCTCTGCAGGAGATTGTCGAGGACAAGCGTCCGGTCGACAAAGGGAGTGGTGCGATTCCCCGTGTTCCGGTCCGCGGTGCTGAGCGACTGCCGTTCGTTCAAGCGCAGCCCGCCCTGCTCCAGGAAGCCTTGCAGCCATCTTCGTTCGAAGCGGACGCCGCCCCGGTAGTCGTCCGTCGCGTAGTCGAGGCCGGTCGAGACCGGATACTCGTTGCCTTCGGCGACGAAGTTGGTGATGCCGCGTCCGCCATTCTCGCCTCGCGACCAGCCGAAGTACGGGACGACAGTCTTCCCCGGTAGCAGGTCCAGATCGAGATCGTAAATCCGGTACCGGGTATCGAACGAACGCTGATTGAGAAAGATGCCTTGCGAAATTGTGGGGTCCGCGTACGACGGAAGAAAGTTGAAGTAGCTGATGGCGCGATAGTCGAAATTCAGCCGGTAGACTTGGCTTTTTGTGGCTTCAAGAAACGCGGTGGAACTTGGCTCACCGCCCCAGCCGTTGCCCCGCACGACGAACGAATCCAGCCATTGATGATTGTGCTTGTAGCGCAGGTCGGCACCCAGCAGTTTCACGCCCTCGCCGAGATTCACGACGCTCCGGTACGTCTGAAAGTCGCCGCCTACCGTGCCGATCCACCGGTAGCCCAGGTCCACCGATCCGGCTACGCGTTCCACGCCGGGTGTGGGTTCGGGGTTCTGCGCAGATGCAGCCAACCCGACGGCAAGCGACAGCAGGAGTTTTGTCATCGCAGCAGCGACCGGCTAAGGTGCGAACCGTGGATCTTCGTGTGGCAGATGGTGCAGTTCTGATACCGGGGATCGCGCAGATCGTGGAACGACGGCGGAACGATGCCGATTGCGCCGGATGCAGCGGGGCCGGCGTTGGCGTGGCACTCCAGACACTGAAACCGGACTTCGGCGCGCGTCAGCATTCGTGGATTGGCTGAGCCGTGCGGTTCGTGACAGCTTTGACAGCCGTCCAGCCGCACTGGCGCATGCTCGTAGGTGAAAGGCCCGCGCTTGTCGGTGTGGCAGCGGAAGCATCCGGGCTCATTCGCCGAAACCATGCGCTGGGCGGGATTGCGAAGGCTTCCGTGCGGATTGTGGCAGTCGATGCATGTCATCGCGCCTTCGGGCACGCGGTGATGATTCGGACGCTGGAACTGCGCCAGGATCGACGAGTGGCACGATCCGCAAAGCTGCGTTGTCGTCTGCTGCCCGCCTGCGCCTTCAACGTTCCGGCTGCGCGATGCCAGCACGCCGCGGCGTTCGGAGATTGTGTCGCGGTTGGGCTGGTGAATTGAATGGCACGCGGAACACGCGACCTGATTACGCGCGTGCGGACCCTGGATGACTCCGTGCCGCGTCAGTTGATTGCGATGGCATGAAAAGCAATTCGCGTCGGCTTGGGGTTGGGGCAGCTTTGCGGGGTTTTGAATGCGATCCGGCTTGGCGGTGGCCGCATGGGCATTCCCAGGACCGTGGCAGGATTCGCACGCGCGGCCTTCCCATCCCCGGCCCTTTTCGGAATTGTTCACCCAGTGCGGACTGGATTCGAACGCCTTCGCCAGCGCGGAATGGCAGACGGCGCAGACCTGCGTTCCGGCAAAGCCCTTCGGCATTTTCGGCGTCTGGCCAGCCGCCGACATGGCCATAAGCATGGCCATCATCATCGCGATGAACAGCGCGTAGCCCGGCCATCTCACCTTCATGAATTACCCCCCCCCGCGCGCGACTAGAGACAAGTATACGGACGCACTCCGTACCGCTCAAGGCAAAACAAATTTAGAGGGAAGGTTGAGTAGTGGGGTGCCCTACGGGGATTGAACCCGTGACTTCTGGAACCACAATCCAGCGCTCTACCAACTGAGCTAAGGGCACCGCGTATCCCTAGGATACTATTTCAGGCCGGCCTGCTTCCACAACGCGTCCACTTTCGCCACAATCTTCGCATCCATGCGAATAACGTCGGGCCAGGGACGCAGAAACCCCTCGGATTTCCACTTCTTTGTCGCGTCGATTCCCATCTTGGAGCCGTAGTTCGCCAACCGGCTTGCATGGTCCAGCGAATCCACCGGACCGTGAGCGAATTCGATGTCGCGCTCCGGGTCGATATTGTTCAGCGCCTTCCACGCCACTTCCGAATAGTTGTGCACATCAACATCTTCGTCCACCACGACGATGCACTTGGTGAACATCGCCTGCCCCAGGCCCCAAATGGCGTGCATCACTTTGCGCGCGTGCCCGGGATAAGACTTGCGAAGCGACACCAGCATCAGGTTGTGAAAAATGCCTTCCGCCGGTAGCGCCATGTCGCGGACCTCCGGCAGTTGCAGCCGCAGCAGAGGCAGGAAGATCCGCTCGATCGCCTTGCCCATGTAGTAGTCTTCCATCGGTGGCGGACCGACGATGGTGGTCGCATAGATAGGATCTTTCCTGTGCGTGATGCACTCGATGTGGAACACCGGATAGTCATCCTCCAGCGAATAGAACCCGGTGTGATCACCGAACGGGCCTTCGCGCCGCAACTCCCCCAGCGTGACGTATCCTTCCAGCACGATCTCGGAGTTGGCGGGCACTTCAAGATCCGACGTCTCGCACTTCACCATCTCCACCGGCTTCGATCGCAGAAACCCGGCGATCATCATTTCGTCGATGTCGGGCGGCATCGGCAGAATGGCGGAATACATCGCGGCCGGATCGCAGCCAATCGCGACGGCCACCGGCATGCGCGTTTCTTTCCCCTCCGCTTCCAACCGCCGGTAATGTTCGGCGCCCTGCTTGTGCGTCTGCCAATGCATTCCGGTGGTGCGGCCATCGTAAACCTGCATGCGGTACATTCCGCAGTTGCGTTTGCCGGTAAGGGGATTGCGCGAAAACACCATTGGCAGCGTGATGTACTTTCCACCATCGTCCGGCCAGCAGTGCAGCACGGGAAACTCGTCGAGTGAAAAATCCAGCTTCCGCACGACTTCTTTGCAGGCGCCGTCCTTCACAATCTTCGGAAAAGCCGCGCCGATCTCCGCCAGAACCGGCAGCATCTTCAGCTTGTTCAAAATTCCTTCGGGCATCCGCATCTGAAGAAATTCCGAGATTCGTGACGCAACCTCGTCCGGGGAATTCACCTCCAGCGCCAAATTCATCCGTTTGGCCGATGCGAAGGCGTTGATCAGTAGCGGGACGCTGGAGCCCTTCGGTTTCTCGAACAACAGCGCGGGTCCACCGGTCTTCACGCTGCGGTCGGCAAACTGCGTCATCTCAAGGTAGGGATCCACTTCAAACGGGATCCGTTTCAGTTCGCCTTCTTTTTCGAGCGCGCGTACAAAGTCCCGGAGATCCTGGTATGCCATGTGGGGAAGCTTCTATTATCGAACGAGATGAATGAGCGAACCGCATTTGTTACCGGCGCAAGCCGCGGGATTGGCCGCGCCTGCGCGATCGAACTGGCAAAGGCCGGACACCGCGTGGTGTTGGGCGCGCGCAACCGGGAGCTTCTCGAAACCGTGGCCGGCGAGATCCGTTCCACTGGGGGCGCGGCGGATGTCGTTGAAATAGACTTGGCCAGCGAAGCGTCGATCAAGGAAGCGTTCGTCAAGACCAAGGAAATGGGCCCGGTGACGATTCTGGTGAACAATGCCGGCGTCACTCGCGATGGCCTGGCCATGCGAATGAGCCGCGAGGATTGGGATTCCGTGCTGCAGACCAACCTCAGCGGAGCGTTCCTGTGCATGCAGCAGGTAATGCTGGGCATGGTGAAAGCGCGTTGGGGCCGGATCATCAACATCGCCAGCATCGTGGGCCAGATGGGAAACGCCGGCCAAGCCAACTATGTCGCCGCGAAATCCGGGTTGATCGGCGTGACGAAGTCGGTGGCGCAGGAACTGGCCTCGCGCAATATCACGGTCAACTGCATCGCCCCCGGCTTCATCGATACCGACATGACGTCCACGCTGGCTGACGACTTGCGGGAAAAACTTCTGGGCGCCATCCCGATGAAGCGCTTTGGCAAGCCAGAGGATATTGCGGCGGCGGTGCGATTCCTCGCCAGCGACGACGCAAGCTACATCACCGGCGCTACCCTGAACGTAAATGGCGGCATGCATATGTAGGGTGGGGCTGGTTCTGTTGACGGCGTCCACGCTATCCGCGGAAATCTTCTCGGCGGGGGTGCGCGGAGGCATACCTTTCGGCGCGCAAGGTTACCAGAATTACACGTTCGGACCGACAGTGGAGGTGAAGCCGCCCATCGTTCCCATCCGCTTTGTGGTCGACGCTTTGTACAAGCGAATCGAGGCCGGCGCCGCTTCCGGATCGGTGGTGGACATCCCCGTCATGGTGCGCCTGGAAACGCCAACTCCCTTTCTAAGACCGTTCGTCATGGGTGGCGCGCTGTTCCGGCGCGTTAATTTGTTCGGTGGAAACACGCAGACCGGATTCACGCTGGGCGGCGGGCTGCGGATCACCGCGCCGTTCGTCAAGATCACGCCGGAGTTTCGTTTTTCGCGCGTCGGCGAGAACAGCTTTCGCGGCGCCACCAATCAGGGCGAGTTCCTGATCGGAATTACCTTCTAGCCGGCTTTTCGATTCAGCACGTCGCCGGATGCGCGCAACCAGCGGTCTTCAAACAGTCCGCGCATCGCCTCGGCGAAGCCGTCGTGGTCGAACACGATCGAAGTCCATGTCGGCTTCGTAACGACGGGGTCCAGCAGCGCCACCAGCCCAAGCCGCGAATCAAAGAGAGCGAGTTTCATGGGCAGTGATTCCACTTGCCGGATCTCGACGCCCAGATGCGCATACTCGGCCAGCCGCGCCTTGTGCTGCTCGTCGGTTGTGCCTTCTTCGATCAGCAGCCGGCATCGCACGCCGCGCTTGCGCGCCTGCTTCACTAGCTGCTCATCCAACGGATCGACGGCGTAGGGAGGGCGCGAGAACTCCATGTACTCGGTCTCCACTTCGCCCAGCATCCGCCGGTACTGCGCAGCCGTCTGATTCGTATCGCCAACGATTCGCAAGTAGTCCAGCGTCCCCTTGCCGCCCTGCCCTTCGGAGTACGAGAGCTTCAAGTCGCCCACAAGGTCGATGCCCAAGCGTCCCTGCTCGGCAAGCTCGTGCTCCAGCAGTTGGCCGCGGCGTTCCAGATAGGAGGGGATCGCCATCTCCGGCTCGACTGCGGAAAAGAGCTTCGTTTTTTCCTGGACCACTTGGGCAAAGCCCTTTTCCACCAGGCTGTCCAGCACTTCGTAAATCTTCTGGCGCGGCACATGCGCGCGCGCAGCCAGTTCAAGCGCCTTGAATCGAGGGTGCCCTACCAAAACCAGGTAGCTCCGGGCTTCATATGCGTTCAGGCCGATCTGCTGCAGCCTCCTCCAAAACCTCTGGAAGTCCATCTCTCTTAAGTCTTTTGCCATTCGGTTGTCTAATTGCGGGGAATTTCGCCGTGGAACCGGAGGTTATCAAAGCCGCACCGTCCGAGCAACCATAGCGCGTCCCGTACACTGGTCGGCAGTGGCCGATCGAAAAAAGCTGACGGCGCATGTGAAGGCTGCCGGTTGAGCGGCTAAGCTCAGCCCGGCGATTCTAGCCCAGGTTCTGCCGCGCGTGCCGCGGCTTCACAGCGCCAACGTACTTGTCGGGTTTGATACGTCGGACGATGCCGGCGTCTACAAGCTCGGGGAGGACTGCGCCCTTGTGCAGACCGTCGATTTCTTCACGCCCATCGTCGACGACCCCTACACCTTCGGCGCGATCGCCGCCGCCAACGCGCTAAGCGACGTGTACGCCATGGGTGGGCGTCCCCTCACTTCCCTCTCCATCCTCTGCTGGCCCGGTGAGGAGGACCTCGACGATCTGGAAGAGATCCTGCGCGGTGGAGCGGAGAAGATGATCGAGGCAGGATGCTCAGTTGTGGGCGGCCACAGCGTGAAGGACGACGAGATCAAGTTTGGATACTCCGTCACAGGACTCGTTTCACCCACGCGCGTCTGGAAAAATACCGGAGCGCAGCCGGGTGACCAGATCTACCTTACGAAAGCTGTCGGAACCGGAATCATTTCGACGGCGCTGAAACGTGAGATCGCTTCGCCGGAGCATGTGGCGGCCGCAGTCGAATCGATGCTTCGTCTGAACCGGATGCCCGACGGTCTGGAAATCCATGGCGCAACCGACGTGACGGGCTTCGGGCTGTTGGGACACGCACGAGAGATGGCGCTAGGCAGCGGCGTGACCATTGCCATCGACGCTGCGGTCGTCCCGGCCCTGAACGGCGCGCTGGACTACGCCGCCCGTGGCGCGCAACCCGGAGGCCTGAAGAACAATCGCGACTTCGTCATTCCTTGCGTCCACTATGCGAGGGAGATCGATCCGGCTCTGGACGCGCTGCTGTACGATCCACAAACCTCTGGCGGGCTGCTGCTATCGTGCTCGACCCCGCCGGGTCTCGGCTGGCGAATTGGAGAAGTTCGCCCCAAGGGAGAAAGTCCGCTCGTCGTTTCATGACCGACAAAAGATTGATCGTGGCTCTCGACGTGGCGAATGCACCCGAAGCGGAAAAGTTGGTGACGCAGTTGGGCGAATCCGTCTCGTTCTATAAGGTCGGTATGGAGCTCTACGCCGCCACCGGAATGAGTTTTGTGCGCGATCTGCGGTCAGCCGGGAAAAGCGTCTTCCTCGACATGAAGTTCTACGACATCGGCGAAACCGTGCGTCGCGCGGTGGCGGTTGTCGCGCAATCCGGCGTCGATCTCCTGACGGTCCACGGCACCAGAGCCGTGATGAGTGCCGCAGTAGAGGGTCGCGGCGGCGCTTCGACGCGGTTGTTGGGTGTCACGGTGCTGACCAGTTTCGACGAAACCGACTTGCGGGATCTAGGCTACGCCTGCACAGTCTCCGATCTCGTGGACCTTCGCGTGAAAAACGCGCGCGAGGCGGGAATGGATGGATTGGTGTGTTCACCGCTGGAGGTGGGCCGCGTCCGCGAGTTGGCCGGCCCCGGTGCGCTGCTGATAACGCCGGGCGTACGCTCCGCCGGAGCCGCAACTGGCGATCAGAAGCGCGTCGCCACCCCGGCTGAGGCGATTCGCAGCGGCGCAACGCATCTGGTGATCGGCCGTCAGGTGACGCGCGCGGCAGACCCTCGCGCCGCCATCCATCAGATCCAATCTGAAATTGCCACCACCCTGACGGGGTGAGCTACTTGTAATCGGTTCCGCATTCTGCTAATCCAATAGTCATACGATTTGGTTATCAAGTCCTGGTCGACTTGAACACATAGGGGAAAGGGATACATGATCCGAAGATTGCTTGTCTGTCTGGCAGCGCTTTGCGCTCTCTCTCTAACGCTCTTGGCACAAGGGACGTCCCAACTGAATGGCACGGTGTCCGATCCAGCCGGCGCTGTTGTGCCCGGCGTGGCCTTGGAGCTAACGAATAGCTCAACGGGCGTCCGGCGTGAAGTCACCACCGACGCCACCGGAAGCTATACGTTCGCCCAGATTGTGCCAGGTACGTACCAGCTGGTAGCACGGTCGGCCGGCTTTGCCACCGTCACTATCAGCAATGTCCGACTGGAGATAAATACACCGGCGACGCTGCCCGTCCGGCTTGAGATTGGCTCAACTTCAGAAGCGGTGACGGTATCTTCTGAGGCGCTTCAGGTAAACACGACGGACGCATCCCTCGGCAACTCCTTCGGCACAAAGCCAATCCTGCAGTTGCCGTTTGAGGGCCGCAACGTTGTGGGACTGCTGTCGCTTCAGCCCGGCGTTACTTTCGCGGGCGAGAACCTGACGGACAGCTACCGGGGCGGCAACGTGGCGGGCGGTAAGAGCGATCAGGCCAACGTAACGCTGGACGGCGTGGACGTGAATAACCAGCAGGGCCGCGACCCATTTACCAGCGTGCTGCGGCTGACGCTGGACAGCGTGCAGGAGTTCCGCGTCACGACGACGAATGCCAATCCCGACCAAGGCCGCTCCTCCGGTGCGCAGATATCGCTGATCACCAAGGGCGGCACCAATGAGTTTCATGGGTCGCTGTACTACTTCCTGCGCAACAAGAAGACCAACGCAAACAGCTTCTTCAACAACATTGCCGGGGTGCCGCTGGCAAAGCTAAACCGGAACATCTACGGCGGCTCAATCGGCGGTCCGATCAAGAAGAACCGCATCTTCTTTTTCACCAACTACGAGGGGCGGCAAGACCGGCGGGAGGATTCGATCAACCGGACCGTGCCGACGGAGACTCTTCGCCAGGGAACCGTGCGCTACATCCGGACCGATAATTCCATCGCGTCGCTTAGCCCAGCCGATCTTCGCTCGCGAATCGATCCGCTGCAAATCGGACCCAGTGCCAACGCTCTTGCGCAGTTGAATCTTTACCCGCTGCCGAACAATACGCAGCTTGGCGACGGCATCAACACGGCGGGATTTCAGTTCAACGCGCCATTGACGGTAAATTTCAATACGACAATCGCAAAGCTGGATTTCAACCTCGACGACGAGGGGCGCCACACTTTTTTCGTCCGTGGGAATTACCAGGACGACAACTCCGTCACGGCACTGCCCCAGTTTCCAGGCGCCCCACCCAACAACAGCCAGTTAGGCAACACCAAAGGCGTAGCGCTGGGCCTGACCTCCGTAGTCTCGCCGACGATGGTAAACAACTTCCGGTACGGAATCACGCGGCCCGGCTTTGAGAATTCCGGCGTCACCCTTCTGCCGATCGTCACGTTCCGTTCGATCACAGACCTGACGGGAAACAACCGGCCGTTTATCCAGAACATTCCGGTCTACACCATCTCAGACGATTTCAGCATTTCCAAAGGCCGGCACGACTTCAAGTTTGGCGGCACAATCCGCCTGATCCGGAACCGCCGGAACAACTTTACAAATTCGTTCCCCAGCGCTTCTACAAACTCTTCCTGGCTGGTGAATTCCGGTGCGGAACTGAACGCTCCCCTTACTGACATCCGCAGCACGGCCATCAATTCCTACCGCGACGCTGCGATGGCGGTGTTGGGCGTCGTCAGCCAGGGCAACGCCCGGTACAACTACGAGAAGGACGGTACGGCGCTGCCAGTGGGCGCCGCGGTGCGCCGGCAGTTCCGGGGACAGGAGTACGAAGTCTACTTCCAGGACACATGGAAAGTGACGCGGGCGCTGACGATGACCGCGGGCATCCGTTGGTCATTAATGCCGCCGGTCTACGAAGCCTTCGGAACGCAGACAGTGTCCAGGCAGCCCCTTAATGAATGGCTGGCCGACCGCGCGGGCTTAGCGGAGCAAGGGCTTCCCCAATCCCTCGTGACTCCTGTCGAGTACGTTCTGAAGGAACAGCCGGGCGGGCGGGAACTGTACCCCTTCCACAAGGACAATTTCGCTCCGCGCGTGTCGATTGCCTACTCTCCGCAAGGAACGGGCGCTCTCTCGCGCTTCCTGTTCGGAGGTCCCGGCAAAACCGCGATTCGCGCGGGTTGGGGCCTTTATTACGACCTGATGGGCAGCGGCATCATCACCAACTACGATGCTTCGGCGCTTGGACTGTCGACGTCGTTGACCAACCCGTCGGCCCGTCTCAGCCTGTCAACCGCTCCGCGCTACGAGGGCTACAACCAGATTCCCAATGGCCTGCTGCTGCCCGCGCCGCCTGCCGGTTTCCCGCAGGTTGCGCCCGACGCTTTCGCCATCACCAATAGCCTGGACGACGCCCTGCAGGCGCCCTACACGATGAACATGAACTTCTCCTATGGGCGCGAGTTCGGACGGGGATGGTTCATTCAGGGTTCGTATGTAGGCCGCCAGTCGCGCCGTTCGCTTTTGAGCGAAGACATCGCCATGCCCACCAATCTTCGGGATTCCGCGTCGGGTGTCGACTACTTCACGGCGGCGACGCAATTGGCGCAATTTGCCAACGCCAATACTCCAACCGCGAACATCCAGAAGATTCCTTACTGGGAGAACCTCTTCCCGGGTCTCGCCACCTCAACGCTGTCTTCAACGCAGCGGGCCTACCAGCGGTTCCTGAACAACGCGCCGGACTACTCGTTCGCCCTGTTCCAACTGGACGTCTCCTGCCAGCCCTCATGCAGCAAGTTCGGTCCGTACGCGTTCTTCAACGAGCAGTACAGCTACCTTCGCACGCTGCGCTCCAATGGATTTGGCGACTACCAGGGGATGCTGTGGACGGCCCGCAAACGCTTCACAAACGGCGACCAGATCGAGATGAATTACACGATGTCGAAGTCGATCGATCTCGGGTCTACTCCAGAGAGTTCGACAGCGCTGCAAGGCGTAGTCATCAATACGTTCAACCGTCCGCTTTTCCGGGCGGTGTCCGATTACGACGCGCGCCACCAATGGAACGCCAACTTCGTCTACGGACTTCCGTTCGGAAGCGGCAAGAAGTTTCTCGACCAGGGCGGCTTTGTAAATGCGGTGCTGGGCGGCTGGCAATTGAGCGGCCTGTACCGGCAGTCGACAGGCCTGCCAACGGGTATTGGCAATGGGCGCTTCTGGCCGACCAATTGGAACGTGACGGGCAACGCGCGCCAGATCGCCGAGTTCGCCGATGGCACGAACAAGGACGCTCCCGCGCCTCCGGGCGGAACGTCCGGGCCCAACCTTTTCCAGGATCCGTCAGCCGCAGTCGAGGCGTTCGACTTTGAGCTGCCAGGCGGTGTCGGTGGACGCAACAATGTCCGGGGCGATGGAAACTTCAACATCGATCTGGGTCTGGCCAAGTCCTTCCGCATGCCTTACAAGGAAAGCCACTCGGTGCAGTTCCGGTGGGAGGTTTTCAACGTCACCAACACGGCCCGCTTCGATCCGTTGACGGCATCGGGCAGTTTGGGCACGCTGGGTTCGTTTGGAAAGTACACGGATACGCTGACGCTTCCCCGCGTCATGCAGTTCGCGCTCCGGTACGATTTCTAACGCGGAAAACGGCGGCGATGATACAGGGCGGGGCTTCGGCTGCGCCCTTTTTCGCATCTGCGGGCCGCCGCGTGGGAGAATATGAGTTTCCCTCCACATGACCGGTCATGAAATTCGCGACACTTACCTGAACTTTTTTGCGGAGCGCGGGCACCGCATCGTCCGCTCGTCCTCGCTGGTCCCAGCCAACGATCCCACGTTGCTTTTCACCAACGCCGGAATGAACCAGTTCAAGGACGTGTTTCTCGGTGAAGAGAAGCGCGACTATTCCCGCGCGACGACGTCGCAAAAATGCGTTCGCGCCGGGGGCAAGCATAACGACCTGGAGAACGTCGGGTACACGCGCCGCCACCACACGTTCTTCGAGATGCTGGGCAACTTCAGCTTCGGCGATTATTTCAAGGCTGAAGCGATTGAATTCGCCTGGGACCTGATCACCAAAGTGTACGGTCTGCCCAAGGAGCGGCTGTATGTCACCGTGTTTCGCGAAGACGACGACGCGGAGGAGCTGTGGCAGAAGATCGCGGGCGTGCCCAAATCGCGCATTTTCCGGCTGGACGAGAAGGACAACTTCTGGCAGATGGGCGAGACCGGCCCGTGCGGGCCGTGCAGCGAACTGCACTACGACTTCGGCCGCGAGACTGCGGAGCCGGGCCGGGAGGGCGAAGAGTTTCCGCTGGATGGCGGGGGCCGGTTCGTCGAAATCTGGAACCTTGTCTTTATGCAGTTCGACCGGTCGAGCGGCGGCGTCCTTGCGCCGCTTCCCCGCCCCTCCATCGATACCGGCCTTGGTCTGGAGCGGCTGGCGGCGGTTCTACAGGGCAAGCTTTCAAACTACGAGACCGATCTGCTGGACCCCATCCGGCAGCGCGCCAACCAGCTGCTGGGCGGCAAAGCCTCGCCCACCACGCTGAACATCGTGGCCGACCACGGCCGCGCCACCGCGTTCCTGATTCACGACGGCGTCGTGCCCGCCAACGAAGGACGCGGCTACGTGCTGCGCAAGATCATGCGCCGCGCCATTCGCCATGCGCGCCGGGACGGAACGCAGGATTCGTTTCTGGCGGACCTGACGCGATTCGTCGCGGAACACATGCGGCCGGCCTATCCGGAGCTGATCGAGTCGGCGGACCGCGTCGCGCGCATCGTGCGCGAGGAAGAGCATCGCTACGCCACCACGTTCGCCGTCGCCGAGAAGATTTTCCACGACGAGGCGAAGACCGCGACCGGCGGAGTGCTTCCCGGACCCGCGGCCTTCAAGCTGTACGACACCTACGGGCTGGCGCTGGATGAGCAGACGGATATGGCCCGCGAGTTCGGGCTGACCGTCGACACGCAAGGTTTCGAAGAGGCAATGAATGCGCAGCGGACCCGCGCGCGGGCGTCCTGGAAAGGCGCGGAGAAGGCTCAAGTGGCTCCGGTTTACCAGGAACTGCTGGCAAAGGGCGCGACGGTCTTCACGGGATACGACGGACTGGAAACCAGCGCTACGGTTGTGGGCGTCCTGGACGGCGAGATCGTCCTCGACCGCACGCCTTTCTACGCGGAATCCGGCGGACAGGTGGGCGATCGCGGCGGCATTTATTCCGCGACGGGTGACAAGCTGGCGGATGTACTGTCCACCTACAAGCCGGTCGCAGGGCTGTTTTCGCACAAGGTGAAGATGCATGGCGCGATCAATCGCGGTGACGCGGTTACCGCCCGCGTGGACACCGAAGCCCGCGCTGCCACGATGCGGAATCATACCTCCACACACTTGCTGCAAGCGGCTTTGCAGCGGGTTCTGGGTGGGCACGTAAAACAGGCGGGTTCGGTGGTGGAGCCTTCGCGGCTGCGCTTCGACTTCACACACTACGCCGGAGTGCAGCCGGAGGAGCGCACCGAAATCGAGCGGCTGGTGAATGAAGAGATCCTGAAGAACGCGCCGGTTTCGACAACAGTGCTGCCGATCGAGGAGGCGCTGCAGTCGGGCGCGATGGCCTTGTTCGGGGAAAAGTATGGCGACAGCGTGCGAGTCGTGACAGTGGATGACATGATCGACGGACGCCCGTTCAGCAGGGAGCTTTGCGGCGGCACCCACGTCCGCCGTACGGGAGACATCGGCATCGCGAAGATTACTTACGAAGGCTCCATCTCGGCGGGCGTGCGCCGCATCGAAGCGGTGACAGGTCCCGGAGTGGCGGGGTTCTATGAGCAGCAGTTGGAAGAACGCGCCCAGCACGCCTCGAAGCTGGAGGCTGAGAAGAAGGAACTGGAGCGCAGTGTCGAACAGTTGAAGGCGAAGCTGGCCAGCGCGCAGCTTCCGGAGCTTGCCGCATCGGCGAAATCGGGCGCGCGCTTCCGCTTCGTGCAGGCCGCCGGAATCGATCGCGACAGCATTCCTTTTCTGATCGACGGGTTGCGCCAAAGCGCCGACATTGTCGTGCTGGCGACACCGTCGGGCGAATATACGGTGGCGGTAAAGAAAGGCGTCGATGCCGACGCCAGCGTGTTGATCAAGGTGCTGAACGAGGCCACGGGCGGCAAGGGCGGGGGCCGGAAAGATGTCGCACGCGGAAGTACGAAGGACGTGGCCCGCATCCCCGGTGCGCTGGACCAGCTAACCCGGACCCTTTGATGCGCGACGCCGTCATTGTCGGCGCGGGTCCTACGGGCTTGGCCTGCGGCATCGAATTGAAGAAGCGCGGCCTGGATGCGGTGCTGATCGACAAGGGCTGCGTCGTCAATTCGCTCTACAACTATCCGACTAATCTGGTGTTCTTCACGACGCCGGAGCTGCTGGAGATCGGCGGCCTGCCGATGACGTCTCTGAATGAGAAGCCGAACCGGACGGAGGCGCTGAAGTACTACCGGCGTTGCGCCGATTACTTCGGACTCAATATCCGCCAGTACGAACGGGTTCTCGATATCGAGGGCGAAGATGGCGCGTTCGCCGTCGTCACCGATAAAGACCGTCACGAGACGCGCAAGGTAATCCTTGCCACCGGCTACTACGACATACCGAATAAGCTCGGCGTTCCGGGCGAAGACCTGGACAAAGTCATCCACTACTACAAGGAGCCGCACCCGTACTACAACCACGACGTGCTGGTGATCGGCGCGAAGAATTCAGCCGCGATCTCGGCACTTGAATTGTTCTGGACCGGGGCGCGGGTGACGATGCTTCTTCGCGGCGGCGCGATCTCCGACCGCGTCAAGTATTGGATCAAACCGAACATCGAAAACCGAATCAAGTCCGGCGAGATTCCGGCGTTCTTCCATTCCGAGGTTCTGGAGATCCTGCCCGGCAGCGTCCGGCTGATGACGCCTTCGGGCGAGTTGGAAATCCCTAACGATTTCGTGTTCGCCATGACCGGCTACCGGCCGGACTTTGAATTTCTAGAGGCGCAGGGTGTGCGGTTCGATCCGGCTACGGGCCGTCCGGTGGTGAATGCGGAGACGTTTGAGAGCGGGGCGGCGGGAGTGTATCTGGCGGGTGTGATTGTGGCGGGCGTCCACACCAATGAGATCTTCATCGAGAACGGACGCTTCCACGGCGAGGCCATTGCTCGTGACCTCGCCGCGAAACTTAACTTAACTACTCGCTGAGGTGGAAGGTGGCGACGAACGCGCCGCGCTTTTCCGCCGCATTGAACTTCGTATCCAGACCCTGACCGTCAAACTTCGCGGTTAGCGAATAGGCAGCCATCGCATGGTCAACCTTGGTCAGCGGCGAATACCAGACTTCTTCGTGACGGCAAATCTTGTCGCCCTCCGCCATGCTGCGGGTTTCGATATTGACGACTTTGCCGGCCGTGAACTTTACGCTGGCCAAGTGAATATTGTTGTCCTTGACGTCCAGCGAAATCGGCTGCGCCTCAACGTGCGTGACGTTGGCGAACAGGTCGCCCGCCATATGCTTCGCAAAGGCGATCAACGCCTCGCGCTGCTCCGGTGTTGCCTTCTCGTCAACAACCAGCGACGCCCGGACTTTTCCTAGGTCGTTGTGCACATCGCCCAGCGTCATCTCGGTGCGGATAACACCCGCGACGCCAAGACCGTCCAGCGGAACGCCCGCGAAAGAGCCTTTGTCGATCTTCCAGCCCATCAGGGCAAGATCGCCCATCAGGTTTACTTCCGCGTTGGCGTAGCACGCACCGGTATAGACGTCGGCGTTGCGGGCCTCCACGTACGTTCCTTGAATGTTCGTTTTCGGGAGCACCGCGCCCAACATCAGCGCAGCGGTTAGAAATAGACCAGACATCAATCGCATGAGGATCTCCTTCTTCTTTGATGGTAACCCCTGGGCAAAAGATTCGCTACAGCGGCTTATAGCAGTTGCGCGTTTCGTTGCACTCATAGTCGTCAACCAGTTTTCCGTCCGGGCCAACGGGGTTCATTGTCTTGTGGCACCAGAAAAGCCGGTCGTTACCGTGCGGAACGGTTGGGTCCCATTCCGCTTCGATGTACATGCCCTTCCAGCAGAGGTTGTAGCAGCGGTCGTCGTCCTGATCGATTCGCGCCAGGCCTGCGCGTTCCATACGGAAACCTACCCTCGCGCCGCCTGAAAGGCTCGCGCTACAGCCACCTTCGCCAGATGCACCTTATAGGCGTTTTGCGAAAGGGGCTTGGCCCCGGCGACAGCGGCTTCAGCAACCTTCTGGATATCCCCGTCGGTCATCTTCGCGCCGGACGCCCCTGCCATTTTTGATGCCGCTTCGGCATGATACGGAACCGGCGCCACGTGTCCCAGTACGACGCGGGTCCAATCGGAACCCATCGCGACCGAACATGTCACCAGCGGCCAGTCCAGCGCCTGCTTCTCCCGGACTTCGTAAGTCCCACTGCGGAGAGAGCCTGCGGCCGGCAGCACTACCTCGGTGACAATCTCATTCGGGGCCAGCGCGATCTCCCGCTCTGACTCCGATTTGGGCTCGACGAAGAACTTCGCGGCGTCGACGCTGCGGGACCCCGAAGCACCCGTTACGCCGATCTTCGCGCCGAGGGCGATCAACGCCGGGCCAAGGCTGGACGCCGAAACAAACTTTGCCGGGCCGCTGCTGAAGATGGCGTGATACTTGTTCTCTCCACCTTCAACTAGGCTCTTGCCATTGTGCATGGCGAGAAGGCCGCGCCCCTGCCGGAAATACCAGCAGCGGGGACGCTGGCAAAGGTCGCCACCAACCGTGCCCACATTGCGGATCTGCGGGCTGGATACGCCCTGCGCCGCCTGGATCAGGGCCGGGTATGCGCGGATCGCGGAACTCGACAGAAGTTCGTCGAAGGTAACTGCCGCACCGATGCGGACACCGCCCGACTTGCCGGAGATGCCGCCAAGTTCCTTGATATTCCGGATGCTGACGACGCGCTTGGGGGAAACGACGTAGTCTTTCATCAGGCTGATCAGATCCGTGCCGCCCGCCAGGAGCGCCGCATCGGGCCCCAGCATCGCCACCGCCTCTTTCAGGCCCTTCGGACTTGCGTACTCGAAAGCTTGCATGTTCGTCTCCCTTACGCCCTTACCATTCCCAGCTTGTCGCCATACAGCGCCTTCAGAACCTTGTCGGGTGTCAGCGGCACGGTGGGAACGCGGACGCCAATGGCGTTGGCCACCGCATTCGCGAGGGACGCAACGCCGCCAATGGCGCACGGTTCGCCCAAGCCGATTACGCCGCGTTTGTCGTGCTCCGGCGTGATATCCATGTGCACCTGCATTTCGCCAATGTCGGCGATGCCGGCCAGCTTATAGAACTCCATGTCGGCGTTCATGACACGTCCGGTCATCTCGTCCATCACGCGCTCCTCGATCAGCGCAGCGCATACGCTCATGATCATCGCGCCATAAACCTGGCTTTCGGCGGTCTTCGGATTCACTACCAGACCGCAATCCTGCACGGCCACGACCTTGTTCACCCGGACGACGCCCGTATCCATGTCCACTGAGCAATCGGCCATCTGAATTCCGCCCACGCCCTGAGTGTTCAGGCCGCCGGGGTTCTTCGGATCGTTCTTACCTGTCTCGGAAATTGTGCGCGTGCCCAGCTTCTGGCACGCCTGTTTCCACGACAGCGACTTCGACGGATCGCCCTTGACGCGAATCGTGCTGTCGGTGGCTTCCAACTGGTCCGCACTGGTGCCCAGGCTGGCCGACGCCACTTCCATCAGCTTCTGCAATGCGTCCGTCGCCGCTTTCAGGCTGGACGAAGAGACGCCGCCAATCGTGGTGGAACCGCCCGACGCGCCGGAAGGAGGAAAGCTGTTCTCGCCGATCTTTACCTTCACCATCGTGTGGTCCAGGCCCAGCATTTCGGCCACAACCATCGCGATGGCCGTCCGGGTGCCGGTGCCGATGTCCTGGCTGCCCAGTTCAATCTCCACGCCGCCATCCGGGTGGATGTTGACGCGGCATTCGCTGGCATGGCCCGCACCGCCCCACGTGGCGATACCCATACCCAAGCCCCGCCGCATGCGTCCATCGAGAGGACCTTCGCCGCGTGGATGCCAGTTCTTCTTCCAATCGATCATCTCCATCGCCTTGGCAATCTGGCTGCGATAGACGTCGGCGCGGGAGGTGTAAGCGAGATTCTTCAGGAACAGGTCCGTGGGGTCCATCTTCAGCTTCGCGGCCAGGTCTTCGAGCGCGGAGCAGGTGATGAACGACGCCTGCGGATGGTTGGGGGCGCGCCACGCGCGGGCGCCGCCCGCGTTCAGCGATACCGCCGTGTGGTTCATCCGCTTGTTGGGGATGCCCGTGAAGACGTAAGGAATTGGGGCCATACCGCCGCCGCCAATTCCACCGGTTGCCCAGCTTTCGCTCTGCCATCCGGTGATCGTTCCGTCCGCCGAGGCCGACACTTTTACGTTCGCGTAGGCGGAGGGCCGCACACCCGCGATCGTCAGTTCTGTCGCACGGTCCAGGAACAGCTTTACCGGACGCCCGCCGGACGCCTTCGACATCTGTGCCGACTCGCGACCCCAGATGTCGGACGGGAACTTCGACCCGAAACCGCCGCCCATGTAGTCCATGTGGACGCTGACGTTCGCGACGGGGATTTGCAGGCCGCGCGCCAGGTCGCCGCCGACGCCGGAAACATTCTGCGTCGAGGGCCAGTACTCAATCTTGTCGCCCTGCCACTGTATGGTCTGGCCATGCGGTTCAAGACAGCAGTGCGTTATCACCGGGATGCCGTAGAATCCCTCAACCGTCGCCGCCGATTCGGTGAATGCCTTTTCCGGGTCGCCGCTTACCTGTTCGCCGGCCGCCTTCGCCCTAGCTCCGGCTTTTGCCAGATCCTCTTCACGCACCAAGTGCGGAAGAACTTCGTAGTCCACCTTGATGGCGCGAATCGCGTCGCGCGCGATGGTTTCCTTGTCCGCGGCGACGAACGCCAGTTCGGCTCCGGCCCATTGAATTTCCGTTCCCGCCGGAGCCACCACACGTACGCTGGTGACGCCCTTCATCGACTCCGCGGCCGACGTATCGATGAACTTCACTTTCGCGTGCGGATGGGGACTCGTCAGGATAGCCCCGTAGAGAATGTTCGAAGGGTTGAGATCCGAGGGGTACTTCGCCTTGCCGCTCGACTTCGCCGGGCCGTCCAGACGGCTGATGCGCTTGCCGACTACGCGGCGCTTTTCCATCGCGGGCCAAGTGTACTCTGCCATTTTTCGATCCTCCGCCTAAGCCTTGATACTCTTCGCGGCTTCAAGCACCGCCTGCCGCACGCCAACGTAGGTTCCGCAACGGCAGAGATTGCCGCCGAGGCCAGCCTTCACCTGCTCATAAGTGGGGTTGGGATTCTTGTCGAGGAAGCCCTTGGCCGCCATCACGAATCCGGGAGTGCAATAACCGCACTGCTGGGCGTCGTGGTTGACGAAAGCCGGAACCACCGGATGAGGCTTCGAACCGGCGGTAAGGCTTTCGATGGTCTCGATCTTCTTGCCCACCGCGTCAATCGCTAGGATTGAGCATGCGTAGGCGACACGTCCGCTGACGATCATCGTGCATGCGCCGCAGGTTCCGCGGTCGCACACGCGCTTGGCGCCGGTCAGGTCCGCGCGAGTTCTCAGGACGTCCAGAAGCGTCTCGCGCGGTTCCACGCTAAGCTTCATGTCCTTGCCATTGACGTTCAGCGTGACGGGCACTTCCGCCGGGCCTACCGCTTTCCCGCCAGCTAGCGACTGTGCCTGCGCATCCTGTTCCAGCAGTCCCAGCGCGGAACCCGTGACGCCTGATCCTTGGAGAAAACCTCGGCGTGAAAAACCCGTCCCTGGTTCTTTTCGAGTACTCACAGACCCTCCTGGCCGTTGATTTCCTGATCAATATAACAGATGTTTCCGGTTGGGACCGGTCTAGAAGGGACGCCCTGGGCGCTGCGAGAGGTTACTTCCGGACGAAAATCAACTGTATGCGGGGAGATGATAGCGGCAGAATTTTGTCAACCGGCGGAATCTTGCCGCCGGTTCGGGGACCGTTTGAGGCTCAAGGCGTTTTGCCGGGCGGGACGAAGGGGTAGGCAAACGCTTGAGGAGAAAGGACAACTCAATGGCAGGTTTCGTAAGGATGGGATCGGCCTGTTCAACCTTGAGCCTTCCGGTCTTGGCATTACACGGCTAACAATGCAAACCGTGGGCCAAACCGGAAGGCTTTCGATCAACCGCCGCTTACTGGATGGGAATCGCGTCGGGCGCGCGCGATACTTCGCCCCGCATCGCCTCACCGACGTCAACGTTGTGAATTTCCAGCACCTCGCCCAGGGCCACGTTCAACCGGTTCTTCGCCTGGTTATACGAAGTGATTGCCGACACCTCATTCGCCTGCGCCTGTGTGAGATCGCGCTGCGTCTGCACAACGACGAAGATCGTGGAGCTACCCAGGGCGAACTTCTTCTGCTCGGCATCAAGCGTCTGCTCCTGCAGCATCCGCGCTTTCTTCGCCGACTCGTATCCCGCGCGCGCTTGTCGAAGAGTGATCACCGCTTGCTGTACTTCGACCTTGATCGAATTCTGCAACCGCTGTTCCTGCAGTTCCTGCTGCCGCAGGCGGAGGCTGTCGTTGGCGATGTCAGCCTGGGCTGCCCGGTTGCGCAGGGGCACGTTCAACTGGAAACCAACGGCATAGTCGGGAAAGTTCCGGCGAAAGAGTTGTTCGTACAGCAGGCCTATACCCCCGATGAAGAACGGGTCGGGGTTACGGACAATGGGGATGCCCGATGGCGGAACCAGCGTATTCACCGAACCCGCCAAGCCGTTGTTTGTCATGCTCCCAAAAGCGTCCAGCGACGGCCGCAACTGGCTCTTGGCGCCGCTAAGTCCGATCTTTGTGTTGTTGATCTGTACGCGCGCCTGCTCAATCTCGGGCCGCTTCTCCATCGCCGTCACCATCAACGCTTCATACTCGGGAACCGGTTCATCGGTCGGAACCGGGAGGGTGTCGGTGGGGATAATGCGCGCCGACTGCCAGGTGGGGCTGTCTACACCGGTCCGGCTCAACGCGTTCTTGATGATCGTCTCCTGCTGCAGCACCTGCGTTTCGGCGACGATCAGATCGGTCTGTGCCTGGGCAAGCTGCGCTTCGGCGCGAACCACTTCAATCGGCGCCAGCGTGCCAATCTCCACCTGTTTTTTGTTGTCCTCGTAAAGCTTCTGCGCGAGTTCGACCGCCTTCTGGCGAACCTTCACGGTCTCGTTGAAGCTGACCAGGTCCAGGTACAGGTTAATCACGCTGCGCGTGATTTCAATCACCTGAATCTTGAAGACGATATCCGAGACGCGCTGATTGTTGCGCGAAATGCGGATGTTACGGCTGTTGACGCTGTTCCCAAAGCCCTGCAGCAGGCGCTGCGTCAACTGAATATTGAAGTTCCCACGATAAAAAGGGTTCAAATCGTTATTGGGCGAATTTGTTTCGATGTTGTTCTGGTTCCAGTTGAAGATGAACCCGGTGCCGGAGAGAAACTGCTTTTGAACGCCCATGTTGAAGCTGAGGTTATCCACCACCAGCGCCGTCGTACCCGAAACGAACGAGTTCGTCTGCGGCTGCGAGGTCTTGGACTTGGTCAGATTGAAGCTGACCGACGGATCGAGGTTCGGGATGGCCGTTCCGGTCACCTGAAACAGCGTCCCGGACTGTGCGCCGCCCGCGTTCGCCGCGCCTGAGCCCGTACCCGTCCCGCCCGTGCCGCCACCGAATCCGCCCGTGACGAAGTTGACCGCCGATTGCGAGCCCTGAGTCACGTTGGTCGGAACGCCGCGGATTACGCCACCCGCCTCGGCGCGCAAAAGGTCGGCATCGGCAAGACGCGGACCATACCGTTGGATCTCGATGTCGAGATTGTTCTCCAGCGCCAAGGCAATCGCATCCTGCAGCGAAAGATAAATCTTGCCGGCCCGAATCAACATTTCAGCGCGGTTGGAGTTCTTTAGATTGATAGGCTCCATGTCGCGGTCGCGATAGGGGCGCGTGATCCAACTGAATTTTCCAGTCTTGGGGTCGGTGCGCCTTCCCACCGGCGCTTGATGCACCGCAGGGTCAAGCGGAGCCATGGCCGGCGCCTGTTGTGCCAGACCCGGAGGCGCCGCAAGCGCAAGGGTGCAGATCATCGAAACGATCGATTGAACGGTTCTCATGTTCTTCCTTCTGTGGAACGGGATCTCACGACGTAGAGTTCCCGATTTTTGCTGAGAATTCACAATGGTAGCGCGGAGCGCCTGTGTCCGGCCCCGAACAGCGCTTTCCCTGGACCGGACAGGACGCACTGTTAGAGTGTTGTCTGGTGTCCGATCTCACAGATTCCACGCTTCGGCTGTTCGAAGCAACAGAAGCCTATCTGAAAGGCCATTTTCGCTTGACGAGTGGTCTTCATAGTCCTGAATACTTGCAGTCGGCCAAGGTGTTACAACATCCGGTGCATGCCGAAGAGCTGGGCCGTCTTCTGGGTGACCGGCTTGCGCGGTTGGGGCCAATTGACGTGGTGGTCTCACCGGCGATGGGAGGTCTGATCATTGGCCACGAGGTGGCGCGGCATCTGGGCCGGAGGCATATTTTCACTGAACGTGATGGCGATGGACGCATGACGCTTCGCCGCGGGTTCCACGTCGCGCCGGGCGAAAACGCCGTGGTCGTCGAAGACGTCATCACCACCGGAGGCAGCACGAAAGAAGTGATCGAGCTGTTGAAAGACATGGACTGCGCCGTCACCGCGGCGGGTTCCATCATCGACCGTTCTGGCGGGTCGGCGGACGTTGGCGTCCCGCGCACGGCGCTGGCAACGCTGACCGTGACGGCGTGGCCGCAGGAATCGTGCCCGCTGTGCGCATCGGGAGTTCCGGTGGCAAAGCCGGGCTCACGCAAATCCTGACGCATGCGCCGGATGCGCATCACCGTCAGCTATGACGGCACCGATTTCCATGGGTGGCAGGTGCAGCCTGGTTTGCCGACGGTACAGGCGGCGCTTGAAGCCGTCCTAAGCGAGATTGAAGAGAAGGCAGTTGCGATTACCGGATCGGGCCGCACCGACGCCGGCGTCCATGCGCTTGCGCAGGTGGCGTCGTTCGACCTTGCAAATCCGATTCCCAACGAGAATCTACGCCGGGCGATGAACCGGCTGCTGCCGCACTCCATTCGAATTCTCGACGTTCAGGAGGCGGCTCCGCGCTTCCACGCGCGCTATGACGCGGTGTCGAAAACATACGAGTACCGGATCTTCCGGGACGAGGTGTGCCCGCCGTTTGAACGCCGGTACGTTCATCATCACCCCTACCCGATGGACCACGCCGCGCTGGCGCAAGCGGCGAAGACCTTCGAAGGCAGCCACGACTTTCGCGCATTTGCGGCCGCCGACGAGCGCTACGGCGATGGCTACAGCACCATACGGACGATATTTTCGTCGTCTGTCGAGCAGCACGGCGCGCGGCTGATCTTCCGCATCCGGGGCACCGGTTTCCTGAAGCATATGGTGAGAAATCTTGCCGGAACGCTGATCGAAGCGGGACGAGGCAACATCGATCCCGGCGTCTTTCCGGCGCGCTGCGGCGCAACCGCCCCCGCGTGCGGACTGTTCCTGGTTTGCGTCGAATATCCTAACGAGTTAGAGTCCGGGACGTGAAGCGGACGACATTTCTGGCCGTAATTGTTTGCGGCTCGGTGATGGCGGCCGATCCCAAGCCCCGCGGCTGGAAGCCTTCGTTCGAACGTCTGCAGCGGTGCGCCGCTTCACTGCCCGCGGAGTTTCAAAAACCGGTGCCGCCGCGCTGGGGGATCTGAATACGGGTCTGAGCGGAGGATTTCTCCAGCAGGCCACCGCGAAGCCGCCGGTCCCGCCCGCGCATGTCGATTCACTGAACGGAGACGCGGAGCTTTGCGAATACGCCCGGGCGCGCTTCGTCAATCGACGTCAGCGGACTGGTGAATCAGCTCGTACGGGATATCGAAATCAAAACGGAGGACTGCCGTCAGAACGGCTGGTACCGCATCGTGCGCGTTGATGTGGCTTTCCTACGGCCGAAGCGCGTGGTGGCGCTGCTGCCGCTGGCCCTGATTCTGTTCTCCCTGGGCTTGGTGTTCGCGTATCACAGCGCGCTGGAATCGTCCATCGTCGCCATCTGGAGATACCGGGCGCGAAAGGCATTGCCGCCGCGTACCTGGGATTCTTCCTCGCCGCTACTGAAGATCGAAGCTGCGGAAGAAGTAGGCCAGCTCCGTTGCGGCCGTTTCCGGTGCATCGGAACCATGCACGCAGTTGCGTCCGATGGACTCGGCAAACATCTTGCGAATAGTACCGGCGTCGGCGTTGGCGGGGTTGGTTGCGCCCATCAGCTTGCGCCAGGCATCCACCGCACCGGCCTTCTCCAGACATATCAGGACGCAGGGTCCGGAGCTCATGAACTCCACCAGTTCGCCAAAGAAGCCCTTGCCCTTGTGCACCGCGTAGAAGCCTTCGGCCTCCGTCGAACTCATGTGCGTCATGCGAAGGGCGCAAACCTTGAAGCCGTTCTCTTCGATAACCGCTAGAATTTTGCCCGTCAGGCCGCGCGAGACGGCGTCCGGCTTAATGATTGCGAAAGTCTTTTCCATTTCGATTCCGGTTCCTATTTGAGTTTCTTTGCGATGGTGGCGCCAATGTCGGCGGGCGAGACGCAGACTGCAATTCCCGCCGCGCTCATGGCCTCCATCTTGTCGGAGGCCTTTCCACTGCCGCCGGAGATGATTGCCCCCGCGTGGCCCATGCGCCTGCCTGGAGGCGCGGTCTGGCCGCAGATGAAACCCACCACCGGCTTCTTCACGTTTGCCTTCACGAAGGCCGCAGCTGTCTCCTCGGCGTTGCCGCCAATCTCGCCGATCATCACGATCGCATGCGTGTCCGGATCGTCATTGAACAGCGTCAGCGCGTCGACGAAGTTGGTGCCGATGATCGGGTCTCCGCCAATTCCGATGCACGTGGACTGCCCGATGCCAAGCGCCGTCAGTTGCCCCACCGCTTCGTACGTCAACGTGCCGGAGCGGGAGACCACGCCGACATTGCCTTCCTTGTGAATGTGGCCCGGCATGATGCCGATCTTGCATTTGCCCGGTGAAATCACTCCGGGGCAATTGGGGCCGATCAGACGAGTTTTCTTCCCGCGCATGAAGGCCCACACCTTCGCCATATCCAGCGCCGGGATTCCCTCCGTGATGCACACGACAAGCGGAAGTTCCGCATCCACAGCTTCGAGAATTGCGTCTGCCGCGAAGGGCGGTGGAACGAAAATTACGCTGGCGTTGGCTCCGGTTGCCTCGACGGCTTCCTCAACCGTGTCGAACACCGGACGGTCAAGATGAGTCTGGCCGCCTTTGCCGGGCGTGACGCCGCCCACCACTTGGGTTCCGTATTTGATTGCCTGTTCGGCGTGGAACGTGCCCTCGCGGCCCGTGAATCCTTGCACGATCAGGCGGGTATTTTTGTCGACGAGAACGCTCATGCCGCCAGCGCCACAACTTTCTCCGCGGCGTCCTTCATGCCGTCGGCAACCGTGAAGTTGAACCCGGACTCCACCAGAATTTTCTTGCCCTCGTTGACGTTGGTTCCTTCCATGCGGACCACGACGGGAATCTTGAAGCCCAGTTCCCTGGCCGCTTCGACAACACCGGTAGCCAGCACATCGCATCGCAGGATGCCGCCAAATATGTTGATCAGCACGGCCTTGACGCTATCGTCGGACAGCAGAATTCGAAAAGCGTTCTTGATCTGTTCCGCCGTCGCCCCGCCGCCGACATCGAGAAAGTTCGCGGGCGCGCCGCCAGCATATTTGATGATGTCCATGGTTGCCATCGCCAGCCCGGCGCCGTTCACCATGCAGCCGACATTGCCATCCAGCTTGATGTAGTTCAGGGAGAACTTGGACGCTTCCACTTCCAGCGCGTCCTCTTCGTTCTGGTCCCGCAGATCGAGAAGATCCTTGTGCCGGAACATCGCGTTGTCGTCGAGAGTGATCTTTGCGTCCAGCGCGACGACGCGGCCGTCGGTAGTCAGCACCAGTGGATTAATCTCGGCAAGCGAGCAGTCGTAGTGCTCAAACGCCTTCACCAGCGCGGTCATCGTCTTTACCGCCGCGCCCACACTGGCCGCCGGGATTCCGATTCCAAACGCCAGCTTGCGCGCCTGATAGCCGCCAAGTCCGAACCCGGGCTCAATCGCCTCTTTCAGGATCTTCTCCGGCGACTTCGCGGCAACTTCTTCGATTTCCATGCCGCCTTCGCTGGACGCCATGAATACGTTCTTCCCGATCGCGCGGTCCAGCGTGATGCCCAGGTAGAATTCCTTCTGGATGGGCAATGTTTCTTCCACCAGCAGGCGCTGCACGATGCGCCCTTCGGGACCGGTCTGGTGCGTGATCAAACGCATCCCGAGAATCTGCTGCGCGTGCGCGCGCGCTTCGTCAACGGTCTTCGCCAGCTTGACGCCGCCGCCCTTGCCTCGTCCCCCGGCGTGAATTTGAGCCTTCACCACAACCGCGCCTCCGAGAGACTTGGCGGCCGTTTCCGCCTCATCGGGGGTGTAGGAAACCTCGCCTCGGGGCACAGGTACTCCGTACTTGGCCAAGAGACCCTTGGCCTGATACTCATGGATTTTCATCGGAGAGACTAGAAGTCTACCATGTTGAATTTTTTGCATCGCGTCGCCGGGGGAGAGTCCCTTAACGCCGCCGAAGCCCAGGCCGCTATGGATGTGATTCTTTCCGGCAACGCAACCGCAACCCAGATCGGGGCGCTGCTGGTGGCCCTGCGAATGAAGGGCGAAACGGCGGAAGAACTGGTTGGCTTCGCGCGGGCGATGCGGGCCAAGGCGAACGTTGTCGACCCGAAGTTGGCCGACGGATTTGTCGTGGATACCTGTGGCACAGGGGGCGACTCGTTGGGCACCTTCAGCGTCTCCACCATCGTGGCCTTCGTGCTGGCGGGTGCGGGACTTCACGTGGCGAAGCACGGGAACCGGTCGATCTCATCCAAGTTCGGCAGCGCAGATCTGATGGAGGCGCTGGGTGTCCGCATCGACGCGGCGCCAGACGAAACGGCGCGGGCAATTCGCGAGATCGGCATCGGCTTTCTGTTCGCGCCCGCGATCCATCCCGCAATGCGCTTCGCTCAACCGGCCCGGGCGGAACTGAAGATGCGGACCGTGTTCAACTTGCTGGGTCCGCTAACCAACCCTGCCGGAGCGGCCGTTCAATTGATCGGCGCGCCATCAATGCAAGCCGCGCAACTGATGGCCGAAGCATTGGCCCAGCTGGGAACGCGACGCTCGTTCGTCGTTCACGGCAGCGATGGCATGGACGAAATTACTACGACGGACGCAACGTCGGTGTGGGAAGTAACCGCAACCGTGAAGCGATTCGAACTGACGCCCGAAGACTTTGGGGTTCCGCGCGCATCGCTGGATCAACTTCGGCTTGATCCGCTGGAGACGGCGCGTGCTGTTCTCGACGGCCAGCGCGGACCGGCACGAGACTTGGTGATCGTCAACGCTGCCGCCGCACTGGTCGCCGCCGGTCGTGCGGGCGATTGGATTGGCGGTGTAGCGCTGGCAAGTCAGTCGATCGATTCCGGCGCGGCACGGGCCAAGCTGGAAGCGCTTAGAGCTTTTTGAGAAGCGACTTCATCTCACTGGCGGCGCCCGCATCGCTGGCGAATCGAAGCCGGTAGTAGGCATCGGTAATTTCCTGCGCCGTTTCCTTCCAGGGCGCCTGCGGCAACTGCCGCGCAAATTCGCGAGCCGTCAACCATGGCGGCTTCTCGACGCCACGCCGCTTCAGCACGTTCAGCATCCGGTCGTACAGGCGCGCCGCCTCGGACAACCTGCGCCTTCGAACCGGCGCGAATCGCCACCGCCGCGCAAACCAGATAACGATTGCAGCGAGCAACACCCAGGGCCACGCTTTCACGGCCAGCGGCCGCAATTGGGGAATCCAGTCGGCGCTAAAACGGAATCGCGTATGCTCCGCCTTGCTGGCCAACGAGAGCTGCTGATCCGCCGTGTAATCGAGGATCCAATCCTGCCAGAAGGTAGACAACGCGTCCGACCACAGCGCCAGTTTGTCGCTAAGTCCCGCCGCCGTCGCCGAAGGATCGGGAGGCGTGGGATCGTAGGTCACCCAGCCTGCACCGTCGCTCCACGCCTCTATCCAACTGTGCGCGTCCGACGCGCGGATCAACAGCCATCCGGAGATCGGATTGAAGAGGCCGCCCTGGAATCCGGTGACGACGCGCGACGGAATACCCTTCGCCCGCAGCATCACGGCCATGGCGGAAGCAAAGTATTCGCAGTGGCCTTCCTTGCGCTCGAACAGGAAGTAAGCGATCGGATCGGGCGGCGGCGTTGCGGGAAGATCCAGCGAGTACCGGAAGGTGCTTCGCAGAAAATCCTCGATAGCCCGTGGAGAAGAGAACGACCGCGCGAGCTCGATCACGCGCGGATCTGTGGGCGGCAGGATCAGATTCTCGATACGGGCCTCCGTCGATAGCGACGCCGGAGTGGATGCGCGCACCCGCGGATCTTCGACAAAGCTCGAAACCCCGTAGCGGATGCCGTTGCCGGTGGACGCTCCCGTCCGCAGCGCGCCGCTGGATGTGCGAATGACATATGGAGCCTGAATCTGAAGGAACTCAGGCGTCCCCGCGACGAACAGTAAATCCGAAGCCAGCATCTGAAGATGCACTTCGTAGGCCAGGCGGCGGCCCTGCCGCCAGCGCTGCGAATTGTCGGCCAAGCGGATCAAACCGCGCTCCGGCCGAAGAGTTTCGCCGGCCTCCGGCGACGAATACCAACGTCTGCCGTCGAAGTTCGAAAGCCTTGCGCCGCGCCATTTCATCGCGGGCATCTGTCCCTGGCCCGTTAAGGTTCGAACGTGCATTACCGGAGTTGAACGGCGCTTCAGTTCTCCGATTCTTCCCAGCACCACTTCGTTCGAGAAGCCGGTGATGTGATACCGCGCCGGAATCAGGTGCTGGAATGCGGCGCTGGCAGTCCTCGGCAGCAGGAAGAATAGCGCTGCGGCGAGGGCCAGCACTCCCGCCGTCGTGAAGACTGAAGTCCATCCCAAGCGCCAACCCGTTCGCGGCACGGCATGCACTGTGCGGCCCGCCGTGGATGCGGACTTCCGGATCTCCGCGCAGCTGAACGTCGCCACCGCAAACAGCAGGAACAAGGCCAGCGCGGGAAAGAACGCGGCGTTTGCCGACAGGATGGAGCCGGCGATCATTTCCAGAAAGGCGACTACGTAGAGGTAGCTGTAGTCGCGCGGAGTGGAAGCGGTGAAAAGCTTCACTATGGCAAGGTAGATGATCAGGTGAACCGTCGCGGCAAGGAAATCCCGCGACAGCCAGCGGTAGTCGATCGCGAAGAAGATCAGATAGGCGATCGTCGCAACAGTCACCGTGCTGTTGGGAAGCGTCCAGACGCGGCCCGCAAGAATCTGCCCCGCGCGAACCAGAATCGCCAGCGCACCCACGATTACGGCCGGAAGGTCCAGATAGCCCGACGACACTATGGCCGCAAAGCCGCTTGCCAGCATCCCGGTCAAACTGATCTCGAAGAAAAACCGCACAGAATTCATGGCAGGTCCTTCACTCGACCGCGATGTTAGCATCGAATTTCTTCTATGGCGAAGTACAGGCCCGCTAAGGGCACGAAGGGTGCGAAGAGTGCAAAAGCGAAAGATAGTCCGAAGGCAAGCGCGCTTAAGGCACTTCCATGCCTGGCGCTGGTTTTGATCGGAATCCTGCTGGTGGCTCTTCTTTTTTATTCGATGGTGAAGTCCTCCCCACAAGCATGACAGCGCGATTCGACAAACGAGTGGCCGCCGAGATACGGCCCACACGCATCACTACCGGCTTTCTGAAGACTGCCGAGGGATCTGCGTTGATTGAAGTGGGCAATACTCGCGTGCTCTGCGCGGCGACCGTGGACGATGGCGTCCCGTCGTTCCTCCGCAACCAAGGCAAAGGTTGGGTGACGGCCGAGTATTCGATGCTGCCGCGGTCGACGGCGACACGAACGCCGAGGGAAGTGGTCAAGGGGCGCCAGTCCGGGCGGACGCTGGAAATTCAGCGGCTGATCGGACGGTCGCTGCGCGCGATTGTGGACACCACGCGGCTCGGCGAAAGAACCGTGATTGTAGACTGCGACGTGTTGCAGGCCGACGGCGGGACGCGCACAGCTTCAATTACGGGAGCCTACGTCGCGCTGGCATTGGCGCTCCGAAGGGTTCGGGAGTCGGGCGTGTTGAAGGCCGACCCGTTGATCGATTCCGTCGCCGCGATTAGCGTGGGCATCGTCAAAGGAGCGCCGCTGCTGGACCTTTGCTACGAAGAGGACCGCGACGCCGATGTGGACATGAACGTCGTCCTGACGGGCTCAGGCAAGTTCATCGAATTGCAGGCCACCGCCGAGAGTACGCCGTTTGAGGATGCGCAATTGGCGGTGCTGATCGATCTGGCCCGTAAGGGAATTGCGGAGATGCGCGCCTGCCAGGATGACGCTCTACGTCGCGACCAGTAATCGGGGCAAGCTGCGCGAGTTCGCGCTGGCGGGGGGCCCGGAGTTTCAGATCGTCCCCGCGACAGTCGAAAATCCGCCGGAAGAAACCGGCGCGACGTTTGAAGAGAACGCCAGCATCAAGGCAGCCGCGTACTCCCGCCGCTGCGCGGGACTTTTGTTTGCGGAGGACTCCGGGATCGTGGTTGACGCCCTCGGCGGAGCGCCTGGGATTTACTCAGCGCGTTTCGCGGGGCCCGACGCATCGGACGACGACAACAACCGGAACTTGATTGCCGCGTTGCGCGGCCTGCCCGACCGCCGCGCGACATACGTCTCTGCCATCGCAATTGCGGAGGCTGGCGCGATACTGGGGACTTTCCGGGGCGAAGTGGAAGGCATGATCGTCGACGACGCGCGTGGATCGGGCGGCTTCGGCTACGACCCGCACTTCTTCTATCCGCCGTTCGGAATGACGTTCGCCGAAGCGTCACCGGAGCGGAAGTTCGAAGTCAGCCACCGGCGCCGCGCACTGGATCAGCTCTTCGCTTGGCTGAAGAACCGCTTCCACGCCAGGTAGCCGATCATCGTCTTTCCATCGTGCAGGCGGCCCGCAAGGATCAACTCGTCGAGTTCCCGCCCGGTGAACCAGCGCTTCTCAATCCGCTCGTCGTCCATCGGCGCCGCCTCGCCCTCCGTCAATCCGGTGGCCAGATAGATGGTCATCTTCTCGGCGAGAAAGCCGGGGCTAGGGTAGTACGAAGCCAGCTTCTTCCAGTGCTTCGCGCGAAATCCGGTTTCTTCTTTCAGCTCGCGTCGCGCGGCCTGCAGCGGCGTCTCTCCCTGGTCGAGCTTTCCCGCCGGCAATTCCCACAACATCTGACGCGCGGGAAGGCGGTACTGGCGAACCAGCAGAACCCTCTTGCGATGGTCCACGGCCATCATCACCGCGGAGCCCGGATGATGAATGATCGCCCGCTTAATCTCAAAGCCGTCTGGCGCGACCGCAACTTCCTGCGTGACCGAGAACAGCGGGCAGTTGAATTTCTCCTCGGAGGAGATCAGCTTCATGCAACTATCGTGACCGATCCGCCACCCACTCCGCGAACTGCGCCAGAGGGCGGGTGTTGATCACGTCGTCTTTTGAAAGCCAACCGCGCCGCGCCATCAGTACGCCGTACTTCATGTTGGCCAGATGCTTGGGGTGATGGGCGTCGGTTGAAATCACAAACCGGCACTTCTTCAACTTTGCCGTGCGAACCATGGCATCGCCCAGATCCAGGCGTTCCGGACTGGCATTCAGCTCCAGCAGCACCTTGCGATCGGCCGCGGCGGCGAACACGCGCTCATGATCAAAGGGAAATCCGTCGCGGCGCAGCAGCACCCGGCCCGTGGGGTGCCCGATGATCCGCACGTGCGGATTCGCGATGGCGGCCAAGTACCGGTCCGTCATCTCCGCCGGTTCCAGATTCATGTAGCTGTGGACGCTGGCTACTACGAGATCCAGTGACGCCAGCGCTTCATCGTCAAGATCCATCCGGCCATCGCGATGGATGTCGCATTCAATGCCGGAGAACACTCGCAGGGGAAGACCGGTTAGGCTCTTCACTTCGCGCGCGAACGCAATCACCCGCTTCTCGTCCAGCCCGTTGGCCATGGCCAGGGCCTTCGAATGATCGGTGATCGCGATGTACTGATGGCCCAGCGCCGACGCGGTTTCCGCCATCTCCCGAAGAGTGGCGCGGCCATCGGTCTCGGTTGTGTGCATGTGAAGGTCGCCGCGAATATCCGCCAGCTCCACCAGGGACGGCAGTTCATCTTTCTCCGCCAGTTCAATCTCGCCGTGGTTCTCACGGAGTTCCGGCGGAATCCACGCCAGGCCCAACCGCTTGTAGATCTCCTCCTCGGTACGCGAGACCAGAATGGTTCCTGAAGCGGATTCGGAAAGCCCATATTCATTGAGCGAAAGACCCATCCGCACGGCGCGTGTGCGGACGACGACGTTGTGGTCCTTCGATCCAGTGAAGTATTGAAGCGCCGCGCCAAAGCTATCGGCGGGCAGCGTGCGCACATCCACCTGGATGCCGTTCGATCCGACGCGCGCGCTGGCCTGGTTGCCGCCTTTCGCCAGCACTTCTTCGACAGAGGAATGCTTCACGAAGGCTTCCAGCGCGGAAGTGGGCTCGGGCCCGGTTACCAGCAGGTCGATGTCGCCCAGCGTTTCCCTTCCCCGGCGCAGACTGCCCGCCGCCGTCACCTGCGAAACGCCCGGCTGCTGGGCGAGAAGCTCCGCGATCTCGTCCGCAACGGCAGCGCCCTGGTTCAGCAGGAACCGTCCAGCGCTGCGGCGGTACTGCGCGATGGATTTCAGAACCTTCTCTTCCAGCTTCGCGCCCATGCGCGGCAGCTCACGCAGCTTCTGTTCGCGGCACAACCGCTCCAGATCGTCCATGGTCGTTACGCGGTAATGCTCCAGGATCAGCGCGATCGATTTCGGCCCCAGACCGTGGATCTTCAAAAACTCCAGCGCGGTGGGCGGGTAACGCTCCAGCATCTGGTCCCGCCGCTCAAACGATCCCCGGGCGGCGATCTCGGCCAAAATAGCGGCCATGCCCTTGCCAATGCCGGGAATGCCGGTCACTTTCCGGTCAGCGTCGTCAAGCAAATCCAGCACCCGTTCGGGGGTTCCGGTGATGGCGGCGGCGGCGTTCCGGTAGCTGCGGATGCGGAACGGATCTTCAGCGGCGATCTCCATCAGATCGGCCGTTTCGGTCAGCAGGCGGGCCACCTGAATGTTCTCCAGACTCATGTCTTCTCCAGTAGCGGTATGATCGTGTCTGATCGGTGTAGATTGGTATACAATCCGGGGGGCGAAGCCTGCTGGAAGGCCCGCCCGCTGTGTTTACCTTCCAGGAAGGACAGCATGGAAAAGCTAGCACAACAACAAAACATTCAAGAAGCTTTCCTAAACAATGCCCGCAAAGAGAAGATCTATCTAACGATATATCTTATGAGTGGAGTGAAGCTTTCGGGCCGGATCCGCAGTTTTGATAAGTACTCGGTCATCCTAGAGGCCAACAATCAGGAACAGTTGATCTTCAAGCACGCAATCTCAACGGTGGTCGTGTCGCGTGCCGGCCACTCTGCGGGGTACCCGCCGGCTCCGGGACAGAGCCCGGGGGTGCCCGCCCACCCGGCTGCTCCCCACGCGGCGCCCAACCCGGCTCCTTTGACTGCGGCGGCCGCTTCCGGAGAGTAACTGGCCACGCAAGAAGTTGCAGTCCTGGTTGGCTTCGAGGGCCGGTCTTCCCGGTCCAAGGCTGTCGCGCGTCCCGATTCGGAGGCAAGCCTTGAGGAATCTCTTTCGGAACTCGGAGCGCTGGCCGAAACGGCCGGTGCAAAGGTTGCCGCGCGTCTCTTCCAGTATCGCGACGCGCCAGAGTCGGCGACCCTTCTGGGCTCCGGCAAGGTTCAGGAACTGAAACAGCTGGCCGGGCTGCACGAAGCGGCCACGGCGATCTTCGACGTCGAGCTGACGCCCACGCAACTCCGCAACCTGGAGCGGGAGTTGCAGATCAAAGTCGTCGACCGCACGCAGTTGATCCTCGATATTTTTGCGCGGCGCGCACGAACGCGGGAAGGCCAATTGCAGGTGGAGCTGGCGCAGTTGAACTACCTGATGCCACGACTTGCGGGCCGGGGCACGCAGATGTCGCGGCTGGGCGGCGGAATCGGCACTCGCGGACCGGGCGAAACGCAGCTGGAGACCGACCGGCGGAAGATCGCCCGCCGCATCCGGACGATCGAGGAAAATCTGGAGAAGGTCCGGGGAGGGCGCGGCATTCAACGCCGTCAACGGCAGAGCGTTCCGCTGGCCACGGTGGCCCTGGCTGGCTATACGAACGCCGGAAAATCGACGCTGTTCAACCGGCTTACCGGAGCCGGTGTTGTCGCCGATGCGCGGCTGTTTGCAACGCTAGACCCCACGGTTAGGATCGTGACGCTTCCGTCGCGCCGCAAGGTTCTGCTGGCGGACACCGTAGGGTTCATCCGCAACCTGCCCACGACGCTGATCCGCGCGTTTCGCGCCACGCTGGAAGAGGTGGTGGAGGCGAAACTGATCCTGCACGTCGTCGATGCGTCGTCGGAGAAAGCGCCTATGTACGCTTCCCACGTCAATCAGGTTCTGGAGGAAATTGGAGCTGCGGAAACTCCGAAGATCCTCGTGTTGAACAAAGCCGACCTGATACCGGAACATCCGGCGGAGCCGCTAGCGGCCCGGATTCTCGACGAGCCCACAGAGAACGCGCCGCAGCCCGCGGTGGCCGTATCCGCATTGACCGGCGATGGATTCGACCGCCTGCTGGCGGCGATCGACACGCTCCTGCCACTCGACCCGCTGGCGGAGGTGCGGCTGCTGCTGCCACCGGGCGACGGTGCGTCGTTGCACCTGCTGAACGAGCGGGCAAACGTGAAGTCAGTCCGCTATACGGAGCAGGGCTGCGAAGTGGAGGCCGTGGCGCCGGAGAGCGTGCGAAGGCGTCTTGAAGCCTACTTGATATAGTCGAACAAGCGTGAACCTTCCCAACGTTCTAACGCTTCTTCGCATCTTCTTCGTTCCGCTTCTAGTGGCTGCGCTGGTGGGCGGCGCCCGGCGGGAAATGCTTGCGCTGGCGATCTTCCTGGTTGCGGCGGCAACGGATCTGCTGGATGGATATCTGGCCCGGCGGTGGAAACAGATCACAACCGTCGGAACGCTGCTGGACCCGATCGCCGACAAGTTGCTGATCTCCGCGGCCCTGATTTCGCTGGTAGAGGTAAAGGCAGTGGCTGGCTGGATCGCCATTCTGCTGGTGGGGCGGGAATTCGCTATCTCCGGCCTGCGCGCGATTGCCGCGGCGGAGGGCTACACGATCAAGGCCAGCGAACTCGGCAAGACGAAGATGGCCTTCCAGGTGGTGGCGATTTCGCTGATCCTGCTAAGCCTGCGCGTACCGCAAGTCCGGATGGCGGGCGACGCGATGATGATTGGCGTCGTGATCACGTCGCTTCTAAGCGCGGCGGCCTACTTCCGCCAGTTCTGGAAGAAGATCGACGACCGAGTGAAACGGCGCCGCCGTCAGGAAATACTTGCTATCGCCCGCGCCCAGCGGATCGAGCGCCGGAAGAAGATGGCTTCTTCACCGGAGCGCTCGAGCGAATCTCGAAGTTCTCCGGCGTGAATACCACGGTGCGGATCATCCCGCGCGGTCCGGGCGCACCCAGCGCACGACCGTTGTAGACCAATTCAAGTCCACCCGCGTTGCCCGTGAAGACGACAGCGCTCTCGTCGCCGGTAAGCGTCCGGGTCTCGCCCGCTTCCAGCGTGCCCCCGAAAGTACGGCGTCCGTCGGCGATCAGCCGCAGCCACGTGGGCTCCACCGCTTTTACTTCCACCGTCACCGGCGCGGACGGATCGGCTTCCGGCACTGGCGCAGGGCGGAGCAACGGTAACTGTTCGGCCAGGATATTCTCCGCCGCAGCGGCTGGTGCAGCGGGCTTGGAAGGCTTCTCTGGCTCTTTCGCGAAGATCTTGTCGAAGGCTTCGGGACGCTTCGACCACGCAAGATATCCGGTGGAGGCGCAAATCATCAGAATCGCCAGCACCATCCATACACCGCCGGACTTCCTCTCCTTGAGGAAGGCCGCCTCATGGTAGAACTCCGTGCCCGATTCGGCTTCGTTGCCCGCGGGCAGAACCGTACTGGTGTTCGGCGAACGGTAATCGCTAAGCCTGCTTAGCTGGACTTCCTCGCCGGGCAACGGCGCGGTAGAGTTCAGCATACTCTCGATATTTCCGGCATCCACCCCGAGCGCCGCGGCATACTGCCGGGCAAAACTGCGGGTGAAGAATCCTCCGGGAATCGAGTGCAACTCGTCCTTCTCAATTGCTTCCAGATAGCACTGGCGGATCTTGGTCTTGACAGCAATTTCTTCCAGTGTCAGACCGCGACTTTCGCGGGTTTCGCGAAGCTTTGTACCGAGTGAACCCATATGTCTAGGGTTTTGAATAACCTACCGATAGAATACAACATGTTTCATGAATTTCAACCCCTACCCGACTTCAGACCATTTAACAATTCGTTTCTGTTCGATGGCCATCCGTCCCATAACCGCCACTTTGGTGGACAAATTCGCCGACTGAATGTTGTTTAGAGGCTTGCGTTTATTGCGCGCCGCATCGACAAAAGCTTCAAACGCGAAGTACTCCGCGCGCTCCGTCGTCGGCGCAACTTCCAATTGTTTCAATTCGCCTTTCCGGCCTACCTCGCCCCACTTCGCGGTTGCGAGTTCAATCGCGGCCTTCGATCCAAATACCCGCTCATTGATTCCAGAAAAGCCCGAGGGATCGAAGTAGATCTGGCTGAAGTTCACGCGCACGTCGTCGGGAAATTCCCAAATGACGCTCCAGTTGTCCATCACGGTGCGGCCCGGAGGGTCGTTCTTGAAAAGGTTAATTCCGCCGGAGCCCATGGCCCGCAACGGAGCCACGCCGATCGCCCACACGAACAGATCGATGATGTGGCATGCCTGTTCAACGATGATGTCGCCGGAGCGTTTCTTATCGAAAAGCCACGCCGTATCGTGAGGCAGGTCGCCGGTGTGGCGCATGCCGTGGCAATAAAGCATCTTGCCAATGCCGCCGTCCTGAATGAACTTGATGGATGCCGCCCGATTGGGATCGTGCCGAAGCTGAAAGCCGACTTGCAGAATTCCCTTGGCCGAACGGCTGGCTTTTTCCACCAGATCGCATTCGGCAATATTCAGGCCGACCGGTTTCTCCAAGTACACGTGCTTGCCCATCTCCAAAGTCGCGATGGCGATGTTCTTGTGCGAATCGACGGGCGTGGCGATGACGACTCCGTCGATGTCGCGCATCTCGTCCAGCATCTTCCGGTAGTCCGGATAGCCCTTCGCGCTGCCGCCTTGCGACTGCACGTAGTCGATCGCTTTCTGCATTCGATCCGCATCCAGGTCCGAGATGGCAACCACCTTCACACCGGGAACCTTCATGATCTGGCGCATGGTGTAGCTGCCGCGATTGCCGACGCCAATATAGGCGACACGGAATTCTTTCGAGCTTGACTGCGCCAGCAGAATCGCCGGAGCGCCCGCGATGACGGTTCTTCGGGAGAGGTCCATGAGAATCAGCCTACTTGCTTTTGTTCAGAAAAAGGAAAAGACCGCTTTTGCCAGGCGTGACGAAGTCGATATCTCCATCGCCGTCCAGATCCGCGGCCGGGATCTGCATTCCCCCGCCCGCCCGCGTCGAGTAGTCCACCACATGCCGGGTCCATTCGATTCGCGATCCGTCGTCCGTGCGGCGGTGCTCGTACCAGTAGACGCCCAGAGGTTCGCGCCCTCCCGGATCGTGGCCGTTGTGTGCCATATAGCGCTTGCCGGTAAGGACGTCCAGTTTCCCGTCGCCGTTAAGATCGACCAAGGTCGTCGCGTGCGCCTGCGACCACGAGTCGTCGATCACAATCTCCTGCCATTTGCCATCGCCCAGATTCTTCAGCCAGAAGATCCCGTAGTCGTGCGCGTTCGACGTCAGGATGTCATTCTTTCCATCGCCGTCAATGTCGAGAACATGCATAAACCCGAACGAGCGCGGCTTGTCCCCTTCAAAGTCTGCATGCCATTTCCACGCCGGAGCCTCAAACCATCCCTGCGGCGTCAGGATGTCGGTTTTCCCGTCGCCGTTTACGTCGCCCGCGCCAATACCGTGTCCATAGCTTTGCTGGCTGACGACATGCTTCACCGCCTCCCCATTCTTGAACTCGTACCAGGTGAGTGGCGCGGTCTTGTTCCCGAACTGCGGCAGCACCTCCTCGGCCTTGCCGTCGTTGTTGAGATCGACCAGGAACGCAAACTCGACATTGAAGTTGGTCTCGACCGGTTTCGGCTTCCAAGCCATGCGCGTGCGCCCCGGATTCTGCCACAGGTTGATCGACTTCGAGAACCAGCTGACACCGACGATGTCCGGGTACCCGTCCGCGTTGGCGTCCAGCGGCAAGTCGCTGAAGTTGTCGACGTAGTTGTTCAGGAACGGAAGCTCGCGGAACGGGTGCCGCGTCCACGACGGCGCTTCGTACCAGTTCTCGCCCGACACGATGTCCAACTTGCCATCGCGGTTCATGTCGGCAAATGCGCAGGATTCGTTGGCGCCCAGGTCCAGCGTGATTTTCTCAAACGGGATATCGGCGGGACGGTTGGCGGCGGAGGCCGCCGCGGCAAGCACAATCAACGTGCGTCGGATCATGGACGCGATTCTATCGTTCCGGACCGTGGGCGCGCGCTTGCTGGCGGCTGCGGCCAGCGGCTATATTGAAGAGGCGGCGCTATCGTCTAACGGTTAGGACGGAGCCCTCTCAAGGCTTAAATACGGGTTCGATTCCCGTTAGCGCTACCATTTTCTCGTCGGCCGCGAGCACTTCCACACTTTCACTAGCGCAGCGGTGCGGAGATTACAGGCTATAATCTCCGCAGAACTTGCGGAGTATGTACATCCACGAACAAAGCGCTTGGCCCCGGTTCCGCTGGAGCGCAAAAACGTTCGCGGGGGCACTCGCCTCCGTGCGTCACCGGCAAGGGCGCTTGATCGGACATATGGAAGCCCTCGGATTCAACCTTCAACAAGAGGCCGTCTTGCAAACACTGACAGCGGACGTTCTGAAGAGCAGCGAAATTGAAGGCGAGACGTTGGACACCGGGCAGGTTCGTTCGTACATCGCACGGCGATTGGGGATCGACATCGGAGCCCTCACTCCCTCCGACCGCAATGTCGAAGGCGTCGTTGAAATGACGCTGGACGCCACACGTGGCTTTCGTCGGCCTCTCACCTCCGAACGCCTGTTTGCATGGCAAGCATCGCTGTTCCCCACAGGCCGCAGCGGAACGACCCAGATCAAGACAGGGTCTTGGCGCGACGACGGATCGGGGCCTATGCAGGTCGTCTCCGGTGCGATAGGAAAGGAACACGTCCATTTCGAAGCGCCGAGCGCGGAACGTGTCGCCGGGGAGATGAGCACATTTCTCAACTGGTTCGGAGGGAACGTCCTGATCGATCCCGTTCTAAAGGCCGGCCTTGCTCATCTCTGGTTCGTCACCATTCATCCATTCGACGATGGCAACGGCCGGATCGCGCGCGCGATCACAGACCTCGCTCTGGCGCGATCCGAGAACAGCCCCCAAAGGTTCTACAGCATGTCAGCGCAGATCCGGCAAGAACGGAACGACTACTATGACGTTCTGGAGCGCACGCAAAAAGGCGCGATGGACGTGACGCCGTGGATGATGTGGTTTCTAGGCTGCCTGGGGCGAGCCATCGATGGAGCGCAGGATGCTTTGGAGGGCGTGCTTGCCAAGGCGCGCTTTTGGGAAAGTCTTAAGGACGTTCCGTTAAATGAGCGTCAGCGGCTTGTCCTCAACCGCTTACTCGACGGGTTCGTGGGCAAGTTGACTACATCGAAATACGCTACCCTCGCAAAATGTTCGCAGGACACGGCGCATCGCGACATTCTCGCCCTGATCGAACACGGAGCTTTGGTACCCGGTCCGCAGGGAGGTCGCAGTACAAGCTATTCGCTATGGCTGCCGCCATGAAGCGCTGCAGCGCCTCTCCGTGTACACGATGACGTACACTTGAACCATGGCTGAGACATTCAAGTCCATCGCCGAAGCCCGTAAGACCCTGCCCGCCCTCAGCAAGCAGTCGCAGTCCGCGATGAAGCGCTTCGTGATCACCAACAACGGCGTGCCGCAGTCCGTCCTGCTGGGATATGAAGACTACGAATCGCTGCAGGCGGCGGCGTTCGTCCTCCAGAATCCCGATGCGGCGGCGTCCATTCGAGAGGGACTGAGGCAGTTGGACGACGGGGAAGGAATTCCCGACCACAAGGCCGACACCGAGTATCTTCGCGAATCGATGCGGAGTTCGCTGCGCACCTTCGACGAAAAGTTTCCCGATGCGACACCGGCCCAGCGCAAGGCGGTGCGGAACATCATGCAATCGTTTGAGCGGACGCTGGGAATCTTCGGCGGCGTTTCTCCCGCCCTACCGGAGGCGCGGAAAAAATCGCGGCGGACGCAGTTCCGTCCGCAGCCGCTCAGCGTGGATCTCGACTAAAAGTGGCCGCACCGAAGGAGTGCGAATTCGAGTGGAGTTCGATGGCCATTCGTGGCCTTGCCGACCTAACCGCCACGCCGGAAGAGTTCGCCGCCATACGCACCACGGTTTGCGAACTAGTTGACGATCCGGCTAAAGGCACGCGGTTCTTCTTCGAAAGTTCGCCGGTTGAGCTACGCCAGTACAAGGTGGGCCGGTTCCGTTTGATCTACCGTGTCCGCAAAGTGGTGGAGATTGTGGCGGTGCTTCCGGGAGGATGAGTGGCGACGCGTTGGGTCTTGCCGGAATCCTTCTAACCAGCGCGGGAGCGGCGTTGGGCATGGCGGGCTCCTTCCTGATGGCCCACGCCTACCATCCGTTTTCGTTCTTCTCGTTCCTCGGACACCTGTTGTCGCTGGCCGCTCGGCTGGCGATGTTCGACCTTCGGGGATTTCGGGAGGAGATTCGGACCACGCTGGAGGTAAGCGCGGCCAAATCCGTAAACCGGGCGAAGCTGCTCGGTGGACTTTACCTCGTTTTTCTTGCGTTCCTTATCAGTTTGGCGGGCGGGTGGATGTCGTATTTTGCCGGACGGCCGGACTGAAAAACCCCTCCAAGTGCCCTTATCTCAAGGGAAATCGATAGTTTGGACCCCGATGCTACAGTAGAAATTTATGGCCTATGACGTCGTTGTCGTCGGCAGCGGACCGGGCGGGTACTCAGCCGCGATCCGCGCCGGACAGTACGGTTTGAAAACCGCGATCATCGAGAAAGATCAGAAACTCGGCGGCACTTGCCTGCACGTCGGCTGCGTGCCGACCAAGGCGTTGCTGCACTCGGCGGGCATCTGGGAATATTTCCTGCACCCGGACAAGGAAGGCATCGCGTGCGACAACGCCCGGCTGGACTACCCGTTCGTGGTGCAGCGCAAACAAGGCATCGTCGACAAGCACGCCAAAGGCGTGGAGATGCTGATGAAGAAGAACAAGGTGGACGTGATCAAAGGCTTCGGCAAGCTTGCGGGCTCCGGGCGCGTCGCCGTCACCGGGCCGCAGGGCGAGCAGATCATCGAAGCGGCCAACATCATCGTGGCCACCGGCAGCGAAGCGCGCATGCTTCCCGGACTGAAGCCGGATCCCGAGAAGCTGCTGACCAATGTCGAGATTCTCAACCTGACGCAGGTGCCGAAGTCGCTGGCCATTATCGGCGCGGGCGCGGTGGGCGTCGAGTTCGCGTCCATCTTCAAACGCTTCGGAACCGACGTCTTGATTATGGAAATGCTGCCCCGCCTGGTTCCCGTCGAAGACGAAGAAGTTTCGAAGGAGTTGGAGAAGCACTTCAAGAAGACGGGCATTCGTGTGGAAACCGGCGCGAAGGTGGAGAACGTCGAGGTGACTGGAGCGGGCGTGAAGTTCCGCGTGAATCTTGCGAATGGCAAGTCTGAGGATCACGAGTTCGAGAAGCTTTTGGTTGCGGTTGGGCGGAAGCCGAACACGGAGAACATCGGCCTGGACGGAACGAAGGTGGAAACCGACCGGGGTTTTATCAAGGTAGACCCGTGGCAGCAGACCGGCGAGAAAGGCGTGTACGCGATTGGCGATGTCGTTGCGGGAACGCCGCAACTGGCGCACGTTGCGTCGTCGGAAGGCATGGTTGCCGTGGGCCACATCGCGGGAAAACCGGTGACGCCGATCAACCGGAATCGCATCCCCGGCGCCACCTATACGGACCCCGGCATTGGCAGCGTCGGCCTGACTGAAGCACAGGCGCGCGCCGACGGCTTCAAAGTGAAGGTGGGCAAGTTCCCGTTCCTCGCCAATTCCAAGGCGTCGATTATCGGCCGCCATGAGGGTTTTGTGAAAGTTGTCGCCGACGAACAGTTCGGCGAGATCCTGGGAGTGCACATCATCGGCCATCACGGATATGAACTGATCGCCGAGGCCGTCACGGCAATGGAGGCGGAGGCTACGGTCGAGACGATGATGTCCACCATCCACGCGCATCCGACCCAATACGAAGCTGTCGGCGAAGCCTTCCAGGCGGTGTACGGAATGGCGATCAACGCTTAAGCAGATGCGAGTTTGCGAGGTTCAGGAGCTCGGACGCATCGGCTGGGCGGCTGCCTACCAGAAGCAGCGCCAACTGGTGGAGCAGCGCAAGCGGAATGAGATTCCGGATCAGCTGCTGCTGGTGGAACATGACCCTGTAGTGACACTGGGCCGCAATTCAAAGCCGCAGAACTTGCTGGCCCCGGCATCGATTCTGGCCCGCGCCGGAATCGGGTTGGAAGAAGCCAATCGTGGCGGCGACGTGACGTATCACGGTCCGGGACAACTGGTGGTCTATCCGGTGCTGAACCTGAACGACTGGAAGCGCGACGTCCACCATTATGTCCGCGCCATCGAAGAGTGCGTCATTGGCGCATTGGCGGAATTCGGTGTGGCGGGTGAACGATCGGCCATCAACTCCGGCGTGTGGGTAAAGCAGCGGCAAACCGGCACGCTGGCGAAAATTTGCGCAATCGGCATTCACGTCAGCCGGTGGGTTACCTCGCACGGATTCGCGCTGAACATCGACACCGACCTAAGCCACTTCCGGTACATCGTGCCGTGCGGCTTGACACAACCCGTTATTTCGCTCGCCCGCCTTGGCGTTCAGGCATCACGCGCCCAGGTCAGCGATGCGGTGGTCAGGAACTTCGGCTCAGTTTTCCAACTGCAAATGGCCGTACCAGAAACTGTGGGAGAGAGGATTCCATGATTGAAGTCGTAATGCCCCAGATGGGCGAAAGCATTGTAGAAGGCACGTTGACGCGCTGGTTGAAGAAGCCCGGCGATAAGGTGGAGCGCGACGAGCCGCTATTCGAGATCTCTACCGACAAGGTGGACACCGAGATCCCGGCGCCGACAGCCGGCGTATTGGCAGAGGTGCTGGTGAATGAGGGCGACACGGTTGCAATTAAGACCGTTGTTGCCAAGATTGACGAAGGCGGGTCCGCCGCCGCCCCGGCCAAAGAAGAAGCCAAGGCCGCGGAACCGGCTCCGGTGAAGGAAGATCCCGCGCCGCCAGCACCGCCCAAGCCCGCTGCCGCCGCGCCTGCACCGCAACCTGCCCCTGCCGCTCCGGCTGCCCCAGTCGCGTCGCAACCGGCTCCTGAGCCCGCACCCGCCGAAGCGCAACCGGCCGTCGATGCCGACGAGGTGACGGGACCGTTGTCCCCCCTGGTCCGCAAGATGGCCCGCGAGTACAACATCGAACTGGGACAAGTGCGCGGAACCGGCGCCGGTGGACGGATCACGAAACAGGATCTGGAAGCCTACATGGCCGCGCAGGGCGCCCGTACAATGGCCGGTCCGCCAGCACCAGCGCCTGCGGCCGCACCTGCATCCGCACCGGCACCGGCGGCGAAAGCCGCTGAACCCGCCGCACCCGCGCCGCGCGCCGCCGCTCCGCAACAGAAAGTGGAGCCGATGTCGATCATGCGGCAGAAGATTGCCGAGCACATGGTGATGTCCAAGCGCACGTCCGCGCATGTCACCACCGTCCATCGCGTCGACATGACGAAGATCGCGAAGATCCGCGATCGCGCAAAGGAAGAGTTCAAGAATCGTTACGGATTCGGGCTGACGTTTCTTCCGTTTGTTACGTCCGCTGCTGTCGATGCGCTACGCGCCTTTCCGATCGTCAACGCGTCGATTGAAGGAACCAATGTCCTGTATCACGGTGCGATCAACATCGGGATTGCGGTGGCGTTGGATGGCGGACTGATCGTGCCCGTGATCAAGAACGCCGACGAAAAGAACATCACCGGCTTGCAGCGTTCAATCGCCGATCTGGCGGCACGCGCGCGTTCGAAGCAGTTGAAGCCGGACGAAGTGTCGGGCGGCACTTTCTCCCTCACCAACTTCGGGAGCTTTGGCAGTCTGTTCGCCACTCCCGTAATCAATCAGCCGCAAGTGGGCATTCTGGGAATTGGAAGCGTGACGAAGGAGCCCGTTGTCGTGGCGGACGCCATCGCCATACGGTCGATGATGTATCTCGCCCTGACGTTCGATCACCGGCTGATCGATGGCGCGCTTGCCGATCAGTTCTGCCAGAAGATCAAAGATCTGCTGGAAAACTGGTCCGATCAAGTGATCTAGCTAGGAATATCGCGGCACGGCGGGATCGACCTGCAGGCTCCAGGAATCGATTCCGCCGCTGAGGCTCTGGCAGTTTTCCACTCCCTGTTTCCGAAGCCACTCGACAACGCTCATGCTGCGCATCCCGTGATGGCAGTAGACCACCACGCGCTTCGCCTCCGCCAAAGTTTCGATCTGCTGCAACTGCATGGGCACGGTATTCATCGGAATCAGGACGCTTCCGGCGATGTGGGCGATCTGATGCTCCGCCGGTTCGCGGCAATCGACCAGCGCCACTTCGCCCGCGTCAATGGCCTCGCGCAAGGAGGATGGGCTGATCGAAGGGTCGATCACTCAGCGCCCGCCGCGGCAATTGAGGTGTCTAGATCGGGATCAAACGGCACCAGCGCATCTACCGAGGTGATTCGGAATCCTTCGCGGATCTTGCCCTTCGCTTCCGCAACTCGGAACTTGCCTCCGGCCTCCTTCACTTGGCCATAGCAATACGTGACGATGCCCACGCCGGTCGAATCCATTTGCTCCACTCCACCAAGGTCCATCACGATACGGTTGGTTCCGTGCGCGATCAAGTCCTGCACCGTCGCCTCTACGCGCTGGCTTTCACGTCCCAACGCCAGAGTGCCGACAACCTTCACGACGGCGACGCCATTGGGTTGAGACACTGTGCTCACCTGTAGCTGCATCAACATTCTCCATGAAAAGCATAGCCCAACATCGCTAATCTAGATGTTAAATATGCGTGTCCTGGCCGGTCTTTTCTTCGCGACACTGCTTACGGCGCAGCCGTCCCAGGAAACCATCGATTCATTTGAAAAGGTTTGGCGAATCGTCGAGGAGCGCCACTGGGACCCTGAGTACCTGAAGCGACTGCCAGACGGGCGGAGCTGGCAGGACATTCATGGCGAATACTCGGCGAAGATTCGCAAAGCGGCGGACGATGCGGAAGCACGCACTTTGATTACGGAGATGCTAAGGACGCTGAAGCAGTCTCATTTCGCCTTGATTTCAGACGCTCCGGATGAGATGGCCCCGCGGTATCAGGGCGATGGCGCAGTGGGATTGGATCCGATTCTCGCGGGACAATCGGTGCTGGTGCGTTCCGTGCGGCCCGGGGGCCCTGCGGAGAAGGCCGGCGTCCAACCCGGCTGGGAGATCGTCAAGATCGATGGCTTCGACGTTCCCGCAGCGGCACAGCAGGTGATGGCGCGGAAGACGCTGCGCGAGCCTTCCGTGCTGGTTAGGATGCTGGCAGTCGGGCGGCTGTCCGGACGCCCCGGATCGCCGGTGCAGGTGGTTTTTCGTGACGGCGCAAATGTCTCGCACGAGAAGTCCATCACGCGCGCGAAGCCAAATGGAACGGTGGCGCAGTTCGGATTTCTACCGCCGATGATCGTCGACTTTGAGACTCGCCGTTTGCGCGGAGACACCGGCTACGTGCGGTTCAACATCTTTCTCGATCCCGCAAGCCTGATGGGAAAGTTCAAGGACGCGGTCGCCAGTTGCCTGGACTGCCGGGGCTTCGTGATCGATCTTCGAGGCAACCCGGGAGGCTTGGCAATTCTCGCTTCCACGATGGCGGGCTTCTTCGTGGAAGAGCCGGATACGAAACTGGGGACACTCTACCAGCGCGATCTTACGCTGCGGCTGACCGTCAATCCGCGTCTGGAGATGTTTCGCGGACCCCTGGCCATCCTGGTTGACGAAAGTTCGGTGTCCACGTCGGAGATCATGGCCGGGGGGTTGCAGGATCTGAAGCGCGCGCGAATCTTCGGCACCCGCACGGCGGGCGCGGCGCTGCCCTCAATGGTCGAACAGTTACCGAACGGCGACCTGTTCCAGTACGCGATGGCCAACTACATCTCCGAAAGCGGGCGAACGCTGGAGGGCCACGGCGTTACGCCCGACGTCGAAATCAAGACGACAAAGGCAAGCCTTCTAAACGGAAAAGATCCGGTTTTGGAGGCCGCGTTAGACTGGATTCATGCGCCGAAACGGTAGCCTCGCCATCGCCCTTTTAGCGGCCGCCGCGTTCGGTCAAAAAGCTCCTACTGCCGAGCAGATTCTTGACCGCTATATCGAAGTCACTGGCGGAAAAGCGGCCCATGAAGCCGTTCGCACCGAGGTAATGAAGGCGTTGACGGAGATCAAGGCGCAAGGCATCGCCGGGCCGACGGAAAGCTATCGCGACGGGAAGAATTATTACCTGGTGATGGAGATCAAGGGCGCTGGCAAAATCGAATACGGCTCCTACAACGGCATCGTGTGGGAGAACTCCGCAGTGATGGGGCCGCGATTGAAGACTGGCGCGGAGAAGGCGTTTTATGAGCGCGAAGCGGTTCTCGACAAGGACCTCAATTGGCGGCAGATCTATCGCGCGCCGGAGATGGGCGGAGAAGAAGACGTTGCCGGGAATCCCGCGTACAAGGTGATCCTGACGCCGAAGGACGGGGGCAAACCGGAAACGCGCTACTACGACAAGGCCAGCGGGCTTCTTGTCAGAGCCACCATCGTCACGCCCAGCCCGATGGGAGAAATTCCCGCCGATCAGATGTTCCTTGAGTATCGCGATTTCCACGGCCTGAAGATTCCCGTCCGCAGCGTCACGAAAATGGGTGCGGCGGAAATGCAGGTTACCGTGACGTCGCTTGACCTGAACAAGCCGATACCGGCGGAGAAGTTTCGTCCGCCGCCGGACGTCATGGCGCTGGTTGCAAAACAGAACGCGGCGCCGGCCAAGAAGTAGCTAAACTCCCTGCTCCATCGGCAGGGCAAGCGGCGGCTCCACCAGAAACTCCAAGCCGGCCATCTCCGCAACAGCGGCGCGAATCTCGCGCTCCCCGCTGGGCTCCACCGTGATCACGAAAGGCAGGTTGTCCTTGGTGTCGCAGGGCACCTGCAGCACGGCATCGAGACTGATTCCCTTCTCCGCAAGAATTCGCGATAGCGTCGCGATGATTCCGGGCCGGTCCTTGACGCGGAAGCGCAGGAAGTAAGCCGTCTTTCGCGAGTCCAGCGGCGCGACGTTCGCTTCCTTTAATTCTGCGTGGGCAAACGGCGAAACACGCTCATGTGATCCCGCGCGAATCTCGCGCGCGACGCGCATCAGATCGCTGACGACGGCGACGCCGGTGGGGCTTGGCCCGGCTCCGCGCCCGTAGTAGAAAGTGTCCTGGCCATAGTCCCCACGTACCCAGATCGCGTTGTACGCGCCGGAAACGCCGGCCAAAATTGTCGACTTCGGCAGAAGCGCCGGACGAACACTGAGACTGAGTCCGTCGTCGCCACGACGCGCCAGACACAGCAGGCGAATCGTGTATCCCAGTTCGTGGGCGTATTGAAAATCGAAAGGCGTGATCCGCCGGATGCCTTCCGTGTAGATGTCCTCGGGGCGGACGGAGCGGCCGAACGCCAGCGCAGTCAGGATCGCCAGCTTTGATCGCGCATCCAGGCCGTCCACATCGGCTGTTGGGTCGGCCTCGGCATAGCCCAGCTTCTTAGCCTCCGCCAGCACGTCTTCAAAGGCGGCGCCGCGCTTCTCAATCTCCGTCAGGATGAAATTGCTGGTGCCGTTCAGGATTCCGGCAAGTGCCGAAAGCCGGTCGCCCGAGATCCCCTCGCGCAGCACCGTATGGATGGGGATGCCGCCGGCGACGCTGGCCTCCATTGCGAGATTGACGTTCGCCGCCGCTGCCATGCGCCAAATGCGCGGGCCCTGCAACGCCATCAGTTCCTTATTGGCGGTGACGACGCTCTTGCCATTGGCAATGGCCGCTTCGATGATCTCGCGCGCGACGGTGGTTCCACCGACAAGCTCGCAAACGATATCGATCTCGGGATTCGCCACCACCTCGCGCCAGTCCGTCGTCTGGATGACGCGCTCCATTCCGGCGGGCAGCGTCTTGTTGTCCAGCCGGCGCGAACAGATCGCGCGAAGCCACAGTGGAAATCCAAGCTTCTGGGTGTTCTGCTCCCAGTTGTTCCAAAGGATCTCGACCGTGCCGGAGCCGACGTTTCCCAATCCTATAATTCCGACGTTAACGGGTTCCATATGTAAGTTCCTGCGATTTTTCTTCGTCCGGATGCGGCAGCCTGCCCGTCCAGTTTGCCCACGCCCAGAAGATGGCCGTCGTTGAGCTAAGCAGCCCCGCGACCACTCCGATCTTCCGCGGGTCGGTGTGCGTTGACGCGATGCCCGCGAACATCAGGGACACCATCATGGCGGACCACGTCAGCGTCTCCATGGTGGCGAACACTCGCCCGCGATACTCGCCCGATACGTAGCGCAGCATTGTCGAGTAGTTCAGGACACTCGAAACCGCAACTGCCGCCCGCGAGACGCCAATCAGCACCAGCGCCCAGGTATAACTGCTCATCAACGAGAACGCGACGTAGGTGAGTCCGTGGACGACGTAGGCCAACGAGATCGTCCGCTTATAGGCGGTAAAGCTGATGCGCTTGCCCAGCCAGTGCGCGAATACGCCGCCCGCGACAAGCCCGATTCCGGCGCATCCCCAGATCTCGCCAATACCGGCGGGCCCCCGGGCAAATACCTTCTCGCCAAAAAGGCTGAATAGGATCTGCGCCGCACCCCCGCCGGTGGCCCAGCCAACGCCGACCAGCGAGATGCCAAGCAGCAGCGGGTTCTTTCCCAGATAACGGAGCCCTTCGACATACTCTCGAAAAGGCTCCAGCTTGATTCCTTCGAGACGCGTTGCGGCGGGGGCGCGAAAATCACCACGGATCAGCGAGATCGCCCACGCGGAGAACAGGAACGAGAGTGCATTCAGGAAGAACGCCCAGTCGTAACCGAAATGCTGCACCGACGTTCCACCAAGGAAAGCGCCGATGGCGACGGTGGCCCACTGCGTGGTCTGCGTCATCGCGTTCGCGGTGTGCAGTTGATCGCCGGAGGCAAGCGACGGAAGAATGGCCGACCTCCCGCTGGTGAAAAATGGCGAGGCCGCCATCAGGATCGCGCTCAGCAAGTACAGCGGCCATCGCTGGCCAGTGTGCGACACGGGAATGAAGAGAATCGCGATGACGAAGCGAAGCAGGTCGCTGGAGATCATGATCCGCTTCCGGTCGAACCGGTCGAGAATCACTCCTGCTAGCGGTCCGACCAACAGCATCGGGATAGCGCGTGCAATCAATACGCCCGCCACCACCATGCCGCCATCGGAATAGCGCATGGCCAGCGCAAACACGGCGATGTTGTTGAAGTGATCGCCAACCTCGCTAACGATCTGGCCGATCCAGGTGTAGCGGTAGTTGCGGTTCTCGCGCAGCAGCGTCAGGCCCATCGCGACCTCTCCGTCACCCAAACGCCCAACAGAACCAGGGCGCCCGACACCAGCAGCCACAGCGACACCCGTTCGCCCAGCAGCAGCGCCGCAAGCGTTGTCGACATTACGGGCTGTGCATAGCTGAAGGCCGACGCGCGCGAAGGTTCGATATGCGTCAGCACCCAGTAGTACAGCAGGTAGCCGATGATCGACGAGAAGATCGCCATGTACGCCAGCGCGGCCCAGGACACGGCCGGTACGCTGCGAAAGTCGAACGAGGAAGCCTGCCACAACGTCAACGGCGACAGCAGAAGTGCGCTTCCCACGTAGGCGATCGTCGTCACCGTGATTCCGTCGTACAGCGCCGTCGCCCGCTTGCCAAAGACAATGTACGAAGCGAAGGATAGGACGCCGATCAACAGCAGGAAGTCGCCAAACAACGTTGCGCTGCGGTCGGGCTGGCGCGAAAACTGAAGAACCAGGACGCCTGAGAAGGCGATGCTCATGCCCACTACTTTCGCGGTTGTGATCTTCTCCTGGCCCAGCGCCGCCGACAGCAGCATCGTCAGCACCGGCGTTAGCGGAAGAATGAAGGCGGCGTGAGTGACGCTGGTGTTGTTGATTCCCAGGACGAAGAAAAACTGGTTCATGCCGACGCCGATTGCGCCAAGGGCGATTAGCTTCGGCAGTTCATGCCAATGCAGCTTGCGCCGCCGGACGTAGAAATAGATCGGAAGAATCAGCATCGCCGCCACCGCGGTCCGCAGACCGGCCAGAAGCAAAGGCGGAAATCCCTTCAGCGCGAACTTTGACAAATTGTTGTTCAGCGCCCATATGAACTGGGTGGTTAATGCAAGGGTATACAGGCGGGCGTGTCCGGGATGACTTTCACCTTCGTTCAAGCCAGGACCTCTTCCCGGACTGTGACCGACTTCAGAAAGTCGTGATCAATGTCGTAGCCGAATCCCGCTTGTTCGGTTACCGCAATCGTGCCCTCCGGGGAGACGGATACCTCGGGCTGGATGAGGTCGCGTTTCCAGTAGCGCTTCGACGCGGAGACATCGCCGGGCAGAACGAATCCAGGCAGAGTGGAGAGTGCGATATTGTGCGCGCGGCCGATTCCGGACTCCAGCATGCCGCCACACCAGACCGGAACTCCAGCGGCATGGCATACGTCGTGGACCTTCTTCGCCTCGGCGAATCCGCCCACGCGCCCCAGCTTGATGTTGATGATCTTGGCCGCGCCAAGACGAATCGCCTGCTCCGCCTGATGGGCGCTCCGGATGCATTCATCCAGACAAATCGGTGTCTGAAGCTTTCGCTGAAGCTCGGCGTGGTCGATGATTTCGTCGTGCGCCAAAGGCTGTTCAATCATCATCAGGTGAAATTCGTCCAGCGCGATCAAGCGGTCCGCGTCACGCAGCGTGTAGGCCGAATTGGCGTCCGCCATCAGCTTGACCGCCGGAAACCGCTTCCGGACTTCGCGAATCACGTCGACATCCCAGTGCGGCGAGATCTTCATTTTGATCCGCTGATACCCAGCCTGGAGTTCCGTGTCGATCTTTGAGAGAAGCTGATCGACAGTGTCCTGGATGCCGATCGAAACGCCACACGGGATGGACTTCCGCGCGCCGCCGCCAATCGCCTGGTAAAGCGGAACACCCTTCTGCCGGGCTTCGAGATCCCAGCATGCGGCCTCTAACCCGCCGCGCGCCATCTTATGACCCCGGATGTGCGCGGAGCGCGCGCCTACTTCAGACGCCGCCTCGAAATCGTGATTCAGCAGGCGGGGCGCAACATAGTTCTTCAGGATCAGCCACGCCGATTCTGTCCATTCCTCGTTGTAGAAGGGATTCTCGCCACACGTCGCCTCACCCCAACCGGACACACCACCAGCGGCCACCTCGACGATCACCATGTCCCGCTCGTACGTGCGTCCGAAACTGGTTTGGAAGAAATGCACCAGCGGCATTTTGATGTGCCGCAGCACGATGCGGTCAAGCCGGAAGGACATGTTGTTGGTAAGACTCCCAGGGTGTCAGCAGGTAAATTCCCGATTCGGCCGAGCGCTCAAACCCGGCAACCGCGAGACCGGAGGACAACAGCGTGTCCAGCCGCCCGCTGACGGCAGCCTGTATTTCGCGCGCCTGCGCCGGATTCTGCGCCTTGATTTCGCCAATGTTCGCGGGCACGGCGACACGCTCCACAATCTCCGGCCGCGCAAACTGTTCTCCGCTGAGCGTCGCCTCCACACGGGGACCGGACAGGTACCACTCGGCTGTGGCGCGGTCTGTCGGCAGGCTGGCTTGCAGGAGGCTGGACGTCGCTCCGTATTGGTTGAACACGAAGCGGCGGATGACGGCGCCCAGACGCTCAATATTGAAAAACGCGTTCTTCAACTCCAGCGGGTCAAACGTCCATTCGATCAGTTGGACGCCGTTTGCGATCGCGTCCTCCCGTTGAGTCAGCTTCAATTTCCGGCCCAGACCCAGGTCGCGATAGCCGTCAAGAACGCCCAGCATGTGCGAGTGCAGATAAGTCTCGCCACCGGGTTTCAATCCCGGAATCGCAAGGCAAAACGCCACCATCCGGTCTCCGTCGAAGGCGCCAAAAGTATGGCCGCCAATCTTCGACGCGACAACGAACAGGCGGACCGGCAGAAGATCGACTTCCGCAAATCCCCAAATTGTTTTCTGAAGCGCGACGGCCTCGACGAACTCGCGATGCTCGCTTAGCTTGCGGATCTGGATGCTTTTGCCTCGTTCCACAAGCGGTCCATCTCTTCCAGGTTAGTTTCCGGCCAAGTCTTTCCTTGCCGGCGCAGACTTTCTTCAATGTGCCCGAACCGTGTGCGAAAACGGCGGTTCGCGGCGCGCAGAGCCTGCTCGGAATCGACGTTGTGCTTTCGCGCCAGATTCACCAGGACGAAGATCAGGTCTCCGATCTCATGCTCCACATCCGCCGGAGTGACGGCGCGGCTCAATTCCTCGCGCTCCTCATCCAGTTTGTCCAGCACCTGCTGCGGCGACGCCCAGTCGAAGCCGACGGACGCTGCCTTCTGCGTCATCTGCTGCGCCTCGGCCAACGCCGGCTGGGTTCGCAGCACGGCATCCAACATTGGAAGCTCCGCGGTTCCCTTCTCCGCTTTCTTGATTTCGTCCCAGCGTTGCTTCACTTCGCCGGACGTCCGCGCGCCGCCGTCAGCGAACACGTGCGGATGCCGGTTCACCAGCTTGCGGTTGATCGCGTCCAACGAGTCGGCAATCGTGAAGTGGTCTTCCTCCGCCGCCATCTGCGCGTAGAAGACGGCTTGCAGGATGAAGTCGCCCAGTTCTTCCGACAGTGCCTGCCAGTCGCGCCGGTCGATCGCGTCGAAGACTTCGTAAGTCTCTTCCAGCGTGTAGGGCTTGATCGAATCGAACGTTTGCTCGCGATCCCAGGGGCACCCGTCGTGTGAGCGCAGCCGCTGCATCAGGCTCACAAGCGTGTCGAATTTCTCACCAGCGGATAGACTTCCGGTTACAGCTGACATGAAGGGGAATGCCCTGAAGGCAGTTCTCCTAATTTAGCATTCAGCCTGAACGCGGCGGAGCCGTTGGCCGCTCACTTGTTGGGTTTCGCGTCCACGTTGTGGTACGCCTCCACCCACCATCGCCCCTCGCGCTGCACCAACACTTCCATTAGCTGCGTTCTGACGATGCCATCCGGCGGAACTACGATTCCACCCGGCATCGCCTTCACTCCGCGCACTTCGTTATCAATATCCACGATGGCGACATCCGGCGTCACGAAGCGGATGCGCCGAATCGAATGGTGTTTGGTGGTGCCCTTGTAAAACGTCGCGAGGATCTCGGCATGCCGCTTCGCGAACGCGGGCGCGCCGTACATTACCATCCCGAAGAGATTCGTGAACGACACTTCTGGCGCCAGGTGGCGGGCGCATGCCTGTCCATCGCCGTCGTTCCAGGCGGCCGCTTGTTCTGCAACGATGGCTCGAATCGGCGCCTCCGCTCCGGCGTCCTGCGCAGATGAAATCGCGGCCACGGCGGCCATCAGAGTTGTTACGACGGTTAAAGTTCGGGCCACGTGATTGCTCCTTCTAGCGACCAAACGTATTCGAAGGCCGTGCACTGACTCTGCCGGCGCACGAAACTACCCGATTGTACTCGCGATCTGGCGCGCGACTGGGCTTCAACGATGGAGGGTCAACGTGAAGTTGTCGTTGCCGTTGATATCGAGCAGCCGGAAGCCCGCCCGCCATGACTGCGTGTTTCCCGTCGGGAGGCACCAGTCAAAGGCCTGCGGTGGCACCAGAGTGCCATACGGTCCCGCCCATACCGCACCGTCGCTGCTAAACGCGTGATAGGTGAAGTATCGATTGTGGCCGCTTAGGCTAGGCCCGAACACTACCTTGCTGTTTCCAGGGGTAATTCGCCACCAGCCCTTCTTTGACCAGCTTCCGCCATCGGGGCAGTTGGGATGGTAATACCAGATGGCGACGGAAATCTCCCTGTGATACGAGTTAACGACTCTCAACATCTCAACTCCTTTTCGATTTGTTACTTCTTGCGGGGTGGGCTTGCTGGAGGCAAAACCGCGGGTCCCGACGCGGCTTCATACCCGGCCACTGCGGACTCGGTGCCAGATGCGCCGAATCCATGGCCGGCAGTGTCCGGACTCACCCGTTTGGTCTCCGCGCGGCTCCCTGCAGCCTCAGTGCGATCGGAATAATCGGCACCCGGCGTCTTAGCTTTGGTTTTACGTTGGGCCTTCATGCACTATGGTGCGAGGAGGGAAGGCTTCGTTTCAAGACCGCCTGCAACCTCCCACCAGAACCCGACCATCGCAGTCCGCGCCCGGCGTCGAAGGTACTCCAGATGGGCCAGCACCTCATACACCGCGAAGCGGTAGTGGAAAGCCGACAGATGCCGCGGCCACAACACCCCCACCAGTTCATGCGCGGTTCGCGAGCGTAGGGCCAGCGCCGCCTCGATCTCGACGCATCGCCCGTGATGGTGGGCGTGGGTCTGCTTGATCCAAGCGCGGTGATTCTGAAACGGCGACCCGTGTGCGGGATGCACCCAATCGATGTCGAGCCCGCCTACGCGGTCAAGCGACGCGAGAAATTGCCCCAGCGTATCTTCGCCCTCTATCCAGCCAATGTTCGGCGTAATCGTTTCGAGCAGGTGATCGCCGGAGATCAGGTCCGTGCCCAGGCGCAGGCAAATGTGGCCCGGCGAGTGTCCTGGCGTGTAGACCACCTCCGCCTCGCCGATGCGATCGCCGTCTTCAAGGAACCGGTCCGGCTTCAGCCTCGCCAATGCGGAGTGCACTCCATTGAACGCCTCCGCGATCGGGGGAATCATCTCCGGCGGGGTACCGGCAAGCTGCAAGCCATCGTCATACTCGCTGCCAGCTTCAATGGCGTCCAGCCAGCCTTCCAACTGCTGAAACTCGCGCCGGTGCATCGCCAGCTTCGCGCCCGTCCGGCGCAGCAGCTCCGGCGCAAGACCTAGATGGTCCGGATGTGTGTGGGTTAGCACGATCCACTCGACACCGTCGAGATGCGGCCCGATGACGGAAAGCGCCTCCGGTGTGTTCAACCCGCAGTCCACCAACAGGGGCCCGGCGCGGTACACATTGATGCGCCCCAGCTCCCACGGAAGCGGCAGTTCGATGCGGCGGATTTCCGTCAAGCCGTCAATGTATCGCGCATCGGACCTGTGGTAATGTTTTTGATTCGAACATCACGATTCGAACATCAATTGGGTCGCTGGGGGAGAAGTCGATGAAGAAAAGGTTTCTGATAATTGCGGCTATTGGGTTGATTTCAATGCAGTTCGGCTGTGGCGGCGGAACGACGCGCGAGCAAGCGTCGTCAGCGACGGGCAGCATCCCAAAGCCCGAACCAGCGTTCACCGGGAAAATCGGCGAGACGTTTAAGGATTCAACTCCCGCCTATCCGGCGGCCGTGAAAGCCCCAAAGGGCGCCCCCAACGTTCTTCTGATTCTCCTGGACGATGTCGGCTTCGGCCACACCAGCACGTTTGGCGGGCCAGCGCCCACGCCGACGCTCGACCGGCTGGCCAAGGGCGGGCTTCGCTATAACCGCTTCCATACAACTGCGTTATGCTCGCCAACCCGAGCGGCGCTGCTTGCCGGCCGCAATCACCATTCCGTCGGGACCGGCGTGATTATCGAGATGGGCACGGGATATCCCGGCTACACGGGCATCATTCCTCGCGAAACGGCCCTGGTCTCGGAGATGCTGAGGCAGAACGGATTCGCCACGTCCATGTTTGGCAAGTGGCACAACACGCCGGAGACCGAGATCAGTCCGGCAGGCCCATTCGACCGCTGGCCCACCGGTTTTGGCTTCGACTACTTCTATGGGTTCAACCAGGGTGAGGCGCACCAGTACTACCCGACCCTCTACCGCAACACGACCCCCGTCGATCCACCGAAAACGGTGGAGCAGGGATACCATTTCGGCATCGACATGACGGACGAGACGATCGCCTGGATCAATAACATCCGCGCGGCTGATCCCGAAAAACCCTGGTTCGTCTATTACTCGACCGGCGCAGCCCACGCTCCCCATCACGTTTTCAAATCGTGGCGCGACAAGTTCAAGGGCAAGTTCGACGGAGGCTGGGACAAGCTCCGGGAAGAGACGTTTGAGCGGCAAAAGAAACTCGGCGTCATTCCGGCTAATGCCCAACTCACGCCGCGACCCGAACAGATTCCGTCATGGGACAGCCAGTCCGCCGACGCCAAGCGCGTGTACGCGCGGCTGATGGAGAACTATATTGGTTTCCTCTCCTTTACGGACGACCAGATTGCAAGGATCGTCAATTCACTCGAGCAGACGGGCCAACTAGACAACACGCTGATCTTCTACATCGCCGGCGACAACGGCGCCAGCGCCGAGGGTGGTCTGGAAGGCACGATGAACGAAGTGGCTAGCTTGGTTGGCTTTCAATTTGGATTGCAGAGCACTCTGAAACGAATTGACGACATCGGCGGACCGGATTCGGAGCCGCATGTGCCGGTGGGATGGGCGTGGGCTGTCGACTCGCCATTCCGCTGGACCAAGCAGGTCGCCTCGCACTTCGGCGGTACGCGCAATCCGCTTGTCGTTCATTGGCCCGCCCGGATCAAAGACGCCGGCGGTCTCAGGAGCCAGTTCCACCACGTGATCGACATCGTTCCCACGATTCTTGAAGCCACGGGAGTTCCGGCTCCGGGCATGGTGAATGGCATTCAGCAAAAACCAATCGAAGGCGTCAGCATGGTCTACAGCTTTGATGCGGCCAACGCGAACTCACCCGGCAAGCGGACGACCCAGTATTTCGAGATGTTGGGCAATCGCGGTGTCTATCACGATGGGTGGATGGCCACCACCAGGCATGGACGTCTGCCGTGGGAAACAGGAGGAGCGAGCACTCCTTTCGATGGCGACCCTTGGGAACTTTACAATCTCGAAGAAGATTTCACACAGGCGAATGACCTGGCGGCCAAAAACCCGGCAAAGGTCAAGGAACTGCAGGCAAAGTTCCTGGAGGAGGCAAAGAAATACAACGTTCTGCCCCTCGATGACCGGATGGCGGCGCGCTTCGATCCAGCTATGCGGACGGGTGGCGGACCACCTCGGACAAACTGGTCCTACGCGGGCACCGTTCGTGTGCCGGAACCCATCGGCCCGGGGATCTGGCCGAAGTCCCACACGATCACCGCAAAACTCGTTGTCCCCCCCGGTGGCGGCCAGGGAGTGATCACGTGCGCCGGCGGAGAAGGCGGTGGCTGGAGCCTGTATGTGCTGGGAGGCCGGCCGGTTTATGCGCTCAACTTCTTCAACAACGGCACAACGTTCATCCGCGGCAGCCAGGCTCTGCCGGCAGGTGAATCGACTCTTACAGCTGAGTTGATCGCCGAAGGAGGTCATGGCAAGCCGGCTACAGTAAAGCTCGCCATCAACGGCAAACCTGTCGGCGAGGGCAGGATTCCCCAGATCGCCTTCCGCTGGGGACTCGAGCCGTTTGAAGTCGGGCGCGACTCGATTTCTCCGGTGTCGAGCGACTATAAGGGCAAGGGCGCTTTCCCGTACGGCGGAACGGTCTCACAAGTGGCGTTTGAGCTGAAGTAGCTAGGACACCATTCATATGTCCATAAGCACTTCTCATGCAAAAAGCCTCTTGCATTTAAAAAACTAGTAGGCTAATCTACGGACGTGGCACATCACAGCCAGCTTATCCGGAACCAGCGGAACGTAGGCGTGCTGTCATCCAGGGCTGTAGGGATCATTATTGTATCCATCGACGGGGTAGGAATCACCGGCCCCGCTTGAACGGCCTTGATCGAGAATACAGGCCATCAGCGGGGCATACGGCTCTGCTGATGGCCTTTTTCATTTCCGAGGAGATGTCTTGTGAAGAATGAGTCGAAGATGGCGGCGGTTACAGTGCCCGCAACGAACAAGCCCGGTCCGCTGATGAGCGGCGCCAACATTCTCCTGGAATGTCTGGTGCGCGAAGGCGTCGATGTAATTTTCGGCTATCCAGGCGGCGTAACGCTGCCGTTCTATGACGCGCTGTACGACCATCCGATAAGGCACGTGCTGGTGCGGCACGAACAGAATGCGGCGTTCGCGGCGCAAGGTTATGTCCGCTCCACCGGCAAGACCGGCGTTTGCTGCGCCACCTCCGGACCAGGGGCCACGAATCTCGTCACCGGACTCGTCGACGCGATGATGGACTCCATTCCGATCGTCGCGCTGACCGGGCAGGTGACGTCGTCATTGATCGGCTCCGACGCATTTCAGGAAGCCGACACGTTTGGGATCACACGATCGGCGACCAAGCACAATTTCATGGTGAAGACGCTGGCGGAACTTCCGCAGATTCTGCACGAAGCGTTCTACATCGCGGCCACGGGGCGGCCCGGCCCGGTGCTTGTCGATATTCCAAAGGACATCTTTCAGGCGCAGGGGCACTACGCGCCTGTCACCAGTATTCATCTTCCGGGCTACAAGTTCTATCCGGACGGCCACACGGGACAGATCCGGCGCGCGGCGCAGCTGATCTGGGAGTCGGGACGGCCGATGGTGTATGCCGGCGGCGGCATCATACACGCCGGCGCATCGGCGGAACTGCGGGAGCTGGTTGAGATCGTCGACGCGCCCGCCGTCAACACTTTGATGGGCCTGGGCGCCCTGCCCGGCAACCATCCCAACTTCATCTCCATGCCCGGCATGCACGGCAGCTACGCCGCAAACATGGGCATGTATGAAGCGGATCTTCTAATCGCCCTGGGCGTTCGTTTCGACGACCGCGTGACGGGACGGTTGAAAGCGTTCGCACCCCACGCGAAGGTGATTCACGTGGACATCGATCCGTCGGAGATCGGCAAGAACCGCACTGCCGACATCCCGGTTGTCGGCGACGTGAAGCGCGTGCTGGACAAGCTGAACCGGTTCCTGCTGGAACTGAAGCCTACGATGGGCGAAGCCCGGGCGGCGGACCGCGCGGCGTGGCGCAAACAGATCCGCACGTGGAAGGAAGAGCATCCGCTGGAGCCAACGTTCTCCGTGGACGAAATCAAGCCGCAGCATCTGATGTCGGAAATCAACCGCATCTCGAATGGCGAAGCGATCGTCTGCACCGATGTCGGCCAGCATCAGATGTGGGCCGCGCAGTTGATTCGCTACGACAAGCCGCGGCTCTGGATCAACTCTGGCGGCCTGGGTTCGATGGGCTTCGGACTCCCATCGGCGCTGGGCGCGCAATACGCCAACCCCGACAAACTGGTGTTCGCCATCGCGGGCGACGGCGGCTTCCAGATGTCGATTCCGGAACTGGCCACACTGGCCAATTACGGGCTGCCGGTGAAGATTGTCGTGATGAACAATGGATACCTGGGCATGGTCCGCCAGTGGCAGGAATTGTTCTACAACAACCGGTTGTCGCAGGTGACGCTGGACAGTTTCCCGGATGCTGAAAAGCTGGCGGGTGCCTACGGTTTCAAGGGCCGCACGGTGGAGCGTCCCGAAGATCTGCGCGCCGCGCTGGAAGAAGCCGTAGCCGAGCCCGGCCCTTACCTTTTGAACGTGCGCGTTTCGCCGTTCGAGAATGTCTACCCGATGGTTCCCGCCGGCGGGGCAATCAACGAGATGGTGCTTGGCCCACCAAAGCCTGTTGCCGTGGCCTAGGAGATCCTTTCGATGAAGCAAATCATTTCTCTGCTGGTCGAAGACAAGCCGGGCGCGTTGATGCGCATCACGGGTGTGCTTAGCTCCCGAGGCTACAACATTCAGAATCTGACGGTGGCGCCGACGCTGGACCCGGCGCTAAGCCGGATGACGATCGTCGTGGATGTGGAGAGCCGCTTGCGCGCGCAGGTGATCAAGCAGATGAACAAGCTGATCAACGTGCTGCAGGCGACCGACCTTACCGACGCGCCCGCGGTGACGCGCGAACTGCTGCTGCTGCGCGTTCGGACCGCAATGGAATCCCGCACGGCGGTGCTGAAGGAAGCCGAAATTTTTGGGGCTAGGGTCGTCGACAGTTCCGTAGAGGGCTACGCCATCGAGGCCACCGGCGATTCGGAAAAGCTGGACGAATTCGTTGCCGTGATGAGAAGTTACGGCGACATTGAAGTGACGCGAAGCGGCCTGACCGCCGTATCGCTGGAGAGCAAGAAGCTGCGGCTGGCTCCGCCGGTTCCGCGGGGCGGTGAAGCCCACGACGCGGCGGCCCAGGGGCTGGCGGCCGAAGAAGACGACGAGGAAGAAGGAGCCATTCATGGCGAAGCGTTACTACGAAAAAGACGGTGATTTGAGCCGGTTGTCCGGCAAGACGGTCGCCATTACCGGCTACGGAAGCCAGGGCCATGCCCACGCGCTGAACCTGCGGGATTCAGGCGTCGGCGTCGTGGTGGGGTTGCCGGAAACGTCGAAGTCCCGCGCGAAAGCGGAAGCGGCGGGCCTGCGGGTGCTAAGCGTCGCCGAAGCGGCGAAGGTGGCGGATGTGATCATGCTGCTGATGCCCGACCATGTTCAGGCGGACGTATATAACAGGGACATCGCGCCGAATCTGGCGCCCGGGAAAACCCTGATGTTCGCGCACGGCTTCAACATTCATTTCGGTTTCATCAAACCGCCGGACACGGTGGATGTGACGATGATCGCGCCGAAGGCCCCGGGCCATCGCGTGCGGGAACTGTTTACCGAAGGCGTTGGAGTTCCGGCGCTGGTGGCGGTCCATCAGAATCCCAGCGGCCAGGCCCTGGAGAACGCGCTTGCTTACGGCATGGGCCTCGGCTGCCTGAAAGCCGGAATCATCGGCACGTCGTTCCGCGAGGAAACCGAGAGCGATCTCTTTGGCGAACAGACTGTCCTGTGCGGCGGCGTCAGCGCGCTGATCAATGCGGGCTTTGAGACGCTGACCGAGGCGGGCTACGATCCCGAGATCGCCTACTTCGAGTGCCTGCACGAACTGAAGCTGATCGTCGACCTGATCTACGAAGGCGGCATGGGATACATGCGATATTCCGTTTCCGACACCGCCGAGTATGGCGACTATATGATCGGTCCGCGGATCATCACAGACCAGACGAAGGCCGAGATGAAGAAGGTGCTGGCGGAAATTCAAAGCGGCCAGTTCGCCAAAAACTGGATGGAAGAAAACAAGACCGGCCGGGGTAAGTTCCTGGCGCTGCGCAAGGAAGGCCACACGCTGCCGATCGAGAAAATCGGAGCGGAACTGCGCGAAATGATGACCTTCTTGAAGAAGAAGAAAGAAGCGGGCGTACCGCAGGAAGCCGAACCGGCCGTAAGCCGGTAATCAGCCATGAGAATTTTCACCTTTGATACCACTCTCCGGGACGGCACGCAGGGCGAGGCCGTCTCCTTATCCGTCGAGGACAAGCTGGCGATTGCCGTCCGCCTGGACGAGTTGGGGATTGACTATATCGAGGGTGGATGGCCGGGCTCAAATCCCAAAGACAAGGAGTTCTTCGCGCGGGCGCGGGAACTCCAACTTAAACACGCGAAGCTTACCGCGTTCGGCGCGACACGCTTCGCAAAAAATACTATCGATACCGACCCCAACGTTCAGGCTCTTCTGGATTCGGGTACGCCGGTGGTTTCGATCTTCGGCAAGTCCTGGCGCCTGCATGTGGAGCGCGCGCTGAACATCACCGAAGAAGAGAATCTGCGGCTGATCTCGGAGACGGTCACACGTCTTAAGGAACGCGGCCGTGAAGTGGTCTACGACGCCGAGCATTTCTTCGACGGCTACAAGGACAACGCCGATTTCGCTTTGCGGACCTTGGACGCCGCAAAGGCAGCCGGCGCGGATGTCCTTTGCCTGTGCGATACGAACGGCGGCACCCTCACCGGGCCACTTGTCGAGATCGTGTCAGAAGTCCGCAAGCGCTTCGACGGCATCCTGGGAATCCACACGCATAACGATTCCGACGTTGCGGTGGCGAATGCAATCGCGGCGGTGGAGGCCGGCTGCACGCATGTCCAGGGCTGCTTCAACGGTTATGGGGAGCGATGCGGGAATGCCAACCTTGTATCGATCATCGCCAACCTGGAATTGAAGCTGGGCCACACGACCATCGGCCAGGACCGGCTCCCCCAGCTGACTCAGGTAGCGCGGTTCATTTCGGAGCTCGCCAACCTGCAGATGCGGAACGATCAGCCGTTCGTCGGCCAAAGTGCTTTCGCCCACAAAGGCGGCGTGCACGTCAGCGCCGTGATGAAGGATGCAGCCACGTATGAGCACATCGACCCGGCACTGGTAGGCAATCGCCAGCGCGTGCTTCTGTCCGATCTTTCCGGACGCGGCAACGTCTTATACAAACTCAATGAGCAGGGTCTGAGTGGGCTTACCGCCGAATCGCGTCGCGAACTGCTGGACCGCATCAAGCAACTGGAGTACGAAGGCTACGAACTGGAAGCGGCGGACGGCACGTTCGAACTGCTGGTTCGCGAAGCTCTTCAGCCCGACTTGCACTTATTCGATGTCGTCAGCTACGAAGTGGCGTCCAAGTGGACCGATCGCGGCACGCAGACCAGCGCCACCGTCTCACTGCGGACAAGCGACGGCGTCCACTCCGAAGAAGCCACGGGGCACGGCCCGATGAACGCGCTGGACCTGTGTCTCCGCCGCTGCCTCTCGAACCTATATCCGGAGCTTGCGCAGGTACGCTTGACCGACTACAAGGTTCGCGTTCTCGACTCGAAGAAGGGCACCGCTGCGAAGGTTCGCGTACTGGTTGAATGGTCCGACCACCGCCGCAGTTGGGCCACGGTCGGCGTGTCCGACAACGTCATTGAGGCAAGCTGGAAGGCTCTGGTCGACGCGCTGCGGCTGGAACTAATGCGCCTTTCGGAAAAAGGCGAGGCCGGCGAGTCCGTGGCTGCCGACTATTCCTGGGGCGTTTAAAAGTAGAAGCCTGTGTGCACATAGGCGTAGCGCAAGCTTCGCCCCGGCAATGCGAACTTCAACGGCTCGCCATTAAACCACTGCGCGAAGCCAACCCCCAGCGCGAAGAATTTCCAGCGGTGCGTGTTGAAGATTGCCGCCTCCTGCCCGATCAGGCTTGCTGTGTACCCGCCCCGCGGCACCGGCAACGGCGATCCGCCAAACCAGTACGCGGGCTTCTGCCGGTCAGCCAGAAAATTCGACGTGTACATCAGGTTCAGCCGTCCGTTCTTACCCAGCGTGATGCGGCCGTGACCCTGCAGCGAATGAACGTTCCGGAAGATCAGTACATCGCCATGGCCCAGACGGTCATGCGCCGCCGGATAGAGCTGATCGAAATCCGGTGACGCAAATTCATAGTCCGCGGCCAGTTCCAACCGTCCGAACTTCCGGCTGATCGACGCCACGCTGCCGAACGCGCCCTGTACCACCGCCTCCCCCGATACGCGCCACGGGCCGCGTTTTCGCGCAATCCTCGCACCCACGCTGTTTGTCGACGGCAGATTGATACGGCTGTGCCGAAGGTAGTAAACGTCGTAGTCTTTTGTTCCTTGAAAGTAGGCGCCGGTGAGGCGGTCGCGAAGAACAGGCACATTGAAGCCGCCGGGCTTGAAGCTCACTTGCGAAATCATCACCGCGCGAAGCTTGCCCGGTTTCCATCCATAGTTCACTTGAAGCGTGTCGTACGTACGTCCCGAGTTCACCCATTCCGGCTGTCCGATGAAATACTGGTCCCCCAGAAAGAAACGTTTCCGCCCGGCGATGATGTTCCATCCTTCCTTCGCGTCCGGATTGATCTCGACATACGCCTCGTGAAGGTCGAACGGATCCTGCGCGGAGCCCGGCCTTGGCCGCTGGTAGTGCGGAGCGCGGGTGTCCTGCACCTGCCCGACGATCTTGATGCGGCTGGTTGGACGAACTTCCAACAGAAGACGATTCCGGACGAGCACGGTATTGAGGTCCGGCTCGCGACCGAAATTGTAGTTGTGGCGAGACTCGAACCAGTAGCGCGATTCGCCCTCAAATCGCCAGATACGCGGCGCGGACACGGGCGCTTCAGGCGGCTTCTGCTGCGCAAGAAAATAAAGTATCGCCAAGGCCGCCGTCAATTTCAAATGATACACTCTCAGCCATGTTGTCCTCTCGACGAAAATTCCTCGCAGCCGCAGGCGCCGCGCCCGCGATTCTAAAGGCGCAGAGCAAGTCCAGTTCGAAGAACCCCATGCTGGGATCGGGTGAGCACACCTATGAATGTATTCACGACTGGGGGGAGGTTCCGTCGAAAATTGTCTACGGCAACACGCATTCCGTCGTCGAAGATTCTGACGGATTCATTTGGGTTCAGCACACCGTGCATGCGTCGAGTCCAACGGACGACACGCTCCTGGTTTTTGACCCGAAGGGCAAGTTTGTGCGCAGCATGGGCCCTGAGTTCAAGGGCGGCGCGCATGGCCTGCACATCCGCAAGGAAGGCGGCCAGGACTTTCTCTACATCAGCGACACGAAGAACGCCAAGGTCGTGAAGAGGAGCGCGAAGGGCGAGAAGGTGTGGGAAATCGGCTATCCGGAAATGGCCGAACCCTATCGTCTGGACGCCGACGGCAAGAAGAAGAAGTATTCCCCGACCAATGTCGCTGTCGCTCCAAATGGCGACGTTTATGTGGCCGACGGGTACGGTTCCTACTACGTCAACCAGTACGACAAAGACGCGAAGTATATCCGTACCATCGCCACCCCCGGCAAGGAACCCGGGCAGTTGAGCAACCCGCACGGGATCATCATCGATGAGCGTGGCAAGCCGATGCTGCTTCTTGCGGACCGCGGCAACAACCGGCTGCAGTTCATGACGCTGGAAGGCCAGCACCTCAGCTTCGCGGGCAACGTCAAGAAGCCGTGCCATTTCGAGGAGCAGAAGGGTATGCTGCTGATTCCCGATCTCGACGCGAGAGTAACGCTGCTCGACAAAGACAACGGCCTTGTGGCGCATCTCGGTGAGGATACTTCCGGCCAGCACTATGACCTGCGCAAGAAATCGCGGGATCAGTTCATCCCCGGAAAGTTCGTCTGCCCGCACGGTGCGTGCTTCGACCACAACGGCAACATCTTTGTCGCCGAATGGGTGGAGGTTGGACGGGTGACCAAGCTCCGCAAGGTGTAAGTCCTTCCCTGCTGCCCGAGTTCTGCGACGTCTGCCTTCCGGTTCCGCTTGACCGCGTGTTTACCTACGCGCTGCCGCTGACACTGCGCCATCGCGTGCAACGCGGCGCGCGCGTCATCGTCCCCTTTGGTCCGCGAAAACTTACCGGCGTTGTGTTGTCGCTTCGCGAGCGCTACGAAGAACGGTCCCGCGACGTGATCCGGCTGCTGGATGAGTCACCGGTTTTCGACGACCATCTGATCGCTCTTGCGCAATGGATTGCGTCGTACTACGCCGCGCCGCTGGGCGAGGTGTTCCGCGTGATGGCGCCGCTGGCGGGGGAGGTGGGCAAGCGCCGTTCGTACCGGCTGACTCCGGCGGGCGTGGATGCGGTTCGCCAGTTGACACTGGGCACCGGCGAATCCGGCGACACATCAATTGAAATTCTTCGGCTGCTGGAATCGCGGAATCTTTCGGAGACCACGCTGGCGAAGTCGGTTCCGAAGGCGGCCCAGATTCTTCGCAGCCTGATCGCCAAAGGAATGGTCGCAGCGGAAGACGATCCGGCGCAGCGGGACCCGCTTCGCTCTCCGGCCAACCGGTTGGAAGTGGAGTTTCAAGCCCGGTCCGAAGAGAAAATGCCGAAGCGCCAGCGGGAGTTGCTGGCATTTCTGGAATTGCATCCCGGTTCGCACCGGCTGGACGAGCTGGAGGAGAAGATGGCCGGCGCCGCTGCCAGTGCGCGCGCCCTTGCGAGACAAAACCTGGCGCAGATCCGCTTGATCCAACCCACGATCCGGCAGTATGCGGCGAAGGGTGGTGTCGTGGCGAATGCGCATCAGGAGACCGCGCTGGCGGCCATATGCACCGCAATCGCGGCGGGCGGATTCACGACATTTCTGGCCCATGGCGTAACGGGCTCCGGCAAGACGGAAGTCTACCTGCGCGCCATCGACGCCACATTAAACGCCGGGAAGTCGGCATTGCTGCTGGTGCCCGAGATCGCGCTTACGCCCGCAGTCGCATCGCAATTTGCCGCGCGATTTGGAGACCGCGTTGCGATACTACACTCCGCCTTCAACGATACGGAGCGGGCGGCGCAATGGAGGCGCATCCAATCGGGCGAAGTACGCGTGGCTATCGGTACCCGATCGGCCGTCTTCGCACCGATGCAGAACCTGGGCCTGCTGATCGTCGACGAAGAGCACGACGGCAGCTACAAGCAGGAGGAGACTCCGCGCTACAACGGGCGCGATGTGGCTGTCCTGCGCGGTCAGATGCTATCGGCATGCGTTCTGCTGGGGTCGGCGACGCCCAGCCTGGAATCGCGGCACAACGCCGAGACGGGCCGCTACCGCCTGCTGGAACTTCCGGAGCGCATAGAAAAGCGGCCGATGCCCATGGTGGAGCTCGTCGACATGCGCACGGAGTTTTTGGAAACCCGGAAGAACTCCGTATTCTCGCGCCGCCTGGTGGAAGCGGTGCAGAACCGCCTGATTGCTGGAGAGCAGGTGATGCTGCTGATGAACCGCCGCGGATTCTCAAGCTTCGTCACATGCCGCGCCTGCGGCGAACGCGTGATGTGCGCCAACTGCGCGGTGACTCTGACGTTTCACCGGCGCGACCGCCGTCTGCTTTGCCACTACTGTAACTACGCGGAGAAAGTTCCATCGCGGTGCCCTTCCTGCGACAGCGAGTATCTGCAATTCGTCGGCACAGGATCGGAACGGGTGGAGGATGAACTGCATCAGCACTTCCCCGCCGCGCGCATCGCCCGCATGGATCGCGACACCGTTTCTGGAAAGCACGCGCACGAAGAAATTCTGCAGGCGTTCCGGGACCGCGAGTACGACATTCTTGTCGGAACGCAAATGATCGCGAAGGGCCACGACATTCCCAACGTCACCTTCGTCGGAATCGTGAACGCGGACATCGGCCTCGGAATGCCGGACTTTCGCGCGGCGGAGCGGACGTTTCAATTGCTGATTCAAGCGTCCGGGCGCGCGGGCCGCGGCGAAACTCCGGGATCGGTGTTGATCCAGACCCTGAATCCAGACCACTATGCGATTCGTCTGGCGGGCGCCCAAGACTATGGCCTGTTCTACGAGAAGGAAATTCAGTTTCGCCGCCTGATGCGGTATCCGCCGTTCTCCGCGATGGCGAATGTGCTGGTTCGTCACGAGACGAAAGAGGAAGCGCGGCTGATGGCGGCGGCGGTGGAGAGCCTGCTAAACCCCGTTCCAGAAGGGCTGCGCGTCATGGGTCCGGGAGAAGCTCCGGTGCCTCGATTGAAGCGCGAGTACCGGTTCCAGCTTCTTCTAAAGTCAGCCAGCCGCCGGACGCTTTCCGAGCATCTGCTGCGCATCCGCAAACACGCGCTGGAAGCGAAATGGCCGGCCACCGCCTTGATCATCGATGTGGACCCGATGAGTCTGCTCTAGGCTGCCCACAGCTTAGAATGGCCGGATGCGGGAGGCGCGATTGATCGCGGCGAATCTGACGGAGACGATGAGCTGGTTTGCGCGCTCGCAACCCGGCGGACAGATCTTGGACGTGGTCGGCATTCGCATCATCGACGCCGGGCCAGTACTCGACATGTTCAACACAGCGCTTCTTACCGGACCCGTACTGGATGAAGCCGATCTATCGAACCGTCTGGAAGCGGCGTCTCGATACTTCGGCGATCGGCACCAGCAATGGTCGCTATGGCTCTGCGATACGTTCGTGCCGAAGACGGTTCGGGCAGTGATGAGTGGCATTCTCGATCAATTCGATCTTAGGATCACCGCCCGCATGCCGGGCATGAGCGCCGCGAGCGTTCGGGTAGACGAAGTGGCTCCGGAACTGCGCATCCGCCGCGTCGCCGACACCGCCAGCCGGAAGAGCTTCTGCCACATTCTTGCGCTGACGTTCGACGGCCCGTCCGGGCAGATGTCGGCGATGTACAACCGGCCGGAACTTTGGAGCGGCAGCTTCCGTGGGTACATCGGGTCGGTCGATGGAACCGACGTCTGTGCCGGTCTCGCAGTGGCTACGCCGGATTCGCTTGGGCTCTACGCATTGGCCACGCTTCCCGCGTTTACGCGGCGCGGATATGCGGCGGCAGTGGTGCGGCGGGCGGTGGAGGATTCACGCCAACTCGACGGAAATCTGCCCATCGTCCTGCAATCCACGCAGCCGGCGGCGCCCCTCTACCGGCGGTTGGGGTTCGAGCCGAAGTCCGAGTTCTTCCTCTATGGCGCGTCATGATCGAGAATAGGGGCATATGTTCCGCCGCCTGATCGTCACCGCCATCCTCGGCTGCGCTCTCGCCAACGCACAGTTTTCGATGTTCCCCTCGGTCCGCGGCACACGCGAGATGGTGGGGGCCGCGAACAACTTCGAAGTTGAGGCCGGGTACCGCATGCTGATGCAGGGCGGCAATGCGGTGGACGCGGGAGTGGCCAGCGTTCTAGCCGCCGCCGTTACGGAGCAGGCGCGCTTTGGCCTGGGCGGCGAAATGCCACTGTTGATCAAGATGAAGGGCAAGCCCGTCGTCGTGGTCAGCGGCGTCGGTACGGCTCCGGCTGCCGCTACTGTCGCCTACTACCGCCAGCGGCCCAAGCGAAACTTTGAAGACGATGCGAATTTCTCGCCGGTGCCCGCCATGGGAATTGAGTCGGCGATTCTGCCGGGAGTCGTCGATGGACTTCTTCTCGCGCTGAAGGAGCACGGGACTAAGAGCTTTGCCGAGGTGGTCGAGCCCGCGATCGGTTACGCGGAGGGATTTCCTATCGGCGAAGAGTTCGCGCTGTTTCTTTCGAACTCTAAAAAGTATCTGGATCTGTGGCCCACGTCCAGCCGCTTCTTCTTTGGCTCTGGCGCGCCTCCGGAGAGCGGCCAGATCTACCGGCTACCCGACCTTGCGCGAACGTTGCGGCAAATGGCCGACGCCGAGAAACGGGCAAAGGGAAACCGGGCGAAAAAGCTGGATGCAGTGCGCGACCTGTTTTATCGCGGTGACATCGCGAAGCGCATCTCCGCCTTCTCGGAAACGCACGGAGGCCTGATCCGCGCCAGTGATCTGAACGGCTACCGCGCGGAATTCGACAAGCCGGCCACCGGCGTCTATCGCGGCCTTGAAATCAACAAACCGGGCTTCTGGACGCAGGGCCCGGTGATGATTCAGGCGCTGAACATCCTGGAGAATTTCGACCTGAAAGCGATGGGCCACAACAGCCCCGCGTACCTGCACGTTGTGATTGAGGCTGTCAAACTCGCCTTCGCAGACCGGGACGCGCACTACGGAGATCCTAAGTTCTCGAAGATCCCTGAAGCGACACTGCTTTCGAAGGCCTACGCGGCGGAGCGTGCCAAGCTGATCGACCCGACGAAGGCTTCGATGGATCACCGTCCCGGCCGCTTTCAGGCAAGCGTGCCCGTTACCAGCAGTGCCGCGTTGCCCGATCAGGACACCACCTGCGTAAACATCGTCGATCAGTGGGGCAATGTTTTTTCGGCCACTCCGTCCGGCGCGTGGCTGCCTTCCGTAATCGCCGGCGACACGGGAATTCCACTATCGTCGCGCCTGCAGAGTTTCGTCCTGGACGACGGCCATCCAAACCAACTTGCGCCGGGCAAGCGGCCCCGCGTTACTTTAAGCCCCACTATGGTGTTGCGGGATGGCGCACCCTACATCGCGATGTCCACGCCCGGGGGCGACAACCAGGATCAGGCGATGCTGCAGGTGCTGCTGAACATTATCGACTTCGGCATGGATTCGCAGGACGCGGTGGAGGCGCCGCGTTTTCAGTCGGAGCATTTCTACACCTCCTTCGCCGGGCATCAGTTTCGCCCCGGGCTTGTGAACCTGGAGAATCGCGTTCCGAAAGAGACCGGCGAAGCGCTGACCGCCTTGGGCCACATTGTTGAGACGCGGGGAGCATGGTCGAACGGCTCCGCACCGACGGTGATCAAGATCTCTAACGGAGTGCTTGAAGGCGGCGCCGACCCTAGGCGCGGCCGCTTCATTTTCGGCCGCTAACGCAACGCCGAATGTCTTTAGGGAATCACTTGGCCGGCTTCCGGCAGGCAACTCTGTACCTGTTTCAGGAGTGCGTGGCCGTGGCCAACTACCCACCGTGCAACGAGATCTTTCAAGGATTGCCCTATCCGCCGTCGCCTGAAGTGGTTCCAGCCGGCTTTGAGGAAAACTACTATCAGTATTACTTTGCCATTGCCGAAGTGCTTCGACCGCGCACTTACCTGGAAATCGGTACCAGGTTCGGGTATTCCACCGTCGCCGTCAGCCGCGGCGCCAAGGGTCTGCGCCGCATCGTCAGCTGCGATCTGGAGACTTACGAGAATCCAGCCGGCATCCCCACGCAACAAGTCGCCGAGGCTAATCTTCGAGCATCAGGCTACTCACACGAAGCCGTCTTTATTGCCGACGACAGCCGCCGCCTCATGCACTATGTGAGCGGTGAAACGTTCGATCTGATCTTGGTTGATGGCGACCATTCCTATGAAGGGTGCCTAGCCGATCTTACGACGTGCTCCGCGTTGATGGCGCCGGGAGGAGTTCTGATGGTCGACGACATTGACCAGCCACCCGTCTTCGAGGCGGTTCGTGACTGGATGCGGCAAGCGAACATTTCGGCGGGAAGCCAATCCTTCATCCCTACAAAGCACGGTCTGATGTTGGTGCGGCTGCCTGGCAACGCCTAAGTACGGTATTTTTCGCGCCAACCGTCGAGGGATTTGCGCAAGTCATTCCGTACGGTAATGAAGCCCGCGTTGTCGTAAAGATTCTGACGCTCCGTTGGATCTTTGGTGAGATCGAAGAACTGATTCATGCCGGCCCCACCATCGCGAATGATCAGCTTGAACCGCTCATTCCGCGCCATCTCCGTGTTGCGAAAATACCCAAACACCAGTTGTGGCCAACGCCCGTCCTTCGCGCGAAAGATCGTGCCTCGCGCCACACCGGCGTAACTTCGTCCGCACAGATTGCGCGCGGGTGTTGACGTTCCAGTCGCGTCACACAAGCTGGGCACCAAATCGTAAGCGGAGATCATCTCCGACCGGACCGATTGAACCGGAACTTTTCCAGGCCAGGACCAGATCATCGGAACGCCCATTACTTCTTCGTACATGTTGATCGGGTCCGATGCCAATCCCTTGCTCCAGAGGCCATGCCGGCCCAGCAGATAGCCGTTGTCGCCTGTAAAAACAACCAAGGTGTCGTTCCACAGATTGCGTTCGCGAAGCTTGCGAATCAGCGCACCGACATTGTCATCCAGCGCCGTCGTCGACGCCGCGCACTTGCGAAGATTGCCCAACGTGTCCTGCAACAGCTCCTTCTCACGCAGCGCATTCGGCGCGGCAGGTTCCCAGTTAAAGCTCTCGAACTTCGCGCCGGAATACATGTCGTAGTACTTCTCCGGATGGCCGTCGTAGGGAGTGTGAGGGTTGAAATAGCTCACGGTAAGAAAGAAAGGGCGGCTGCCGTCCTGACGGTCGAGAAACTCGCCCGCACGCTGAGTCATCAGCTCCGTAAGATATCCGCTCTCATCACGCTTCTCACCGTTCAAGAACAGCGACGGATTCTGATAGCCGATCGATCCGCCGGGCATCGTGTAGGTGTACTCGTAGCCATGGCCGATATTGCTGGCATCGCCCATGTGCCACTTGCCGACGTATCCGCAACGGTATCCCGCACCGGCGAGAACATCGGAGACCATGGTCTCTTTTGCGAAAGTATCTGGAACGTCCTTCTGGCCCTGTGGAGGCTTCTCAATGGGGGCGGCCGCGAGATAGTCGTGAATGCCGTGCTGAAGGGGAGTGCGGCCCGTAAAGAAGGTCGCCCGCGATGCGGAACAGATTGGCGTGCAGACGAAGTGATTTGTGAAGCGCACACCCTCATTGGCCAGCGCGTCGATATTCGGCGTGCGGATTTCCTTGTTGCCATAGCAGCCCACCATCCAGGAAGCCAGATCGTCGGCCATGATGAACAGGACGTTTGGCCTGCGCTCCGCTGGGGCATTCTTGCGTTGCGCCAACAGTGGACCCGCCGCGCCAAACAGCACCTGTCTGCGATTCATTCTCCGTCTCCTTTAGAGAACATCTGCGAACCCACGCTTCAATTGCCGGAACACGAAGCCTCCAGTCAGAAATACACCGACGCACAGGCTGGCGGCGTATGCCAGTTCGCCCCAGTTGGGGACGTCTACGGAAAGCAACAGATCCCGGTATGCGCGGACGAACGCGCTAAGCGGATTCACGCGAAGGATTACCCGCAGCCTCTCCGGCACTTGATCCTGATTGATGAAAATCGGCGTCGCCCAAAACCAAAGAGTCAGCAACACCAGCACCGCTTGAGCCGTATCGCGCAAATAGACCTGAAACGCGGCGGCAATCCATCCGACGCCGACGCCCAACAGCGCCAGCAGCAGCATGTAGACCGGAAGCCACAACAAGCCGGGACCCAGTCCGCCGCCCCAAATCGCCACCGCAACCAGCGCGACGGCTAGAGTCATTAGATGAGAAACCAGCGACGAGCAGAAGATCGAAACCGGAATCATCTCCGACGGGAAAACCGTCTTCGTGATCAGGTTCGGGGAATCCAGTATCGACGTCGTTGATCGCGCCACGGTCTCTTGAAACAACATCCAGGGCAGGTATCCGCAGAACAGGAACAGCGTGTAGTTCTGCGTGCCCTCGCCCTCAGGGACAGTCATCTTCAAGCAGACGTGGAACACGAACGTCCAACTGGCGAGAAGTACAAGCGGGTGCACCAGCGCCCACACCCAGCCACCTGCCGAACCGACGAAACGGCGCTCAAAATCGCGACGCACAAGTTGGTAAAGAAGCGCACGCCGCTCAATCAGATTCTTGAAGAAATGTTTTCCCGGAAGGTTCACGAAAAGGCTTGTCCCAAGTGTACATCTACACTGCGGCAAGCTGAGGTAAACTCTCGGGGAGGTATTTCCATGTTGAGAATAAACGATGTGGCACCAGATTTCGAAGCGGAAACGACCCAGGGGAAGATCCACTTTCACGAGTGGATCGGAGACGGCTGGGCCGTATTGTTCTCCCACCCAAAAGACTTCACGCCAGTCTGCACGACGGAACTTGGCTATATGGCCGGCCTGGAGCCGGAGTTCAAAAAGCGGAGCTGCAAGATCATCGGCCTTAGCGTCGATCCGGTGGCCAGCCACGGCAAGTGGGCCGCCGACATTGAGGAAACGCAGGGCCACAAGGTGAACTATCCGATGATCGGCGATCCCGAGTTGAAGGTCGCGCAGCTCTACGACATGCTTCCGGCGGGAAGCGGCAGCACATCCGATGGACGGACAGCCGCCGACAACGCGACGGTGCGGACGGTGTTCGTCGTGGGTCCGGACAAGAAGATCAAACTGATGCTGGCGTACCCGATGAGCACGGGCCGCAATTTCGATGAGATCCTTCGCGTGCTGGACTCGATTCAACTAACGGCGAAGCACAAGGTGGCGACACCCGTGAACTGGAAACACGGCGAGGACGTCATTATCGTTCCGGCCGTTTCCGACGACGAGGCCAAGCAGAAGTATCCCGGCGGATGGAAGACCGTAAAACCTTACCTGAGAGTTGTCCCGCAGCCGAAGTAGTTACTGCTGTTGCTGCTGTTGCTGCTGTTCCCGAAGCGCCGCGTTCTCGTCGTCATCGCCGGGAAGCGGCGTCCATGTCAGGGGTGGCAATTGATCCTGATCCAGCATCGGCGGCATCTCTGTTTGCGACACGTGCACCGAAACGTATAATTCGCTTCGGGCGCTGCCCTTGAAAATTCCGTGCGTCGGAGGGACGTCCGCGTAGTCGCGTCCAATGGCCGTTCGAATGTGCCGCTCGCCCGTTACCAGATCGTTCGTTGGATCGAATCCCACCCAACCGAAACCCGGCAGCAGCGCTTCAATCCATGCGTGCGTCGCGCCCTCCGCCGAACGGTCGTGGTCGTACCGGCCGTGGTACAGGTAGCCGCTGACGTAACGGCATGGGATGCGCAGATACTGGCGAATCATCGCGATGGCAATGTGCGCAAAGTCCTGGCAGACGCCACGGCGGTTTCGAAGTGCCAAGTCGATCGGCGAATCGGCGCCCGTCGATTTCGGCACATACTCGAACGACCTGTAGATGCCGGAGTTGATTCTCGTAAGCACCGTCAACGGATCGTCGTTCCGGCTGACATCCAACGATGAAGCGAGATCGCTGAGAAAGGGTGCGGAGCGCGCGAAATCGCTTGGCATCAGAAACTCCCAATAGTCGCTGGCCGAGACGGCGGAATCGATCTCCGCCCAGGCGGAGTCGGGAAGGCTCTCGGGCAGCGAAACGGGAGGGCCCGTCTCGACGCGCGACTCCGCGATGATCTGCAGTTGGGCATGCTTCCCGGGAACGCTGAAGTGATGAATGATGTTGCCCAGATGATCCCGGTACTGCATCAGCCGGGCCTTCGGCCGGACCAGCAACTCGAACGACAGGCACCGCTGGTTGCCTTCGGTGCGCGGCTGCTTGCGCACGTCCATCAAACTCTCGTGAACGGCGAATTCGTAACGGAAGCGCGTCTGATGCCGGATGAGAAAAAACATTCTTAGGCCGGGAGCGCCATTTCAATCGGATAGTCGATGTAGCCCTGGTACGCCGACGAATGAATCTGCCCGCACTGGCGCTGGATGCCTTCGAGGTAGCTGTGAATCCCCTGCCCCATAATCTCGTCCACTTGAGTGAAGCTCAGCGACGCGCTGAGTCTTCCCGCCAGGCGGACGAGGCGGCTGGCCTTGCGGGATTCTGAAGCCTCCGGCAGCGAGTTTAAAGACCGCTGCACGGTGTCGATGGAAAAGCGGACGGCGTGGGGAAACTCGGGATTGAGGAGGAGAAACTCCGCGATGCGGTCCGGACGCAAATCGGCCGTGTAGGTCTTGCAGTAAGCTTCAAACGCCGTGCAGGATCGCAGCAATCCGATCCATTCCAAATGGTCGCGCGCATCGCCGCCGGTCTCGCTTTTCGGGAAGAACTCGCGATAGTGGACGTCCAGCAGTTTCGTCAGCGACTGTGCGCGTTCCAGATACCGGCCAATCTGGATAAACTGCCAGCCTTCGTCGTGCACCATCGTCGAATCCGTAATTCCCTGCAGCAGGTAGCCCGCATCGCGAACCGCGGCGACGAACTCAGCGAGGTCGGATTCCGTTTCCGAATGTGCCACGCGGCGAATCTCGTGAAACACGCGATTCAACTGAATCCACATCGAACTCGAGACCTGTTCGCGAACCTGCCGCGCATTCTCGCGGCCCTGCATGATGCAGGAAACGACGCTCGACCGTTTGCTGTGATCGAGAATCAGCATGCGCGCGATGGTGCTGCCTTCGATCGCGAAACTTGCGGGCGGCTCCAGGCCCAGGCTGGTGAGAATGCGCCCCCAGCGGCGTTCCGATGATCCGGGCTCCTGGTCCAGCATCAGGTTCAGTTGAACCTCCACCAGGCGGGCCGTATGCTCGGCACGCTCCAGATAGCGCGCCATCCAGTAGAGGCTGTCGGCCACTCGTGAAAGCATCTCTAACTATGAAGGACCCACGTGTCCTTGCTGCCCCCTCCCTGCGAAGAATTGACGACCAGCGATCCCCGCCGCAAGGCGACGCGCGTCAAGCCGCCGGGGATGATCGTTACTTTCTCGCCGTAGAGAATGTAGGGGCGCAGATCTACGTGGCGCGCCTCCACGCTTCCTTCAATAAAGCACGGAGCGCGGGACAACATCAACGTGGGCTGGGCGATGTAGTTGCGGGGATCGGAAAGGATTCGTTGTTTGAAATCCTCGCGCTCCTCGGCGGTGGAATGCGGACCGATCAACATTCCATAGCCGCCCGACTCGCCCACAGCCTTGACGACCAGCTTGTCGAGGTTGTCCAGCACGTACTCGCGCGAGGTTTGATCCGTAAGGATAAACGTCTCGACGTTATTGAGAATCGGGTCCTGATCGAGATAGTACTTGATGATCTTCGGGACGTAGGCATACAGCGCCTTGTCGTCCGCGACGCCCGTGCCCAGTGCGTTGGAGAGCGTGACGTTGCCAGCGCGATAGGCGTTGAACAGTCCCGGCACGCCGAGAATCGAATCCCGCTGGAATACCAGCGGATCGATAAAGTCGTCGTCGATACGGCGGTAGATCACATCGACGCGGCGGAGCCCGGCGGTGGTGCGCATGTAGACCACGCTGTCGTGCACGACAAGGTCGCGGCCCTCCACGAGTTCGATACCCATCTGGCGGGCGAGGAAAGTGTGTTCGAAGTACGCCGAGTTATATACGCCCGGCGTAAGAAGTACGATCGTGGGCTCACTATTCCGGTTAGGCGCCAGCGACCGAAGCGTCGACAGCAGCGCCTGCGGGTAATCTTCAATCGGCCGCACGCCGCTGCGCTGGAACAGCTTCGGGAACGTCTTCTTCATCACCTGGCGCGACGTCAACATGTAGCTGACCCCGCTGGGGACGCGAAGATTATCCTCCAGGACGAGGAAATTTCCCGATGGATCGCGAATCAGGTCGCTGCCGGTGATGGTGACGTAGCGGCCGCGTGGAATGCGGATGCCTTTCATCTGGCGACGGAACTGGCGGCACGTGTACACCATCTCGCGCGGGACGATGCCGTCGTCGAGAATCTTCCCCTCGCCATAGATGTCGGCGAGGAACAGGTCCAGGGCGATGATGCGTTGTTCCAGCCCACGCTCAATATGCGCCCATTCGGCGCCAGTGATGATTCGCGGGATCAGGTCGTTCGGAAAGATTCGCTCGGTTCCTTCCTCTCGTCCGTAGACCGTGAAGGTAATTCCCTGATGCAGAAAAGCTTGGTCCGCCGCTTGCTTTCGCCGATAGATTTCATCGGCGGGCAGGTCGCGCAGAAGCTGAACCATTTGCCGGTAGTGTGAACGCGGGGACCCATCCGGCTCCAGCATTTCATCCCACGCGGAATCCAACTCATATTGGTGGAAGGGCGTGGACGGCATTGGAACCAGCATCGAAAAACGGCTAGTGTAACATCGCCGGGTCCGACAAAGGCCGGCGTTTTTCTCCCTGGATGCCCGCTTCGTTTCGAAGCAGCCGCTTCGCTTCTGACCAGAGGCCCATCTTGCGCAAGTGGTTCTGAACCCGGTAGAAAACCAGATAACCGTTCTGATCGACGACAGCGAAGCCGAAGCAGAAGGCAAGCTTGTGCTGGCCAACAGCGGGATTGTCAACCAGCATCTCCAGCTTCCAGAGCTTGTCGCCAGGCTCGGGCGGCAACTTCTTCCACCGCTCCTCACGCTCAAAGTCGTTCAGATCGGCCTCAGTCCCAGGCCCTACTTTGATTGTTCCCAGCGGAAGATTAAGGCGCTTCTGGCAGAACGTCTGGAACCGCGCGCCGTAACAGGCGGCGCTAATGGACCAGGTGACGCGGAACATGCTGGACCACACCCATAGGTTGAAGACGTTGAACCAGCCACGGTGATCCGGGTGGTCGCGCTGTTCTTCCAGCTCGAGATCGAAGTAGACGTTCTCCATCAGTTGGATGATCGAATTGCAGAACATGAAGCCCGCGCGCAGCTCCCTTTCCGTATGCGGCAGCCATCGCTGAATCTTTGGCGGATCGCAAGCCTGATCCATAAGAACCGGCCATTCGGGCGAGATCTGGCCATGAAGGAACCGCAGCGACGGATCGTTCCGCAGCCGCTCCATCAGTTCCGTAAGATCACGCGTGTGGTCGGTAAACCGCTGCTTGTTGCGGGCCGGCGGATGCCACTGCTGCCGAAGCCGCCTGAAGAATTCGTCGCGATTCCCACCGATCGGAACATCTTCGGCGACGTTTCCAAAAACGGTGTTGGCTACGTGGACACCCAGCCTCCGGTAGCTTTCGAACTGAGACTCGCTAAACCATTGGTCGGCGGTGGACGTATGGGGAAATGTCGGGTCGTGCCTGCGATGCTCAAGCAGATCGCCGGGTTCGTCGCCCGTCATGGCGGACTTCAGGTAGACGAGAGTGCCCGTGAGACGCCGGTCCTGGGCGTCCCTCTCCGGATACCGGATCGTTCCCACCACGCAATGAGTCTCGCTCAGTAAGGTTTCGGCGGACGGACGAAGGCGGCTGTAGTCGATGTCGATCTCCACCTGAAAGTCCGTTCGGCATTTCCGGATCGCGTTGCCCAGCCCCTCGAACTTGAATGTGGAATCCTGCTCCGCATCGCAGGCGATGATGAAGCGGCAGCGCCGGCGGATCAGCTCGTAGAGCGCGAGGTTTTCGAAGTGGCCTCCGTCGGAGAGGTAGACATAGCTGCGCCGGTCGTTGGTAAGTCCCATCAACTCGAAGATGAGGTAGAAGAGACCGAAGCCCGGCGACGCCTTCTTCCAGCCCCGCTTGTGGCGCGGGTTTCCGATCCACCAGCCAAGGCGCACGTCGAACACCGTCATCAGGAAGGCGGCGGCGGCATTGGAGTGGTAGCCGCTGTTGGGGCTGGCCGCGGCGCCAGAGATCGCAACCACCTGGCCCAGATGCGGACCGCCCGTTTCCGAATATAGGTGCGTCGGGCGGTATCCATAGCGCTCCAGATCGTCGCGGTCGGTGGGCGAATGCGTCGCTCTCTGGTTGTCGACGTCGTAGCCGCAATAGGCCGGTGTGAACACGAACGATTCGGCCTTGCGCTCCTGCCACGCAAGATTCTCGCCATGGACGAGATTAAGTGCGGTGTTGATGATCGGATACGGTCCGGAGTAGCCGTTCTTCGGATCCAAGTCGTCCAGGGTTATGCCGTCCTTCGGATCGAACCCGGTAAATAGATTCGGCTTCCGGCGTCCACCCCGCGACGCGCCCAGATAGGAGCGGACGAGGCGGTTCCGGTAGAACTGATGGAGCGAGAACTCATTAATATCCACTCGCCACGCCAGAAGGGACGACGCTGCAAACAGTACCAGCGCCCACCCCAACGCCCACATCGGCGGAAACTCCGAAAGGTTCTGCAGGTGGTACTCGGCGAGTATCGCCGACGATGGCGTGAACAGACAGCCTGCTGCCTCGGTGGGGCAGTACAGCAGCCGGATCGGTTCTGGATAGTCGATGAAGTTGAGAGTAATGCGGTGCAGGACGGTGGACAGCAATACAATCAGGCCGAGGATGAATACAGGAGGCGCCAGCTTGACCAGGATCGACCGAATGCCGTTACGCGAGGTCCTGTCCGGATCGCCACTGGAGGAATTGTTGGCCGCCCACAGGCCGGCGACGACAGTGCCGACCCAACCCAGCACCAAACCCGAAGCCAGCGCGTCATCGAGCCACCCATGAAGACCAAGCGCAAGCTGGGGGCCATAGATAGCGGCGCTAAACAGAACCACCCAGGCGATCAGAATAATGAAAAGGTTGGCGCCCAGGCGGCTCCACCACTCCCGGCGTTCATCGGGAAAGTTACGCCCCAGCAGGCCCAGCTGAAGGATGACTACCAGCGAGAAGATCACCAGGAACGCCGGTGTCCCCCAAACCAGGACGTGCCAAAGGCTGTAGCCCTCGGAACGATTTTCCCGAAGCGCCGATGCCGCGAAATAAAGAACGCCCGCTCCGGCCGAACTGGAGACCAAGCTAAGCGTGAAGAGGCCGACCCACGCCAAAAAATCGTGCTTCCGTCCGCGGATCAGAAATCCCTCTTGCAGCCCTCCTACCAGACTGATGACGCTTTGCAGAATCACCAGAAAGAATCCGACGTAGAGGCAGGCGCGCTCCAGCGCCCCTTCACCCGTGGGTCCGAGATAGAAAGAGAACCAGGCGCTGGAAAGAAACGCGACGATCAGGATCGGAAGCGCAACAAACGCCTGAATCACGCCGGGCTGATGCACATGGATGTCCCGCTTCTTGAAGAACTCCGCCTTCAGCAAACGGTCCACAGCGCGAGCCAGCCAGGTGCTCCTTCGCGCGAACACGGACATGTTCAGACCGATCACGAATACGGCAATCGCCATCAGCACCACCGCCAGAAACGGACTAACCTCCTGCCGGTACGCCTTCTCCGCCACACCGTACGACGCGCGCGGCAGCATCAGCAGGGCACCCAGGAGGAAGAACAGAATCAGCTGGTTCAGGATCGTGTTTCGCAACCAGATGGAGATCATGGTCCAGGTGTCGGTGCTCAGCAAACCGGTTCGCGGCGTCAGATAGTTTGAGTAGCGCCGCAGGAACTGAACCGGCTCCGGCGATGGACCCCGCGCGGGGTCCTGTGTCTGCTTCTCCGGTTCGCGCCGGTCTTCCTGCGCCATCGACAGGGCCTCCGTCACTCTCCCGATCCCCGGTTCGCCTACTCTTTCTTCGCGATTGATCCAGGCATGCAGCCAACTTCCGATGTAGCCGCCTCCAGAAACTGTGGACAGATAGTCGACTGCGGGCAGGATGCCGAACTTCGCAAGCCCTTGCAGAATTCCAAGATTGAAAGTTGCGCTCCGGATGCCGCCGCCGGAGAACGCGAGTCCGATCAAGCCTTCCTGAAACGCCTTGGCCTGAATAGTGGTGCTGGGCTGCGGGTCCGCATCCTCCTGCCCTGGCATCTGGCCAGTACGCACTTTGCGCGACGCCCGGATGCGCTGAAGTTCTTCCTCGAGAACCTTTTCAAATCGAACGGCGTCTTTGTTTGCGGGATCCGGGGCGTTCATCCTTTCGCGTCCATAAGACTACGTATGTTATCTCGTGCGGAGCCATCGGGGAAATTCGATCCGCTGCTATACTCGGGTCGAAGGGGTGTAACCGCTTGAGCCGCCGCTTTCGACTTTCATTCGTAGCCCTGTCCAGCTTCCTCGTTGCGCTACTGCTGATCGGCACCGTCCTGGGACGCAGCGCCTCGGCAGACGATGCTTACAAACAGCTTTCTGTCTTCGCCGAAGTGCTGTCGCGAATCAAGAGCGATTACGTGGAAGAGCCCGATCTGAAGGGCGTCACGCTGGGCGCGATCAATGGAATGCTGGAATCGATTGACCCCTACGCCAGCTATCTCAGCGCCGATCAGTACAAGCAGTATCTGAAGAATAAAGATCAGAAGAAGGCCGATGTGGGCTTGGTCATGTCTAAGCGCTACGGCTACATTGGCGTGGTCGATTCAATCCCCGGTTCTCCCGCGGCAAAGGCCGGCTTGAACACGGGCGACATGGTGGAATCGATCCAGGGCGTATCGACGCGCGACATGCCGCTGGCGTATGCGCAGATGCTGTTGCAGGGCGAGGCGGGAAGCGAAGTTGAACTTACCGTACTCCGTGTGCGGCGTCCGGAATCGCAGAAGGTGCCGCTGGTTCGCGCCGAGGTCCGGTATCCGGCGGTCGAAGGGAAGATGGTTGCAGACCAGACGGGATGGATCATCGTTCAGTCGCTTGAGGCTACGCTGGCAAAGGCAATTCCGTCCGTCATCCAGTCGCTGGATAAGCAGGGCGCCAAGCGCCTGGTGCTAGACCTTCGCGACTGCGCCACTGGCAACATTGAGGAAGGCATCGCACTGGCCGACCTCTTCCTCGACAAGGGCAACATCGCAACGCTAAAGGGCCAACGCGTGCTGGAGCAGGCCTTCGCGGCGAAGGCCGCAACCCAGGTGACGAAGCTGCCCGTCGCCGTGATTACGAATCGCGGAACGGCGGGCGCGGCGGAGATAGCGGCCGCTGCTCTGCTGGACAACAAGAGAGCCGAAGTCATCGGTGAGAGAACTTACGGCGACGCGTCACAGCGCAAGACCATCACGTTGGACGATGGCAGCGCGATCATCCTGGCCGTTGCCAAGTATCAATCGCCCGCTGGAATTCCGATTCCCGACAAGGCCGTCACGCCCAGCGTTCCTATGGCGGATCAGCCCGAACCCACCAATGAAGAGGATGAGGAAATAGCGCCCACCGACGACGCAGTGGAGGCCAAGCCGCGAACCTCCGAAGATCCGCTCCTGAAGAAGGCGATCGACGTGATGGTGAACGGCAAGCCGGCCAGCGCCGATGGAGCGGCAGGCAGCAAGCAGCTTGATGAGCCCAGCCCGATCATCACTCCGCTTGGCGTGCCGCAGCCTCCGAAGCCCTAACGAATGCCGATTTATGAGTATCGCTGCAGCGCCTGCGGCACCACGTTCGAAAAGTTGCGGAAGTTTTCCGACCCACCCGTTACCGAGTGTGATTGCGGCGAAAAAGGCACCGTCACCCGCCTGATGTCGCAGCCCGCGTTTCATTTGAAGGGCGGCGGCTGGTACAAAGACGGCTACGGCGGAAAATCCGCGAACGGCGGTTCCGAGGGCAAGACGGAATCGAAACCAACGTCCACTGAGACCAAGGGCGATACGAAGGCTCCGGCGGCCACGGAACCGAAACCCTCGACCTCATCTCCGGCACCCGCCCCCACCTCCTCCTCGACATCAAGCTCGGACAAATAGCGCCGGGCTCAGCGGCGGGCCACTTCCGGGCCTAGAATGATTTCATGCCCACGCGCCGTCACTTCCTTCAAGCCACATCCGTTGGCCTTGCTTCGCTGGCCGCCTCCGCGCAGCGCAAAATCTCTCCGAACGACAAGGTCCGCTTCGCCGCCATTGGGATCGGCGGGATGGGGATGGGCGACGTTCGAAGCGCCCTGCTGGCGCCCGGCACGGAACTGGTTGCGGTCACCGATGTCTACCAGGGCCGCCTGGAACGGGCGCGTGAGCTCTGGGGCAATCAGATCGCCATCTCCCGCGACTACCGCGAGATTCTGGATCGCAGCGATATCGACGCCGTCATCGTCGGGACACCGGACCACTGGCACCAGCAAATTTCCATCGACGCGATGACCAAAGGCAAAGACGTCTATTGCGAGAAGCCGATGATCCAGCACGTTCGCCAAGGCCCGGCGATGGTGGAGGCGCAGAAGAAAACGGGGCGCATCATTCAAGTGGGCAGCCAGCGCGTCAGTTCGATTGAGTACACCAAAGCGAAGCATCTTTTCGAAGCGGGTGCGATTGGCGAACTGAATCTGGTGGAGGCATGGTGGGACCGAAATTCCGCCATTGGAGCGTGGCAGTACTCAATCCCAACCGACGCGACACCCGAGAATATTTCGTGGGACATGTTCCTCGGCGGCGCGCCGAAGCGGCCCTTTGATCCTGTCCGCATGTTTCGATGGAGGAACTACCAGGACTACGGCACGGGCGTGGCCGGCGATCTATTCGTGCACCTGTTCAGCGGCATGCACTACATACTTGGCGCGATCGGTCCGGAACGCGTGTATGCCACAGGTGGCCTCCGATTCTGGAACGATGGCCGCGACGTGCCCGACGTGTTGCTGGGCCTCTACGACTATCCGAAGACGGCGAAGCATCCGGCCTTCACGCTTGCCCTGCGAGTGAATTTCGTCAGTGGAGCGGGCGAGACGTCTGGCTTGCGCTTCGTCGGCAGCGACGGCATCCTCAGCATCGGCCGCGGCGTTACGCTTTCGAAGGTCCCGCGGAGCACGGAGCCCGGCTACACGATCAATACGTTCCCGCAGGCTCAGCAGGACAAGTTCCTCAAAGAGTACCGGGCCAAGTATCCGGAACAGCCGCTGAATGCAGACTCGATCCGGCCCGAGAGCGAGGAGCAGTTCATCGCCCCGCGCGGCTACAGCGATCACGAGGATCATCACCGCAACTTCTTCGCTTCGGTGCGTTCGCGCCAGCCGGTGGTGGAAGATGCGCTCTTCGGATTCCGGGCGGCGGGTCCTGCCCTGTTGTCGAACGTCTCCTACGCGGAGAAGCGCGCAGTGAAGTGGAATCCGGAAACGCTGACCGCTTCCTAAGCGCCTAAATTTCGCGAATTCGGATCTGCTGGTACTCGATCCACTTGCCCAATTGATGCGCCTGCAGCATCACCGGGCCGCCGTCCAGCATCTTCATGCCGGAGTAGTCCACCACGGTATCGCCGTTGATTCGGACTACGCACCGTGGGCCTTTGACGATTAACTGGAAAGGAAACCATTCCTCAGCTGAGATGCGCGGATACGGCTTGCACCGCGCGTAGTGATAGAGCGAACCTGTCGGATACACTGCGCCCTCCACGTCGTGCAATTGAATCTCGTAATGCTCGTCGGTTTTCTCAGACGCGGCACGAAAGATGATCCCGCCGTTGGAGTGGCGTGACGCTCGAACGTAGCAATCGAATTCGAAGTCCTTGTAGGATGCCTTGGTGGCAAGATACCCCAACCCGTCCGTTCGCAGGACTTCGCCCAGGCCCTCAATGACGGGCTTCTGCAGAGTGGTCCATTGCTCCAGATCTTCAGGCCGCCGGTAGAGCCACGTCCAATTCTCTTTCCCTGGCAGTTCGCGGATCGTCGGTTTTCGGAACCGCAGCGGATAACTCAGGCTCTCGATGCCGATGTAGCCGGAGCGGCGGCGGAACATCAACTCAGGGTGCGACGCGCAGTCCAAATCCTGAACCATCTCGCCGTTGATCCACACCCTGAACGACGGCCAGTCCATCCGGACGCGAACGGAGTTCCATTGGCCGCCACCGCGGACATTCACCAGACGCGGCGCAACAACCGGAAATATTGCGCCCATCGACTCGCCGAGTGGCAGATCGTCGGCCTTCTGAAAAATGTTGACCTTCAGCCCGCACTCAGTGGGACGCCCATAGAGAGGAGCCGCGAAGAACAGTCCACCGTTAGCCCAGCCCTTGATGAAGACCTCACACTCCAAGTCGAAGTTCTCATACTCGCGATTCGTGCGGAGCCACGTCGGATAGCTGGCCCCGGGATGGACGACGATCGCGCCGTCGTCTGCGTAGAAGGCCGACTGCGGTCCGTCAACAACGGTCCAGCCGTCCAGCGTCCGGCCGTTGAACATCGCAGCCGGAGGCGCTTGGGCGCGGGCGGCTTGCGCCGGAGCGAGTATCGCGGCTGCCAGTAGAGACCGGCGCGAAAAAGGTGGCATTCGGCCCTTCATCATAGCGCCACCCCGTATAATCGTCGCGATGGAGTCTCGCCCCGACGCCGGCGGTCTGCGAATCTCGCACCTGCACACGCACTTCCTGTTTCCGTTCGCCATCGACCGCGAAGTGGTGCTTGCGCGTCACACCGATATCTGGCACGGCCGCCGCTGGATCGACGGGCTGGACGACTGGATCGGCCGCTATGAAGGCGTGAATGAGATCTCGCGGCGGCTGGGATCGTGGCGGCGCGCGCCTATTCAACGCTTCGACGCGGACTCCCGCGCGTATCAGGAGATGGTTTTCTTCCATCCGTTTGTACGCCGCGTCTTCTTCGACACCGGCGGCATCAGCCGCGCGCCGGGGGAACAGGAATCCTTGCTTCGCTTGTATCAGATCCTTCCACCCGCCGACGGAAAACTGGTCCTTCACGCCGAAGACAGCCGGGGGCGTCACGGCACGGTCAACGTCACCGACCTGCGGCTGCACATGTTCGCCAACAGCATCGGGCTGCTGTCGATCGGCGTGGAAACGACGGACACCACGCCGCAGGAGGCGCTGTGGATGAACGAGATGATGCGGAAGATCTACCCTTCAAGTGGCCGCCAGCGCCGCGAAGGGCGCATCCCAACCGCCGTGCGGCTGGTGGTTGAGCACGAAGGCTCCACCGACATTCTGGTGGACGAGCAATTCCATACGTGCCACATCCGCGCGTTCCAGCCGCCTCTGTCGGCGCTGGTCACTTCCCTGCTCTACTTCAGCGACTATCCGATGCAGGAGTATGAGCCCGTGCTGGACGAACGCATGATCGTGTACACGTACATGGCGCTGGACCCCGGCACGATCCCGCCCGGATGGCAGGGGTCGGAGGCGCACGAGATCCTGGTCAGCCGCGCGCTATACGTAGATCATTTCGCGAACGACTACCGCTACGACGCGGCCTTTACGCGCAACCTGATGAAGCAGCAGGTCTACCGGCGGTGGGTGCATCAGGGCACGTACTACGCATCCACCAGCTATTCGAATATCACTCTCGTGATCGGCGAGTCCGACCTTGACGACCATCAGCTCCGGGAAGGATTTCTGATCCACCGGATGTTCAATTCGCGCTACTACCTGATGATGATCATCGCCCTGTTCTACCGGGCGACGCTGCTTGACTACGCCGAGCGCGTCGCCTTGGTGTCGCGGCGCTTGAACCGGGACTTCGAGGACGACCGCCTGGCGCCGGAGACGATCCGGTTGGCCAACCGCCTGCGCAGCGAGTTTCTGAACTTTTACAACTATTGGCACTTCGACGAGATCGCGAATAAGGACGAAGAAAGCGAGCATTTCAACCTGCAGTGCGACCAGTTTCGCATCCGGGCGATGCTGCGCGATACGGATCGCGAAATCGAGCGGATGCACGACGCCCTTAGCGAGTATTACCAGTCGCGCAGCACGCTAGCCGTCAACCGGCTGGCGATGCTCAGCATGATCCTGGGAGCCGGGGCGGTGTTCACGGGCTACTTCGGCATGAACTTCGGCCGCGACTTCGCCTCCCTTTTCTTTGAGCCCGATTCACAAAGTAAGTGGCCGCACTGGATCGCGATTTTCGGAGTTTCGATCTTCTCTCTCGGGGCGGTGCTGTTCGGGCTCGTCCTGGTAATCCGCAACTGGTCGGACTACCGGGACGTACTCATCCCGCCGATCGCGATCAACCAGTACGACTCGCTGAAGAAGGTGGACGACTAGCCGTCGGCCTAGAACGTAACTCGCAGACCCATCGTGATCGCGCGTGCGGCAACCTGCGGGGCCGTGGGGCGGCCAAAGTTGACATTTCCGACGACGCCATTAACGCCACCGAACCGCGTGCGGTTCAGCAGGTTGAACATGTCGGCCCGGTACTGCAACACCACCGGGTTCTTATCGTTGGCGAACAACGTGGTGTTCTTGATCACGGACACGTTTTCGAAGGCCACCATCGGCTGGCGGAAGTCGTCATGGTACAGCGCCGCGTTGCCCAGGCTGAACGGCGCCGCCGCAGTGAAAGCGGCGCTATTGAACCAGCGCACGCCGGGGTTGTTCGGATCGAGGTCGCTATAGCCGACGCCGGTGCTGATGGGTCCGCTCCCGAGGTTCGCCTTGGTGGCGGTGGAGAAGATGGTCGCCGCCAGCGGGTTGCCCGGTGTGACCAATTGAATCAGGTTGCCGGAGTAGTATCGTTGCGCGCCGGAGATCGTCCAGCCGCCCAGGAGACCGTTGACGATGGCGTTGGAGTCGGAGCCGAACTTCTTACCCCGCCCGAACGGCAGATCGTACGTCCATAGCAGGTTGAACACGTGCGGCTGATCGAACGGATTGAAGGACTTCATGTCCGACAGGTTATAGGCGTCCTGCGCGCCGATGTTGAACTGCTGGGAGAAGATCTGGCGCCAGTGCGAATTCGCAAGCGACTTCGACCATGTGTAGGCGGCCAGGAGTTGGAACCCGCCAAAGCGCCGCTCCAACTTGGCTTGGAAAGCGTCGTACCAAGTAGCCCCATCGCCGGAGTTGCGGCTCCAAACGTCGAGGTATTGCGGGAAGGGTCTCAACGACTGGGCCACGGACCGATTCGGATAGCCCGCGTAGGGAACGGTGATGCCGGCGGCGATTGCTTCCGGCGACGTAACGGTACGAGTAAGCAGGCTGCCGCGCGATAGCTCGCTGGTGGGGAGTTGATTCTGCGTAATCGTAGAGTTCAATCCGTTGCCGCGATTGCCCAGATAGCCCACGTCGATGAGGAAGCCTCCAAGCTCGTGCTGGACGTTGACGCTCCAGTTGTGGACGCGAGGAGCCTTGCCGAAGTTCGGGCCGAGATAGTCGATTGCCTGGAAATTAGATAGCGTTGAATCGAGGATCGGCGGGGGCCGGTAGCCCGGAGGAACGGGAATGCCACCATCCCAGTTCAGCACCGGATTCACGCCATCCCCAACCAACTGATTCGTGCTGGCAAAGCCCTGACGGCAGCCGCAACCGCCGTTTCCAAGAGTCTGATAGAAGATCCCGTACCCGCCGCGCAGGACTGTTTTCGACGAGAGCTGGAACGCGAAACCGACCCGTGGTCCGATATTCGAGAAGTCGGTCGGGAAGGGACGAATCACGTTCTGTCGGCCCGGCCCGTTGCCGTAGAACACCAGAGCTCCGGGAAGGTTGCCCGCGCCGATGTTCGGTTTGTTCAGATCGATGCCGGAGTAGTTACCCATCTCGACATGCCAGTTGATCGGAACTTCGTACCGAAGTCCCAGGTTTAGAGTGAGGCGGCGATTGACCCGCCAGTTGTCGGCGACGTAACCGGAAGTGTATTGATACTGGATCTGGTTCAGAAGCACGGGCAGAACCGTGTTGTCGGCTTCGCGAACCGCGCCAAGCAAGAGGCTAGCGAACTCATGGCCGCTGCCGCTTGTGGAATTGGGAACACCGGTCTGGGCCCGGTTGAAGAAGTAGCGGCCGTTCGACCCCGCGAGGTCGAACCCGAACGTCGTCAAATAGCGGTAGTCCCAGCCGAACTTCAATTCGTGTTTTCCCTTGATCCAGGTGTATCCCTGCGTGATCATCAGCGTGTCGTTATCCTGACCACCGTTCGCCACTTTTCCGTCCTGCACGCCGTAGTTAGTAAGGCCGGCCTGCCCCTCGAAGAAGATACGCGGTGTCGCGTTCGCTTCGGCGGGGACGCCCGGAATGCCCAGGACCGACGCGAACCCCGCTTGAGCCGGGTTGTCCCATCCTTGCCGCGTGGCGGAATAGCCGAAGGTCGTGTGCATCAGGAATGTCGGGCTAAAGCCGAGGTCGTGATTGACGCGATAGTTGAACGGGCGCTGGGATTGAGAGCCCAAGCCTTGGCCGAGCGGTCCCGGAAACGCCGTGGTGCTGTCAGTATCCCCGTCCTCGCGGCTCATGAAAAATGCGATGCGGTTTAGCGGCGAAAACGCGTGATCGAACTTCAGGCTCCAAATTTTCTGTTCACTGACGGTAAGATTCACAAAATCGAAGTTGCTCTGCAGCGAACCGCGCGTCGGATCCGGAACGAACGGAACCAGGTTGCGGCTTACCGAACTGAACCGGCTCTGGGGAATGGCATTTCCAGCGAAAGGCTGGCGCGTGTTCCCCGCTGTAGTGGCCGGGTCGTAGATAACCTGGTTTCCGAGCTGGCTGAAATTGCCCTGCTTCATAAGGGCCGTAGGTACGGTGTACACAGCTTGGGAAATGCTCGCAGGCAGAAGGCGCTGGGTGTACGTGAAGTAGAAAAAGGTCTTGTCGCGGCCGTCGTAGAGCTTCGGAATGTAGATTGGGCCGCCCGCGGCGCCGCCGACCTCGTTCTGCCGCTCTTTCAGCCGCGCCTGTCCGGTGGCGTTTCGCGCCCAGGAGTTTGAGTTCCAGATATCGCGGCGCATGTTGAGAAACGCGGTCCCGTGATACCAATTGGTTCCGCTCTTGGTGACATACATTTCGACACCGCCGCCGAACCGGCCATACTCGGAGGAGTAAGCGCCGGTCAACAGTTTGAACTCGCCGAACATTTCGGCGGAAGGCGGGTTGAAGACCTGGCCGCCGGATTCCGGAATGATCAGCGACGCTCCATCGATCTGAACTTCCTGCGCGCGGCCGCCGGAACCGGAAATGCTGACTTCGCTCCCGGCGTTGACGCCCGGCATGTAGCTGACGAAGGCTCGCGGGTTGCGAATCGCCCCGGTGAACAGCGGAAGGTTGTTCATGAACTTCGGCGAGAATGTCTGGCCCTTTTCGCTGGTCGAGGTTTCGAGCAGCGGAGCATCCGCCGTTACGTCGACGGTCTGTTGGACGTCGCCGATTTCCATTGAAAGGTTGAGGTCGACGCGTTGTCCGACGCGCATCTCGATCCCCTGACGGTTGATCTTCTTGAAGCCTGCCTTCTCGGCAGTCAGCGTGTAGCGGCCCGCAGGCAAAGTCGGGAAAACGTAGAGTCCGGCGTCGGTCGTCATGGCTTCCACCTTGACGCCGCTATCGACGTTAGTGACGACGAGTTTGGTAGCGGGAACGCTGGCGCCATTCGCATCGGTGACCGTGCCCGCCATGGACCCGGTGGCTACCTGCGCTATCGCCATCGGCGTGGCAAGCGCGACTAGCGCGATCAACGACAAAGTTGAACGAAAATGTTTCATGATCAAAGGCCCTCCGAAAGCTGAGGGGAAGTATATCGCAAAATTCTATTGCGTCAAATGAGTCTTATGGGTGTAAAATCCTCACGCGGCCTGAAACGGATGTGAATCTGGACGCACAAACTTTGCGGAGGAAGTTCAAATGCCCAAGTATGACGATCCGAATAGCAAACAGAAGGAAGAAGTCGAGATAGAGCCGAAAGCCGTTCGCGAATCGGCGATTGCGGAGCTATCCGAAATCCCCGATCAACTGATCGAGGCCAAGCGCGCCATCGAGAAGCGGCTGATGGCGAGTATGGCTGAATCGGCGCCGGTGCAGGCCGAGAATGCCGTCGGCGAGAATAATATCGTCGGGGTCGGAATCGGCTTTGCCGATCCGGAATCCGGCGCAGTCACAGGCGAGCCGGGACTGCCCGTCCTGAACGTCTACGTCATGGAAAAGACCGATACGGCGGAAGTGCGCTCGGCCGTGGTCGAATCGATGGGCGTATCGTTCGCCGAGAACGCCGCCGAGGTGCCGATCCAGGTGGTGAAGACGGGTATTGTCGATGCACAGCCGCACCGGTTTCGGATGCGTCCGGCGCCGGGCGGAATTTCCGTCGGCCACTTCAAGATCACGGCGGGAACGATCGGCTGCACGGCGACGGGCCGTAGCGCTCCGCGGAACAACCGGATGCTGATCCTCAGCAACAACCACGTCATCGCCAATTCGAATGCGGCTTCGTATGGCGATTGCATCAGCCAGCCCGGACCGGCCGACGGCGGCAAGTGTCCCGCGGACCAGATCGCGATTTTGGAGCGGTTCGTTCCGATGAACTTCTCCGGCGGGGCCAACTACGTCGATTGCGCCACGGGATGGTGCTGGCCGGAGCGCGTCCGACGCGAGCTGGTGTACTTGTCCGGCGGTTCCCCGGCGTTTTTCAAGATCAACGCGACGCCCGTTGCGGCCACGCAGGGCATGTTGGTGGGTAAGAGCGGCCGCACGACGCAGTTGACCGTCGGACGCGTGATCGGCATTTCGGAGACCGTCCGAGTGAACTACGGCGGGGGCCGTGTCGGCCTGTTTGTCGACCAGCTTTCGATTCGTGGCCTAAGCGGCGACTTCAGCGCCGGGGGCGACTCGGGTTCGACGATCTGGACGTGGAATGCGCAGCGCAATCCCGTCGGCCTGCTGTTCGCCGGTGGCGGCGGCATCACTTTCGCCAATAAAATTCAGCGCGTTTTGACCGCGCTGGATATCAAACTTGTGACCTAAAATAGCGAGGAGCCCAGAAGGAAATTTGCCGCTGGCCGGATCACTTCGGCTGGCGGCTTTTTTCTGCACGCGGCGCTACACTGAAGGCGAATGAACGTCTGGCGCAAAAGCGGTTGGACTGCGGCGGCGCTGATCGGCGGCGCGGCTCTCCTGCTGGTGGCGCAGACGCGAAAAGGAGGCTCCGTGGAAGAAGCTGCGATGCATTACAACCCCGAAGAAGCCGAGCCGGCGACTCCCGTCGAAACCGCCAAGCACAAGCACGAAGCGGAGCTGATGGCGATCGAGGGCGTCGAGGGCGTGGGCATCGGTCTCAATCCCGTGGGCGATCCCGCGATCACCATTTACGTTCGCGACCCCAGCGTGAAGCGCAAGCTGCCCGCCAAGATTGACGGATTCGCCGTGCAGACGGAAATCGTCGGGCTTATCGACGCGCAGGCTGACTTAGGAGCTGCCGGCGGGCGTAGCCCGAAATAACCGGGCGGGCGTTCTTCCAATCTCCGGAGTGCTCAAAACGCGCAATCGCAGCATCGAAATCGGCGCGCAGCTTCGCTTTCAACTCAGGCTCTGCAAATGAGTGGTCAAGACTGCTGCGGCCAATCGCCACCACTTCATCCCACGAGAGATTGAACCGCCGCACGGCTTCGAAGTATTCGTCGGTTAGCGACGAATCCCAGGAACCTTGATCGTCCGTGTTCAGGCACACCGGGATGCCGAAGCGCAGGTACTCAATGAACGGATGCTTGTTCAAATCCGGCGTGTACTGTAGAAGGCGGTTCGACACGAGGCTGGTTTCCACCAGGATTCGCGAGTTGCGCATCAGCAGCATTGTCTCCGGATCGGTAATCAGATTGACGCCGTGCCCAATACGCCGCGCGCCCAGCGTAAGTGTGTCGCGCACCTGACGGCCGGGCGAATCCACCTCGCCCGCGTGCAGCGAAACGGCGATTCCGGAATAGCGACGCCTCATCTCGCGAAAGGGTTCCAGGAAGCGCAGCGGATAGCCTTTGTCGTTGTCCTCGCGGCCGGCCATGTTGATTCCCACCCAAAAGTCGCGGTTGCGGTCGATCAGTTCCGCCACGCTGGCCATACGCTCTTCCGCATCGTCGGCGAAACGAATAAAGATGCCCTGAAAGCGCACGGCCAAAGGAGCGTCGCGGGCAAGCGCCTTGAACGCCGGGATTTCTTCCGCCGCCCGGGGCTGGCCCATCAGCTCGACATAGCGGATGTTCTCGTCCGCCCATCGCTTTGTGCTGCGGCGGAACACGCCGGCGAACACGGCAGGATCTCGGTTCAACGGCGTCACCCGCCGGACGATACGCTCAAAGAATTCGTCGCGGCCTTCGCCCGGCTTGTCGAGGATCAGTGAGGAAGTCCAGGCGTCCCGTGGGACGTCGCGCAAGGGGCGGTAGTCGGCCTTCTCGCAGTCCGTTAGCTGCGCAAGGTTGGCGGTTGAAACATTCTCATACAGCAGCGGCGCGGCCTCGTCCTTGCATCCCGAGATGCGCACGCGAGTATGGAAGCGGTCCTTGGCGGCGTCGTACCAGTCCGACGCCCAGAACGACAGCCCCATATGCATGTGAAGGTCGCCGGCCTTCGGCATGGCCCACAGGAACCGGTACAACTCTTCAGCGCTGGCCGTCTTCTTTATCTCTTCGAAGCGGCCATCGAATCCGGCGGCCCAACCGCACACCGCCAGCAGCCACGCCAGCACGGACCGCATTAGACGTCGCAGATGGCCAGCATCTCGTCCAGCGTCTTGACCGGATCGACGTCCTTTGGCGAGTACTCATGCGACAGATATCCGGTGTAGCCCATCGCCGCGATTGCATTGCAGATGCCGCGGTAGTTCAGTTCCTGCGATTCAAGGTCGAACTGATGCCTGCCGGGGTTTCCGGCGGTGTGCAGGTGGCCGATATATTGCAGATTGTCGCGCATCGTGCGGATCAAGTCGCCCTCCATGATCTGCATGTGATAGATGTCGTAAAGAAGCTTCACGCGAGGCGACGCAACGCGCTTGCAAAGTTCCACCCCCCAACTGGTGTGGTCGCACATATAGTCGGGATGGTTTACTTTGCTGTTCAGAAGCTCCATGCAGATCGTGACGTTCTTGTCCTCCGCATGGTCCTTCACCTTGTTCAGAAACATCACGACGTTATCGAGGCCTTCCTCGTCCGACATGCCGCGGCGGTTGCCGGAAAGCGCGATGACACTATGGCCGTTGGCCGCGCCGGTTGCGTCCAGCAGCGCGTGCATCCGCTTCTCCACTTCAGGATGATCCTCTTTCCGGTTGCATCCACCGGTCAATGACATCGCCCCGGCGACAACCGTCGGAACTAGACCGTACTTCTTCAATACAGGAAAGTCGGGTGGTGTCCGAAGATCGAAGCACTGCGCGCCAAGGCGTGACGCGTGACGGCAGCGATCCTCAAAGCTCATCTCGGGACCAAACACTCCATTGCAGACGCCCTGTTTGATTCGTCCCTTACGGGCGACTTTGGCGTCCTGGGCTAGCAGGGGCGTGGCGGCGAGTGCGGCGAACTGTCGGCGGTTCATCAGCGTTATCGTAACAATCACGGATGGGATTCGCACTTTGGGTGGCCGACGATGTCGCGTGGGCGCAGGGAACGCACGAGTACAGACCTATGGGCGCGGCGGTAATCGCGTCCTCGTCGCTGTTCCGGGCGCGGGATTTCAATTGGCGGCGGAAGCCGCCGCATCGCAGGTCTGAAGGTTTTGCGGGTTTGTTCGCCTCTCTGGAAGACTTGAACCGGTTCCTGGGCCAGCGCCGGTCACAGAGTGCCGGAAAAAATCGACGGGTTGCGCGGACTAGAGTATTGTCAACGTTTTAGGCGAGCGAATTGGACGCGGAGGTTGCCGCTTCAGCAGCGGTTTCCTGGCCGTTCAATGGTAGGCTGCGGTCGCCCGTTATGCCTACTTTCACCGACTCGCGGAGCCTGCCCTCCGCCTTGGCCACGGCCGTCGTGCCCTTTCTCGCCGCCCGCTACGGCAGGGCCTACACCGCATCCGCCGAAGATTCGGTTTCCATTCGCGTCGAACTGACGGCCGACTTCTGTGCCGACGATGTCTGGCAGACGCTGCCCCCTCCGTCGAGCGCCGCGTTCCTCGGGCCGGCCGTGCGGGTGTCCGTTGCGATTCAGAACGCGCTGCGGACGTGGCTACCGTACGTCTGGTTTTCCGGCGGTGGCAAGTTCGACGATTTTGAGACGGCGGCCATTCTGCTGATGTACTCCTCGTGCAGGCCGTATACGCCGCGGAGCAAGGAATCGTACGTCTTCGACATCTTCGACAACGACACGCCGAGGGCGATGCTGTACTCCATCTCGCGGAATCTGAAGCCGCGCGTCCAGGGCATCGAAGCGGCTCTGGCTTCGTTGGGCTGCGGGATCGCTTTCCGGTACGCCGAGCGACGCGCCGAAAACATGCTGAAATTCCTGACCAGCCGCCGGCACGAGATGAATTCGATTCTCGTCGCCGAACGGGAACTGGTCGAAGGCTATCTTGACTTCGCCAACCCACGAAAGCGGGACCGGGCCGAAACAAGAATCGACCGTCAAATGAAGAAGCTGTTTCTGAAGCGGGACTTTTCCGAAATCGGCGGCGCGATCGAGTGGGAGGCTGTGCGCGCGGCCGCCGCCTTCTCGCAGCCCGGGCGAGCTTTCACCGCAAAAATTCTTGCGAATTCCAGCGAGTTGCCGCCACTCCCCGTTCATGACGAGAATTCTGCTTGCACTGATGCTGTGCTGCCTGTGGCCGTCTGAGGACGCGCTGGCGTCAACGCCCCAGGCAAAAACCGCACCCGCCCCGGCCATCCCCGACGAAGCCCTACAGCAAAAGATCCAGGACAAGTTCTCCAAGGCCAAGGCCGGCGGAGGAAAGTTCCAGGTGAAAGTTCGCGGCGGAACCGCATACCTTACCGGACGCGCCGACGTTGCGCAGCACAAGGGCTCCGCTACGCGCATGGCCAAGTCCGCGGGAGCGAAGCGGGTGGTAAACAACATCGTCGTTACCGAGGCGGCTAAGCAGAAAATGGCACGAGACTCTTCGCAGGCCCGCCCCAGGGCGGCCACCGTCAAATCACCCACCTGACGAACGTGTCATAATCCGCTTCGATGCGGATCATCGCCCTTGCCTTACTTGCGGGCTCCCTGTGGGCCCAGTCGATTGCCGTCACCGGGGGAGTCGCCGCGTCCCAGGTAGTTCAGCGCGATTCGTCGGGCAAGGCGAACCTCGCGTTCTCCGGCATCGCCGACGGCTCCGATGGAAAACAGATTGAGGCCCGGCTTACCGGCGGTATCCGCAATCTGTTCAGCGGCTGGAAGAAGGTAGCCGACGTTTCGGGCGGCAAGTGGGAAGTGACGCTGCGGGACGTCTCGGAGGGCGGACCCTACAAGGCGGAATTTCGCGTCTCGGGCGGCCGGCAGTCGGCCTCCGTAGAACCCGTCTTCGTTGGCGATATCTGGATCCTCGCCGGCCAGTCGAATATGGAAGGCGTGGGCGACCTGATCGCCGTTGAACAGCCGGATGAGCGCGTGCGCATGATCGATATGGTCGAAGAGAAGTGGCAGCGCGCCTACGAACCCCTTCACAACCTTCCTGGATCCGTGGACCGTGTGCACTGGCGGGTGAATGCCGCCAAGGAGAAAGAGCGGTTCACCGGGACCAAGCTGGAAGAGTTCAATCACGACCGCAAGAAAGGCGCGGGCCTTGGGCTGCCTTTCGGCGTGCAGTACGTGAAAGACACCAGCGTGCCGGTGGGCCTTCTCCCCTGCGCCCATGGCGGCACGTCGATGGACCAGTGGGATCCGGCCAAGTGGGACAAGGCGAATCCGGGCGAATCTTTGTACGGATCGATGATGCGGCGCTTTGCGCTGGCCGGCGGAAAGGTAAAGGGCATCCTTTGGTATCAGGGCGAATCCGACGCCAATCAGGCCGCCGCGCCGCAATTCCGCGAGAAGTTCGAAGCTCTTATTCGCGCCGTGCGGAAGGATACCGGCGACGCCGATCTGCCGTTTTACTACGTGCAGATTGGCCGGCATGTTTCCTCAGCCAACGTCGAATCCTGGAACCAGGTTCAGAACATACAGCGTCTGGTTGAAGACTCAGTCCCCGCGACCGCGGTATTCAGTTCGATCGATAGCGCCCTGGACGATCAGATCCACGTCAGCACTCCGGACCTGAAGCGGATCGGCCAGAATATGGCACAGTTCGCCGCCGGTTCCGCGAAGAGGGGTCCGCGGCTGAAGTCGGTCGAGATGAAAGATGGAGTGCTGGCAGTCAGCTTTGACGAGGTCAACGGCAAGCTGGTGTCAGAAGGACGGGTAAGCGGATTCTCCATCCACGGCATCCACGGCGAGGAAGTGCAGGCCATCTACAAGGCCACCATCGATAAAGACAAGATCAATCTGTCGATTCAGGGGAAGCTTCCCGAAGGCGCGGTGCTGCATTATGGCTTCGGGAAAAACCCCTATTGCAACGTCCGCGACGAGGAGGGCTTCGGCGTTTTGGCGGCTGGGCCCATTTCAATTCAATAACTTAGCCGATCTGATAAAATGGAGGAGTCTTGACGTACCCTCAATTCTTTCTCCTGATTCCAGCGCTAGCTGCATGCGCGTTTGCACAGAACGCCACTGCACCGGCTAGCGGCACGGCGGCGCCGAAGGTAGCGCCCGATACTGTGGTCGCGATCGCCGACGGCAAGCCGATTACCGCAGGTGAGATCGAATCCATGGTGGACGCCATGGGTCCGCAGATCAAGCAGTTTTACCAGAAAGACGCGCGCGAGTTCGTACGCCAATATGCGCTGCAGTCGAAGCTGGCTTCGATTGCCATCGACGAAAAACTGGATCAGGAATCGCCGTATAAGGAACGTGTCCGCTACTCCCGCGAGGCGGTGTTGATGCAGAGCCTGATGGAGCGCAAAATGAACGACACGCCCATCAGCGAAGAGGAGATTCAAGCACGGTACGCGAAATCCGGGGGCGGAGATTCACAGTACTTGACCAAGGTCCTCTACGTCGCCTTCGGCGCCGACGGGCGCACGGAAGCTGAAGCCAAAACGAAAGCGGACGATCTTCAGAAACAAGCTGCGGGCGGCGCGGATTTCGTGGCCCTGGTGAAGGAGCATTCCGAAGAGGCGACGTCGCGCGAAAAGAATGGCGACTATCCGCCGATGCGCCAGACCGATCCGCTTCCGGAACCCGTGAAGACCGCCGTGTTCGCGCTTCAACCCGGCGGCGTTACGGAGCCGATCCGCCAGTCGAATGGGTTCTACATTTTCAAGCTGGAGAAGATCGACTCGAAGCCGCTGGACCAAGTGCGGGACCAGCTTCTCACTCAGATTCGCCAGGAACGCTTCAGTACATGGTTCCAGGGCGTGCGCAGTTCCATGGACGTCAAGTTTGAGAACGAGGAGTTCTTCACCCGGCCGGGTCAGACGCCGCCGAAAACAACGCCATGAGTGATATGAAGATCCGGTTCAAGAGTTCGTTGCAGGTGGCCAATGGCCAGTTGGTGTTGCGAGGAGGCGAAGAAGTACACGCCGCCGCGTTCCTTCACAAGCGCGAGCTACTGCTCGATTCTTCACTGCTGGACGACGCCCGCGAACTGATCCGGATTTTCTCGCACGAGATGTTTCACTTCGTCTGGCAGCGGCTGGACCAGCGCGCGCGCGCCAGTTGGGAGCGGCTGGTAAAGACGGAACGCCGGAACCGCGTCCGTGGCGAACTGGGATGGTCCGCCGAGATGCGCAAGGTGAAACTGAAGAACACGACCGGGCGTATCTGGAAAGACTATATTTGCGAGAGCTTCTGCGACACTGCGGCGTGGTATTTCTCGGGCGGCCAGCAGCACGAGGAGTTCACGCTGACGCTGACAGCGCGGCGCGTTCGCAAGCGCTGGTTCGACAATTTGATCGCGCGCCGCCGCCTGCCGATATAATCGGATCATGAAGCGGTTTTGCGGGGCTGTCTTGACGATTACGGCGGCAGCTCTGATAGCTGCGTCCTGCGGACCCACAACCACGCAAGCCAAACACGAAGTGAAGCCGCTGGCCTCGCGAAAGAAGGCGCCGGAGTTTCAGTTGAAGGACGCCGACGGCAAGGTCGTCAAGCTGTCCGACTACAAAGGGAAGATCGTACTGCTGAACTTTTGGGCCACATGGTGCGGGCCCTGCAAGATCGAGATCCCGTGGTTCATCGATTTCGAAACCAAATACCGCGACCAGGGCTTCGCCGTGATCGGCGTGGCGATGGACGACGATGGCTGGGAAGTCGTCCGCCCCTACATTCGCGACAAGAACGTGAACTACCGGACGCTGTTGGGCGACGAGACGGTTGCGCAGTCCTACGGCGGAGTGGACTCCCTGCCGACTTCCTTCGTGCTGGATCGCGAAGGAAGGATCGCTTCCGTCCATGTCGGCTTGGTCAGCAAGAGCGAATATCAGAATGACATTGAAAAGCTTCTCGAACAGGCTCCTCGTGCCGGCGATGCTGGCGGCAATCGCCCAATCGTCGCCCGCGCAGACTGAGGCTCTAACCGTTCCTCCGCCCGCGAAGATCGCGGCGAAACGAGGCGAGACGGCCACCGTGGTCCTGCCGGTGAAAGTGCGGCCGGGCTACCACGTGAACTCCAACACGCCGCTGGAGGAGTACTTGATCCCGATGCGCCTGACATGGGATGCAAAGCCGGTGGAAGAATATTCGGTCGTGTTCCCTAAACCCGCGATGGAGAAGTATGCGTTCAGCGAAAAGCCGCTGAGCGTCTTCACTCATGACTTCTCAATCGAAACGCACCTGAAGGTTCCCGCGAGTGCAACTCCCGGTCTCATCATGGCGTTGGGAAAGTTTCGCTATCAGGCATGCACGGACAAGCTCTGCCTGCCTCCGAAGACCGTCGAAATCCGCCTGCCCATCGAAATTCGCTAAGCACCGTGCGCCGCCTGTTGATTCGTCCCGGCGCGATTGGAGATTGCATCCTTACATTCCCCGCGATGGAGGATCTGCGCGCGCACTACACGGAAGTATGGGCGCCGTCAGCGGTATGTCCACTGGTTCAGTTTGCGGATCGCGTGCGGCCCATCGCCTCAACGGGTCTGGATCTTGTGGGCCTGACCGAGTCTCCCGCTTTCGACGCGCTTGCCGGTTTCGACGACATCGTGTCCTGGTACGGGACGAATCGTGAAGACTTCCGCGATGCGGTGGCGCGTTTGCCGTTCCGCTTCTTCCCGGCGCTTCCGCCGCCGCTGGGCACTCCACGCATTCGGGTTCCGGAGGTCGAGAGAACCCGGATCGTCGTCCATCCGTTCTCTGCAAGCCTGTCCAAGAACTGGCCGCTGGACCGTTTCCAGGCTGTCGCGACTGCTCTGGACGCGGAGTTCGCCGTGAACCGCGATGGCACGCCCCGCATCGCGGATCTGTATGAGTTAGCCTGTTGGCTTCGAGGAGCGAAACTCTACATTGGAAACGATTCGGGAATCACGCATCTTGCCGCGGCAGTGGGAACTCCAGTGGTCGCGCTGTTTGGACCCATGGACCCCGCGATCTGGGCGCCGCGAACCGCCATGCGCGAGATCATCCGCCGCCTGCCGATGGAAGAGATCGGCGTTGCTGACGTGCTTGCTGCTGCCACTCGCCTTCTTCAGCGTATACGGGGCACCGAAAGTGACGACGCTGGTGGAGATCCGAAATCCGTACGGACTGGTTGAAGGCCCCGATGGCGCGCTGTACATCTGCTCCATCGACGACCATAAGATCTACCGCTTCGACCGGAAGGCCCGCCAACTGTCGGTGGTCGTTGACGGCCTGAACGAGCCTTACGAAGTCCGGTTCGACAAGCGCGGCGACCTGTACTTCGTCGATATGAAGGCGAACGTCGTGAAACGGCTCGACCGGAAGTCCGGCGCGGTGACCTTAGTTGCGGGCACCGGCGAGGCGGGCTTTTCAGGCGACGGCGGCCCGGCCGCGAAAGCCCAGTTGAATCAGCCGCACGCGATTCAGTTCGATCCTCAGGGGCGTCTGCTGGTCTGCGACATCCGCAACCACCGCGTGCGCCGCATAGATCCCGCCACCGGAACGATTGAGACGGTGCTGGGTGGAGAGGACCGGCCCGTGCGTGGCCCTAGGGCGATCGATTTCGATCCGTCGGGCACGATGTGGCTGGCGCTTCGGGAAGGCAATGCGGTCCTTCGTGTCCGCACTGGAGACTGGGCACTTGAAACGGTGGCGGAGAAATTGCACGGACCAAAGGGAATTGCGTGGTCACCCGACGGCGGCGTTTGGATCGCCGACACGGAAAGCCATCAGGTGTCGCGGATCGATCCGCATAGCGGCGAGGTGAAGGTGATTCTGGACGGGCTGAAGCGCCCGCATGGCATCTACGTCAACGCGAAGGGCGAGGTATTCGTTGGCGACAGTGAGAACCATCGCGTGCTGCTGATCGACCCGTATACGCTTCGGGATTAGTCTGCGGCACGGCTCTGTTGCACCGGCGGCTTCCAGCGGACGACGGGACGGCGCGCAGCCGACACTTCGTCCACCCGGCGGCAGCGCGTGCTGTGCGGAGCGTCCAGAACCATCTTCGGATCGTCCAGCACTTCCTGCGCGATCGACTTCATTGCGTCGATAAACAGGTCGATCTCTCTCTTCGATTCGGTCTCCGTAGGCTCGATCATCAGCGCGCCGTGAACGATCAGCGGGAAGCTGACTGTGTACGGGTGAAAGCCATAGTCGATCAGGCGTTTCGCAATGTCGCCCGTTTTGATCCCCTTCGCCGCCTGCCGGTCGTCGGAGAACACGACTTCATGCATGCAAGGAGATTTGTAGGGCAGTTCGTAGTACGGTTCCAGCGCCTTGCGAATGTAGTTGGCGTTCAGAATCGCATCCAGTGTCGCGTTGCGCAGGCCCGGTCCGCCGTGCGCCATGATGTACGCCAGCGCCCGCACCAGCACGCCGAAATTGCCATAGAACGCGCGCACGCGGCCAATAGAATCGGGGCGGTCGTAGTTCCATGTCCAGGCATCTTGCGGAGTTCGCGCAAGACGGGGGAATGGTGCGAAGGGCTCCAGGTGTTTCTTCATCGCCACCGCGCCCGCGCCGGGACCTCCGCCGCCGTGGGGCGTCGAGAAAGTCTTGTGCAGGTTCAAGTGCATGACATCGACACCGAAGTCCCCCGGCCTCGATATGCCCACCAGCGCGTTCATGTTGGCCCCGTCCATGTAGAGCATCGCGCCCTTTGCGTGAAGGATCTCCGCAACCTGGGCGATGTCCTGCTCGAAAACGCCAACGGTATTCGGATTGGTCACCATCAACGCCGCGACATCGTCGTCCACCGCGGCGGCTAGCGTCGCAACATCGACCATGCCGAGTGAATTCGACTTGATGTTCACCACTTCATAGCCGACCATCTGGGCCGTGGCGGGATTCGTGCCGTGCGCCGAATCCGGACATAGGATCTTCTTGCGGGGCTTCCCGGTTTTCTCCAGCGCCGCGCGAATCAGCAGAATGCCGGTGAACTCACCATGCGCGCCGGCTGCCGGCTGAAGCGTCACCGCATCCATTCCCGTAATCTCGGCCAGCGCGGCTTCCAGCACCGCCATCACTTCCATCGCGCCCTGCGACAACTCTTCGGGCTGATACGGGTGGGCCCACGCCAAACCCTCTGTGCGGGCGACCGTCTCGTTAATCCGCGGGTTGTACTTCATCGTGCAGGAGCCCAGCGGATACATGCCCAGATCGATGGCGTAGTTCCAGGTGGACAGTCGCGTGAAGTGGCGGATCACCTCCACTTCGCTGACTTCCGGAAAGCCTTCGATCTCGTCGCGCACCGCGCTTTTGCCCAGAGCCTTGCCGGGGTCCACTTCCGGGACGTCGAGGTCCGGAAGTTGATAGCCCTTCTTCCCGGGCGAGCTCATCTCGAAGAGCAGCGCCTCATTCTGCGTAATGTGCGGCGATACTTTTCGGATCACGACTTGCCTCCAAGAACGTCAATCACGGTATCCATGTCCGTCTTCTTCGACATCTCCGTCGCACAGAGAAGCATGTGGCCCGCAAGCTCCGGATAGAACCTGCCGAGGTCCAACCCACCGACAATCTTGCGGCCCAGCAATGCGCGATTCGCCTCCGCCGGGTCGGGAATCGTCGCCACAAACTCGTTGAAGTACGGCGCGCTGAAGGCGGGCAGCAGACGATCGCCCAGATAGTGGGCCTTCGAAAGATTCTGGATCGCCAGCTCCCGCAATCCTTCCTTGCCAAACACGCTGAGATAGACAGTGGCCATCAACGCGATCAACGCCTGATTGGTGCAGATGTTCGATGTCGCCTTCTCGCGGCGGATATGCTGCTCTCGCGTTGAAAGCGTCAGACAAAAAGCGCGGTTGCCGTTGGCGTCGCGAGTTTCGCCGACAAGCCGGCCCGGAATCTGGCGAATGAACTTTTCCTTGGTCGCAATGATGCCCGCAAACGGGCCGCCATAGCTGGGCGAGATGGCGAAGCTTTGCAGTTCGCCCGCGACGATGTCGGCTTCAGACGGCGGTTCCAGCAAGCCGAGTGACACCGCTTCCGTAAAGGCAAACACCAGCAGCGCGCCCTTCCGGTGCGCAAGCTCCGCCACTTCCTGAATCCGCTCCACGCAACCGAAGAAATTCGGCGACTGCACGATGACGGCCGCGGTGTCGGAGTCGATGCGCGCCGCAAGGTCGTCAATGTCGATCCGTCCCGTTTCCGGCTGGTAGCCGAACTCCTCAACCGGCATTCCCTGATGCCGCGCGTAGGTTGTGAGAACTTCGCGGTATTCCGGATGCAAGCTCCGCGCCACCAGTGTCTTGCTTCGTCCGGTAATGCGGACCGCCATCATCGCTGCTTCCGGCACTGCGGAAGAGCCGTCGTACATGGAAGCGTTCGCCACTTCCATGCCGGTAAGCTGGCAGACCATGGTCTGAAACTCGAAGATCTGCGTCAGCGTTCCCTGAGAAATCTCCGCCTGATACGGCGTGTACGACGTCAGAAACTCACTGCGCGACACGATGACGTCCGTCATGACGGGACGATAGTGGTTATAGACGCCCGCGCCAAGGAACGAAGCGTACCCCGTTGCGCAATCGTTACCGCGCGCGCGAAAATAGTCGACGATTTCGAATTCCGACTTTCCTGGCGCGATGTCCAGCGGCCGCTTCAGCCGTGCCGCATTGGGCAGTTGCGCAACGAGATCGTCCATCGACTGCACGCCCATCGTGGCGAGCATCTCGTTCCGCTCGTCGGTGGATTTAGGGAGATAACGCACTTATGATTCAGGCTCCGATATATGTTTGATAATCGGCAGCCGAAAGTAGTTGTTCTATTTCACCCGGGCTTTCAAGTTTCACTTTGATCAGCCACGCGTCGTGCGGCTCCTGGTTTAGCTTTTCCGGCGCGGTGGCCAGCGCGTCGTTGATCTCCAGCACTTCTCCGGAAACCGGCGCGTAGATGTCCGACACTGCCTTGACGGACTCAACCGAGCCAAAAGTGGCGCCTTGCGCGTACTTCGCGCCTATCTTTGGAAGATCGACGTAGACGATGTCGCCCAGCTCGCTCTGCGCATGATGCGTGATGCCGATCGTTCCCGTGGAGCCTTCCACTTGGACCCATTCGTGCTCTTTGGTGTAGCGGAACTTTTCCGGATACATGATTTATTTCGCTCTCTTATAAAAAGGTGTCGCCACCGTCCGCGCCTCAACCGGCTGGTTCCGGATCAGAATGCCGATTGTCTGTCCAACGGCAGACTTCTCCGGCGGAAGGTAGCAAAGGCCGATATTTTTGCCGGTGGTTGGCGAAGGTCCGCCGGAGGTCACCCATCCGGCGCGCTCACCATCCAGCATCACTTCATATCCGTCGCGCCCAATGCCCCGGGCCGTCATCTCGAAGCCCGCGAGTTTTCGGCGGACCCCCGATTCCTTTTGCTTCAGCAATGCCTCGCGGCCAACGAACGACGGCTTTTCCATTTTCACGATCCAGCCCAATCCCGCCTCGAAGGGCGTGATTGTGGCGTCGATTTCGTGTCCGTAAAGCGCCATCTTCGCTTCCAGGCGCAACGTGTTTCGCGCGCCCAGGCCGCAGGGCTTGATGCCGGACTCCGCGCCGGCGTCCAACAGTTCCTGCCAGATTCGCGCAGCCTCTTCCGGCGCCACGTAAATCTCGAATCCGTCTTCGCCCGTGTAGCCTGTTCGCGCAACGCGCGCCGGCACGCCGCAAACTTCGCTGTCCGCGAAGTGGTAATAGCCGATCGGCTCCAGCGCCAGTGGCGTCAACTTCTGCAGGGTGGGCAGCGCCTTCGGCCCTTGGACGGCAATCTGCGCGAATCGCGATCCCGCATTCTCGACCGTTGCGTCAAATCGATTGTTCGATGCGATGTGCTCGTAGTCCTTATCCTGATTGGAGGCGTTTACGCAGACGAAGAACTCTTCGTCCGAGACTTTGTGCACCAGAATGTCGTCGACAAAACCGCCGTGGTCGTAGAGCAGGCCCGAATAGTGCACCTGCCCGGGAACCAGCTTGGCCGCCCAGTTAGACGAAACGTGGTCTACGCAATCCAGCGCCTGCGGGCCTCGAATCACGATCTCGCCCATGTGCGAAACGTCGAACAGGCCAACGGCATTTCGAACCGCCGCATGCTCGTCGAGGATGCCCGAATACTGCACGGGCATGTCCCAGCCGCCGAAATCGACCATCTTGGCGCCCATCTGCCGATGGACGGAATTCAGGGGTGTTGTGCGGAGCGCGACCGCTTCACTCATCGGAAAGTCGATTGTAGCGTACCCCGGCGATCCGGCACCCTAGTGCAGCTAGGGGCGATCCGCCTGCACCTGGTACAAGCGCCATTCTTCGTCGCCGCTTAGCACGACCCGGTCCGCCGCCGGACGGAAAAGAATGCCCGAGCCCGCCACCAGATCCCGGACGGTGCTGGAAACCAAAACCTCATCCCGCGCGGCCTGATCCAGAACCTTGGATGCGATCTCTACCGCCGTTCCGGAAAACGCATTCTCGCCAACGCGGTCGCACTCTCCGGTATGAAGACCTGCCCGGCCCGGAGCGCCGTGACGGCGGGCCAGACCGACGATAGACGCCGCGCACCGGATGGCCCGCGCGGGACCGTCAAAGATCGCCGACGCCGCGACGCGCGTTTCGATCGGTTGGCCGCGAAACCATTGAATCTCTCTCTGAATCCCTGAGTTCAACTCGGCCCCGCCCCTTGCGACGCCGAAGCACATCACGGTGCAGAGAACCCGCTCCGGCACTTGCTCCTGCCGGACCTCATCGAGAAACGCGCGGATCTCGTCGAGGATCGCGTCCTGATCTCCGACAAAAGGCAGATGGTCGTCGCCGGGCAGTTCTGAAAAGTGCGCGCCCGGAATCAGCGACGCCACGTAGCGGCCTTCCTCCACTTTCAAGCACTGGTCGCCCGTCCGGTGGATCACCAGCGACGGCACGCGGATCGAGGGCAGCACCGCCCGTACATCAATCTCCGCGTTCATTTGCGTCAGCGCCAGCGCCGCGCCAGGACTTGCCCCCATGCGCAGGTATGTGGCCCACCACTCGCGAAACGCCGGATCGGCGGCCCGGCTGGGCGCGCGTTCCTCAATCCCGACGGGACCTCCCCACTGCTCGCGAATCTGGCGCAAGTATGCGGCGCGCTCCTCAGGAGTGGGCCCCCACGGATACGTCGCGTCCCGTAGGCGTTTGGCGTACGTGCCGATCATCACCAGGGACGCGGTGCGCTCCGGATAGGTGGCGGCAAACAGCGCCGACATCGGGCCGCCTTCGGAAACACCAAGGATCACCGCCCGCTTGCTGCCAGCGGCATCCATCACTGCGCGTAGATCGTCCATCCGCTGTTCCAGCGTAGGCATTTCCGTGTGCGGCACTCGATCCGACAATCCGGTTCCGCGCTTGTCGAAAAGAATGACGCGGGAAAACGACGCCAGCTTGCGGAGGAAGCGCGCGAACGAAGGCTCCGTCCAGAAGTACTCCAAGTGCGATACCCAGCCCATCACGAACACGATGTCGATCGGACCGCCGCCCACCACCTGATAGGCGAGATTGACGTCGCCGGAAAGCGTGTAGCGGGTTTCAACCGGCGCGGGATGCGGTTCGTGAACATGCGCCACAGCGGCGGCCACCTCCACCTCCGGCACAAACCGGTAGCCGACTCGGGAGACCGTCTCGATATACTCGCCGCCGCTGCCACCCAGCGCCCGCCGCAGAACGGAGATGCTCTGCACAAGGTTGGCGTCTTCGACGATGGTGTCGGCCCAGATCTCCGCCATGATCCGGTCTTTGGCCAGAACGCTGCCCTGATACCGGACAAGCAGGCAGAGCAAATCCAGCACCTTCGGCGTCAGCGCAACCGGCGTCCCGTTGCGCAGAAGCCGCCGCTCCCTTGGCTCCAGTTGAAAAGGTCCGAATAGATAAACTACTGCCGAATCTTCCAAAGACGGTGCTCCTCGTTACCCTCTCGGACTCCGGTTTTTATTTTGTTTTGATTCATATTTTATCCCGGCCTGCAGGTTATTGAACTCCACAATCCGCATACTGCTTCCATGTGGAAAAGACCCGTTTCTATCGCAATCGCCACGTTCGCCAGTTTCATACCGGCCACCGGCGCAACCGTTTTCTCTGTCGCCGGACCCGATCCGGTCTCTCTCGTTGCAACCCTTGACGCTTTCCGCTCGGATATCGGCGGGGCGTTGAATCCTAACCTTCCAGTCTCTTTCGATTCAGGCCGGCGCGAAGTCAATTGGGACGGTGTACCCGCCGGGGCGACCGATCCGAATCCTTTCCCGGGCGACTTCTTTAACGGCAGCACGCCGGGGCGCGCCCGCGGAATTCTGTTCTCGACACCGGGAACCAGTCTATTGGTTTCGATCACGGCCGGAGGGGGCGACTTCGGTCCCTTCAGCCCGCAGCGAATCTTTTCGCCGGTAGACAGTATCTATACCGACGTGGAGTTCCGCTCTCCCGCCGATCAGACAACCTTGGCGCTGACATCGGCGTTCGGCGTTATCTTTCTCGGCGTCAATGAAGCGGAATCGGCGGGCTTGGAATTCTTCTCGGCGGCCAACAAGTCGCTGGGCAAGTATTTCGCTCCTTCAACGACGGGCGACGCCAGCTTTTCGTTCCTGGGCGTCACTTTCGATTCCTCATCGGTCGCGCGAGTGCGGATCACCAGCGGCTCACCAACAGACACGGTAAAGATGGACGACTTCCTGTTCGGCGAACCGTCGCCGGTTCCGGAGCCTGCCACTGGCGCAATGCTGACCGCGGCGGCGGGAATTCTGTTCCTGGTCCGGCGTATCAAGCGCCAAGCCTAAGCGGAGCTTAACCAAGAGCCGGGGCTATCTTCGGAGGAAGGCCCGGCTCTCTTGCCTCAAGGCCCAAGCGTGGCATCCTGCTCGGACTCCGGACCTTCCTCGGCATCCAACTTCGCCAGATGACCAGGGTCGAAGAAGCGGTCAAGCAGGAGCCTTACCGGTACAAGAAAAGCGATCAAGAGAGGGAATAGAATCCCCAGCGAAGACGTTTTCAGAAACCACAGGCACGCCAGCAGAACCACCTGAATCGCGGTAAACAGATGGACCACGCCTCTGGGTATTGACCGCAGGTAGTAGGTCTCGGGGAATTGTTCAGGATTGGTGAACCACAACTTCATCCGCTCGAACAGTTGATTTCCACCCATTGAGGAAACGCCCATGAAAAGGAACAATCCGAAAAGCACGGGCATCGGCACGGTCTTTAACTGATTGAGAAACAGAATCGAGACGCCAATGGCCGCGTGAATCGCGAGCGCGGAAACGCGGTTCTCGACAACGGATTCGATCTTGTCCTCCCCGGCCACTGACTTGACGGTGGAGAGACTGCGGACGTGATTCAACGAACGTACGGTGGCCGCCACCATCCACGGCAGCCCGAACAGGGCGCATACGCCAACAAGGACTCCGATGATCAGCAGGTCCAAGTGGTAGCCGAATCCCTTCTTCAGCGAATGCCGGGGGTTGTTGATCAGGCGGGCGGTAATATTCTGGTCGAGGAAAAGCAGCACCGAAACCAGAAGGGCCGGCACGCAGGCGCCAAGCTTCACCCAAAGGGGGGCGACGTTCAAGTCAACCAGCCATGCCCTTCCGGAAGTGGTGCCGAACTCCGAAGGCACTGGCAGCGTCGGAACGGTGACGGGCTGCATGGCTGCCGCGGCGAGGGTCATCACGACGATGGCAATCGTGGGGCCGAAATCGGACAGCAGATTCCGGCTGGCGGGGTTAAGAAACGGAGTCCGCCGCAGCTCGGAAATTTGCGTAGCCAGGATGTACGTTCCGAGGGCGAGGACCACTCCGAGTAGCGCGGACTCTTTTGGCATGCTGGGATCGCCCAAGCCGCCCAGCGTGTCTGACAGAGCCTCGTAGATAAAGATCAGCGAGATCAGCGCGGCAAAGATTTCGTCGGTGAAGCGCGTGAACCAAGTGATCAGCCGGCTGGCCTCGGTTGCCGCAAGCACAATCAGGATTGCCGCCGTCCACAGGCCCACCCAACTCAGCGTCGGCATAAACGGCAGGCTCAACCGCTGGCACAAATCGAATAGCAAGGCGATGAAGATGACCACCGGGCCCGTGCTGCCGAGTATCACCAGCGGTTGCCCCGCCAGCAGCGCGTAAACGACACCGCAAAAGGCGGTGCTAACCAGCATTTCAACCGCGCCGATCGCGCCGTTCGTCATTTGCGCGATCAATCCGCCGAAGGCTACGGCGGGGGCGATGCACGCGAAGAACATGAACAAGACCGACGACAGCACCTTCACCCGGAAGCCGTCGCGAAAGTCGCTCGGGTAGAACGGGAGTTTGCTGCGGATGTTTTCGGCGACGCCACCGAACACGACACCGGTTCGACCCACCACTTCTCCGGCTGATCCGGACTTGGCAGTCTTCTGGAGCGGCCGTTTCTGAGGACTATTCGGTTTCTTCATTCAGCCGCTGCGCCTCTCCATTATCGCTATCGCACAGGGCCGGGAGTAAACTTAGGATACGATGATGCCCCGTGCGCGCATGCTTTTGTGTGGTATTGCTGCTTCTGCGGTTGGCTTCGCCGGCCCTGCAGAGGATCTGTTTCAAACCTCGATTCTTCCCGCGCTGAAGCGCGACTGTCTGGGCTGCCATGGCGAAGGGCAGACTCTCGCCGGGCTTGACCTTCGTCAGCGTGAAGGCCTGCTTCGCGGCGGCCAGCGCGGACCATCGGTGATTCCCGGCAACGCGGGGGACAGCCTTCTCTATCAGGTCTTGATTGGCAAAGGCGCGCTGAGCATGCCGCCCGGCGGCGAAGCAAAACGGCTGAAGCCGGAGACGTTGGCGGCGTTCAAAGAATGGATTGACGGCGGCGCACCTTGGGCGGACGCGGGCGCTGTGAAATGGACCTATGCCCCGGCCGACCTGTGGGCGCTGAAGCCGCTGAGCGTTTCGAAGGGCGAACACTCAATCGATTCGTTCATCCGTTCCCGGCTTCGCGAGAAAGATCTGACGCCCGCGCCTGCCGCTGACCGGCGCACGTTGCTGCGACGAGTGACGTTCGATCTGACAGGTCTGCCGCCCGCACCCGCGGAGATCGACGCGTTCGTCAGCGACCGTTCAGCCGACGCGTGGGAGAAGGTAGTCGACCGCCTGCTGGCGTCGCCTCGATATGGAGAACGTTGGGCGCGCCACTGGCTGGATATAGTCCGCTATGCCGACACGAACGGCTACTCCAACGACTTTGAGCGCCCGAATGCATGGCGGTACCGCGACTACGTGATCCGGTCATTCAACCGGGACAAGCCGTATAACCAGTTCGTGCGGGAGCAGATTGCGGGCGACGAGTGGAAACCCGGCGATGTCGAAAGCCTGATCGCCACCGGTTTTCTGCGCTCCGGCCCATGGGAGCACACCGCTATGTCTGTCGAAGCCGTCACACGGCAGATGTGGCTGGACGACGTTGCCGGCGCGGTGGGAACTGTCTTCCTGGGCATGACCACGGGTTGCGCGCGATGCCACGATCACAAGTTCGACCCCATTCCGACCGCCGACTACTACCGCATTCAGGCCGCGTTCGCGAGCACGGAGTTTGCGCGTCCCGCCGCGCCATTCCTTCAAACCGAGAACACCCGAGACATGGAAGCCGGCAAGGCGCGCCTTCAGCAGTCGATCGAGAAAACGGACGCCCGGTTGGCCCACTTCCGAACGCTTGCCGAAGAACGGCTGCGGGCGAAGCAATCGATTCCCGCCAACCAGTCGTTAACGCCAGCCGAGAATACGGCGGCGATGAAAGAGCTTTCGGCGGAGGAATTCGAAGAGTTCAAGCTGCACCAGAAGCACCAGCAGTTATACCGCGAGTCTCTGGACCGCTATGCGGCGAAAGCATTCGCGGTGTCCAGCGGTCCGATGGATGGCGCGACGGACGGCGGACCGAATCTGAAGTATTCGAAGCGGGCGGAGTACACGCCGGCCGACGTAAACATCCTGGCGGGAGGCAGCCTGCAAGCCCCGGGCGAGCGGGTAGCGCCTGGAGTGTTGGCCGCGCCTGCGCGATACGGCGGATTTCCGGAGGCCGCCATTCCAACCTCAACGGACGGGCGGCGGTTGGCGCTGGCCAACTGGATCGCGAATGCCGAGAATCCTTTGACTGCGCGCGTGATCGTCAACCGGGTGTGGCAGTATCACTTCGGGCGTGGCATCGCCGCCGATACCAGCAACTTCGGCAAGATGGGCGCAAAGCCCACCCATCCCGAACTGCTGGACTGGCTGGCGCAATCCTTCATGGAAGACGGCTGGAGCATCAAGGCGCTTCACCGGAAGATCCTGATGTCGGAAACCTACCGGCAGGCTGGCGGGCACCCGGCGATGAAGATCGTCATCGAGCGTGATCCCGCCAATCAGCTGCTGGCCTACTTCCCGCCGCGGCGATTGGAAGCCGAGGAGATTCGCGACAGCATCCTGGCGGTGTCCGGCGAGCTGAGTCTGGAAGCGGGAGGTCCCGGCGCGCTGCCGCAGATCAACGAGGATGTCGCGCAACAACCGCGGCACGCGATGGGATCGCTGCAGCCCGCGTACTTTCCGTCACCGGAGAAGCGCCTGCGCAACCGGCGAACCATCTACATGTTCCAGCAGCGCAGCCTCGCCGATCCGGCAATCGAAGTGTTCAATGGCGCGGGCCCGGATCTGTCTTGTGAGCGGCGCGAGGCGTCCACGGTTCCAACGCAGGCGTTTACGATGCTGAACAGTTCCTTTGCGAACGACATGGCGCTGGCGATGGCGGACCGCTTAGTCCGCGAGTCGCCGTCTCCGGCTGGCGCGTTGCGGCGCGCGTTTCTTCTGTCATACGGACGGGACGCTACGGATGAGGATATAGCCCTTGGGGCGGCACACCTTACAAAGATGACGGCGTTCCATCGCGCCCATCCAGCCGCCGGCCCAGCGAAGCAGAAACCCATCGTGCACACGATCACCAGTGAACTTACCGGCGAGCAGTTCCGCTTCCAACAGCAGGAGCGGCCTCCGGGGTACGAGGAGAATCTGCATGTGTCCGCCGTTGCGCCGGAGACTCGCGCGCTGGCCGATGTTTTACTGGGAATTTTGAATGCGAATGAGTTTGTCTATGTCTACTAGGTCGCGGATTCTGACGGCCTCGCCCACCCGGCGGGAATTGCTTTTCGGTTCGGGCATGGGCCTGGGATCGATTGCGTTGACGGCGCTTCTTGGTCAGGACACTGCGCAGGCTGGAGTTCTCGATGCGAAGAGTCCGCATCATGCGGCGAAGGCCAAGCGCTGCATCTTTCTGCTGATGGAAGGCGGCCCCAGCCACATAGACACGTTCGATCCAAAGCCCAAGCTGACCGAACTTCACATGACGAAGTTTCAGAAGGAGCGGACGAAGTTTGAAGCCAACATGAACACGGGCGAGCGTTACTACGTTCGCAGCCCGTTTGAGTTCAAGCGCGCGGGGAAGATGGGAATCGAGATCAACACGCTTCTCGAAAGCTTCGGTGGCGTAGTCGACGATGTCTGCTTCTATCGTGGCCTAAAGGCCGAGAGCGTCAACCATCCCACGGCGCTCTACCATCTGAACTGCGGGAATCAGTTCGGCGGAGACCCGGCTGTCGGCGCGTGGGTGGCGTACGGATTGGGCACGGAGAATCGCAACCTGCCGGGGTTCGTCGTACTGCCCGACGTGGCCTATCCGCAGGGTGGCGCGGCGAACTGGGGCAGCGGATATCTGCCCGCCTATTACCAGGGAACCCCACTGCGCGCGCAAGGTGCGCCCGTTCTTGACATGGCCCCGCCGCCCGGCATGACGCCGGAGCGTCAGCGCGCCAACCTGGAATTCCTGCAGGATCTCAACCGCCGTCATCGCGATCAGCATCCTCATCACGACGATCTTGCGGCTCGTATCGAAAGCTACGAGCTCGCGTTTCGAATGCAGGCCGAGATGCCGAAGGTGCTGGACATCGACAGCGAAGCGCCGGCGACGAAGTCGATATACGGAATTGGCGGGCCCGACAAGGAGGCCGATGCGGTGGGACGCCGCTGTCTGCTGGCGCGGCGGATGATCGAGGCCGGCGTGCGATTCGTACAGGTGGTGGTGATGGGATGGGATTCGCACGACTACATCGACAAGGCGCATGGATCGCGTCTCCGCGCAATCGACAAACCGGTTGCGGGACTGCTGGCCGACCTGAAGCGCACCGGCCTGCTGGACGACACGCTGGTGGTGTGGGCGGGTGAGTTTGGCCGCAGCCCGGACAACGGCATCCGCCAAGGCACGCAAGCCTGGGGCCGCGATCACAACGCCAACGCAATGACGGTGTGGATGGCCGGCGGCGGCGTGCGCGCCGGTTCGATTGTTGGCGAAACCGACGAGACCGGAGGAGCCGCGGCAAGCGTCGTGCATCCGCTGCGGGACTTCCACGTCACGCTGCTCCACCTGCTGGGCCTTGACGATAACAAGCTGCGGTACTTCCACGCGGGCCGCGAGAAGCAGCTTAGCCAAGTGGGCGGCCAGGTGATTTCCGAACTGCTGGCTTAGTGCTGCCGGGCCGCGCCGCCCAGCCATTCCGACAGATCCGGAAAGAGAAGAGCCTTAATCGCCGGGTCGTCCAGCTGGCTGCGCTCAATCAGCTTGCAGCCGGAATCGATCCTGGCCGCCGGAGTTTCGCCGCCGCGCTTTATGCCGACGGCGCGTACCGATTCATACCCCATGCGGAACGGGTCCTGCACCAGCAGCGCGTCGATCCAGCCGTCGCGCAGATCCTGCACCAACTGCTCCGACGCGTCGAAGGCCACCAGCTTTACGCCGCGCGCCTTGCGCGACTTCAACGCCTGGACAGCGCCCGACGAACTGGATTCGTTGTCCGCAAACAGGCCGGCCAGATCCGGATGCGCCGCCAGCACGTTCTCCGTTGCCGCCATGGCCTTTGCGCGATCCGCCATTCCAAACTGCGTGGCGACGATCTGCATCTGCGGAAACTTCGTTCGCATCTCCTCGGCGAATCCGTCCTCGCGCTCCATCGTCGATGCGCTTCCCGGCATAAATCCGATCACGGCGACCTTGCCCTTGCCTCCAAGCCGCTGGCCCAAGCGCCGCGCCGCCATGCGGCCTCCTTCGCGATTGTCGGTGGCGACGTAGCTGATCCGGTTTTCCGTGTCGATGGCGGAATCGAACACCGCGACCGGGATACCGGCCTTCGCCGCGCGGTCAACCACCGCCACCAAAGCCTTACGGTCCACCGGCGCGATCGCGATGCCCGCCAGCCTTCGATTGACCATCGATTCAACGATGGCGATCTGGCGGCTGGCATCCACTTCGAGCAGCGGCGCGTTCCACTCCACCTCTAACCCGTACTCGCGAGCGGCCTTCACCGCGCCCGCGTGAACCGTCTGCCAGAAGATGTGATTCGCTCCCTTGGGCACGACGCCGACTACGGGCTTGGAGGCGTCGCGGCAGGCGGCAAGCATCAGAGCCCCCGCCAGCAAAATCTTTCGCATCATGGTTAGTGTATGCCTGAGCTTCCGGAAGCCGAGACGATTGCCCGGGTGCTGAACGGCGCGCTATCCGGTCGAAGTCTTCCCGGCTACGGACCCCTCCTTCGCGTTTGGAGGCATGGCAAAGGAGTCATCTTTGAATTTTCCGCGATGCGTCTCGTCGCCCGCCTCGGCATGACTGGCTTGTTCCGGATTCACGGCGCGCCGGGGCCGCACACCCGACAGATTCTGCCGTTCGAAGGACTTGCCGTTTTTTATGACGACATCCGGAAATTCGGCCGGCTGGCGTGGACCGACACGGCGCCGGTGATCGGTCCGGATATTCTTGCCATGGACCCGCAAGAATTTGCGCGAAGACTGCTGGAGCGCCGTCGCGCGATCAAGCCGCTTCTGCTCGATCAGACTTTTGCATCGGGTCTTGGAAACATCTACGTGGATGAGGCGCTGTTCCGCGCCAGCGTGCATCCGCTGGAGAGCGCAAGCCGCGTCAATGGAGCACAGCTGCACTCCATCATCGTGGAACTGCTTAGCGAGGCGGTCGCGGCGGGCGGTTCCACGATTTCGGACTTTGTGGACCCTCTCGGCCGGGAGGGCCGTTTCCAGGACGATCACCAGGTTTACGGAAGGGCGGGCCTTCCTTGCCCAGTGTGCGGGACGCCGGTTCAGCGATTGCGGGTCGCGCAACGCGGGACGCATTATTGTCCTCGCTGTCAGCCCGCTCCTGCCGAAGCGTCGCGCTGAGTTGGATTGCATCCGCCAAGTCAAGCGCCGCACGCGCCGCGGGGACATCGGTGGCGCGAATCAGGTGTGCGCCCAGCAGGCTTGCCACCGCCGGCGCGCTGTCGTGAAGATCGGCTACGGCGATCGAGAGGGGAACGCTAAGCCGCTCCAGTTGCGACAGCCCGCCTATGATTTCGAGATTCTGTTCCTTCCGCTTGCCGAAGCCAAGACCGGGGTCGGCCATCAGGCTTTCCTGTTTCACGCCGCCGCGCCGGGCCCGGTTTAGGCTGGCGTCCAGATCGGCCAGCAGCGCGGGCAAAGGCTCCTGCCACGTGGGAAGCTTCTGCCAAACTTCGGGATTTCCGCGTGAGTGTCCAGTGATCAGCCCGCCGTCGCGCTGCGCGATCAGCTTCGCCAGCACCGGGTCCTGCGTCAGGCCGGTGGGATCGAGAATGAACTCGGCGCCCAGGTCGAAGGCGCGTTCCGCCGCCGACGCTCGGTCAGTGACCACGCCGATTGGAATCGCAAGCTTCTCGCGCAGCCGTTTCAGCACGGGCACAAGCCGCCGTACTTCCTCCGCTTCGGCAGCCCGCTTGACGCCCGCCATCCACGCGTCGGGCTGAATCAGCAGCAGATCGGCGCCCGCCTCCTCCATCTCCACCGCCTTTGCGAACGCCCGGTCGGCGTCCATCGGATCGCGCGAGGCCTGCCGCTCCGGCGCAATCTCCAGCATCCCGGCCAGCAGCGTCCGGTCACCCGACGCCATCCGGCGGCTGCCAAATCTCCACTCGATTCGTTTGCGGGCTTTCATGGCACCATCACCGTCACCGGCGGCTTCTTGCCGACGGTCAACACATATCGTCCGCGGTCCAGGCGGTGCGCCGGCGTCTGCACCGGTTCACCATCAAGACGGACCGCGCCGCTCTTGATCAGCTCATCGGCCCGGGAAACCGACGGCGCATTCTTCGTCGCCACCAGCACACGGTTCAGCCGTGGGTCCCCCACCTCGAAGCGGTCCATGAAGTTGGCCGATTCCCCATGAAATTCGCCGATGATCTTTTCGATCAAGGCTTCCTTCGCGGCGCGCGGATTGCCGGATGCCTTCATCCGCTCGATCGACGCGACGGATTCGTCGGTTAGCAGTTCCCAATAGCGCCACATCAGGTCGTCGGAAATGTTCAAAAGCTTCTGGCGCATGGCGGCCGGCGGCTCATTAATCCCGACATAGTTGCCCTTCGACTTCGACATCTTCTCCACGCCGTCCAACCCTTCAAGCAGCGGCGTAGTGGCCACAATCTGCGGAGCGACACCGTAGTCGCGTTGGATTTCGCGGCCTACCAGCAGGTTGAACTTCTGATCCGTGCCGCCCAGCTCAACATCGCATTTCAACGCCACCGAATCGTACGCCTGGGCCAGCGGGTACAAAAGCTCATGCACCGATACTGGAGTGTTTTCGCGCATGCGTTTTGAAAAGTCGTCACGCTCCAGCAGCCGCGCCACCGTGTACTTTGACGACAGCCGGACGACATCGTAGAACTGCATCCCGTCGAACCACTCGCTGTTGAAGCGGATCTCCGTCTTTTCCGGATCGAGAATCTTGAATACCTGCGCCTTATAGGTTTCGGCGTTCGCCGCGATCTCTTCGCGGCTTAGAGGCGGACGCGTGACGTTGCGTCCCGTCGGATCGCCAATCAGTCCGGTGACGTCACCGATAAGGAAGATGACGGTGTGGCCGAGGTCTTGAAAGTGCTTCATCTTGCGAAGCAGAACCGTGTGGCCCAGGTGCAGGTCCGGCGCGGTGGGATCGAAACCGGCTTTCACCCGCAGCGGACGTCCGGATTGCAGGCGCGCCCGCAGCTCTTCTACGCGAATGATTTCCGCAAAGCCTTTGCCGAGGTAGGTTATCTGGTCGTCGATCGAAAGGGACAACCCATCATTATCGCAGTGGCGGCGGCTCGCCTGTCTGTCCCAATTGGCTGAGGATGATCACGTCGACGCGGCGGTTCTTCGCGCGGCCTTCGACACTGTCATTGGAATCGACGGGCGCGGTGTCGGCGTAACCTGCGATGGCGACTTTGGCGCGAGGCACGCCAAACTGCGTGGTCATCAACTCCATCATGGCGATGCTGCGGGCGGCGGACAGCTCCCAGTTGCTGCGGAAGCGTTCGTTGTGAATCGGAACGGAATCCGTGTGCCCTTCCATTCGAACCGGATTCGGAACGCTTCGGATAGTCTCGGCCAGACGCGCGATCATCGACCGGGCGGAGACCCTGACGCTGTCGTCGCCGGCCTGGAAAAAGGCCGCCTCCCGCATGCTGATGACGATTCCGCGCGTCGTCATCTCAACATGCAGTTTGCCTTCGTCGATCTCGGTGCGGAACTGCGCCTCAAGGGACTTCATGGAGGGAAGCAGCGCAACGGCCTGCGATTCCACCGCCACCGATTCCGGATGCCAGGAGCCAGGCGCATTCCCCATGCCGCGCTCGTCCGGCTTCACCTCGCGGGAGCGGCCAAGAAAGCCGTCAAGCGTTGTGACTAAAGAGCCTCCCTCAAAGGCGCCCTTTACGGACTCGGACACCTGCGCGGCTTTGCCGCGGTCCACCTGCGAGTTGGCAAACATCACGACAAAAAAGGCGAACAGAAGCGTGATGAAGTCGGCGTAGGACACCAGCCAACGCTCGTGGTTGGAATGGGTCTCGTGGGTTCGCCGCCGCCGCAACTTAGGCCGCCTTTGCTTTCGGAGGCTTCGCCGTGCTGCTTACCGGACGGCTGCCCTCCGGCAGAAACGCCTCCAGCTTTGCGCGGATCAGTTTCGGATTCAGGCCTTCGACAATGGATGCCACGCCTTCAAGAATCAATTCGCGCATTTGCATCTCGTCATGCGCACGGGCCTTGATCTTGTTCGCTGCGGGAAGGAATACCAAGTTTGCAACGCCGACGCCGTAGACGGTGGCGACGAACGCCGTCGCGATCCCATGGCCGATGGACTCGGTGTCGGCCAAGTGCTTCATCACCTGAATCAGCCCCAGCACGGCTCCAATGATGCCGATCGTGGGTGCGTAGCCGCCCGCCGATTCGAACACCCGCGACGAGCCTTGGGCCCGGGCGTCGATCAGGTCGATCTCCAGTTCCATCATCTTGCGCAGTTCCTGCAGGTCGCATCCGTCCACCGCCAGATTCAGCGCCTTGCGCAGGAATGGATCGCTGGCCTTTTCCGCACTGGCTTCAAGTGACACCAGGCCGTTCTTGCGGGCGGTGGTGGCATAGCCGATGATCTCGTCGATCAGCGCGGCCGGATTCTGATGCGGCTCCACCATCACTTTGCCGAAGCTGCGGATGGCGCCCCGGAACTGTGCCATAGGCGTGTTCACCAGTACCGCGCCGATGGTGCCGCCCAGCACGATCAGCGCCGCCGTGTACTGCGTGATGTCGCCGAGGGAGCCACCTTCAAGCAGCAGTCCGCCGACGATTCCGCCGGCGGCAAGAATCAGCCCGCCAATCGTCGCGAAGTCCGGCCTTAGTTTCGCCATGGCAGCCTACTTCACCCTCCGCAAGAACGGCGCGGCCTGATGAATCTGCCGCCGGAAATCGATAACGCGGGAGACGATCTCGGCCACCGGTTCCTGCACCATGAACTTCTGCCCGGTGGTGAGGGTGATGACGGTATCCGGCGTCGTCTCGATGTGCTCGATAAGGTCGGAGTTCAATACGAACGGCTCGCCCTTCAGGCGGCTAAGGCGGATCATGAGGCGTCTCTAGATCCTTATCGGCCGGGGACTGCGCCTTTGTGCGGGCTACTTCAGAATCTGGAGAATCTCTTCAAGTCCGCGCCGGATCTCTTTCAAGTCAGCCGTCTTGGCGTCGCCGAACAGTGCCGGCTGGGCAGTTCGTGCCGCCCGCGCCTTTGGTTCATTCCGCCCCTTCGCCGCGCCCAGATGCTTCCGCGCCCCTTCGATCGTGTAGCGCTTGTCATAAAGCAGGCGCTTGATCTCAAGAATCATTTCGACATCTTTGCGGCGGTATTGACGGTGATTGGTGCCGGACTTCTTAGGGCCGATTTCGGGAAACTCTGTTTCCCAATACCGCAGCACGTAGGGAGGCACGCTCGCAAGCCGGGCCACCTCGCCGATCCGGAAGTAGATCTTTTCCGGGATCTCGGGCTGCGAAGCGGGCGCGCCATTACCCGCATCGGGAAGAAGTTCAGACACCAGCAATAGTTTTACTTCATGTTCTGGTTTAAGTCCAGTCCACTACGCCTCAGAAGCGGCTTTACATCTGGATCGCGGCCCATAAACTCGCGATACAGTTGTCCGGCATCCTCCGTGTTGCCACGTTCGAGAATCGTCCGCCGGAAGCGATTGCCGACCTCCGGCGAGAACAGGCCGCCTTCCTTGAACTGCGAAAACGCGTCGGCATCCAACACTTCCGACCACTTGTAGCTGTAGTAGCCCGCCGCGTAGCCGCCTGCGAAGATGTGTCCGAAAGACGCCATCTGCGCATACTCCTCTGGCAGGGGAACAGGCGAATACCGCTGGATGGTCCGGCGCGAGTAGGCAATGGGATCTCCCTGGCGGTCGTCACCCTTGTAGTCGGAGTGAAGCAGGATGTCCGCCGTCCCCATACCCAACTGCCGGATCATTGAATTCCCCGCGCGATAGTTCCTTGATTTCTGCAACTTAAGGAATAGATCTTCAGGTAACTTCTCACCCGTCTCAAAATGCTTCGCAAACAGGTCTACCGAAGGCCGCTCCCACGTAAAGTTCTCCATGATCTGGCTGGGAAGCTCGACGAAATCCCAGGCCACCTGCGTTCCGGCCAGCGAGGGAATCGGCGCACGGCTAAGTGCCAAATGCAGCAGATGCCCGAACTCATGGAACACGGTTTCCACTTCGCGATGGGTAATCAGCGCGGGCTTGCCATCTACAGGACCCGTCATGTTGCCGCAGATCATCCCGACGTGCGGCTGGAATCCGCCGGTCTCAGGACCTCCTACGAAAATCGGATTCATCCACGCGCCGCCGCGCTTGTTTTCGCGAGGGTGCCAATCGGCGTAGAACGTCGCCAGCAGCGTATCGTCCTTATCGCGAATCTCGTAGAACTTCACCGCCGGATTCCATACCGCCGGATTCTCCAGGGGCCGCACCTTGATTCCATAGATCCGGTTGACCAGGGCGAACATGCCCTCCATCACCTGATCCATCGGAAAGTAGGGGCGCAGCGCTTCCTCATCAATGTCGAAAAGCTGCCGGCTTAGCTTCTCGGCATAGTAGGAAACGTCCCAGGCTTGAAGCGGCGCGGCCTGATCGCCTTCAAGGCTCTTGCGGAAAGCCTGAAGCTCCGAGTTTTCTTTCTCGAACGTTGGACGGGACTTCTCATCCAGCTCGTTCAGGAACTTCTTGACGTTGTCGCCGGACTTCGCCATGCGGTCCTCGGTTTGGAAATCGGCGAAGGTGTTGTAGCCCAGCAGAGCGGCCTTCTCCCTGCGCAACTCCAGAATGCGGACGATCAGGGGACGGTTGTCGGCTGCTCCCATGGTCGCCGTCGTCACCTGGGCCCGGTAGATCTTCTCGCGAATCGCAGCGTCCGTCGTCCAGAAAGCGCATCACCGGCTGGGCGCTGGGGGCCTGCAGCGTAAACCGCCAGCCCTCCTTGCCCTTCGCCTTCGCGCTTGCAGCGGCGGCCTGCCTTGCGGATTCCGGCAGTCCGGACAGTTGCTTCCCGTCGGTGATCAGCAGTTCGAACGCATTGATCGAATCCACGGTATTCTGGCCGAACGTCGACGTCAGACGGGCCAGTTCCGTGTTGATCTCCTGGAGGCGCTTGCGCTTGGCGTCGTCGAGGTATGCGCCGTTGCGGCGGAAGTCGTCCAGCGCAAGTTGCAGGGCGCGGGCTTTCGCCCCTGTCAGCTTCGCGGCCTCCGGGGTGGAGGCGTATTCCTTCACTTTGGCCGCCAGCGCGGCGTCCAGCGGAAGACTGGAAAAGAATGCGGATACTTTCGGCAAGGTTAAGTTGAATGCCTTGCGGTACTCCGGCGTTGTGGCCACCGATTCAAGAACCCGCATCACGGTGAACGCATCCGCCAAGGGCCGGCCGATGTTTTCCAGCGGTTCCATCGTATTGGCCCACGTTCGCGGACCGGGGCTCGTCTTCAACGCGGCGAGATCCTTCTTTGCTGACGCCAGCAACTGATCCGCTGCCGGATTCAGATGTTCTGGCCGGACTTTGTCGAACGGCGCGCGATAGCCCGGCTTCTTGTAGTCGAGCTGCAAGAGGGGATTCGCGTCGGCTGAGAACAGCAGCGCCGACGCGCAGACCAATGCGGATAGCGCTCGAAAAGAATTGACAACCAATGAGAGACGGCCCATGTCACTTGGATAACATGAGTTCATCCATGGCCGTCATTTCCGGCATACATGCCGTACGCGAAGCGCTGAAAAACCGCCGCGAACTGGAAAAAGTGGTGGTGGCAAAAGGCGCGGCGGGTCCCCGGATTCAGGAAATCGTCGATCTGGCCCGGGAAGCCGGAGTGCACCTGCGGTTTGAGGCACGCGACCTGTTGGACCGCGCCGCCACCACTTCAGCCCATCAGGGCGTCGTGGCGTTTGCCGCCGCGCACGGCTACGTCAGCTTCGAAGAACTCGACCCCGGCGCGCGGCTTGTGGTGGTGCTGGACGGTGTGGAGGACCCGCACAATCTGGGCGCCATCGCCCGTACCGCGCACGGCGCAGGCGCTTCCGCGTTGATCCTTCCCGAACGTAGATCGGCCGGCATTACCGACACTGTGATGAAAGCGGCCGCCGGAGCGTTGGAGCATCTGCCCGTCATCCGCGTAACCAATCTCAACCGGACACTGGAGATCCTGAAGGATCGCGGCTTCTGGATCTACGGGCTGGACGAGCGTGGCGACCATACGTACGACCGCATGGAGTTCATTGAGCCGACGGTGATGGTGCTGGGTGGCGAAGGCCACGGTCTGCATCAGCAGGTAAAGAAAAACTGCGACGCGCTGATCCGGATTCCGCTGGAAGGAAAGATTCCTTCACTGAACGTTTCGGTCGCGGCGGGCATCGTTCTGTTTGAGTGGAAGCGGCGGTCCGCTCGCGTAGACTGAAGAGTTATGCGGCGCCTGGGTTGTCTCTTTCTCCTGGTGGCGATTGCATGGGCGAGAGATCCGGTGCGGAGCCGCTCCGCAATGGTCGTCACGCAGGAGCCGTTGGCAACCGACGTGGGGGTCGCAGTGTTGAAATCCGGTGGTAACGCGATCGATGCGGCCATCGCCGTCGGCTTCGCGCTGTCCGTCACATACCCGTTCGCCGGGGCTTTGGGCGGCGGCGGATTTCTCCTTTACCGGCCCGCGAAGGGCGAGCCTGCCTTCATCGACTTCCGTGAGCGCGCGCCGCTAGGCGCCTCCCGCGACATGTACCTCGACTCTAGCGGCAATCCCACGGCGGAGAGCCGGGAGGGATGGAAGGCGTCCGGAGTTCCCGGCTGCGTGGCTGGATTTGAATACGTCCATCGAAAGTATGGACGAAAAAAGTGGGCCGATCTGGTGGCCCCGGCGGTGAAGCTTGCCTCCAAGGGATTCGCCGTCAGCTATGAGCGTGCGCGCCAGTTGCAGGGATCGGAGAAGAAGCTTTCGTCAGACCCTGAGTCGAAGCGAATCTTCATGAACGGCGGCGCGGGCCTGATGCCGGGCGACCGTCTGGTCCAAGCCGACCTGGCGAAGGTGCTGAAGCGCATCCGCAAGTCCGGCGCGAAGGACTTCTATGAAGGCGAGACCGCGCGTCTGCTGGCAGCGCAAATGGCCGAGGAGGGCGGCCTGATTACCCTCGAAGATCTTCGCCAGTACCGCGCGATTGAGCGGAAGCCGCTGGCGGGAGTGTACAAGGGCTACGGCGTGCTGACAGCGCCTCCACCGAGTTCGGGCGGTGTCGGAATGCTTCAAATGCTGGCCATGCTGGACGGTTCCGGATACGAGAAGACCGGCCGGGGCAGCGCGTCGTCAGTTCACTTCGTGTCCGAGGTGATGCGGCGCTACTACGCGGACCGCGCCGAATTTCTTGGCGATCCTGATTTTTATCAAGTGCCGGTTCAGCGCCTGCTGGACCCGGCGTACATCGCCGCGCGGCGGGCCACGATCACCGGCGAAGTGACGCCCAGCAGCGAAATTTCGCCCGGTCCTCTGCCCCCCGCCGAATCCACGGAGACGATGCATTTCTCGATTCTCGACGCCGAAGGCAACGCGGTTGCTTTGACCTACACCTTGAATGGCGGGTTCGGAAACGGGATCACGGTTCCGGGACTGGGGATTCTTTTGAACAATGAGATGGACGATTTTTCGGCCAAACCCGGGGCGGCGAATATGTTTGGCGCGGTGGGCGGCGTGGCCAACGAGATCGCGCCGAAAAAGACTCCGCTCTCTTCGATGACGCCGACGATCGTCACGAAGGATGGAAACCCGTTCCTGATTGTCGGCGCGCCGGGCGGCACACGAATCATCTCCTCCGTGATGCAGGTAATCCTGAACGTGGTGGACTTCGGACTGAATATTCAAGATGCGATCGACCAGCCGCGCTTTCACCATCAGTGGAAGCCAGACCGTCTGGATCTGGAGCCTAATTTTTCGCCGGACACCATCGCGCTGCTGCGGGAGAAAGGCCACAAGATCGACCGGCCGACGGGCGTGATCGCCGCCGTGCAAGGCATCATGGTCGAGGACGGGCGGTTTGGAAAATGGCTGGCGGGCGCCTGGGACGGGCGCGGTTCCGGCAAGGCCGCCGGTTACTGATCGTCCCGCTGGCACACACATGGACATCGCACTTTCGACACACCTTTTTGTGAATCACCGGCTAACCGCCGCGACGCTGGAGCGAATCTCGCAGACCGGTATCCCGAAGGTGGAAATCTTCTGCGCGCGGCAGCACCTGGACTATGAGGACCGCGCCCAGATTCGCGAACTGGGCCACTGGTTCCGCGACGCCCCGTTGCAGCTTCATTCGCTGCACTCGCCGATGTATTCCGACGACTGTTGGGGTCGAACCGGACCGCAGGCCGTGATCACGCTAACTGAGCCGGTGAAGGCAAAACGCATTGCCATGGTGGACCAGATCAAGCGCGCGCTGGAGATCGCCGAGACGATTCCGTTCCGCTATCTGATTCAGCATCTCGGTGTGGGAGGCGAAGAGTTCAGCGAACATAAGTTCGACGCCGCATTCACGGCGCTGGAAGAACTTACAGTCTTCGCCCGCCAGCGTGGCGTCGAGATCCTGCTCGAAAACATTCCGAACTCTTTGTCCAGTGCGGAACGTCTGTTGCAGTTCCTCGAATTCACGCACTTGGACCTCGGATTCTGCTTTGATACCGGGCACGCGCACATCATGGAGGGCATTGAGCCGGCGTTCCTGTTGATGCGCGACCGCATCCGTTCGACACACATTCACGACAATGATGGAACGCACGACATCCACCTGTTCCCGCATCTGGCGGCGGGGGGAACCATCGATTGGACGTCCACCATGCAGTTGCTGCGCTCCCGTCCCGGCCAGTGGCCGCTGATGCTGGAACTGAAGGAGACTCCCGACTTTCCACAGCCGCTGGACGCCGTCCGCCAAGTGCTGGAGAAACTGGGGATCAGCGCCGCATGACGTTTCCCGCCACTCGAATCAAGATCGCCGACGCCGCCCAGCACGTGGGCGTGACGGTTAGCATTCCAGGCTGGCTGTACAACCTTCGCAAGTCTGGAAAGATCGCCTTCCCGATTCTTCGTGACGGCTCCGGAATGATGCAGTGCGTGGCGGTGAAGGCGCAGCTGAGCGACGAGGCATTCGAGGAGATCAAGGGTCTTACGCAGGAATCGTCGATCATCGTCACGGGCAAGATTCGCGAGGAGCCTCGCGCGCAGGGTGGTTATGAAATGGATGTCGAGCGGCTGGATGTGGTCCAGCGCGTCGGCGAATCCGAACCCTACCCGATCACGCCGAAGGAACACGGCATTGAGTTCCTGATGGACCACCGGCACATCTGGCTGCGCTCAAAACGCCAGACCGCCATTGCGCGCGTTCGTCACGAAGTGATTCGCGGCATTCGCGACTATTTCGACTCGCATGGCTTCACTCTCGTGGACACGCCGATCTTCACGCCGGCGGCGTGCGAAGGAACGACGACGCTGTTCGAGGTGGACTATTTCGAAGACGAGAAGGTTTACCTTGCGCAGTCCGGCCAGCTTTACAACGAAGCCAACGCGATGGCGCTGGGCAAAGTGTACTGCTTCGGGCCTACGTTTCGCGCGGAGAAGTCGAAGACCCGCCGGCACCTTACCGAGTTTTGGATGGTGGAACCGGAGATGGCCTACGCGGATCTTGAGGACGTGAAGGCCGTCGCGGAAGAAATGGTGTGCTTCGTCGTGGACCGCGTGCTGAAGAACCGGCAGGCGGAACTGAAAGACCTGGAGCGTGACGTGTCGAAGCTGGAAGCGGTGCGCGGCCCGTTCCCCCGCATGACGTACGACGACGCCGTAAAGCTGCTGCAATCCAAGGGCAGCGAGATCCAGTGGGGCGGCGACTTCGGCAATGCCGACGAGACGCTGTTGACCGAAGGGTACGACAGGCCGGTAATGGTGGACCGGTTTCCGGCGGTATTCAAGGCCTTCTATTTTGAGCGCGCGCCTGAACGCGAGGATGTCGTCCTGGGGGTTGATTTTATTGCCCCCGAAGGCTACGGCGAAATTATTGGCGGTGGACAGCGCGTCCACGATCTCGACGTGTTGAAGAAGCGCCTTGAGGAGCATCAACTCCCCGAGGAGGCATTCAACTGGTATCTCGACCTTCGCCGCTACGGCTCCGTTCCACACGGCGGTTTCGGCATGGGCGTCGAACGCTTCGTCGCTTGGATGTGCGGCACCGAGCATATTCGCGAGACAATCGCGTACCCGCGGATGCTCTACCGGACACGGCCATGAAAACCGTTGCGATTCTCGGCGCTCCCCTGGATTTCGGCGCCGGGCGGCGTGGCGTCGATATGGGCCCGTCGGCGATCCGCGTCGCGAATCTGCAAGGACGGCTGGCCGAGCTCGGCTATACGGTGGAAGACCACGGCAATATTGAAACGCCTCCGCAGGAAAGCCTGCCCATCGGTCAACCCAAAGCGAAATATCTCGAACACATTGCCTCCACGTGCCGAAAGCTTGCGCGAAAGACATCCCAGCTTGCGGCGGCGGGCAGCTTCCCCCTCATCCTCGGTGGCGACCATTCGGTTGCCGCAGGGTCGATTCCCGGGTCCGGGCGCAACCGGAAGCTGGGCGTGATCTGGATCGACGCGCATGGCGACCTGAATACTCCATCGACAACGCCATCCGGCAACGTTCACGGAATGCCGTTAGCCGCGCTTCTGGGCCGGGAGCCAAAGGGCCTGCTGGCAGGGCGCGCGCTGAATCCAGCCAATGTAGCCCTGGTTGGTCTGCGCGATCTCGACCCCGGGGAGCGGCGGCACATCCGCCAGTGGGGCGTGCACGCATTCACGATGAGGCACATTGATGAGCGCGGAATGCGCAGCGTCGTTGAGGAGGCAATCCGTATCGCCACCAATGGAACGGACGGATTCCACTTGTCGTTCGACATGGATTCGATCGATCCGGACGTCGCGCCCGGCGTTGGCACTCCGGTGAAGGGCGGGCTCAGCTACCGCGAGGCACACTTGGCGATGGAGCTGATTCACGACTCCGGCGCCATGCTGTCGATGGACTTCGTTGAAGTGAATCCGGTTCTCGATATCAGCAACCGCACCGCGGTTCTCGCCGTCGAACTGATTTTGTCCGCGATGGGAAAGAAGATTCTGTGAGCCAAGCGAGGCGCCGGGTGGCCGTGATCTATGGCGGCCGCAGCGGGGAGCACGAGGTGTCGCTGCGCTCCGCCGAATCCGTGATGGCGGCCTTGAACCCGGAGATCTACAAGGTGCTTCCGTTCTTCATCGCAAAGGATGGGCGATGGCGGCCGCGGCCCATCGTTCCGGAGCCGGGTGGCAACCCGGAGATCGACGTAGTCTTCCCACTGGTGCACGGCACGTTTGGCGAAGACGGAACTTTGCAGGGCCTGCTGGAACTCGCCAACCTTCCGTATGTGGGACCGGGCGTGTTGGGCTCGGCGTGCGCGATGGACAAGGTGGTGACGAAACGAATTCTCGAAAGCCGTGGAATCCCCAGCGCCGAGTATGTTGTCCAGCATCGCGGCTCACTCGACGCTGCGGCATGTGAGGCGGCGCTGCCATATCCGATGTTTGTGAAGCCCGCCAACCTGGGCTCCTCCGTGGGAATCTCGAAGGCGCGCAATCGGGAAGAGTTGGACACCGCGCTGTCTACCGCGGCCGAGTTCGACACAAAAATCCTGATTGAACGCGGCATCGCCGGGCGGGAATTTGAATGCGCGGTGCTTGGCAATCGCGACAGCCGCGAAGCCTCCGTGCCTTGCGAGATCCGCCCCAAGCGCGACTTCTACGATTACGAAGCCAAGTACCTCGAAGATTCAACCGAGATCGACTTGCCCGCACGCATCGACGCGCCGGTGATGCAGCGCATGCAGGACCTGGCGATCGCCACATGCGAGGCTCTTGAACTGGAAGGCATGGCGCGCGTCGACTTTCTGATGGAATCGTCCACAGGAAATCTTTACGTGAACGAACCGAACACAATCCCCGGGTTCACGTCCATCAGCATGTACCCGAAGATGTGGGAACACTCCGGAATTCCGTATCCGCAGTTGCTGGACCGGTTGATCGAGCTGGCGCTGGAGCGCCATGCGCGGGCCAAAGCGACGCGATACTCGAAGTGATGCTTGCGGAGCTGGCGTTCCTCCTGGCGGCGTCTCCAGCAGACGATCTTGAGCAAGCCGTGAGGAAACTGGCCACCGTATTCGCCACCGTCGAGGCCGAAGCGGCGGAGCCCGTGAACGCGTCGCAGGCGGTCTACGGCGGCGCAATGCCGGGCATGCTTCGAACTCTCGATCCGCATTCCATCTTCCTCGACCCCGATCAGTTTCAGCAGTTGCAGGAGATGACCAACTCGGAGCAGAAGGGCTTCGGATCGATCGTCAGCATCCTCCCGGGCCGCGTGTTCATTCTGCAGACGCTGCCCGACACGCCGTCCGCAAGGGCTGGCCTGTCTCCCGGCGATGAGATCGTCGCCGTCAACTCGTATTCGCTGATGAATTTCGAAATGGACCAGATCGTCCAACTTCTGGGGCAGTCGCGCCGCCAGGAAGCGCGGATACTTGTGCGCCGCGCGAACACTCCACGGCTGTTGGAGTTCGTGCTAACGCCCGCCACGGTAGCCGCCGAAAGCGTTGACCGCGGCTTCCTGCTTCAACCCGGCATCGCCTATGTTCGAATCGCCAACTTCGATGGAAAAACGGGAAGGGACACGCGCAGCATTATCGAACGATTGGGAGGCTCGGATCTGAAAGGACTCGTTCTGGACCTTCGAAACAATCCAGGTGGCGTGGCGGAATCGGCCCTTGAAGTGGCCTCGCTGTTTCTCGAACCCGGAAAAACGATCCTTCGCATTCGCGGCCGCAGCCGCAAGGAAGAAACGGTAGCTGTTCCGCCTGACGCGAAGCCCTACACGTTTCCCGTTTCCATTCTGATCAACCAAAAAACAGCCAGCGCCGCCGAGATCGTCGCCGCCGCACTGCAGGATCACAAGAGAGCGTCCGTCGCCGGTATTCGAAGTTTCGGTAAGGGCCTGGTGCAGAGTGTCTACCCTCTCTCCGACAGCGCGGGCCTTGCGTTAACCGTCGCGTTCTACTATTCGCCGAATGGCCGCAACATCCAGCGTCCGCTGAAGAACGTCCAGATCGAAACCATTCAGACGGACCGTGGTGGCGTGGAGCCCGATGCCACAGTGGGCGGAGAGACAGCGACGCGGCTGCGCGCGGTGCTCGATGCGTCCGGCTCCTTCACCACGTTCTCCACGGAGACGCTGCGCAGAGGGAATCCGCTGTCGACCACGTTTGAGATGCCGCCCAGCGTGATGGACGATTTTCGCGTCTGGCTGTCCGAGCGTAAGATACAGCCCGGAGTCTCGGAATGGACAGCCGACTCGGGCTGGATTCGCAGCCGGCTACGCCAGGAACTGGTGAATCAGTCGGCGGGAGTCGAAAAGGGAGACGAGATCGAAGCGGAGCGCGATCCGCAGGTTCAGCGCGCGATCGGTTTGCTGCGGCCCCGGTAAAGTTCGAACGCAATCGGAAGAACCGAAAGAAGGATGATCAGCAGAATCGCTTTGTCGAAGTACTTTTGCACGAACGGTTGATTGCCGAGAACGTATCCCAGCATCGTCAGCAGAAACACCCAGCCGATTCCGCCGAAGACGTTAAACGACAGGAACCGCGAATAACCCATCTGCGCGACGCCCGCCACGAAAGGCGCGAAAGTCCGGATGATCGGAATAAACCGCGCATAGACAATCGTCTTGCCGCCGTGCTTTTCGTAGAACTCCTTGGTCCGCAGCAAATGCTCCTGCCGAATCCACCGGGAGCTTGGCCGGTTGAAGATGGCCGGGCCCGCCTTGCGGCCTAGCGAATAGCCGACTCCATCGCCGATGATGGCCGCCGCCATCAATAGAAGATTCACCCAGACTATGTTCAGGTGTCCGGCTCCGGCGACGACCCCGACGATGAACAACAGGCTATCGCCGGGCAACAGAAAGCCCACCAGCAATCCGGTTTCGGCAAACACGATGCCCGCAAGCGCCGCATAGGCGTACCAGCCGGAGAGCGTTGTTTCCAGCAGCGCTCTCAGCTTGGTGGCGTTGAATAAGGTGCGGAACAGCTCGACAAGCGAGTCCATCCCGCTAGGTGGTCCGGAAGGAGTTCAGAAGCCGCTGCATGTTGTCCTGGTAGATTTTGACCTTGCCTTCCTTGGTCAGCTTCTCGACAAGGCCGTCCTGAAACAGTTCGATGCGTTCGCGGTCCCGCTGCTGCCGGATGCGCGTGACGATCGCCTCGCGGTCCTGCGCCAGCTTCTCCAGACTTGCTGGGATTGTCTCCGTGACGCGCGCGATAAACAGATCGCCATTGGTTCCAATTACGTTGGGGACGTAGCCAACCGGCTTGTTGAACGCATCGGCAAGCAACTCGCCTGAGCCAAGGCCTTCCGCGGCTCCGTTCCGGTTGAACGGCGCGGAGGTCTTGAATTCCGCCTTGTACTCGGTGGCAAGCGCCTTCAGGCTCGCGCCGCCTTGCGCCTTCGTGCGGATTTCGTTTGATCGCGTCCGCAGCATCTCGGCCGTCTTTCGGGCCGCAATCTGGCTGCGAATCTGAGCCGTGCTGTCTTCAAGCGCCGCCTGCCGCTCCGGCTGCACAGCCGTCACGTAGGCCATGGCAAGCCGATTGTCCGGGGCCTGCACGATCGAGGTCACCTCTCCTTGTTTTAGTCCCGCGATCTGCGCAGAAAGCTCCGGGCTCTCCCCAATCGCCGGGAAGTTGGTGTCCCCCGGAGCGATGCCGGTTACGCGAAGGGCGCTGGCTCCGAATTCAGCGGCTTTGTTCTGAAGATTGTCGCCGCTCTTCATCAACTCCGTGCGGAGCGAATCGGCGTTCCTCTGCATCTTGTCGTAGACCACCTGACGTTGGGTCTCCGCGACGAGTTCGATCTTCGCCTCCTCGAACGGCCGCAGGCGGGCCTCCTGCCGCTCCATCAATTGAAGAATGTGGAAACCGTACTCGGTCTTCACGACATTGCTGAGTTCCTTCGGCTTAAGGTTCCACGCCGCCTCTTCGAAATTCGGGACGGTTTGGCCCTTCGTGATGTAGCCCAGTTCTCCACCCTGGACGGCGGAGCCCGGGTCGTCGGAGTTGGCCTTCGCCAGTGCGGCAAAGTCGGCGCCGCCCCTCAGTTTCTTCAGCAGGTCCTGCGCCTTACCTTCAAGCTGCTTCACTTCCGCTTCGCTCTTGTCGGTTGTCTTCAGCAGAATGTGCCGGACCTTCAGACGCTCGGGAGTCTGAAACCGGTCGATCTGATCACGGTAGGCGCGTTCCAGATCGGCGTCGCTAATCGTCATTTTCGACGCCGTCAGCGCTTCATCAACGAAGTAGATCAGCACGTCGCGCTTCTCGGGAACTTTCATCGCGGACTTGTTCGTTTCGTACTCCGCGCGAATCTCTTCCGGGCTGACGGTAACCTGCCTCTCCACATCGGCGCGGCGCAGCGCCACATAGTCGATCTTGATCTGATCGTTCTGGCGACGGTACTCCAGTTCCAGATCGGCGGGCGTGATGATCATTCCCTGTTCCACCATGTCGCCGACTTTCGACGTCAGCAATTGGGCGCGCACGCGGGATTCGAAATCGGCAACGGACATTCCGCGCTGTCCCAGCAGCCCGGCATAAGCTTCCTTACCGGCAAACTGGCCGCCTGGGAAAGCCTGCGGCAGAATCAGCTTGATCGCGTCCACCAGTTCCTGGTCCGTGACGCGAAAGCCCATCTGTGTCGCGTAGTACTCGGTCGACTGCTGCGCGATGAGATTGTCCACAATACTGGACGCCATCGTGTACGCGGCCTGCCGCGGCACACCCATGCTGCGGATCGTCTGATCGATCCGGCCAGCGGCGTCGCGGATCGTAATCGCCTTGCCGCCCACCTCCGCAAGAAGGTCGTCGCTGCGGGAAGGCCCGCCCATTCCAAAGCCGGGGATCAGCGTGACCACCATCGACACGGCGACCAATCCCAACACCACCATCAGTACGTACCGCATCACGTTATCGCGGCGGCGAAACAAATCAAGCATGAACTTCTCCTGAAAACTCTATTTTAGTTGTCTTCCGGGCGTAATGCGCTCGGCATTTAGATAAGGCCGCAGCGGCTCCGGAATTACGACGCTGCCGTCGGCCTGCTGATAATTCTCGACGATGGCCACCCAGGTTCTTCCGACGGCCAGACCGCTGCCGTTTAGTGTGTGCAGAGGCTCCGTCTTCTTCCCCGCGCGGTACCGGATTCCGGCGCGCCGCGCCTGAAACGATTCAAAGTTGGAACACGAAGAGATTTCCTTATAGCCGCCCTGTCCGGGCAGCCACACTTCAATGTCGTAGGTCTTCGCCGACGCGAAACCCATGTCGCCCGTGGACAGCACGACGGTGCGAAACGGCAGCCCCAGCCGCCGAAGAATATCCTCGGCGTCCGACGTCAGGCTTTCCAACTCCGCGTAGCTCCGATCGGGACGTACGAATTTTACGAGTTCGACTTTCTGGAACTGATGCTGCCGGATGATGCCCCGCACGTCCCGGCCGTAGCTGCCCGCCTCGCTTCGAAAGCATGGCGTGTATGCGCAGAACTTAATTGGCAGCGCCGCCTCGTCCAGCGTCTCGTCCCGGTAGAAGTTGGTTACCGGAACTTCGGCGGTCGGCGCAAGCCAATAGTCTGTGCCTTCAATCTTGAACAGGTCCGATGCGAACTTCGGCAACTGGCCCGTACCGAAAAGGCTGGCCGAGTTGATCAGGAACGGCGGCAGCATTTCCGTGTATCCATGCTCCGACGTGTGAACGTCCAGCATGAAGTTGATCAGCGCGCGCTCCAGCCGCGCGCCCAGTCCGGTGTAGACGGCGAAACGCGCGCCGGTAATCTTCGCCGCTCGATCAAAGTCGAGGATGCCGAGTTCAGGTCCGAGATCCCAATGAGCTTTGGCCGGGAATGGCAGCGCAGTGGTATCGCCTTCACGCCGGACCTCCATATTGTCGTCGGCGCTGCGGCCCAACGGGACGGACTCATGCGGCACATTGGGAATGCCAGCGAGCGCCTCTCGAAAACGCTCGTCCAGCGCCTTGACGTTGTCGTCCAGAGCGGCGATCCGGTCGCCCATTTCACGAACCTGCTGCTGTCTTTCCGACGTGTCCACACCCTCGCGCCGAAGCTTTCCGATTTCCGTCGTGGCGGAGTTGCGGTCGCCCTTCAGCCGCTCGCTGTCGGTAAGCGCGGCGCGGCGTTCGGAATCGAGCGCGCGAAACGCGTCGAGATCCAGCGTGAAACCTCGCGAGGCCAGTCGTTCAGCGGTGCTTTCGAGGTTCGCTCGAAAGAGAGTCAGGTCGTGCATGCGGAGGAAGCGGTGTCAGGCCCGCTTTTCGATCGGCACCCAGGCTTGGCCGGGAGGCAGGCCCTTGTAGTCGGCGCGGGGGCGGATCAAGCGGTTGTTCGCGTACTGCTCCAGAACATGCGCGGTCCAGCCGGACATGCGGCTGACGGCGAAAATCGGCGTGAATAGGTCCACCGGAATCCCCAGCGAGTAGTATGCCGACGCCGAATAGAAATCGACATTCGCGTTGAGATTCTTGGCCTGTTTGATGGCGGACTCGACGGCTTCGGAAGCTTCGTAAAGCTCCACTTGGCCTGTGGACTCGGCAAGCTTCTTCGACATCTTCTTCAGATGGGCCGCGCGCGGATCGAGGGTCTTGTAGACGCGATGACCGAACCCCGCCACCTTCTCTTTGTTCTCCAGCTTGCGGCGCATCATCTCTACGGCCTTATCTTTGGTGCCCGCCTCCAGCAGCATCTTGATGACGTCTTCGTTCGCGCCGCCGTGCAGCGGACCCTTCAGCGCGCCGATGGCCGAAGTGGCCGCCGAATAGATGTCCGACAAAGTTGCAGCGGTGACTCGGGCGGCAAACGTCGATGCGTTTAATTCGTGATCGGCATGAAGGATCAACGCCAGATCCAGCACCTTCTCCATGACGCTATCGGGCTTTGTCCCGTTCAGTGTGTAAAGGAAGTTTGCGGCGAAGCTGAGGGCAGGGTCGCTGGCCACAACCGCCTTTCCACTGCGCAGGCGATGGAAGCTGGTGGTGATCGTCGCGGTCTGCGCCATCAGCTTGATGGCTTTCAGACGGTTCGCTTCGGGGCTCATATCCGCCGCGATGGGGTCGTAGATTCCCAGCATGGAGACAGCCGTGCGCAGCATATGCATCGGCGCCGCTTCGGGAATACCCTTGAGAAACGCGGCCACCGGTTCCGGGATTTCGCGGTTTGCCGCCAGTTCCGCCCGCAGCGACGCCAGTTCCGCCGCGTTCGGCAGGCGGCCATTCCACAAAAGGAAAATCACCTCGCCAAACACGGCGTTCTCCGCCAGGGTGTTGATGTCAAACCCCTGGTAACTCAGCAGCCCGATATCGCCATCGATGTAGCAGATGTTCGATTCCGCGGCGATGATGCCTTCCAGTCCGGCGGCCGTTGCAGACATGTCGTTCTTGCGCTTCTCCAATCGGATATTCGGAGCACTCAGCTTCCTTGCTGCTTAGAAGCGGCGCGCCCTTTATATTCTACAGGGATGCCGGGCGCGTGCGCATGAGTTCGCCAATGCCCGCACAGCGGCGGCGCCGCGTTAAACTAGTCGGGGAGCAGTCGAGACTTTGATGCCATCCGATCCCCGCGGAGTCGCGGTTCCGATCATCACAGCAGCCACCATACAATCCTCGGCGGAACTGACTCGCGACGATCTCATCCGCGCTTTCCGCAACATGTACCTGTCGCGGCGCATCGACGACCGCGAGATCCTGCTGAAGCGCCAGAACAAGATTTACTTCCAGGTTTCCGGCGCCGGGCATGAGGCCGTTCAGACCGCGGCCGGCATGGCGCTTTACCCATCGCACGACTGGTTCTATCCGTACTACCGGGATCGTGCGCTGGCACTGGCGTTGGGCATCACGACAGAGGAAATGATGCTTCAGGCGGTTGGCGCGGCGGCGGACCGGCAGTCCGGTGGACGGCAGATGCCGTCGCATTGGTCCAGCCCGTCGCTGCACATCGTGAGTGGATCGTCTCCCACGGGAACGCAATTTACGCAGGCTGTGGGCTGCGCGCATGCCAGCCAATACCTGCGTCCACAGCATGGCGAAGTGACGCTGGTGACCACCGGCGACGGCGCAACCAGCGAAGGCGAATTCTGGGAGACGTTGAACGTGTCATGCCTCGACCGGCTGCCGCTGCTGATTTTGGTGGAGGACAACGGCTGGGCAATCTCGGTGCCTGTGGAGCGGCAGACGGCGGGTGGATCTATCTCGCGTCTCGTTTCCGGATTTCCGCATCTGCTGCGCCAGGAAGTGGATGGCACGGACTTTGCGGCGTCCTACCGCGCCATCGTCGAAGCGGCTGCCCACTGCCGCGCCGGCATCGGGCCTGCGTTGGTGCACGCGCACGTCACGAGGCCTTACTCGCATTCGCTGTCCGACGACGAGAAGCTCTACAAAACCGCCGCTGAACGGGACGAAGAAGCCAGCCGGGACTGCATCACGCTGTTCTCCGCCTTCTTGCTGAGAGAGGGGCTTGCCGACCGGGAAGGGCTGGACCAGATCATGCGGGAAGTGGACGCATCGATACAGCCCGTGACGGAAGCGGCGCTGCTGTCGCCGCCGCCCTTACCCGGGTCGATCTACGACCATCTCTATTCCGAAGAAGTGGACCCAACATCTTCGGACTTCGATACGGAGCCCGAGCTGTCCGGCGAGCCCCGCACCATGGTCGACACAATCAACCTGACTCTTCGCGACGAGATGGCGCGCGACTCACGTGTGCTGGTCTTTGGCGAAGATGTCGCCGATTGCAGCCGCGAGGAAAATCTGTACCAGGTAAAAGGCAAGGGCGGCGTCTTTAAGGCGACTCAAGGATTGCAGATTGCGTTCGGTTCGCAGCGCGTCTTCAACACTCCCATCGCCGAGGCGGTGATCGCCGGACGCGCCATCGGGCTGGGGACTCGCGGGCTGAAGGCCGTGGCGGAAATTCAGTTCTTCGACTACATCTGGCCGGCCATGATGCAAATCCGCGACGAGATGGCCACTCTGCGGTGGCGGTCCAACGGCGGATTCTCGTGCCCATTGGTGATGCGCGTGCCGATCGGAGGCTACCTTACGGGCGGCGCGATCTATCACAGCCAGTGTGGCGAATCGATCTTCACACACATTCCCGGAATCCGCGTCGTGATGCCATCGACGGCACTGGACGCCTGCGGCCTGTTGCGCACCGCGATTCGCTGCGACGACCCGGTGTTGTTTCTCGAACACAAGAAGCTTTATCGAGAGCCGTACAACCGTTCGCCCTACCCGGGCGCGGACTACATGATTCCGTTCGGCAAGGCGAAGGTGGTCAAGCCCGGCGCCAGCCTGACCATCGTCACCTATGGAGCGCTGGTGCAGAAGTCTCTTCAGGCGGCGCTTGCTGTGGAGCGAGCCTCGGGCGCAGCGGGCCGCGATATCAGCGTGGAGGTGATCGATCTTCGCACCCTGTCGCCCTACGACTGGCCTGCGATTGAGAAATCGGTGCGCAAAACCAGCCGCATCCTGATCGCGCACGAGGACACTTTGAGTTGGGGCTTCGGCGCGGAGATCGCGGCTCGCGTGGCTGCTGAGTTGTTTACGTCGCTCGACGCCCCCATCGGCAGGGTGGCCGCCGCCGACACATGGGTTGGCTACAACCCTGTTTTGGAGGATGCGATCCTTCCACAGGTTTCCGATCTGGTCCGCGAATCTGAGCGTCTTCTCGCCTTCTAATCCCTCCGATTTTCCCTCGCCGGTCCGATAAGGCTTTCAGAAGCCGTGGAAGTCCTATCTTTAGCCAAACGAATATCGGAGCTAGATCGCATGGATGCCTTGCGTGCCCAGCTTCTGGGATATTTTTCCCAGAATGTGAGGACAACCGCCCGGTCCCTGATTCGATTCGAAGGATCGATCGTCGCGCGCCAGCAGGATTTGCTTGTCGTCGAAGCGGCGCGGATCGAGGAGTCGCGCAGCGACGAAGACTTGCAGTCGGCGTGTGGCCAGGTGGAGAAGGTTCTGGGCGAGCATCGCGAGCGCGGCGAGTCGCACCTTGCCGCCATGCGGGAGAATCTCAGTTCCACAGGCAAGGTTCTTCAAAGCGTCCTCACGCAGATTTCCGGCGCGGGCGCGGCGCACCACAACGGGCTGGAAACGGACCTTGACCGGTTGCGCGACATCAGTCACATGGAGGAGATCGACCGGCTGCGAGCTGCCCTCCGCGAGACGACGGAGCGGATGAGCCAGCGGCTGGCAGTGATGAAGCGCGAGCACCAACTGGTGATCACGCAATTGAGGGACGAGATCCGGATTCTGCACGAGGAGTTGGATGTCCGGCAGGCAGCCGAGATCCGCGCGACGCGTTCTTCCGCGCCCGTACCGGCGGCGCCACAACCAGCCTCCGAGGATTCCGGCGCCCGCGCAACGGAGCCGGCTTCTCCTCCAGCGCCCGCCGTCGAAATCGAAGTCCCCGAAGGGATGCGGCGCGCCGAGTTCGAAGAAGTCCTCCGGGTAAAGGCGGATCAGGATGAGCCGTATGCGCTGGCCATCATTCTGCTTAGCAATTTGGCCGACCTGTTCGCGGAGCATGAGCCCGCGCTGGTGCTCTCCCTGTTGGACTCGGCGGCCCGAAGCGTAGTGGAGGGTTTTGTCGGAAACCCATTCTGGATCAGGTGGGAAGATGATTGCTTCCTGCTGTGCACGCACTACCGGGGCACCGCGGCGGCCGCGTGGGCGGACGATTTGGCGGAACGCGTGTCGGGTCCACGCATGGTCCGCGCAGGATCAAGCTCCGCAAATCTGACGCTGCAGATCAATGCCGCGACGCTAGACTCCGCAACACAGGAGACACCCGCCTCAATCCTGGGCCGGACCTCAGAGCTGATCCGCTCCCTTCGCTCGTCTGCGTAAGCGGCCTCTGATACGATCTGCGTTTGCAGCAGCGAATCTTTGACGTAGTGATTGTCGGCTCCGGCGCCGCTGGTGGAACGATGGCCGCCCATCTCGCCAGGGGTGGCGTCGATGTCTGCGTGGTGGAGGGTGGACCGTCGATCAACACCCGCACCGACTTCAACACGCACTCGTTCCCGTTCGAATTTCCCAACCGCCACATCCCCACCATGAAGCCCGGCAAACCGGGGTTCGAAAGCGAGCGCAGCCGGGGTCTCGGCGGGAAAACCATGACGTGGAACGCGGTCGCGTGGCGGTTTTCTCAACGGGACTTCAAGGGCCGCCAAGCCGATGGGATGGGTGAAGACTGGCCTCTCGACTATTCGGACCTCGCACCGTACTACGACCGGATTGAGCGTGAGGTGGGCGTGTGCGGCAATCGCGACGGCCTCGAAGATCTTCCGGATGGGGCGTTTCTGCCGCCCGTGCCGATGAAGTGCAGCGATCTGATCGTGCAGCGCGGCGCCGCCAAACTGGGCGTCAAAGTCATACATGTCCGGAAGGCCACGCTTAGCCGTGCGGCCCATGGCCGGCCAGCTTGTCACTTCTGCGGAAACTGCATGGCGGGTTGCGACGTGGCGGCAAAATACAACAGCATGGACGCGCACATGCGTCCCGCGCTGAAGACAGGCAAGCTGACGCTGAAGCCCGATTCCGTCGTTCGCGAAATTATCGTGGACACGGACAACCGCGCCCGCGGCGTGCGGTTCGTCCATCGCGTCACCGGCGCTGAAGGCGAGGTGCGCGGACGGGTAACCGTGGTGGCGGCGGCATGCGTGCAGTCCGTCGGCCTGCTGTTGCTATCGAAATCGCGCCGCTACCCGGCAGGGCTGGCCAACTCCTCCGGCGAGCTGGGCAGAAACTTCATTCCGCATTTCACTGGCGGCGTGCAGTGCTTTCTAAAGGACCTGATCGGCAAGCCTCCGTCGAACGATGAGGGCTTCCTAGACCACGCCTACGTTCCCAGCTTCATGCACAACCGGAAGCGCGACTATGGACGCAGCTTCGGCGTGCAGTTCAACTATCAGAACCGCCGCGCTACCGGCTGGGCGCGCGAAGTGCCGGGCGTTGGAGCGGACTACAAACGCGCCGTGAAGGAGCGCTATCCGGCCTTCCTGACATTTTCCCCGTACGGTGAAATGCTGCCCAACCGGCACACCTACGTCGATCTCGACGAAGAGAAGAAAGACCGCTACGGACTGCCCGTAGCGCGTCGCGTCGTTTCCTGGCAGGAGAACGATCGCAAGATCTTCGCCGACATGACGCGATGGTCGGTGGCGATCCTGGAATCGGCAGGAGCGGAGATTCTCTCTGTCAGCGACGAGCCGAAAACCAATCACGAACTCGGCGGTTGCAGGATGGGCGACGACCCCAAGCGCTCCGTCGTCAACCGCTTTTGTCAGACCCATGACGTTCCCAACCTGTTCGTCTGCGATGGCAGCGTCTTTCCGTCCGCGTCGGAGAAGAATCCTACACACACCATGATGGCGCTGGCGGCGCGGACTGCCGAACACATCGCCGAACGGCTCCGAAAGAGGGAGGTCTGAGATGGCCGAACGCCGCGACGCTCTGAAAATTATTGGTGCAATCGGGACGACGTGCGCGTTCCCGTTCTCCGCCGACGAACTGTACGGCCAGCACGATCATGGCGGCGCGAAGGAGGCGCAGCTACCGTCTCCGTCGTACTTCTCTCGAGATGAATTGAAGCAGGTCTCCTACGTTGCCGATCTGATTATTCCGCGTACGGATACACCGGGCGCGGTGGATGCGGGCGTTCCGGCCTACATCGATTTCGTCTGCGCGCGCAACCCGGAGCTCGGCAGAACGATTCGATCCGGACTGCGCGAAGGTCTCGATCTGATCGCTCTTCAGGCGCTGGAAAAGGACGGATCGCCGTGGCTGAAAGCGTTCAAGAGCGTGACGGCCGACGGCTACTACACTTCTAAGATTGGTCTTCTAGACGAACTGGGCTACCAAGGGAATACCGTGCTGGCGGCGTTTCCGTCCTGCGAGATTCCGGAGCACTAACGTCATAGATGGCCCAAGAACGTCAGTAAGTTTTCGCGATCCTCAGCAGACAGGCGCAGAAATTGGGAGACCGAAAAATGAGCCTCCGATTGACCTGCCGCGTCGTCGTGAGCAGCGATGGCGGAGGGCAGATCGGTCGCTCTCCCGTCGTGCATCAGATAGGCCCGATATCTAAGTCCCCAAAGAAGCGCAGTTCGAAAGTCTTTGCCCGAGGCGGCGCCTTCCGCGACGCCATCGGCCAGATCGGACCCCATGGAGTGTACAAGGAGATCCGAATACAAAACCACCTTACCTTTTGTGCGCCGATTCTGGATGAAAGCGGTGTGGCACAGGCCGCAGCCAATTCGGTCAAATGTTTCGCCTCCGCGAAAAACGCTTTCGACTTTTCCCAGCGTCGGCACTTGCGGAGCGGGTGGCGGCAAGGATCTAACGAAGGCGGCCAGATCCTCAACTCCCGCACCCGCACCGGCGCGCAGCTCATCCGTGCTGACACCCATTTCGTCCCCTAGGGCATCTCCGATGAACTCGGCGAGGGTCGCATACTTGGCCTTCTGTCCAAAACGGCCAACGCGTCCCCAGGCGTCGCGGCTGACTATGCCTCGAATGCCGAACTGTGCCTTTATATCCGACTCTCCAGCCCGGGGAGACAGGATGTCGTCGTCGGAAAGATCCTCGACAAGTCCGAGGCCGAAGAGCGGCGTCGGAATCCGATACACGAGTTCGGAGCAGGCCGCGCCTTCGTGGAGGCACGGATGCGCCGGAGGGCATGCGTGCCCTTGCCCCGCATCCCTAAAGAGAGGGACAAGCCCGCCCGTTCGCCGGCTTCGGTATTGCCGCGGAGGTCCACTCTCCGGAATAAGCTGCCTTCGCACTGCCATCGGCAACTGGCTGGCGTAGGCCATCTGAGGGTTCCGGATCCCACCGCTTCCGCCCACGCCCGGGTGGCTGTGACATCCCGCGCAGCTATCGAGATTGAATCGAGGTCCAAGGCCGGGCTTCACGTCGAACGCGCCGGAGTTTGCTTCGAACGTAAACCCCGACACGAAAGCGAGCTTGCCTCGGGCGACTGACTCCGACTTATCCGATCTCCGCTTGACCTGTGCAGTCGCTTTCCAGGAGAACACTACGGCAACGGTGAAGGCTAACCATCTGAGCGTCTTCATCACAATCGAAACATTGTCCCGCTACTTGACCGTAATGGACACGGTATGTTCTTTATGCGCCGCCGCTGCACTGATTGCTTCTGTGTTTGAGCCAGCTGGAAAAATGAGGTCCGCCTTCACAATGACGCTACCTGCCACTGCGGAAGCAGGAACCGTGACCGTGGAGCTAACGACACGAAACATGCCATCTGGCGGCGGAGAGACAGAGCCGTTCAAAGGGTGCAAACTGAGCATGTTCGTTGACGGGGTCGCACCCGCGATGCCCAATGTCACGTTAACGGGGCCGTAACTGCCAGAAGAGTAACTGCCGCAGGAGACCTGCACGTTAGCAACAAGCGTGTTGAATAGCTCTGGTGGTGGAGGCCCCCAGCAGGCCTGATCCGTCCCCTTGCAGATTGTGGTTGTTGCCGCAGGAGGCGTGGCGACCGTTTCGGTCAAGATCTGGCTTATTGAGCATTTGATCTTCGTCAACGCTTCTCCTTGAGCCTGAACAGGTACCAGCCCAACCTGCGGGTCGGTGTAGTGGCTTTGCGCCGTGATGAATGTCTGCTTACCGGCAGCGCCGCCGCTTATCGAACGCGAGCTACCGCTGCCCGACAAGCTGAAATCAGTCGTGTTGGTATGCGAGACCGTCCCGCACGTATTCAACGTTTCCGACCAATCCGACCACCCCAACTTGCAGTAGAAGACGGTGCTTCCTCCCGCCGACAATTCGTGATAATTCTGGTCCATGAAAAAATCGGTCACATAAGGAGGCCCGCCGTAAAGGGGAGCTATCACCCGACCCGCAAGATCGACTACCTGTTCCTTCACCAGTAGCTTGCTGGCCGAGTCCCTTCCAGCCACCCTGAAGCCGCCCGAACCCCACGTGGATGGCGGAAGTAATTGACGCAGGGTTAGTGATTTCGTCTCGTTTCCATCGAAACGAAGTTCGTTCAACTCGAACTTCTGTCCTGAGTTGTACAGGGTGACGGTGACCTCATCGGGCAGTTCGGAGACATTGGTGATGCTCAGAAACGTGTCGCGGACACTGTCGACCGCCCAAAGCACTCCGTTGTAAATGGGATAGCTGGCTTGCTCAAGGCTCGAATACAAGATGGCGCCTCCGCTGGCCGCGCTGAACGAGCGCCCCACGATCGTGCCCGGCGGGCAGGCGCACGTCAGCTTGACGGAGGAACGCTCCGTAACCGCACCGTCAAATTCCGACTGCAGATTTACAAGCCTTACTTCAAAAGGTAGCAGGGAGTAAGTGCGCGCTCCCGGTTGCCCTATTTCGGAACGGTGTTGCATCTCCAAGGTCTGCGGTAGGTCCGACGTATTGCGCACAACCAGTCGGGGGACGAAAGTACCTGCCGCGAGAACCTGCCGAACGGAGGCGTTCGGCAGTAACTGTGTTCCAAGAAGATCGGCTGTGAAGTACTTTGTTGGGTCGGACAAGCTAATCATCGATCCTACTTCGTTGACCTTGTCAACCAGCCATCCCGTGGCATTTACGGAACAACCGGTAGAGCCATCGCATAGAAGCTTCAGACCACCGGCGGTTCCATCGCGCCATGCGCTCCGAAAGAGCGATTGTGTGTTGCCGTCAAGCGTCACCGCCACCGCGCCGCCCGCCGGAATCGACAGAGGCGCTAAGTCGAAAGACTGCCTTTCCAGATAAAGCGTTGGCCGAATCGCAACAGGCCCTGGGGAAGTATTCTGGACGGAGACAAATAACTCGGTAGATTCCGTCGGCAGATAGAAAGCCGTTTCCATCAAGCCGCTGAGGCCGGTCTCGTTGCTCGGTATTGTGAAGGCCGCCTCCCACCACGGCGTCTCGACCATCGTTTCAACATGCAGCACATTTCGGTAAGTCCCACCGTACGTAAACGTGGCGGTCCCATTGGTCGGAGCCAAACCGGCTGCGGCGAGGCGTTCGTTCAGATCGATCGTTTGTGAAGCGAGCGGCTCTAGCGACAAGGGACTCAGCGACACTCCGTTTCCGGAAGTGGGCGTGAAGAGCGTACGTACTGTCAGGCGTTCTTTTTGCGAACTGTTAAAGACTACTAGAGTCGACCGATATCCAGCGGCTGTGGACCAAAAGGCTGAATATTTTACGTGCTCTACGTCTCGAGTTTGTTCCTTCGTTTGGGCCGCTACGGTTCCGGCGGCGAGGATGAAAATGGCGATAAGGTGACGCATAGTTCCTCCAGATCTCGTAGGAAATGAGGTTCGTAAACGAGGAACCGTACTTAATTTGGCCGCTCACGGTGGACAGATGACTAAGAGTACCCCCCCATAAATGGGTGTCAAGCTAACATTTGGTTACATAACCTTCAGTACCGAACTAACGCTTCGGACCGAAGTTGTTCAACAAGTAGTCGACGATCTCGCCGCGCGTCGTGTCGGTCACCGGCGCTCCCCAACGCTGCATCTTCGCCACCTCGGATTCCCACTGCGCACGGGTCAGCGTCTGCTGGGAAATCGGGCCGGCATCATGGCACGTCAGGCACGTCTTGGAGAAACTTTCGGGACGTGTTCCGGCGGGCATCGTGGGCTCGGCGGGCGCTGGCTTCGCAGAGGCGCCGGCTTCAACGGCGATCTGGTGGACAACGTTCCACCCGTACCCCGAAGGATTCCACTCCTGAGAAAACGGCTGCGTCCGGCCCTTCGCATCGTGCGCACGCGCGAGGATGACGTTGTAGCCTTCCCGCGGCGTCCAATCGTATTCCCACAATGCGAACCCGAAATCCGACTTAGGCGACGTGATCTTCGCCGACTGCCAGCTTCGGCCGCGATCCAACGAGACTTCCACCTCTGCGACGGGAGTCTCACCGGACCATGCCGCGCCCACGACCTTCGCGCCACCCATCGCGACGGTCTCGCCGAATACGGGCGACGCAATGACCGACTTGATCTGCAACTCTTCTACCGGGTGCATGTCCTCCGGCTTCACAGGCGTGCCCGGACGAACGCCCTTGCCGGGGTGGCGGTACGCAGTCTTCATGTAAAAGACGTCGGGAATCTCGCTGACCAATTCGATCTTCGTAAGCCACTTCACCCAGGAGTCGCTGGCCCAGCCGGGTGCAACCAGACGCAGGGGAAAGCCATGCTCGGCGGGAAGAGGCTGGCCATTCAGATCGAATGCAAGGATTGTGTTCTCCGATATCGCTTTCGCGATCGGGACCGACCGTTCGAAGTTGGGCTGCTTCCCCACCGGCACGTCTGCGCCGTCCATATGAACGAACTTCGCGTCGGGTTTTACTCCCGCGCGCGAGAGAATGTCGCGCAGCCGCACGCCGCGCCAGCGGCCATTGCCGACACTACCGTAGCGCCATTGCAGGCCGGGCATTGGAGGATCGTAGAGTCCGCGGCCGTTGCCGGCGCACTCGCAAACGGCGACGAGTTCGTGTGACGGCATCTTGCGCAACTCGTCCAGCGTCAGGGTGATGCTGCGCGACGCCAATCCGCCGACAGTCAGCCGCCACGCCGCCGGATCAACAGTGGGTGTGTAGTGATGGCTCCTGACAAAAAACTGGTCGACGGGAGTAATCCAATTGCGGAAGCCGCTTAACGGCATTTCGTAGTCTTCCGGCGTGGTGGACAGCACCCGCATGCCCGTCTTGTCCGCGAATGCCACGGTTGCTGAGCCGCCCAGCATCCACATCAGTCTGCGTCTGTCCATCACTATCTATCGATTGTCCATTACTTTTTCCAATTCACATCCAACGTGGAGATGGCGCCGTCGCGAACGTTCACCTCGCTCTCGTTGGGAAGAACGCCCTCTCTTCGGACAATCAGTTTGTGCAGACCCACGGGGAGGGTCAGCGTCAGAGGAGTTTTCTCCTCATGCTCCTGTCCATTCACCAGTACCGTTGCGCCCGGCGGATCCGACTTAACAATCACGGTTCCCGTCCGCTGTTCCATCTTCAGAAACACGCTCGACAAGCCGGGCACTTCCAGCTCGGCAATTCTGGGCCGATGACCGTCTTTCTCGAACTTTAGAGAGTGCGAACCGGTACCGAGCGTGATCCGGCACGGCGTGACGCACGTGAACGATGGAATGTTGTCAATCTGAACGACGGCCCCGGATGGGTCCGAATCGATCGCCACATCGTGCGCGTACCGGGACGCCGCAGCAGACGGTGACAGTGCCGGGGGGATCACTTCGGTTTCAATCGGCAGCTCCGCCGGAAGTGTCGCCGCCGGATCCTCCACAGGAGCTTCAGCGGGGCTGGACTTCTCAAGTTCCACTGCGGGCGGCGCGGCGGCCAACGGCGGCGGTTGGGTTAGCGTTTTCGGAATGCGCGGATTGCGTTGGACCAGCACCGCCCAGAAAATCGCGGCGACCGCGGCGAATCCCAACACGGCGTAGACGTACGGCAGCACCGGCGAACGGCGCCCTTTTTTCCGTAGCAGAGCAGGCAGCGCCGCAGCACGGGCGGTTTCATCATTCGGAAACTCGCTTCTAACCAAGGGATGCCAATCGGTTGATACGGAAACCGCGCGTCCCAGCGCCGCAACAAACTCCCCGACGTTTGGAAAGCGGATTGCCGGATCTTTCGCCAGAGCCTTCGCGAAGACAGCATCAACCGGCGGCTTAAGCGATGCATTCAGCGTGGACGGCGCAACCGGAGGTTCGTTGCAGACCTTATAGACGATCGACGCAACTGAATAGCCCGCGAACGGTTTCTCGCCGGTCAACATCTCGTAGGCGACAACGGCCAGCGAGAACTGATCGGACCGTCCGCCAATGGGCCGCGAATGGATCTGCTCCGGCGACATATAGCCCGGAGTGCCCGGCATGTCACCCGTCAATGTGGCCTCTTCCGACAGCACTTTGGCCACTCCAAAGTCAGTGAGCTTCACCTCGCTGCCGGAGTGCAGCAGGATGTTGGCGGGCTTGATGTCGCGGTGCACCACGCCGCGAGAGTGCGCGTAGTCCAGCGCTTCAGCCGCCTGGCGAAGAATGCTCAGAACCTCTTCACCGGAGAACGCTCGCCGGTCGTCCATCGCCTTTGCCAGCGAGTCGCCTTCGACAAGCTCCATGCACACGTAGGCCGAATCGCCGTCCTCAATGAAGTCGAACACCGTCACAACACCCGGGTGAGAAAGACGGCCCGCAAGCTGCGCTTCTCGGCGAAGGCGATCCAACTGATCCTCGCGGTCGGCCGCCGAAGAAGTGGAAAGCCGGATCGTCTTGATGGCAACCACACGTCCGATAGCCGGATCTTGAGCGCGGTAAACGATACCCATGGCTCCACGCCCGAGCTCGCCCAGGATCTGATACCGTCCTACCGGCTTTGTGGTGGACATTAACTTGGTCGCAACCTTTCTAACAGTATGCGCGAGGTTACCGCTCGCCGCTACACTGAAAGGTTCCTGCATGATTACGACACTTTTCGGGCCAGTCCAGGAAGAGCCAAGTCTTCTCGACCGCCTGAAGGCCGGCGTTCAAAAAACGCGCAGCGGTTTCACCGACGCGCTCGACGACGTGCTCCAGGGAAAGAAGGAGATCGACAGCGATGTCCTCGATGAACTGGAGTACAACCTGATCACGGCGGACATCGGCGTGCGGACCTCGACCGAGATTCTGGATTCGATTCGTGAACGCGCGTCGCGCAACATGCTCGCTGACGCCGGCCAGTTGAAGCAACTCATTCGGGAGCATCTTCTTCAGGTGCTGGAGGCGACGGAGCGTCCGCTGCCGAGGGTGGCGCATCCGCCAGCGGTGGTGATGGTGGTGGGCGTCAATGGCGCGGGCAAGACCACCACGATCGGCAAGCTGACCCAGCGTTTTCGCAGCGAAGGCCGCACCGTGCTGCTGGCGGCGGCGGATACTTTTCGCGCGGCGGCGATTGAGCAACTGGAGGTATGGGCAGAGCGAACAGGCACCGCTGTCATCCGCCAGAAGGCTGGCGCCGACCCAAGCGCCGTGGTCTTCGACGCAGTTAGCGCGGCCAAGGCCCGCGCTGTGGATTACGTAATCATCGATACGGCCGGCAGGCTGCACAACAAAGAGAATCTGATGGCGGAGTTGGAAAAGATGCGCCGGACGATTCAGAAAATCGTGCCGGACGGGCCGCACGATGTGCTGCTGGTGATCGACGCGGTAACCGGGCAGAATGGCCTGGAGCAAGCGCGCAAGTTCGCGGAGAGCAGCGGAGTGACCGGCATCATTCTGACGAAACTGGACGGCACCGCGAAAGGCGGCGTCGCCGTTGCCATCGCGCGGGAACTAAGTTTGCCCATCCGGTATGTCGGTGTTGGAGAGAAGATCGACGACCTGCTTCCGTTTGAGCCGGAGAAGTTTGTTGCAAGCCTTTTTGACTGAAGCGTTCGCACTGGCCCGCCAGGGTGTGGGCCAGACTTCGCCGAACCCCGCTGTGGGTGCGGTGCTGGCGCGGGATGGCGAGATAGTAGGCCGCGGTTTCCATACGTGGGCCCGGTTGGATCACGCGGAAATCGTAGCGTTGCGCGAGGCCGGAGTTCGCGCGCGAGGCGCGACGCTTTACATCACGCTGGAGCCCTGCTCACACGTTGGCCGCACCGGTCCATGTGTGGACGCCTTGATTGAGGCTGGTGTCGCAAAAGTCGTCACCGCAATGGAGGATCCCAATCCGTTGGTCAGCGGAACTGGAATTCGCAGGCTGCGGGAAGCGGGGATCGAAGTAGTTCTCGACGCGGACGCGACAGGGGAAGCCCGGAAGTTGAATGAACCGTTCGTTCATTTCATGCAGACCGGGCGGCCACTGGTGACACTGAAGGCCGCCGTCACGTTGGACGGGAAGATCGCTGCGCCCGAAGACAACGCAGGCTGGATCACGTCCGCAGTGGCGCGCGCCCATGTTCAGACCCTCCGCCATCAGTCCGACGCAATTCTCACTGGCATCGGCACCGTGATTGCTGATGACTGCCGCCTGACGGATCGAAGCGGCCTGCCACGGTCAAGGCCCCTGCTTCGAATCGTTCTCGACTCCCAACTGCGCATCAGCCCGGAATCGACGATGGTGCAGTCGGCCTCCGATGACGTCCTTGTCGTCTGCACTTCCGCCGCCAGTAAACACCGCCGCCGCGCGCTGGAAGCGAAAGGCGTCGAAGTGGTCGCGCTAGACGGAGCCGATGGCCGCGCCGATATTCCAGCAGCCGTCCGGCTTCTCGCAGAACGAAAATATCAGTCGCTGATGATTGAGGCGGGAAGCAAGGTGAATTGGGCGGCGCTGGAATCCGGCGCGGTTGACAAGATCTACTGGTACTACGCTCCCAAGATTCTCGGCGGACTGCAATCGCTTCCTGTCGCGGGTGGCGCGGGCCGCCGGCGGCGCACCGATGCCATTGAGTTTGAGCGCGTGACGATCCATCCCATTCCTCCGGACGAGTTCGCGATGGAGGCCTATGTTCACCGGCCTGATTGAAGAGGTGGGCCACATTGACTGCGCGGGGCCCCGAACGCGCGTAATATGCAGTCGCATACTTGACGGCCTTCGTGACGGCGATTCAATCTCGGTCAACGGTGTCTGCCTTACGGCCGTGGCCACCGATCCACAAGGGTTTTCGGCGGACCTCGCTCCGGAGACCCTTCAACGCACAACCCTCGGCAGCCTGCACGCCGGTGATCCGGTGAACCTCGAAAGGTCGCTTCGCGCGGACCAGCGGCTGGGCGGCCACATCGTTCAGGGACACATTGATGGAACGGCGAAGGTGCTGGCGATGGACGAACTTCGCGACGGAAACTGGTGGTTAAAGGTGAGGCTGACGCCGGAACTGGATCGCTATGCCGTCTTTAAAGGCTCTATCGCCATTGACGGAATCAGCCTGACCATCGCATCGTTAGAAGACGGTACCCTGGGAGTGACCATCATTCCCCACACACTGCAACACACGTCGCTTCGCATCCGGAAGCCGGGCGATGAAGTGAATATCGAAGTAGACATACTGGCCAAATACATTGAAAAGTTGACCCATGGCTACACACATCCTGACTCTTTTTGAGTCTGAACTAACCGCTGTCAATCACGACGAGGCTACGTCTGTGCCTTGGTTCGTTTGGACGTCTGTTATCGGCGTCACCAGCGCAATTGTCGGCGGGCACTGGGATATCTCGTGGCACCGTTCGATTGGTCGGGACGACTTTTGGACGCCCGCCCATCTGGCGATCTACCTCTGCGGCATTCTTGCCGGAATCTCCTGCGCATACCTCATCTTGGCAACCACCTTTGGACGAAGCGTGTACCCACGTGAGGCGTCGGTCCGCATGTGGGGATTTCGCGGACCGCTGGGCGCGTTCCTGACGGCATGGGGCGGTGTAGCGATGCTGGCATCGGCGCCGTTCGACGATTGGTGGCAAAACGCCTACGGGCTGGACGTGAAGATCGCCAGTCCACCGCACGTTGTCCTGATCCTTGGCGTACTGGCAATTCAGACGGGCGCGCTTCTGCTGATGCTGGGGTACATGAATCGCGCGGCGGGCACCCCGAAACGGCAGTACAACTTACTGTTCGTATATGTCGGCGGAATGATCCTACTGATGATCTCGATTCTGATTCTGGAGTTTACGAATCGCGATTTGATGCATTCAGCATTTTTCTACCGGGCTGTCGCACTGGGAATTCCGGGAGTGCTGATCGGGATCGCCGGCGCATCGGGCCTTCGATGGGCCGCCACTGGGGCAACCGGTATCTACACTCTCTTCATGGTGGCCTTTTTATGGATACTGCCGCTATTTCCGGCCCAGCCAAAGCTTGGACCCGTTCTCAACCCCGTCACTTATTTTGTTCCGCCGCAGTTTCCCTTGCTTTTTCTCTTTCCGGCGCTAGCACTTGATCTGCTCCGGCCCTCGCTTAACCGTATGAGTAAATGGACCCAGGCGTTGGTCTACGGCATCCTATTTCTCGGGATTTTCGCTGCCGTCCAGTGGCCCTTTGCGGATTTCCTGATGACGGACGCCGCCAGGAACTGGTTCTTCGGTTCGCACCATCAGGATTACCTTACCGGCCGCGGCTCGCGGCTGGCCCGGAATCTCTTTGCCGTTGAGGGAACGGCGGAGTTCTGGCGGTCGATGGGAATGGCGGTGGCCGCCAGCGTCTTGATGGCCCGTCTCGGGTTGGCGTGGGGAGACTGGATGAGGAAGGTGCAGCGATGAGACGCTGGCTCGTAGTCGCACTGGCCCTTCCCGCAATCGCGCACGTGGGATCGCCGGATGTGTTCTTCGAAGGCAATGCCGGGGCGTACAAGGTGTATGTCGCCATTCGAGCGCCGCAGGTAATTCCAGGAGTCGCGGACATTGAAGTGCGCGTGCCTGGAGGAAAGGCGGAGCGTGTCGAGATCACGCCGATGCCATTGAGCGGGCCCGGGGCGAAGTTCGCTCCTGCGCCGGATACAGCCGTTCGATCTACCGCCGACCCCGAGTTCTTCACCGGTTCGCTATGGATGATGTCGTCGGGTTCCTGGCAGGTTCGCGTGAATGTCGCGGGCTCGGAAGGCGCCGGGGAGTTGCGCGTTCCCGTACCTGCGCTCGCCCGGCGGACCGCCACGATGGACCGCACGTTGGGCGGAATCCTTTTCGCGTTGATGCTGTTTCTCGCGGTAGGGGCGATCAGCATCGCTGGCGCTGCCAGTCGCGAGGGCAAGTTGACGCCCGGAATCGATGCGCCGCCCGAAAACCGCCGCCGTGCGCGCATCGTGATGGCGCTCACGTCGGTTCTCGTGGTGGGAGCGATTGTTCTGGGCAATCGCTGGTGGACCGCCGAAGCCGCCGAGTATTCGCGATTCATCTTTCGGCCATTGACAGCCGCGGCCGAAGTTGAATTCGGCAAGCTGACGCTGCGCTTGAAACATACCGGCTGGTTCCAGCCGCAAGACTTTACCGATCTGGTTCCGGATCACGGCTACCTGATGCACTTGTACGTCATTTCCGATCCCGGGCTCGACCGGGTTTGGCACTTGCATCCGAAGCCTGTTTCCAATGGAGTGTTCGAGCACCAACTGCCGGCGATGCCAGCCGGGCGCTACCGCCTGTTCGGTGACATCGTGCATCGCAACGGCCTACCCGAAACGGTTGTCGCGACGATCGACATCCCTGCGATCGACGGAACGCCGCTGCAGGGAGACGATTCCGGAGCCTATGCCGCGCAGGCGGGACCACTTACTTCGCCACTGCAGGACGGCTTCAAGATGACGTTCGACAACCAAGCTATCCGTCCGAAGAAAATGTCGCTGTTGACCTTTCGGGTGACGGACGCGGAAGGTGCGCCAGCCACCCAAATGGAGCTCTATCTGGGCATGCCCGCGCATGCGGCCGTGGTCCGGAAGGACTTTGGAGTGTTCGCGCATTTGCATCCCACGGGCACCGTCCCGATGGCGGCGCTGGCGCTGCTGGACGGCGCATCGGCGGACCCGCACGCCGCGCACCGCATGACTGCCGAGTCGCCAGCCGAAGTCACGTTTCCCTATGGCTTCCCCGAACCAGGAGACTACCGCTTGTTCGTACAGATGAAGCGCGCGGGCAAGGTTGAGACCGGCGTATTCGACGTCACTGTTCCTTCAAACTAGGGCTGCACTCGAAGCCGAATTCGCTGATCGGCGGGAATGCCTGCACGCTTCTCCGTCTTCCCGTTGGGCCAGCGTATCTCCAGGGCAGCCGTTACTTCGGGGCCCAGTCCAAAGTGAAGGACCGGATCGTTCGAAGAATAGAAACTCGCCTGACTTAGTACTTCCTGCACTTGCCTCTTGCCGCCGTAGACCGCCGTGACGCGCGTGCCTATGGGCGCGTCTACTTGCAGCCAATGATGCTTCGTGGTGAGGTCGTTTCGAAGCAGCGTCGGCGGCTCGTTCCGGTTCATGATTACGATGTCGAGATCGCCGTCGTTGTCGAAGTCGCCGGTCGCCATGCCGCGCGACGAATGGCTGTCGGCCAGAGCGTGCTGGCCGGAGATCTGCTCAAACCGGCCACCACCCAGATTGCGGAACAGCATTCGAGGCGACTTGTACGGATAGCCTGGCAGCGCGCGGTCGGCCTCCGGATATACGCTGCCCGTGACGAAGAAAATGTCCGGCCAGCCATCGTTGTCGAAGTCCGACAGCGCCGCGCCCCACCCAACGTAGCGGGTTTCGACGGCCAGGCCAGCCTCAATCGTGACGTCCCGGAAATTGCCGCCGCCTTCGTTGCGATAGAGCACGTGCGTGTCATCGGCAAAATGCGTCTTGAAGATATCCAGGCGTCCATCAAGGTCGTAGTCTCCGATGCCCAGCCCCATGCCCGCCTGCTCCCGGCCATCGTCGTTCAGCGCCAGACCCCGCTCGATACCCTCTTCACGGAACGTGCCGTTCTTCTTGTTGTGGAAGAACAGGCTGGGCGTGGAGTCGCACGCCACATAGATGTCCGGCCAGCCATCGTCGTCAAAGTCGGCGGCGGCGGCGGTCATGCCGTACACTCCTTCCGCCGATGCGACGCCGCTTTCCTCGCTTACGTCCAAGAAGACGCTGCGGTCATTGCGGTAAAGATAGTGCCGGGGCGTGGGCAAACCCCGCGGACCGCACGCGACGGCCATCCCCTTCCAATTGCAATTCGCGTTCTCGCCGGGCTTTGGAACGCGGGCGGGATCAAAGTCAATGTAGTTCGACACGAACAGGTCCAGATCGCCATCGCGGTCATAGTCGAGAAACGTCGCCCCGGCACCCCAGCGGCGCTGTTTCGAGGCGAGTCCTGACTGGGCCGTGACGTCCTTGAAGGTCCCGCCGCCGACATTCCGGTAGAGGACGTTATCGCCCCAGTAAGTGATGAAAAGATCGACGTGGCCATCTCCGTCATAGTCGGCAGCCGTCACGCCGGAGCCCCACCCGCCGCGCCAAAGCCCCGCCTTTCGAGTGACGTCGGCAAACGTTCCATCGCGCAAGTTCCGGTAAAGGCGATTGGAGGCCTCCGGAACGTCCTCACCGAAACGGGAGCCGCTGACGATGAAGATGTCGGACCAGCCATCGCCATCGAAATCGAAGAACGCGACTCCGCTGGATGAGGTTTCGACGATGTAATTAACCTTATCGACGCCGCCATAGATGGTTGGCGCGGTAAGGCCGGCTTGACGCGAAACGTCGGTGAACATGGCGGGCCATGGGCGGCCGGAGAACTTCGCTCGTGGAAGCGGCTTCACGTCGCGAGTCGCAATCCCCTGCGCGTAAATCAGAAGCGCGATGGCGCCGAGAGCGCCGGCAACATTCACGACTACTGTTTTATCCGATCGCGAACCATGCGAGCATGCACTCTATGGCCGATCCGCACGCCGCTGCCGACTCCATCTATTTCTCGCTTATTCATGGAGGGCCGCTGTACCGTTTTCGCCGTGCCGTGGGACTGATCCCGGAGTCCGGATTGGGTCTTGCGTGGCGGGCAGTCGCGCTGGTGTCGCTAACGTGGCTGCCCATCATGATCGGCGCGATCGTCCAAGGCGAAGCGTTTGAGGGACAGGGAAGCGACCCCCTGATCCGCCATTTCGGCATCCACGCGCGACTGCTGGTGGCGCTGCCGCTGCTGCTTCTTGCAGAGGCGTCATTCGAAAAGCTGGTTCCTTTTGTCGTCCGCCAATTCATAAAAACCGGAATCGTCGGCGAGGAGATACAGCCGCAGTTCCGGAAACTTCTTGCCGATGCCGCCAGACTGCGGGACTCCATCTGGGGAGTGCTTCTGGTGCTGGGAGTCGCGGCACTTGTAGCTAGTCAGGCATTCGCGCCGCAGACTCTTGGCGATGAGCTGGCATGGGCCACTCCGGACACCGGCGCGCCGCAATTCGCAGTTCTTTGGTATTTGCTGGTGGCGCGACCGGTATTCGCCGTCTATCTTGCGATCTGGTTTTGGAGAAGCATGGTGGGCTGGGTGGTGCTGTACAAGACGTCGAAGCTGCACCTGACTCTTGTGCCGACGCATCCGGACCATTCCGGCGGGCTGGAGTTCCTGCAGGCTATCGGCGGCGCGTCGGCCCCGCTGGCCTTCGCCTTAACGGTTGTGGTAGCGGGCCGTTGGGGCCATGAAGTGATGTATCACGGGGTCAAGCTGCAATCGCTTTATCCCGTTGCAGTTGGTTACGCGCTGTTGATCGTCCTGATTTTGTTGGGACCCCTTTTGTTGATGGCCGGTCCGCTGCTGGCGCTGAAGAGAAGAAGTCTGATCCAGTACGGCGATCTCGTTGGCCAACATGGACGCCTGACCCACGAGAAATGGATTGAAGGGAGGGACATTGGCGAAGCTCCGATTCTGGACGCGCCGGAGATCGGATGCTTGGCGGACGCGGCGATGCTGTTCGAGTCGGTGCGGAAGATCCGGATTGTCCCGCTGGGGCCGCGCGCGATCGCTCCAGTTGCGCTGGCGATCCTGATTCCGCTGGTTGCCGTGGCGTCGATTCAGGTACCTCTGAAGGAAATCCTGAAGAAGATTCTTAGCGCGCTGGTTTAGCTGGGGACTGCGATGGTGGGCCCGACAGAACTCGAATCTGTGACCTCTACCGTGTCAAGGTAGCGCTCTAACCAACTGAGCTACGGGCCCGAATTTTCAATGATACCAGTTCACTGCTTTTTCAGCACCCGGACGGCGTCAACCCAGTGGGGCGACAATATCAGAAGTTTTCAACCATGAAAAGCGTTGCAATTGACCTTTCCGGAAGAGTGGCAATCGTTACCGGAGGTGGCAGTGGAATCGGAGCGGCAGTGGTATCGCAACTGCGGGCGGCGGGCGCCGAGGTCCGCGTATTCGACCTGCCCGAGGTGGACGTATCGCGGCTAGACACTCTTGAAGAAGCCTTCGAGAAATGCCCGGCGCCGGACATCGTCATCGCCAACGCCGGCGTCGGTAAACCTGAGCCGGGCGACATCACCGCAACGTCTCCGTCGAACTGGGAACGGACCATCGCAGTGAACCTTACGGGAGTCTTCCATACCGTGCGGCTTGCGGCGGAGCGCATGAAGCCCCAGCGCGGTGGCGCCATTGTCGTAACGGCTTCAACCAATTCCTACGATGGAGAAGCGGCGCTGACGGCTTACAACGCAAGCAAGGCGGGCGTTCTGGGAATCGTCCATACGGCGGCCAACGAATTGGGGCGCTGGGGAATTCGTGTTAACGCGGTGTGTCCCGGCCTTATCCGCACGCCCTTGACGCGCGAGTTCTTCAATAATGACGACTATCTTAAGGAGTATTTCCGCCACATCGCGATGGGCCGCGGCGGAGAGCCCGAGGAAGTCGCCAACGCCATCATCTTCCTGGCCAGCGATCTTGCAAGCTACATCACGGGCACGACGCTGCTGGTCGATGGCGGCCAGTTGGCCTCGAAATACAGCACTTGGGACGAAGCAAATGCGACTTTCGCGCAAGGGCGTTGGACGCCGAATCTATAGCTCGTCCACGATGGCTTCCATCGTCCCGGGTGCGTTTCCTTCGAATCGGTTGTTGATGAAAATGAATGCCGGGATCCGCTGCTTTCTTGACTTTTCGATCACCGTGCGGATTGCCTCGCGGCCCTGCGGATTCGGGTCCTGTACTCGCTCATAGGGGGAGAATTTTTCGACAGCGGCTTCGTAAGGCCGTCCTTCGCGAAGCAGCGCGCGCACCACCGTGAAGCTGGACGAAAAGACGCCCGGCATTGCAATCTGCGTGGACAGCTCTGGCATGCGAGTCCAGGCATTCAGCACGTGCGCGACACCGTGGCTAGCCAGCAGGTTGAAGTACGCGGGGCCGGGAATCTCCGGGTTCCGCACTTCGACGGCGTAGCGAAAGCCGCGCGGCAGTTGTGCAAGGAACGCATCCAGCTGTGAAAGAAATTCATCGACATTCAGCCGCGCAAACGACCCGAACTCGAAAATCAAGACGGCCACCCTTGCCGCGTAGGGCTCTAGAAACTCCGCGAACGCGGCGCGGAAGATTTCCGCATTGAGAAAGTTCTCGTTGGCCATCCCGCCACGAGGTCCGTAGCGGGCGTGGCGCGGCCACGTGCGGACGGTGATCTCGTCCGGGACCTTGAATGCAAAGCGAAGCGAATCCGGCGTCGATGCGAACAACCGCTGCCAGAAAGCATGGGCCGGAAACTGGTAGAACGAGAAATCGCCGCAGACCACCGGGAAAATGCCGGCGTACTCGGCAAGACATTCCTGCTCAAACTTTCTTTGCGAGAATCGACCGCGCACCAGATACTTGTCGCGCTGATAGATCTGGCCCAGCCATCCGTCGTACTTCCAGGAACTGGCTCCGATTAGTACTCCTTCCGCGGCAAGGCTGCCCAACCGGTCTTTCAGTTTCTGCGCCAGCGGAAGCCGCTCCTCGGGAAGATCGCCGAAGAGGGGTAGCGTCACGCGCCGCTACCAGGCCCTGGCGGAGCGGAACATAAACGGATCGGCGCCCGCCTCAATCACACCCATCGATCCGAAGCGCACCATCGCCGACGCGGAGCCGCTGCCCCAGCGAGTGCGCGGCTGTACCTTGTGCCCGCGTGCCGCGAGTGGAGGTCGAAGATGCGGAGGCCTGGACCAACCCGTAGGTGTAGCCATTTCCAGAAACATGGGACGGGAAACTGTACTTGCTTACGCGCAATAGATTCTAATTGGAGCGAGCGGGGCGGGCGCGCTCCACGGCGCGTTCCAACGCAGTTGGCTCCGCGAGCTGCTCCTGAATCCAGGAAGTTGTCTTTTCAGGTCCTTCCTGTTGCAGGCGCAGCAAGACGGCTCTCAGGACGGCATAACGTGACGAGGCATGGTCGGCTTGTTTGGAAAGACTGCCACATCGGTTCTCGCCGTAGTAAGTTCCGTCTTCGATTAAGACCAAGTCGAAGACCACGCGTACCTCCTCGGCACGACCCATGTTGATCGTGGTGGTAACGGATGAACTGGGAGGGATTGCGGGTAAGGCATAAAACGCGCACTTGCCTGCTCGGGCGCGTTCCTCGGTGGAACCATGACTGACATAGCGCAGCGCGAAAAGTACGATGTTGGATGGGCCATCATTAGCTAGGGTTACGGAAGCGGCGCCGAGGCGCTGAGCGACGGGGGCGGGGATCTCCTTGGGGAGGTCGATGGGCTTAACTTCGCTGAAGCGGAGCCCCCCGAGAGGTTCCGGAGGATTTGGGATTATTTCGGCCGCGCCTAGTACGATTCCCAGAACTATTACTGCGTAAAGTGTACGCATCTTCGGTCCGCCGCGAACGTGGGAGTTGTCATAAGCCCAAACATCAGCGCTGACAGGATTGTCGCTTTCATGGCCCAAGATTAGTCCATTCTTTTTTGTGGGTCAAGGCGTTTTGTTTTGGAAGATTGGGGGCGCTCTTTAGTCCAGGATCTTGAGGGAAATCACGACGAAGAGGGCGCTGTCATGGTCGACACCGGAGATCTTGCCGAGGACGGTTCTCCGGCACCGAAGAGGGGTAGCATCACGCGCCCCTACCAGGCCCTGGCGGAGCGGAACATGAACGGATCGGCGCCCGCTTCAATCACACCCATCGATCCGAAGCGCACCATCGTCGGTGCGGAGCCGCTGCCCCAGCGAGTGCGTGGTTGCACCTTGTGCCCGCGTGCCGCCAGTTCAGCCGACACAGCAGCGCCGATGCGGTCGTCCAGCAGCAGATCGCCCGGATTCATCGCGTGATTGTCGAAGCTCGACACAAGATGCCGCGTCTGGAATCGCGGAGCCTCTATCGCCTGCTGCGGGTTCATGTCGAAGTTAATCACGTTCAGCAGCAGTTGCAACAACGCTTGATCCTGATTGTCTCCGCCGGGTGTAGAGAGCGCCAAGTATGCCTTTCCATCGCGCGTGACGAGAGTTGGCGACAGCGTGACGCGAGGCCGCTTCCCGCCCTCCAGTTCGTTCGGGTGGCCCTGCACCAGCAGGAAGCTCTGCGCGCGCTGAGTTAGTGGAATGCCCGTGTCGCCTGCGATCACGGACGGTGTCCAGGCGCCGGAAGGCGTCGCGGAGAACACGACGCCGTCGCGATCGATCGCGTTGACACAAGTGGTGTCGCGCGCCATCAATTCCTCGTCGATGCGGATTCGGACCATGTCCTCCTGCGAAGGGTGGCGGCCTATCTTGCCGTGAATCGCGCCCGGCTGGAATTGCTGGGACGCGCTGGCGCCGATCCGCTTGCGCCGGTCCGCTCCGTACGCTTTGGATAGCAGCACGTCGGCTGGAACGTCGGCGAACTTAGGATCGCCATAGTAAGTGTCACGGTCCGCGTAAGCAAGTTTCAAAGACTCGACTACGGTATGCAGATAGTCAGCCGAATTCAGGCCCGCCGCCTTCAAATCGACACCGTCGAGAATGCGCAGCGCTTCCAGCAGAGACGGCCCTTGGCTCCAGAATCCCGGCTTGTACACGACATAGCCGCGATAGGGCACTGAGACGGCCTCTTCGGCCTCCAGGCGGAACGCCGCCAGATCTTCGTAGCGGAGAAGGCCATCGTTGGCTTTCGAAAACTCGTCGATGCGGCGCGCGATGTCGCCACGGTAGAAAAGGTCGCGCACGGCATCGATCGACCCCGCGCGATTCTTTCCCGCAGCAAGAGCCTTCTTCTCCGCCGCCGCCATCAGGCGAAGCGTGGCGGCAAGATTCGGTTGGCGGAAAATCTCGCCGGCCACCGGCAGGCGGCCATCGGGAAAGAAGGTGCTCTTCGTCGTCGGCCAAAGCTCGGCGAACCGGCGCATTCCTCGAATCGCGCCGGCGCGAGTTTCATCCAGCGGCACTCCCTCGGCCAAGTCAATTGCGGCCGCGACAGCTTCATGGAAAGGTTTCGTTCCATAGTCGCGAAGCGCCAGCAGTCCGGCATCCACCATGCCCGGAACCAGCGCGGGCATCAATCCCGCCACGGGGATGAAACCCTTCAGCCCGTTCGGCTCCAGATTCATCACTTCGCCGGCGCGCATCCGGCGGTTGCGAAAGAAGTCCGCGCTGGCGGCCTTTGGCATCGTGCCTACCCCTGCGATCGAAACCACTTTGCCGGTTTTGGTGCGAATCAGAATGGGAGCTTCCCCGCCGAAACCGAAGTGCGAAAACTCGCAGACCGACGCGGCAAACATCGCCGACACGCCCGCGTCCACAGCGTTTCCGCCGGCATAGTACATGCGCATCCCGGCATCCGTGGCAAAGTCCGTTCCGCCGGTAACCGCGCCGCGGGTGCCGCGCACCGGCAGACGTACCGGACGCTCACCCGGCTTTCGCTGCGCCCAGATGGCTGAGACGAAAATCAGCAGGAGCATCCAACGGGCAGCGGCTCTCATGGTTAACATGGTGACATGAACGGGCAGCAGCCGGTCGAAACTCCAACCGGTTCCGACGCGGAGCCGATGCTCTTCTGCCCCGTGTGCAGCAAGCGTCTGGCGCAGCGCAAATGCAAGCTCTTCTGCGAACAGTGCGGCTACTACATGTCGTGCGCCGACTTCTACTAAGGCAGGTTTGATGAGCGAAATTCAGGACTACCTGGAGCGGTTTCGCCGGGGCGGTGAAATTCTTGCGACTGCCACCACCGGCGCGGCGGGGCCCGAACTGAACTTCAAAGGCGCCCCGGACAAATGGAGCATCCGCCAGATCGTATGCCACCTGGCCGATTCAGAAGTGTGCGCGGCGATGCGTTTCCGGCAGACCATTGCGGAAGACAATCCAACGATCCAGTGGTACGACGAGAAGGCCTGGGCCGAGAATCTCGATTATCACCGCCGCAAGTTGTCTCATGCCGTCGAGACGTTCCGCCGCACCCGCGCGGAAATTCACGACCTGATCAAGGATCTTCCAGACACCGCGTGGTCCCGGCCCTACGTGCACTCGCGGTTTGGAGCAAACACGCTGATGGGGCTTCTCCGCAACTACACGGAGCATCTCGAAAATCACGTCGAACAGATTCGAGCCGCGCGAAAAGCTTACAAGGAATCGAAGTCATGACACTCATCGCCATCGTTGGAGTTCTTCTGGCCGCCGATCTATCGCCGCAGGCGCAGTCCTGGTGGCGTCATGTGGAAGTGCTGGCCGACGACAAGATGGAAGGGCGCGACACCGGATCGCGCGGCCATCGAATGGCGGCCGAGTATGTGCAGCAGGAGTTTGAACGCGCTGGGCTGAAGCCGGGCGGTACGGATGGCTACCTGCAACCGGTGGGGTTCAAGGTGAGGAAGATCGATGAGTCCGCGTCGTCCATTCAGTTGATCCGCGCCGAAGGCGTTATGGAGCAGGTGGTGCTTGGGCGCGAAGCGACGATCAGCATGCGGGTTGAACCCACGCCGGTTGTCGAGGCTGCGCTGGCTTTCGTCGGCTACGGTTTCGCCGTCCCGGAGAAGGACTACGATGACATCGCCGGCATCGACTTGAAGGGGAAGATCGCCGTCTACCTTTCCGGTGTGCCCGAAGGAATTCCGGCGGAGCTGTCGGCCCACTACCAATCGGCGGGCGAACGTTGGAAGCGTCTGCAGGCGGCGGGAGCCATCGGAACCATCGCCGTCGGAAATCCGAAGACTGCCGATATTCCCTGGGCGCGAGCCTCCCGCTCCAGGCTTCTGCCCAGCATGGACCTTGCCGATCCGAAGTACATCGAGACAACCGGAATGCAGATTTCCCTGGCCTGGAATGCGGAGCGCGCAGATCGTTTGTTCGCCGGTAGTGGCCACACGATGGAGGAGTTGCTGGCGCTGGCGGACGCGAAGAAGCAGTTGCCGCGCTTCCCCCTTGATGTGAAGCTGCGCGTCAAGACGGCGGTAGTCCGTTCCGGGATTGAGTCTCAGAACGTGATCGGCATCCTGCCCGGCGTCGATCCCAAGCTGAAGGACGAGTTCGTCGTCCTGTCGGCGCATCTGGACCACATCGGCAAGAGCACGGTGATCGAAGGCGATGGCATCCACAACGGCGCGATGGACAACGCGTCCGGCATCGCGTCGCTGATCGAAATCGCGAAAATGCTGCGCAATTCGAACTTGAAACGGTCGGTGGCGTTCGTTGCGGTTACGGGCGAAGAGAAAGGTCTGCGGGGGTCGCGATACTTCGCCACCAACCCGACACTGAAGGGCCGTATGGTGTCCGACCTCAACATGGACATGTTTCTGCCCATCCACGAGTTGAAAGTTCTGCGCGTGCTGGGCTTGAACGAGTCCGACTTGGGGCCAACTTTCGAAGCGGCGGCGAAGGCGGAGGGTATCGCCGTCATGGGAGATCCCCGCCCGGAGCGCAATTCCTTCATTCGCAGCGACCAATACAGCTTTGTGCGCGAAGGCGTCCCGTCCCTCAATGCCGGCTTCGGGTATCAACCGGGCTCCCCTGAAGCGGAGATCCATAAGCAATGGCTTTCGGAGCGGTATCACGGCATCACCGACGATACGTCGCAGCCGGTGTTTAAGGAAGACGCCGCGAAGTTCAACCGCATCCTGGCCGGCTTTGCGACGCGCGTCGCCAATCAGGAGATGACGCCCCGCTGGAACGATGACAGTTTCTTCCGCAGGTTCGAAAGGAAGTAGTGGTCTGCACGATCCGGACCTATCGCGCGTCAAACTAAGCTAGCGGGACTTGTGCCGGATTTCGTTCTCAAATACGCCGACGACCGGGGTCAGATCCGAACCGAGAGCGCGCAAGGCGGCTCCGAGCAGGAGCTCCGGCAGCGCCTTACCCAGCAGGGATTTCTTGTCTACTCCATCAAGCAGCGGACCGGACTTCGGGACGCGGCCTCCACGCTGGGCAAAGCGCCGCGGAAGCTGGACATGGAGAAGTTCCTTATCTTCAACCAGCAGTTCGTCACGCTGATCCGCGCCGGCCTGCCGATCCTTAAATCGCTGGACCTTCTGGCCGACCGGCTGACCGACGAAAAGATGCAGGGTCCGGTTCGCGGAGTGCGAAATGAGGTGCGCACCGGCGTCCTGCTGTCAGAAGCATTTGGAAAGCAAAAGCTTTTCCCGCCGATTTACGTTACCAGCGTGATGGCGGGCGAAAAGTCGGGCTCACTGGTCGAGGTGCTGGACCGCTATGTAGCCTATCAGAAGCTGGCGCTGGCGGCGAAGAAGAAACTGCTTTTGTCGCTGATGTATCCGTCGATCCTGATTTTTCTTGTGATCTGCCTTGTCGTATTTCTGGTTACCTATGTCGTGCCCAGCTTCGCGCAGCTGTACGACGGAATTTCGGCGGAGCTTCCCGCCGCCACGCAGATATTGATCGCAGTGGGAACCACAGCGCGCAACTACGTGCTGCTGGGCTTCGTGTCGCTGGTGCTGGCGTTCTTTGGATTCCGGATGTGGTCGCGGACAGAGGCGGCCCAGATCCGGCTGGACCGCGTGAGGCTGGCGACGCCCGTGCTGGGTGAAATCTGGATCAAGTTTCAGGTTGCACAGTTTTCGCGCGTATTGTCCACTCTCATGACCGGCGGCATCCCGCTGGTTCAGGCGTTGGAAACGGCGGGGAACTCAACGTCCAGCGGCTTGCTGCGAAAGATGCTGGAGCGGGCCCGCCAGTTGGTGAGAGAGGGCCAGACGTTGTCGTCCAGCCTGCTGGCGACGGGCGTGTTCCCGCCGCTATCCATCGACATGATCGAAGTCGGCGAATCGACAGGCGCGCTGGCGGCAATGCTTAACTCCGTCGCCGAGTTTTACGAGGACGACGTCCAGACGCGGTTGACGGCGGTGCTTAGCCTGATTGAGCCGGCCATCATGATCTTCATGGGCGTTTTCGTCGCCTTCGTGTTGATCGCGCTGTACCTGCCGATCTTCTCACTGGCCGACACGCTGAGATAGGGCGGGAACGGGCTAAACGCGCGAAGCCTTCGCCGCGTCATAGGTTTAGCCACAACTATGGCCACTGAACGAACCCGCATTGCCGATCCTGAGCAGGAGATGGCCGCCGCCCGGCAGCTGGCCCTGCGCTATCACGCTGATTTCGTTGATCTTCGTCACACCGACATCGACCACGACCTGTTCCGGTCGATCCCCGTCGAGCTGATGTTCAAGTCGAACTTCGTGCCGATCCGGCGAACCGGCGAGGTGCTGGAGATCGCGATGGCGGACCCGCGCAACCTGAATCTGATCGACCAGCTTTCGTTGCTGATGGGCACCAAACTTCGGGTTAGGGTCGCGACGATTTCGCAGATTTCCGATCTGCTGAAGAAGACGGAGCAATCCCAGCGCGTCCTTGAAGAGGTAACCGAAAGCTTCATCGATGTCGTCCGGGAAGACGAGAACGGCGAAGAGACGCTTTCTATCGACCGGCTATCGGGCGACTCCGACATTGCCCCGGTTATCAAACTGGTGGACACGACGATTTACAACTCGCTGGAACGCCGCGCATCCGACATCCACATCGAAACGCGGGATAACGAAGTTGCGATCAAATACCGCATCGATGGCGTGCTGCACTACGCCATGCCGCCCATCGCCAAGGATTGGCACACGACGATTCTGTCGCGCATCAAGATCATGGCGGAGCTCGACATTGCGGAACGGCGGGTGCCGCAGGACGGACGGTTCCGCGTCCGCTACCGGGGGCGGCTGATCGATTTCCGGGTTTCGATCATGCCGACGGTTTACGGCGAGGACGCCGTGCTCCGCGTGTTGGACAAGGAATCGATGAGCGAGAAGTTCTCCAACCTCTCGCTGGATGTTGTCGGCTTCGGCGAGGCCGACGTCACCAAGTTCCGCCGGTATATCAAGGAGCCTTACGGAATGGTGCTGGTAACCGGGCCCACCGGTTCCGGGAAAACCACCACGCTGTACGCGGCGCTTAGCGAGATCAAGAACGACGAGGACAAGATCATCACGATCGAAGATCCGGTGGAGTACCAGATCAAGGGCATCACGCAGATTCCGGTGAATGAGAAGAAGGGCCTGACGTTCGCGCGGGGCCTGCGCTCGATACTCCGGCACGACCCGGACAAGATTCTGGTGGGAGAGATTCGAGACCAGGAAACGGCGCAAATCGCCATCAACGCCGCGCTGACGGGGCACTTGGTGTTCACCACCGTCCACGCCAACAATGTCTTCGACGTCCTGGGCCGGTTTCTAAACATTGGCGTCGACCTGTACAATTTCGTGTCGGCGCTGAACTGCATTCTGGCTCAGCGGCTGGTGCGCATGATCTGTCCGCACTGCAAGACGTCCGGCCGGCTGGACGATCAGACGTTGACCGAAAGCGGGCTGAATCCGGCGGAGTGGCGCGACTTTGAGTTTTCCGAAGGCCGCGGATGCTTTGAATGCAGCGGCACCGGCTTCCGTGGGCGAACCGCCATACACGAACTGCTGGACCTGACGGACACGATTCGTGAGTTGATTCTGGAAAGAAAGCCCATCTCGCAGATCAAGGCCGCCGCGCAGCGGGAAGGAATGACGTTCCTCCGCGAATCGGCTATTGATCGCGTCCGCGAAGGCATCACGTCCTTGCGCGAAATCAACAAGGTGACCTTCATCGAGGGATGATGGGAATCTTTGGCCGCGTAAAGGCTTTCATCGAAGATCCGCCCCCGTCGCATGTCTTCGAGATTTCGTCGGGAGGCATCGCGTGGTCGATCGAGGGCCGCCAGGGTTTTGAGCGGCTGAATGACGGCATCCTCAGCATTAATCCGCTGCGCGACAACGTGCTGGAACCAGACGCGCTGGCCGGAGTGATCCGCCGTTTGGCACCGCCTGCCCCGAACGCGAAGCGGCGAAGGCCCTGCGCGGTGATTCTGCCGGACTTTGCCGCGCGCCTTGTGGTGTTGGATTTCGACAACCTTCCTTCAAAGGTGGAGGAGCAGACGCCGCTGATCCGGTTCCGCTTGAAACGCACGCTGCCGTTTGACCTGGACACCGCCGCGATCCAGTTCGTCGCGCGGGAGACGGCTGGGCGGCATGAGGTTCTGGTGGCCGCGGTGTCGTTTGAGATTCTTTCGCGGTACGAAGCCGCCTTTCGGGCCGCCGATATGCAGCCTGGGTTTGTGACGCTGTCGCTGCTGGCGATGATGGATCTCGCGGAGACGAAATCGTCCGCGGAGACCGCGATGATCGCCCGGCTGGACGGGTCTAACTTTACGGTGGCGGCACTTAGCGGCGACGCCGTCCGGCTGGTCCGCTGCATAAAGGTGGAGCGGACCGTCGAAGAACTTGCCGATGTTATCCAGCCCACCGCCGCTTTCATGGAGGACGAATTCGGAGAGCCGCTACAGCGCGTCGTGGCCTGCGGCCTTGAAGAATTTCCGGGCATCTGGCCGGAGGCGGCATCCGTCACGAACCTGAACATTCCCCCGGCAAGTGCCGGGCTGACAGGATATCTGCGTGCGATTTCCCATTAATCTGGCGAGTGAGCCGTTCCGGCGCGACCGCCCGGTTTTTGTAGCCTCTGTCGTGCTCAGCGCCATTCTCGGGGCGATCCTCGCGGGGCTGGTCTGGATGGCGTACGTGCAGCGGCATCAGTCCTCCGACACCCGCACCGAGATCGCGTCGGTGGACAAACAACTGGCCACGATCGCCCAGGAACAGTCGAAGATCAGCCAGGCGCTTCAACGCCCGGACAATGCGGAGGTGCTGAACCGTACCCTATTCCTGAACTCGCTGCTTCAGCGGAAGGGCATCAGTTGGACGCGCATCTTCGCCGACCTCGAAACGGTAGTCCCGCACAATGTGCGCGTCATTTCGGTGCGGCCTCAAATCAATGGCCAGAATCAGGTGCAGTTGGATCTGTTTGTCGGATCGCAGACAACGGACCCGGTGATCCAGATGCTGATGAAGATGGAAGGGTCCACGCTCTTCGGACGAACCGCGATTGCCAGCTGGCTGCCGCCTTCGCAAACCGATCCGCTTTACCGGTACCGCCTGACGGTGAACTATGCGCAGAAGCTTTGAACAGCTTCGGGCCATGGCCCGAAACGGTGCGGCCGCGCGCGATCCGAGAATCCGGATGCGCATCGCGCTGGGCACGCTGGTTCTGCTGAACCTGATCGCATTGTGGTTTGTGGTGTCGCCGCCCGGTGGATCGGTTGAAGAACTGGATGCGCAGCTTTCGTCCAAGCGCGGCGAAGTGATTCAGCGCCGGACTACGCTTGAACGGTCGCGGCGGCATATTCAGCAGGTGGAGCAATCGCGCGACGCAGACGCAACGTTCGAAGACCAGTTCTTTACAGACCGCAAGGTGGCGTCGTCGACTTTTATCGCCGAATTGACGAAGACTGCGAGTGAAACCGGGCTGCGTCCGAAGGAACACGTTTTTCTGTTCGAGCCGGTTGACGGAAGCGACTCTCTAAGCATGATGACGATCACCGCCAGCTACGAGGGCACCTACTCCGACCTGCTGCAGGCGATGAACCGGCTGGACAGGTCTTCACGCTTCCTGATTCTCGACAGCCTTAGCGCAACGCCCCAACAAGCCACCGGATTGTTGAACGTCACCGTACGGCTGAACGCCTTCGTCAAGGAGGGCGCGGAATCGCAATGAAACTGGGCGCCGAACCGAAGAAGATCGCGATCCTGGGTTCGCTGCTGGCCGTCGCGCTGGTGGTGTTCTACATCAACGTGCTGTCAGGTGACGATCCGGGTCCGGCGACTACCGCGCCGCAGTTGACGCCCGCCGCGCCCGCGCCAACCAAGGTCCAGAGCGGCCCTACTCCTTCCCGGCCAGCCGCGCGGCCCAACGACCGCACGCGCCGAGCTTCGGAGTTTCGTCCCTCACTGAAGCGCAGCGCCGACGCTCCGCTTGATCCGTCGCAGATCGACCCCCGGCTGCAACTCGATCTCCTCGAAAAACTGCAGAACGTGAAGTTCACAGGTTCCGGACGCAACCTGTTCGAATTCGGCGCCGCTCCGCCTCCGCCGGCGGCGGAAAGAAAGCCAGAGCCGAAGATCATTCCGCTTCCGGTAGCCACCATACCGGTGGAAACCATCAACACGCCCACGGAGCCGCCGAAGCCAGTTGCGCCGCCGATTCCGCTGAAGTTCTACGGGTTTGTTTCCAGCCCGAGGGGAAGCGACCGCCGGGGCTTCTTCCTCGACGGCGAGGACATCGTGGTCGCCGCGGAGGGCGAGACCATCAAGACCCGCTACAAAGTTGTGCGGATCGGGCTAAATTCGGTAGAGATGGAGGATTTGCAGTTCCAGCAGCGGCAGACTCTCCGGCTGGAGGAACAGCGGGGTTGAATCGCATGACCGATCTTCGCCGGCAGCGCCGCGACGGGCAGCGTGGATTTGCGCTTCTGCTGATCTTCGCCTTTGCCGCGATCGCCGCCATCGGCATCTACCTGGAACTTCCGCGCGCCGTCTTCGAATCGGCCCGCGCCAAGGAAGAGCTTCTGGTGGAGCGCGGCCAGCAATACCAGCTGGCCATCCGCCGCTATTACGTCAAGAACAAGACCTATCCGCAGAGTCTGGAGGCACTGGAAGAAACGGCAGGCCTCCGGTACCTCCGGCGGCGCTATAAGGACCCGATGACGGGCGAGGAAGATTGGCGCCTGATCCATATCGGCCCCGCCGGATACACCGACTCGAAGGTCCACAAGCCCGTCGATCCAACGGCGGAGCAGAAGGAAGTCCGCTCGAGTTCCATCTCGGAAGGGTACCAAGTAGGTCAGCAGGTGTCGGCGGGCGGCGACAAGGGTATCCAGGGAGTGGCCATGCGTCGGCGGCCGGGCGATCATCTGACGCCGGGCGCGGAACTTGCCACGGAGCCTCCGCCAGATCCAAACGCCGCTCCGGTAGACCCGAACGCGCCGCCACCGGGTGAGCTCGACGCAGCCGGCAATCCGCCGGAAGAAGCACCGGCAGAGGGCGAGGCCGAAAACGCGAACGACCCGAACGCTCCCCCGCCTCCGCCGCCAACGCCAGGAGGCGAATCGTTTGTGCCGAATCCCGCCAACCCGCCGGTGCCCGGTGCGCAGCCCGGTACTCCCGTTCCCGGCATCACGTCCAACCCGCTGTTCGGGGTTTCGCCGGTCTCGAATCCCGGTGGTGGACCCCAACCTCCGAATCCCGCGAATCCCGCCATCCGGGCGATCAACAATCTGCTGACCAATCCCCGGCAAAGCGGTCCCGGAACTCCTGGAGCCGCGGTGCCAACGGGTGGCGCGCCGAACCCGGTCCTGGGCGCGGCCAATCAGCAGGCGGGCGGATTTACGGGCGGCATCGCCGGAGTGGCCAGTAAGTACGAGGGCGAAGGCATCAAGTTGATCAACGAGCGGTCGAAGATCGACGAGTGGGAATTCTTGTTCGACTACCGCCAGATGCAACAGAACGCGGCGGGCGCCCAGGCAGCCGGCGGAGTGCCGGGCCAGCAAAGCGCAGCCCCCGGATCGCCAGGGGCCTTCGGCGGAGGCAGCCAAGCGCCGGGTAGCGGCCCAAGGCCTGGCGGCAACCCATCCAGCGGTCAATCGGGCGGTCAATCCGGCGGCGGTGGAATTTTCGGCGGCAACGCAACCGGCGGAATCTTTGGAGGAGGCGGCTCCGCAACGCCCACCCCTAAGCCGACGCCCGCACCGGCGCCCCCCAAGCGTCCCCGGCCCTAGCAGCAGCTAGATCAGCCGGAAGTTTACTTCCACCGTCGCGCGCACGCGTACTGGCTTTCCATTCTTCGTGGCGGGTTCAAAGCCCCATTGGTAGATCGCTTCCGCTGCCTTCTCGTCAAGACCGAAGCCGATGCCTTTGATCACTTCCACTCCGTCCACCAATCCCTTCGAAGAAATTACGACCTCCAGAACGGTGGTTCCTTCCACCTTGGCGTCGCGGGCCTCTTCGGTGTACTCCGGCTCTACCTTCGCCACCAGCCGGGGAGAAGCCGCCGACGCGCAGCACCGGCTCATCCTGCTGCGCGAGCGCTACCGGGTGGACGGCAAGGAAGACGGCGGAGACGGCCAACAGTCCAAGAGCGGTGAGTTTCAGGGTTCGGGCGGCCGGGCCGCCGAGGGTTTTTGCAGATCGGGTGAGTTTCATCATTCTTTCCTCAAATACGGTCGAGTCAAACAATCCCAGCGCCGGATAGGGGGTCGCTCCGGCAATTCGCTTGGCGGCGTCGAATAGGGCGGCGGCGTAGCCGGGCACTCGCCGGGCGGCCACGCGGTCGCAGGCGAACTCGCGTTCGGCGGCCCAGCGCCGCTTCAACCAGACAACGGCGGGGTGCCACCAGATGCCCAGAGTCAACACCTCCACCGCTAGATTCCACGCGAAGTCGTGACGGGCGATATGGGCACGCTCATGCGCCAGGATCGCGCGGCGAACCGGGGCGGCAATGCCCTTCCATAGCGCCGCCGGCCAGATGACAACCGGCCGGAACACGCCGAACGTCATTGGAGCGGTGGCGGCTTCCGAGACGACGATCCCCTTCGCGGCCCGCAGCGAGTAGAGTCGCGCGAGGCCCGCGCACAGCCAGACGGCCCGAGCGAGGATCAGCACCGCGAACGCAATCGCGGCCAATGGTAGAGCGGGAGTTTTCGACGGGCCGCCCGCCAGCGCCTCCGCGCTGAAAGTGAATACCGCAGTCCCGGCGGGGAAGCCCGGGAAGGATAGCGCCGGAATGACAGCCGCCATCACGATGGCGGACAGATAGAGGGGCGCCGCCGCGCCCGCCTCCAACCGGCGCGTCAATCGCGCCAGCACAAGCGCAAGCAATGCCACCGCCACCGGCTGCCAGAGGGCGTTCGCCGCGTAAAGCATCAACCGCTCGTCGATCACTCGGTTCCCTCCTTCAGCCGCGCCTCAATACGGCGAAGTTTTTCCGGCGACAGTTCTTTCGATTCGAGAAGCCCGAGAACCAGGCTCTCCGCCGACCCGGCGAACATCCGGTCGATAAGATCGCGTACGGCGGTCTTCGCCGCATCGGCCCGCGACAGCGCCGGGCGGTAGATAAACGCGCGGCCCTTCAGTGTCCGCTTCACCTTCCCCTTGCGCAGCAGGACGTTCAGCATGGTCTGCACCGTGGTGTAGGCGGGGCCGCCGGAAAGGCCCTGCTGCACCGCCAGGACGTTTGCGGGCCCGGTGTCCCACAGCACCTTCATGATTTCCAGTTCCAGCGGAGTCAACCGGCCAGCGTGTTTCGGCATTTTGTCTACTAAACAATTAGGAGTTTGCGCCCGTTCCGCACCGCTGTCAACCTAAATCTTTAGGACTTGATTTGCCCGCGCACGCCACAATCGGCTATAAACAAGCAAACGTCCGCGCCCGTCTATGGCCTGCCCCGAACAACCCCTTACACCGCGGCTCGACCCGCACTTTTGCAACTTCCGCCTTCGTATCGGAACGTCCTCTATCCACCGCTGGGGCATCTACGCCGAGCAGGACATTCCAAAGAACCGGAAGGTGATCGAGTATACGGGCGAGCGGATCAGCCGGCGCGAAAGCAAGCGGCGGGCCGACCTTCGTGGAGACGTTTATCTCTTCACGCTGGACGACTACTGGAACATCGACGGAGCGGTGAACGGAAGCGGCGCGGAGTTCATCAACCATTCCTGCGACCCCAGCCTTGCGGCGCGAATCCTGAAGGGCCACATCCTGTACATGAGCCTGCGCGATATCCGGCGCGGCGAAGAATTGACGATCGACTACCGGTTCGACTGGGACGTGGAAAAGGTGGCGTGCCGGTGTGCGGCGGAGAAATGCCGCGGCACGATCAACGTCAGGAAGTAGCTTTCTTCCCGAACATGGCCAGCAGCCCCGATAGGGCCCCGGATTTCGGCGCGGGTTTCTTCTCGGGCACTGCCTGTTTCGGGCCGGCCAGCGCGTCCGCCAGGGCCAGTACGCCCTTTGCGAAAGCAGACCCCGCGACTACCGGCTTGGCTTCGATCACCGACCGCTGAATCGACTCCGGGTCCGAAGGCAGCGTCATGAACAGTCCCTTCTGGAGCGAAGTTTCCAGCACGTCCGTACCCAGGCCGGCGGTCTTTGAGTACCGGTTGACGACGATCCGCGTCTTTGCCGCCGGGATCTGGTGATTTCGGAGCGAGGCGAGGGACCGCTGGGCGGATCGCAGACCCAGTGGATCGCCGGTGGCCACCAGCAGAATCTCGTCCGACAGCTGCGCGAGGCGGCCATTCCATGCGCCGTGCGCAGAAGCGACGTCGAGAATCAGGATGTCGTAGCAGCCCCGGGCAAACTGAATCATCGCCGCCGGATCTCCCAGCATGTACAGCGCTTCCGACACCGCTTCCGGCGAGAACAGGATGTCGATGCCATCCATCGTGTGAACCAGGCCCTTCCAGATGTCCTGGTCCAGTTGGGAGCCGCGATTCATCGCGTCCAGGAACGAATAGGCGGGCTTCGCCCGAAGCTGGAAGGCCAGTGTTCCGGTAAGCGGGTCGAGATCTGCAAGCAATATCCGCTTGACGCCCAGCCTTTTCCGTTGAAAAGCCAGATTCAGGGCCAGCGTGGACGCCCCGCATCCGCCCTTGGCCGAAATCACGGAAATCACGCGCGCCGAGGCGTTGGCCGGCGCCAGTTCCGGGTAACTCTGTACGACCTTCGTAAATACCTGGTCCAACTGCGCCGCCGCCGCCGGAAGCGCGATGAAGTCGGCCGCGCCCTGCCGAAGACAGGACAGGATCAGATCGGTCTCGTCGTCTTGAAGAACGGCAATGATCGGAAGGCGGGGAGACAGCCGCTGCATCTCCCGGATCAGGGGCAAAGCGGTCTCGGGTTTGGTCGAGACGTCGAAGAGACAAATGGACAGCCCCTGCGAGGAGATCAACGACGGCAGCGCCGCGGCGTCGGGATAGGACTTCACCTCGAAGACTTGCAGCGCGGGAATCTCCTGCGTCAGCAACGACTTCAGCCCCCCGCCGAGCGATGGCGCGGGACCAAGCAGAAGAATTTTCCAACCTCGTGCGTAGGGGAAGCCGCTCATCCGGTTCCGAAAGTGTCCTCGTAAGGATTCATCGGCCCAACCCGGCGAAATCATGAGAGGAGAGGTGGCGGAACCCACTATTCCAGAGAATCATGATCGAAGCCGGCTCGAAAGCTCTGATTTCCGTAGCGGTTTGTGATACGCAGCCGATCCTGGCCGAGGGGATCCGGTCCGTACTGGCCGCCCACCCGGAGTTCCACATCGTGACCACCAGCGCCAGCCTGGACGAACTGCGCCTGGAAACCGCCCGGCAGCGGCCCAAGCTGGCACTACTGGACAAGGCGGCGGCGAACGGATCGCTGACACATTGGCTGGAAGAGACGCAGCGCACCACCGCCACTATCGTTTGGGCGGCGACGATCGGCGAGTCCGAGGCGCTGCGGCTGGTTCAATCGGGCGTGCGGGGCGTCCTGCGCAAAACTGCGGGGGCGGACCGCCTGTTGGATTGCCTCCGCGCCGTCAACGACGGGCAGTGCTGGATGGAAGACTCCGTTGTAAAGAGCATGCCGCCGGACGACCGGTATCCGCGCAGTGAGCTGACTCCCCGGGAGAGCCAGGTGATGGCGCTGGTAGAAGTGGGCCTGCGGAACCGGGATATCGCCCGCGAACTGAATATTCAGCCCGGCACAGTCAAGATTCACCTGAAGCACATCTTTGAAAAGACGGGCGTCCGGGGACGATACGGCCTGGCCTTGTCAGGCCTCCGCCACAAAGGTTTGCTCTCTTTCGCCCGCGCCGAAGGGGCTGCGACTTAGCCTTTTTCCTCCGCCCTGATACTCTGGGAAGGTGGATTGGATGCGGCGTCTTTGTCTCGTAATCGCCGCAACTGCGGCCATTCCCGCGCCGGCGGCCTCCTTGCTGACGGTTCTGGAGTCCGAACTCGCCCGCAACTTTACCGCGCTCCGCGAGAAAGCCGACCCCAAACCGTATTTCATCTCCTACTCCGTCACAGAGTTGGAATCGGAAACGGTCGCGGCTTCCTTCGGAACCCTGCAGTCGTCCACCAGCGACATGCGCCGGTACCTGGACGTGTCGGTTCGCGTAGGAACGCCCGAGATCGACAACTATCACGTCGTCCGGGGTGAACGTCCGAGGTTTGCCGGAGGCATGGCGATCCCGCTGGAGAACGGCGAGGCCGCCATCCGCCGCCGCGTCTGGCTGGAGACCGACCGCGTCTATCGCAGCGGCGCGCAGAGGCTGATCAACGTAAAGTCGGCCCAACAGACGATTGTCGGTGGATCGCCCGCGCCGGACTTCAGCAAAGAAAAACCTCAGACCGCCTCTGAACCGCCTCCGCCGCTAAAGTTCGACCGAAGCGCGTGGGAGAAGAAAGCCCGCCAATGGTCCGAACTGTTCCGCGACCGTCCAGGCGTCCTGGCGTCGCAGGTGGCCGTCCAAGGCCAGCGGGAGGTGAAGTACTTCGTTTCCACCGAAGGATCGCGCCTGGAACATGGACGCCTGTTTGCGCGAATCGTGATCACCGCGCGAGGCAAGGCAGCCGACGGCATGGACCTAGTGACAACCGAAAGCTTCGAGTCCGCCGGAGCGTCCGGGTTGGCCGACGGTCCGCGCGTAAAGGCCGCCATCGACAAAGTGGCCACCGATCTGGAACGTCTGATCAAAGCGCCTGTAGTTGAGCCCTACGTCGGCCCCGCGATTCTTTCCGGACGCGCCGCAGGTGTTTTCTTCCATGAGATTTTCGGCCACCGCGTGGAGGGCCACCGCCAGAAGGATGAGGCCGAGGGGCAGACGTTCGCCAAGAGCATCGGCACTCCCGTGCTTCCCGAGTTCCTTTCCGTATCGTTCGACGCCACGCGCAAGAAAGTGGATGACGTCGACCTGAATGGCTGGTACGCCTACGACGACGAAGGCGTGCGCGCGCAGGATGTGACGCTGGTGGAAAACGGAATCTTGAAGACCTTTCTGATGTCGCGGTCTCCCATCGACGGCTTCGAAAAATCCAATGGCCATGGGAGGAAGCAGCCGGGACTGGAAGCGGTTTCCCGGCAGTCGAACCTGATCGTCGAATCGACGAAGAAGGTTAGCGACGCGAAGCTGCGCGAGATGCTGGTGGCGGAGTTGAAGAGGCAGAACAAACCGTATGGACTCTTCTTTGAGCAGGTAACCGGCGGCTACACCACCACCGGACGCCGCGGCCTTCAGGCCTTCACCGTGATTCCGCTGGTGGTCTATCGTGTCTGGGCGGACGGCCGGCCCGACGAATTAGTTCGCGGAGCCGACATTGTCGGCACGCCGCTGGCCAGTTTCGCGAAAATTCTCGCCACGTCGGACCACGCGGAAATCTTCAACGGCTATTGCGGAGCCGAATCGGGCAGCGTTCCCGTCTCCGCGGTCTCGCCGGCGCTGCTGGTTTCCGAAATCGAGATCCAGAAGAAGGAACGGTCTTTGGAGCGGCCACCCTACCTGGCCGAACCGACGGAACAAACGCAGTGAAAATCTCCCGGCGCGCGTGGGCCGCTCTGGTTACCGCTTGGCCCGCCCTTGCCCAAGCGCCTTCAGCCAAGCGCAACGTGATTCTGGCGGCGATGCTTGACGAGATTGAGCGGTCGAGGAAGCTGAAAGCCGTCAGCTCGGACCCGCTCTACTTTCTGGAGTACGTGCTGGACGACATTAAAGGCATTGAGTATGCGGCCACGTTGGGCGGCTTGCTGAGTGAGCGCGACCTCCGCGCGCGAATCGCCCGCGTGTCAGTGCGGGTTGGCTCTCCCGAATTCGACAATACGAACTTTGTGTATTCGGACGCCAACTTCAGCAGCCGCTTCGATCCAGATCAATTCCCACTGGACGACGACTACGCAGCGCTTCGCCGGGGATTCTGGTTGGCGACGGACCGGAACCTGAAAGGCGCGATCGAAGCGATTGGACGGAAGCGCGCCGCGCTCCGCAACGTCACGCAAAGCGAGACGCTGCCCGATTTCTCCGCCGCGCCGCCGCAGAAGCTGGATGGCGATCTGACGTGGCAGACCGTGGACGAGAAGAAGTGGAAGGCACAGACCGTTTCGCTGTCGACAATCTTCCAGAGTTTCCCCGGGATTCAGGATTCCAGCGTCGAGTTTCACTCTATGCAGTCGCGCACGCACTTCGCAAATTCAGAGGGCACGGCGGCCACATTCCTGGACCCGGTTGCGTATCTGCTGGTCCGCGCCGCCGGTCAAGCGCCCGATGGCATGCGGCTACGGAACAGTCTTTTAATCCCAGCCAGCGACGCGAAGCTATTGCCGCCGGAGGGCGATCTTAAGCGGCAAGTAACTCGTCTGGCCGAAGATCTTCAGGCCATGACGTCCGCACCGCTGGGCGAAGCCTACAGCGGCCCGGTGCTGTTCGAGGGAACGGCAGGGGCACAGTTAATGGCGGAGATACTTGGCAGCGCACTGGCGGCCACGCGCCGTCCGGTGGGACAGCCGGGTCAGCAGGTTCCATTCCAGCCAGGCCCGTTCGAAGGCCGCATGGGGTCGCGGGTAATGCCCGATAGCTTCACCGTACTGGACGATCCCACAAAAGCGGATTGGAAGGGCGCTCCGCTGCTGGGTCACTACCGGCTGGACAGCGAAGGCGTCGCGCCGGAGCCGCTAACCGTGATCGAAAAAGGCGTGCTGAAAACGCTGCTATCTACACGGCAGCCGACAAAGAGCGTCAAGACGTCCAATGGCCGCGCGCGGATACCGGGCCTCTACGGCGCGAAAGCCGCCGGAATCAGCAATCTCTTTGTCCAGACTTCGGAAGCCGTTCCGGCAGCCGAGCTTCGGACGCGCCTGCTGAAAATGCTGGCAGACCGCGAGAAACCGTACGCGCTGGTGGTCCGCCAGATGGACTTCCCTTCCTCGGCCGCCATCGGCGAGTTGCGACGTATCGCCGCCAATTCCGAACGTCCGGTAAGCCTGCCGCTGCTTACCTACCGGCTGTATCCGGACGGGCGAGAGCAACTGGTCCGCGGCGTCCGGTTCCGCTCCCTCAGCGCGCGCAGCCTGCGGGACATTGTGGCGGGTGGCGATGACGACCGCGCTTTCCACTATCTGGGATCGCTGGCGCCCTTCGCGGTCATCGGCGGATCGAATTACGTGTACTCGGCAAGCGTGGTTGCGCCGTCCCTGCTTTTTGACGACCTGGAGATGGAGCCCTTGGACCAGGACCTTCCGCAGTTGCCCGTCGCCGCGCCGCCACCGCTGACCAACTAGGGATGCGCATCCTCAGCCGCCTCGCGTTCCGGGAGATCGCCACCAGCGCTCTACTGGGCGTCGTACTCTTTTCCTTCGTCTTCTTCCTGCAACGCCTGGGACGCGGTGAGTTCTTTGCGCTGCTGCTTCGCAGCTCCGCTCCGCCCGATACGCTGGCCTACCTTCTGGCTCTGCTGGTGCCGCCGACGCTGCCGTTCACCGTCCCGGTGGCGGTGCTGGTTGGAATCCTGATCGGCTTAAGCCGTATGTCCAGCGACAACGAAATTACGGCGATGCGCGCAGCGGGCATTCCGGCGCGGGTGTTGCTAAGGCCGGTGCTGCTGTTCGCGTTTCTCGGCTTGGCGGTGGCCGCCGCCGGAAGCCTATGGCTGACGCCGTGGTCGATCCGCGAAACCATCCGCATCTCCAACCAGTTGGCCGCGACGCAACTTACTTCCGAGATTCAGCCGCGCGTTTTTGAAGAGTCGTTCCCCAACGCCATCCTCTACGTCGGCGACGTGATCGCCGGTCCCGTCACCCGCTGGCGGCGCGTGTTCATGGCGGACCTGCGACCCCCTGAACAGCGCACCTCCAGCGCGCGCGAATCCGGCGAAGCGCCACCGGTCACCATCTCCGAGGAAGCGATCGCCACGGCCGACCCGGGCAACAACCGCATTCAGCTTTCGATGAAAAACGGCTACACGCACGAGATGGGGCGCGAGCCCGGCGAGGATTACAACAGCGCCTTCCCAACGGGTGAGCAAATCCTTGAAGCGCGGAAGCCGGCCGGCATTCGCGTGGCCGCGTTCAGCGAACTGGATACGCTGCCGCTTTACCAGCGCGTGGGCCAGCTTCCGCCGGCACAGGCAACGGAAGCGCGCCTGGAACTGCATCAGCGGTTCGCGCTTCCCTGGGCTTGCGTGCTTCTGGGACTGGTTGGGTTGCCGCTTGGGGTATCCACTCGTAAAGCTGGAAAGTCCTCGGCCTTCGTGCTGACTGTGGTTCTGGCGTTCGTTTACTGGATCGGCCTCATCAGCCTGATCGGGCTCGCCCGCCAGGGCACGATTCCCGTGCCGTTGGCCGTCTGGACCCCGAATGCCGTGTTCGCGATCACGGCTGTGATTCTGATGATCCTGCTGGAGCGGCCCGGCGACTTCGATGTCGTCGGCAAGGTCCGGCGGCAATTTCAGTCCATCGGCCGGCGGATTCAGACGCTGCCTGAAGCGCCGTCTGGCCTCCGCGGGCGCGCCTGGACGTGGCCACAAGTAGTGGACACCTACATCCTCAACACTTTCCTGTTTTACTTCGCCATCCTGCTGGCCAGCTTCGTGTTGATGGTGGAGGTATTCACGTTCTTCGAACTGCTCAGCGACATCGTCAAAAATCAGATTCCGATGTTCCGCGTGCTGACATACCTTCTGTTCCTTGCGCCGAAACTGCTGTACGACTCCGCTCCGCTGGCCGTGCTGGTCGCGGTGCTGGTTACCTTCGGCATCCTGACCAAGAACAACGAAGTTACCGCGTTCAAAGCCTGCGGCGTCAGTATGTACCGGCTTGCGCTTCCTGTCCTGATCGCCGCCACGTTCATGAGCGGTGCGCTGTT
>JBGTFZ010000084.1:0-27600 GCA_041746955.1 Bryobacteraceae bacterium
CGGGCATTCTGGATAGAGAAGCCGTACGTCGCCAGGGTGTTCTGCGCTTCCAGCCGCAGCGGAAGCCCTGAGGAGAATCGCACGATTCCAGAAATTCCCCAGCCTCCCACAATGGCGTCCAGGACCTTCGGCATATCGCCGCCGAACTGCCGTCCACGGCCTACCGGCACGTCATACACCAACGCCGTCACGAAGCTCTGCGGAACATCGTGCGCACTAATGGAACGGTCAAGCGAGCGGTCGTAGTAGTCGCGAAAACGCTCGTTAATGATCCAGCCTTGATTCTCAGAGGCGTTGTCGATGTTCTTCGAGAACTGGTAGCTGACCAGCAGCGAGAGGCCGTTCGAAAAGCTCTTGTTGTACTTGACGTAGAGCGCGTTGAAACTGGAACTGGCGCCGGGGGTGTCTCCGTTCAATTCGACCGTGACGAACTGCGGATGCGGACGCAGCAGCCGGTGCATGGGAACCGTGCGGCCGGAAAGCACGCCAGTCGGGAAGACACCGAAGAACGGATTGTTTACTTGCGCATTGAGAGCGTTCCCCATCGAAAGGTACTCGGTGGGAAGCTGGTTGGCGTTTGGAAGGCCGCCCAGATTCAGCTTGCGGCCCTGCACCCCGGAGTACCCCACCTCAAGAACCGACCCGCGGCCGACCTCGAACTGCATATCGAAGCTGAAGTTCTGTGTGTACCCGGTTGGCCGCGCCCTCTGCACGGCGGTAACGTCGGACCCAGTTTGTGTCAGCAGGCCACGGGAGGAACCGACCGGCTGATTGAGACCCTGTGGAAACGGATTCGCAAGCAGGTCCTGGGGAGTGATTCCGTCTCCGCCGCGGCTGGTTACCCAGTTTGATGTAACGGTAAATCCGTCCGTGCCGGCGGCTGGACCACCCTGCAGGGCGTTGCAGCACGCCTGCAGATAGAAGAACCCGTAGCCGGCGCGAATCACCATGCGGTTGCCCACTCTATACGAAAGGCCAACTCGCGGCGCGATATCCAGGGCATCCGTACGCGTCTGGCCGCGGCCCACACTTCCCTGGTTGACAAACACCAGTCCGCCGTTCAACTCCCGCCCAACCTGATCGCTGAGAGGATTGCTCACGTTGTAATCGAAGAAGTTGTACCGGTTGTAGCGCTCCGTGCGGGCGCGCTGCTGCTCCCACCTTAGCCCCAAGCTTACGGTCAGCCGGTCGCTTACACGCCACGTATCCTGCGCGTAAATACCATAATATTTTGCGAGGGGAGCCGGCTGTACGCGGTTGGTAATGGCATTGTTGACTGCGGTAACTCCGCCGGTAGCGCCCGTGGCCGCCGCGCCGATGCCAGTGCCCAAAAGCAGCGACGCAATGGCGTTGCCGCTGGTGGAACTCGACACCTGCGCGTTGGGCCCCGACGTCATACCCCGGTCAAAAGCGAAATCGGCGGAGCGGATATCAATGGAATTCAGATAGGCGTGCTCGACCGAGAAACCCATCTTCAGGCTGTGCCGGCTGAACTGGCGGCTGGCATTCACCTGCAGATTGTCGGTCCGGCGGGGAAAGTTTAGAACGCGTCCATTCGAAAGGCCGGAATAACCCTGAACGTTGAATTGCGGAAGGTGCGGTGAATCCATCTGCGCCACTAACCCCGCGGGCAGGCCGATCGTGGTGCCCAGCACACCATCCACAAGCGTCACCGGAATCTGCTCTTCGCGCCATCGCCCGGAGCCAACCGTGACGTTGATCACCCAATTCGGAGACGGCACGAACGTGTTGCCCCATGTCGCGTGATAGCGCGGCGCCGTTCCTTCATTGCCGGTATTGCCCAGCCCGGGCCCGAAGAAGCGGGGGGTGATGCCCTGTTGCTCTGCGTATGTCACCCGGCCATACATCGTCCACTTCTCGCTCTTCGCCCAATCCACTCGAACGTCATAGCGCGAGTTGTCGACGATCGAGGTCCCCGCGCCGAAGAAGTTGTTGGCCTGAGTGACGCTATTGGAAGGCGCCGTGTTGGCGCGTGGGTACAACGACAGAACGTTTCCTCCCACGGAATCCCATCGCGATTTCGGGATAATGTTGCCCGCGAAAGCGTCGCGGACAGACACGCCGTTGGCCGCGGTCCGCGTTGTAAATGGATCGAACACTGGCGAAAGCGTGCCGTCGGCGTTCAGCGTCTGGCTGAAATTGCCTTCACGTTGAAGGTCTGTGGGAACCGTTGTATTTGTCGTCGCGGGTGAGCCTTGTTTCAACCCTTCGTACGTACCCAGAAAGAAAAGGCGCTTGCTCTTCCATAGCGGGCCCGAGAGATTGCCGCCGAACTGGTTGCGCTTGAATTCAACCTTCGGCCGACCGGCGCGATTGTTGGCCCAAGCGTTCGCATCCAGGTTGTCGTTGCGGTGGAACCAGAATGCGGATCCATGAAATGCGTTGGAGCCGCCTTTCGTGACCACGCTGACAACGCCGCCGCCGCTCTTGCCGAACTCGGCATCGTAACTGTTGCGCTGCACCTGCACTTCCTGGACGCTCTCAACCGAGGGAGATGCAAGCAATCCACCCCAGTCCCCCGCCGTGGCTGGGACGCCGTCGATCAGTACGAGTCCGCTCATGTCACGGCCGCCATTAAACGCGAAGCGGTTCTGATTCTGATCGGACGTGTTGTTCGATTGCGCGACGCTCATCGAAGTGACGCCCGCGACGGCATGCACGGCGACGAAAGGGTTCCGCACGCTGGCGGGGAGACTTAAAATCTGTTCCCGGTCGAGAGTGAAGGACTGATTTGCGCTCTGCGTGTCGAGCTGTGCCACCGCCGATTGCACTTCCACTGTCTCCGTCACCTGCCCGAGTTGAAGTTCGGCGTTGAGCTCAGCCGACTGATTCGCGCGCAGCACCAAACTGGACGTCGTGTACGTCTTGAAGCCGGCCATCTCAATCGTCAAGCTGTATTCGCCCGGTGACAATTGAGAAAGCGAGTATCGTCCATCGGCGCCGGTTTGAATTTGCCGCGTGTCCTGCGTGGCGGTGTTCCGCACGCGGACCTGCGCACCTACGACTACGGCTTGGTTGGGGTCGCTGACTACGCCCGTGAGACTAGACGTAAACGCTTGTGAAAAAAGCGTAATGGACCATGTGGCTGCGATGATAAGTGCGCGAAACATGGTGGGATGCTATCACGCCGCCCACGTGCGTGCCAACGAACCTGGGGTGAGATACGCTATGCACAAATGACACGGCGGAATCTTCTCCTCTCGGGCGTGGCGCTATCGGCACAAGCGCAGGCCGCGAAGCTGACGCGGCTGGTTCGATACGACCGCAACGGGACCGTGTCCCACGGAATTTTGAGCGATGATGGAAAGTCCATCGCTCCCATCCCGGGCGGCCTGTTCAAGGAGCCGTACGTCAGCCCGCGCATCTACATCCCAACTGAAACGGTGAAGCTTCTGTACCCGATTCTTCCGGGCAAGGCGCTGGCCGTCGGCCGCAACTACAAGAGCCATGCGGGCGCGGACGTGCCCAAGCGGCCCGAGATTTTCTATAAGCCGCTAAGCTGTCTTCAGAATCCAGGCGATCCCATCCTCATTCCGCCCGACGCGAAGAATGTTCACTTCGAAGGGGAACTGGTGATCGTGATCGGAAAGCGGCTTAGCCACGCGTCGATGCAGCAGGCGCGCGACGGCATCTTTGGCGTCACGTGCGGCAACGACGTTAGCGAGCGCGATTGGCAGGGCGGTCCTGATAAGGACATGCAGTGGTGGCGGGCGAAGGGCACCGATACCTTCGGGCCGATGGGTCCGTCGATCGTTCGCGGGCTGGACTACGGCAACGTGATGCTGACGACGCGCGTGAATGGCGAAGTAAAGCAACAGCAATCGACGAAGGATCTGATTTTCGATTGCCCCACCATCGTCAGCTTTGTCAGCAAATATGTGGCGTTGGAGCAGGGCGACGTGATCTTCACCGGCACGCCGGGAACGACCAGCGCGATGAAGGCGGGCGATATCTGCGAAGTGGAGATTGAAGGGATCGGCGTACTGCCGAATCCCGTCCGCGCGGCTTAGTTCCGCGGCCCGATTGGCTGGTCCCGCCGTCCAAAGCGGACCGCGAGAATCATCAGCGTGAAGCCCAGTACGATAACCACCGCGAACATCGAAAAGATCCGGCGCGGAACCTCGTTCCGCATGCGGTCCGTACTATCGACGTCGCGAATCAGCTTCTCGATGGCTTCGCGCTCAGTCAGCATCTAGTGGGCGGCTGCTGTTTCGGATGCCGTCCAAGGCGCGCCCGCTTCAGTTCTGACGCCGGAAAGATTTCCCGCCGAATCGAAAGCCAGCCGTTCGGGTTCGCCAAGGATCTCCAGGTGTGAATTCGCGGCGATTTCGTCGCGTAGATTCTCCGACAGTTCCAACACCCGCAGCTCCATTGAGTTGCGGATACGGGCGATGGTGACATCCTTTGAGTCGAACTTGCCCACCGTCGGCACGATCTTTTCAAGGCAGAGGCGATCCGTCGGAAAATGGCACGGCGTCCGCACGGCAGCCGGTGTGGAGGCGGTCAGGCTGTTGATGTAAGTCGGATTCCAATCGATCTTTTGGAGCAACCGGTCATGGATCACGTCGGCCATGCCCAGTCCCACGCCGTTGCCGTATGTATTGGCCGAGAGTCCGCGCACGAAGAGGCGATGGATGCTTGGAGCCGTATCCCAAGGGTTGTAGCCGCCCTGGACGCTGCGGTTAACTACCTTCGTATCCATGCCCGCTCCCGAGATCGTCTTGCCAATCTCGTCGAGGATCAGGATGTCCAGCTCTTTCACCGGTATGCGTCCCATCCAGGACTTCACCAGCGCAAGAAGTTCCTCTTCCTTCCGCTCCATCGCCTCAACCGGAACGGCGGCCAGCTTCGCAGTGGAATGATTCGCGTCCTCCAGCACCGCTAGTCCGCCGAGGATTTTTCCGGACTTCAGCACCTGCCGTCCGACGCTTCGGATCACCGTCTCCAGCCCCAGTTTGTATGCGTAGGTGTGATAGCGCTGCGCCCCGGCGAACTTGCCGAGACCGATGGCCATCATCTTGAACAGGCCGCTCTCAATCTTGCCGGCGAAATCCGTGTGCCACTTCACGCGGCCCACCAGCATCACGCCATCCGCGCCGTGCGCATTGCGGTCCAGAAACGCTTCGATTCCTTCGTCGGTTTTCCCGAGGCTGACCACTTCCAGATCGGAAATCACCGGGCAACCCATCGTCGCTTCGTGAATTCCGTAGTGCGCCAGAACGTCCGCCTGGCCTTCCGCCGTCGCGGCGCCGTGGCTCCCCATGGCAGGGAAAAGAAACGGCTGCATTCCGGCGGACTTCCAGTAATCGACGACGGACCGCACGATGGTGGCTATGTTTGCGATCCCGCGCGAACCCACGCCAATCGCTACACGTGAGCCCGGCTTCAGACGCGACGCGAAGTGCGCTTCCCGAAGCTCTGCCGCAATCGTGCCCGGAATATCCTTCACGCGGCGGTCTGGAAAATTTTGCTTCGCCAGAAGCATTCGGGGGAAATCCATGACCGGATTATACGATGATGGGCCAATGCAACCGTCCCTTCCCGATAGCCCGTTCGCCGCGCTGACCGTGGCCGTGGCACCGGCGATCCTGACCAATGCGTGCTCCGTGCTGGCGCTGGGGACGGCGAACCGGATCGCCCGCGTCGTGGACCGGACACGCTACATCAACGAACGGTTTCAGAACCGGTCTTTGGACAGCCGCGAATCCGCCTTCCGGCGGGAGCAGTTGTCGCGCCTCCGCGCCCGTTCGCAGATGCTGGTGCAGGCGCTGCGCGTGATCTATGCGGCGTTGGGATTGTTCGCCGCCGCCGCATTGGTTACGGTGCTGGGGTCCACAGCGGCGTACTTCCAGAGCCCACAGGCGTTCTTTGCCGCGGCAGGCCTAGCCTTCGTTGTCGGCGTTGCCGGAGCCGTTTGCCTAGTCTACGGTTGTTCCCTGATGGTAGCGGAAACGCGGCTGGCGCTGCGCCAGATCGAGGAGGAGGTGGAGACCGAGGAAAGCGGCGTTCTAGCGGGCGGCGCGCCACCTCCACGCGAGGGCGGCCAACCCAATCCCTAAAATGCTCCAGGTGGCCGGTTCAGGAACCGGCGCGGTAAGGGCCTGAAAGCGCGCGGACTGCGCGAACGAACTGGTGGAATATGCGGGAGCGATCAACAACGTGCCGGCCACCCAGCTTTCGTAGCTGCCGAACGGCGCGGCAAACCAGCGGCTGTCTCCGTTTTCGAAAGTGATGTCCAGATAGTCTCCGCCAATATTGAATCCGGTGAAGTTGAGTTCCGAATCGAAGTACAGGCTGGAGTAGTCGATGGCGTTGAGATCCCAAACGCCATAAGGGCTGACGATGGTCAGCGCCCGGATCACCCACCAGGCCGGAATGCTTGAGCCGTCGATGCGTCCCACATAGTAGGGACTGCTGTCTAGGTACAGGTCGGCGATCTCGTTCGCCTGTGTTTCGACGGCTTGCGCCAGCGTGGGCCGGTCCAGCGGCTCTTCCGCATCGTCCCAGCCGGGGAACGGCGTGTCGACAACCGTGTAGTCAAGATAAGCCCAGATGGAGTCTCCGAAAGCGATGCCCTCGTAGTTGGGCCCGTGCATTTCGGAAACTGTTCCGTGGATGTTGACGATTCCGGGAAATGCCGGAATGGCCAAGAGCAGCAAGGCGGCAGGGAGCCGCCGGACAGACCGTAACATGTTCCCCTCCATGCCCTTCGCCGAGCCTTACTTTGCTGCCGGCCCGTACGTCAGGCACACCGAGAATAGGCGAACCCGCCCACCTCGTCAATAGGACCTAAATACCAGAGGGGTATGAGGGTCAGCTCCCCTGAAGCTCTTCCGCGATCATGCTAGGACTGCACGTGGAACTCGCGAGATTGCAAAAGAAAAGGGGCCGCGCTACCGCAGCCCCCCACGCAGCAATATAGCAAGTGCGGCGCTATCGTGCGCGCTTGCGGAGGAGACCAAGCGAAAGGAGTGCACCGGCAGCCAAAGCGAACGTCGAAGGCTCGGGAACGCTCGGTCCTCCGTCTCCTCGCACGACGATTCGGTCGTCTTCGGTGCCTACGATCTTACCGTCAACGCGGGCGACGATGCTGAAATCGTAAGTACCCGGAAGGAGTCCCTTGATCATGACGTCGAACATGAAATCGCGGTCCTCTGAGCGATCGTACACACCGTCGTAGCTCGTCGGCGCAAACATGATCTCAAGCGCGCCCGCAGGAAGACCCGTCACTGCGAGGTCCACCTTCGAATAGTTGAGAATCTTCGATTCCAAGGCTCCCTTTATGATGTCCGCCACTTCGCTATAGCCGCCGGTGATGATCTGGCCCCCGGTGGCTTTGGTGATGGTTGTGGCCTGGCCACCGCCGTCGAGGCCGGCGCCGGAGCCAACGGAGAGCGCGTACGTCTCTACTCCCAAGTCGGCCAGGGTTTTCGCCGCGATGGCCGTCGTGATGCCGTTTCGTGGATCATGGCCAAAGACGTCGCCGAACCAGAACGCCAGGCGCGTCGAATCGTCTCGCCACTTCGTGTCCGTGGCCATCCGGTAGAGCCCGTAGAGGTTTGATTCCGGACCGTCGGCTCCGCCGGAAGCGACCCACGAGTTCACGCCCGCTTGTATGAGTTTGGCGTCATTGGTTAACTGCTGCTCCATTCGCCAGGAATAAGATCCGCCGGTTCCTTCCGGCGGCGTGCAGTCACCCACGCCGTTTCGGCAGTCGTTGTAGGAATGAACGGTGTAAAACGTGTCGGAGCTGATCATCGAAATGTCGCTGATCAGGCTTAGCACGTTGGTCTTTACTGCGTTGATGGATCCACCCATGCTCCCGGTAGTGTCGGCTAGAAACGCGATATCCACCGGCGCGGTGGCTGATTTCGTGACCGTCACTGTCTTCTTGATCCCGACTGTCTCGCCCACGTTGATGGTGGCGCCGAAAAATGTCGGGGAAATCGAGTCGGCCAGTACCGGAAGGGCAGCTATAGCTAAACCGGATAAAAGGGTACTGAATCTATTTCTTTTCACTTAGTTTCCTCCTCTGCCGCCCTCAGACGCGTCGCGGCCTGGGTAAGACTATAGTCCTGGTATCAACCTTTCGTCAATAGAGGACACCAAATATTCACAGAAAATAGTACCAGGACCATGGTAGGAAATGGGGGGTGAGTGCAACCCAATCCCTGGGTCAGGCGAAGATGGCACGGCGCGATCCCCAAAGGCGCAGTTTCCCGGAAACCTGTCCGAGGGTTGCGAAGTGGACTTCGTAGAGACTCCGTACGTCAGGCACACCGAGAATAGGCGAACCCGCCCACCTCGTCAATAGGACCTAAATACCAGAGGGGTATAAGCGATTTGCGGCTAACTGAGTTCGCCGTCTTCGCGGAACGACGGCTCGTCGCCCCACTCGCGTTCGAGCATACGGGAGTATTCGCCCGACGCATACAGCTCGAACTCGAACTGCTGGGGCTTGATCTCGCTGAAGTTCCAGAGAAGCTGGCGGCTAAGGTGAAGCTGGTCGGCGTAGCGGTAGTAATGGCGAACGAATTCGTCGGCCATTAACTCGCGGGGAGGCATATCGGCGAAAACCGCGTTCAGGCCCAGGGCCCGCGCAAAGATCGACCTGTAGTCGGCCACGCCCCACTTCTTCAGCTTTTCGCGGACGCGCCGGGGCGGATCGTCCACCAGCAGGGCCGCAAAAGCCTGATAGCACATGCCAGTCCGCTTCAGTTCCGCGTCCCGGTCGACGACGTCCATGCACTGATCGATCCATCGCAACAGATCGCGCCCCACGTAGAACAGCATCCGGATCTCCGCATACCGGCCCGATAGCAAACGCTCATCGAGTTCAATCCGCGTCAGTTCGCCCGAAGGGATCATCCCCTGCAGCATCAGGCTCGCCCGGGAGCTTTCAACCAACTGGTCCGTCCCCGCCGTCTCCGCGAAGGGATGCAGGATCAAGGGCGGAAGTTTCCAGGTCTTAGTGGGAATTGCCGGCACGGAAGCCATCTCCCTCCAATATCGTCCCGGGTGCGGGGTTCCTTTAGCTCAGCCTCATTTTCTGGCTTCGAGAAGCACCTTCACCGAGACCGGTTCACCCTCGCGCAACACTTTGACGTCCACTTGGTCGCCTGCGCTCTTCTCGCGGAGGGCGTAGGTAAAGTCATAAAGATTGTCGACCGGTTTGCCGTCGAACTCCACCATCACGTCGCCGGGCTTTAGACCGGCCTTCTGCGCCGGAGAACCTTCCCGCAGATCCGTAAATCGCACGCCCTTGCCCTGAAACGCCATGTCCGGAAGGCTGCCGAAGCTAGGGCCGTAACCGGACGTCGAAGCTGTCCCGGTTCCGCCGCCATGCGAAGGCTCCACCACTTTCTGGAACTCAGGCCGGTCCGTGGCGTTGACGATTGCCCCCGCTACGTCGGCCACCAGCCCCAGCACCTCGATTGCGCCCGCGGAGTTGATCTTGTCCCACTTGTCCGACGGGCGGTGGTAATCGATATGCAGCCCGGTAAAGAAGAACAGCACCGGCACGTGCTTGGATGTGAAAGAAGTGTGATCGCTCGATCCCACGCCCCCCTGCTCATTCGTCTCCAGCGTCAGCGTGGGGTGCCGGGACGCCGCCGCGTCCAGTGTTTCGCGGAAGCTGGCGCCGGTCCCGATGCCGCCGACGATTACCGACCCTTCCCGCAGGCGCCCGATCATGTCCAGGTTGATCATCGCGACCGCCTTCTCGACAGGCATGGGCGGATTCTCGACAAAGTACGCCGAGCCCAGCAGTCCCAGTTCCTCGCCCGAAAAATTCGCGAATACGATGCTGCGCTTCGGCTTGCCTGCGCCACTGAAGTACGCCGCCAACTCCAGCGTCCCGGCGACACCCGACGCGTTGTCGTCGGCCCCATGATGGACCTCGCCCACCTGTGAAGGGGCCATCGAAAACTGCTCGCCCAATCCAAGGTGATCGTAGTGGGCGCCGATGACGACGTACTCATCGGTTTCGCCGCGAAGGATGCCCGCCACGTTATGAACGGTCTTGCTTTCGCGGACTACGTCGATGTCCATTTCGACGCGTAGCGGGGCGGGGAACGGGAATGAACGCGGCTTCAAGTCCTTGTCGATTCCTTCGACAATCGACTTCAGATCCTTCCCCGCTTCGCCGAACCATTTTTCGGCATGTTCGGGCTTCATCTGCACGAACGGAATTCCCGCTTCCGACGGTCCGGCGGTGCGGCCAAACTTCTCCAGCCGGCCGGCGTCGGACGGATGCGTCACCGCGTTGTTGATCATCAGAACTCCGCGCGCGCCGTGGCGCTTCGCGTTGATGGCTTTGGAATCCAATTGCGCGTGGCGGGTGTAGGTCCGCCCGGCGAACACGGAATTCTCGTCGAACTCCTGCGGCTCAAACCGCAGCACCAACACGATCTTTCCGCCAACGTCGAGACCGGCATAGTCGTCGTAGTTATATTCTTTCGCCGTAATCCCATAGCCCGCGAAGACGACGTCGCCCGTGTACTTGCCGCTGGAGGAAAAGTTCAACGGGATGAAGTCCTCACCCGATTTCAGCTTCGCCCTGGTTAGCGTTTCCGACAACCGGTTCTTCGTGCCCAGCTTGGCGTTGGTGGTTACTTGAAACGGCTGCAGGAAGCTGGAGCCGAATGCGGGTTCAAGGCCGGTCGCCTTGTACTGCGCGGCCAAGTATTTCGCAGCCTTCTCCAGTTCCGGCGTGCCCGTTCCGCGGCCACCCAATTCCTGAGAAGAGAGATATTTGACGTGATCGAGATACCGCGTCGAATCGAGGCCGATGCGGGAAGCGCCCGTCAGCGCGACCGCCAGTAGCAGGGCGGTTACGAAGCGCATCGGTTAGTTCTTCGGCTCCGGGATAAGAGGCTTTGGCGCAACGGGCGCCCCGGCCGCGGCGGGCAGGGCAACTTCGCACCCGCAATCCTCGCCCGCGTTTTTCGCGGTCTTCTGATACGCGATCTCGGTGTCAATCAGATTCTTCAACGTCTCGAATTCAATCTTGCCCGGCACGCGGCGTCCATTGACGAACATCATTGGTGTCGAGCCCAGGCGCAATTCGCGCGCCAGCGCAATGCTGGAATCCACCTTCGCGGCCGTCGCATGCGTATCGATGCACTGGTTCAACTGCAAGGTGTCGAGCTTCTGTTCCGACGCCCACGTCATTACCTGTGTCTTCAGATTCTCGCCGTTGATATCCGCCTGCTTATCGAAGATCCAATCGTGGAAATCCCAAAAGGCCGGCGCGTTCGCGCGAAATACGCAGCGGCCCATTTCAGCCGCGGCCTTCGCCCAGGGATGGATGGTCTCCAGCGGATAATCCTTGAAGTACAGCCGCACCTGCGTCGGAAAAGCCTTCAGCAGATTCTGCCGGAGCATGATCGCCTCGTCGCGGCAGAAGCTGCACTGGAAGTCGGAAAACAGCACCAGGACCACCGTCGCGCCGGGGGTGCCCATGCTGGGGTCGCCGTCCGTCGACAATTTCGCCAGATCTTCGCGGAACGGATTCCACTCGATGTCGTAGACATTCGCCTGCAGGATTTTTCGCCCGTCGGCGGACACAAGATACGCCGCCTCAATGGAGCGTGGCCCGGACGCCGCCTTCACTCGCACGTCGGAAAATCCGGGCAGCGTCGGCGACGGAACGGGGTCGTTGATCTCCACCGACACCTGCGGTCCCCACAGGTTCAAATGCCGCAGGTAGATTTCAAGGGTCGCTTTGTCGAACGCCGACTTCGCGGCTTTCGTCTCGGCGCCGGCGGCTGCGCAGACCAGCGCAACGGCGGCGGCTAAAGTACGGGACCAATGCGCCACGGCACAAACTCCTTATGACCCAATCTCTCCGCGCAGGTGCGCTCTCCGGAGGCGACACGCAGCGCGAGCTCAAAAATCTCTTTTCCGATTTCCGGCACTGTCGCTTCACCGTCTGCGATCCTGCCTGCGTTGACGTCCATATTGTCTTGCATGCGCTTGTACATGGGCGTATTCGTCGCGATTTTGATGACGGGGATCGAAGGAAAGCCGATTGCCGATCCACGGCCAGTGGTGAACGCGATCAGGTTTACTCCGCCCGCCGCAAGCCCGGTGATCGATACCGGATCGTAGCCGGGCGTGTTCATGAAAACGAATCCGGGAGTGGTGACGCGCTCCGCGTAATCGATGGCGTCCGCCATCATTGTCGTGCCCGCCTTCGTCATCGCGCCCAGCGATTTTTCCAGGATGTTCGACAGCCCGCCTTCTTTGTTTCCGGGCGATGGATTGTCGTTGAAGTTTGAGCCTTCAAACTGCCGCAAATACTTCCGGTAGCCTTCGATGAAGCCAAGAAACTTTTCCGCCACCTCGCGGCTGCGTGCGCGCTCCACCAGCAGATGCTCCGCACCGAAGCATTCGGTGGTTTCGGCAAGCACCGCCGCTCCGCCGATCTCCGCCAGACGGTCGCTGGCCCACCCGAGAGCCGGATTGGCGGTGATGCCGGAAAACGAATCCGATCCACCGCAGTTCAGCCCGAGAATGATCTTCGACGCAGGAATCTCCGTGCGGCCTTCGGCGGCCAACCGGTCCATCATGCCCGCGATGGCCTTGCGCGCGGATTCAACGGCGGCCCGCGTGCCACCCTCGCCTTGCAGCGTCATCCCCACCAGACGGTCCGTCCGTGGTGCGCCGGTTCCCAGGTAGTGGTCGATCTGATTTACCTCGCAGCCCAGGCCGAGAATGATCGCGCCGCCGACATTGGGATGATTCAACACCCCGCCCAGCGTGCGCTGAAGTTGAACCGTGTCGGGACCGATGGTGTGTCCGCAGCCTTCGCCGTGGGGGAACGCCACCACGCCGTCGACATTGGGCGGAAGCTTCTGTCCAAAGAAGCTTGCCGCAATCGTTTCCGCCGTGTGGGCTGCGCAATTGGACGCCGCGACAACGGCGATGTAATTCCGGGTGCCTGCGCGTCCGTCCTCGCGGGCAAAGCCCATCCATGTGGGCATGTGGGACGGGGCCTGCGGGAATGCCCGCTCCCTGTCCGGGAAGCGCATCTCGGTTGCGTGATCCTCAAACGCCAGGTTCTGGGTATGCACGTGTCCGCCGGCCGGAATGTCCGCCGTCGCGACGCCGATATTCTGGCCATAGCGGCGGATACTTTCACCTTTTGCGATCGGTGTCAGCGCCACTTTGTGGCCCATCGGAATGGATTCGATGGCCGCAATTTCGAGGCCCGCCAAACGAAGCTGCCGGCCACCATTGATCGGAACGCGCGCTATCGCAACGTTGTCGGTGGGATTGAGATGGATCGCCGAATTCTCCGCCGTCGGGAGCTTCGCGATATCGACAAGGCTCATGATTGTTTTCCTAACGGACGAGCGCCGTTTCCGTGGTCTGCTCGCCCAAAAATACGCGAAATTTTCGACCCGAAGGATAGATCCAGACGCCTCCGCTGGCCGGCGCGGGAATCTTCGATGGGCTGGACACTTCGAGGAAGCCGGAACGCTTCGCCCCGGAGTTCAGTTTGCCGATATGCAGATGAATATGGCACTGCGTGCGTACTTTGTCTCCATTGTAGGCCACCGCCCAATCGTCGCCCCATAATTCACGAGCCTTTTCGATTGCCGCCGTCCAAAGACGCGTCCGCTCCGCTGGCGTCAGGTCGTCCAGGCGGTAATGTCCCAGTTGGCGGGGAAGCGCAAGCGTCCGGTTTGGCTTTCGGGGGTTGATGTCCTTCAGAAAGAAAACGCCGGGCGCCGGCGGCCGCTTTTCCGCTTCGTTCGACAGGCTGCATTCGCGACGCTGCGCCGCCCCGGCAGAAGAGCAATCGCACGATGGAATGATGTTCTGCGCCAACGCCGCGGCTGCCAGCGAGACGCACAGGATCAAGCGATGCATTTCGCCTCATTATACTTGAGGGGTGCTTGTCGCCCTGCGGCTTGTCGGCGCCGCAATCGCCATTTATCTCCTCTATTTCCATGGCCTTGGGGACGTGGGGTTGCTGGGCCCGGACGAGCCCCGCTATGCCTCCGTCGGGCGCGAGATGTTCTTTTCAGGCGACTGGCTTACGCCGCGCCTTGCAGGCGAAGCCTGGTTTGAGAAACCGCCGCTGGAGTATTGGGGCATCGCGATAGCTTACACGCTGGGCTTTGAGGACGACCTTGCGCCGCGCTTGTTCAACGCGCTTTGCGGCGCGCTGTTCGCCACGTTCTTCTACTGGATTCTCCGCCGCGAGTTTGACGCGCGCACGGCCGCCATCGCCACCGCGATTCTCGCGACGTCCGCAGCGTGGATTGCCGAATCCCGCGTTGCGGTGATGGACCTTCCGCTGGCCGCCGCCTTTTCCGCCGCCATGCTGCTGGCGCTGTCGGAGCGTTTTGTATTGGCGGCGATCTTCCTGGCGCTGGCGGTGCTGGCGAAGGGACCGGTGGCCGTTGTCCTGGCGCTGCCGATGCTGTGGTTCTTCCGCAGCCGTTGGCGCGATCTCGCATTGCCGCTGATTGTTTTTCTTGCGCTGGTGCAGCCTTGGTACATCGCCATGGGAGTGCTACATGGGCGGCCATTTTTCGCCGAGTTCTTCCTGCGGCACAACCTTTCGCGATTTGCGGAATCGTCGCTGCAGCATGTGCAGCCGTTCTGGTTTTTCGTGCCGGTAATGCTGGCGGCGATATTCCCCTGGACTCCGCTGGCCGCGCTGATCCGCTGGCCGCTTGACCGGAAACAGAAGCTGCTGTTCGTGTGGTTCGCCTGGACGCTGCTTTTCTTTTCTTTGTCGCGGAACAAACTGCCGGGCTACATTCTTCCCGCCGTTCCGCCCTTGTGCGCGCTGGCCGGGATGGCGCTAGCCGCGGTGCGCCGTCCCCTGTTGTGGGCCGCCGGGTGCGGCGCGCTTCTGGGTTTCGCCGCCATCATCACCGACATCCTTCCCGCAGCGCTGTCCGGCGGAGTGCGAAGCGCGGATCTTACCGTGCGCTTTATTCCGGTAACGCTGGTGACGCTGGCCGGAATCGCGGCGGGATTGTGGCAGGGATGGCGCGGCGTGGCGGCCACCATCTTGCTGCTAGTTCCTTTGACGATCCACCGGCTGTTTCCGGTGTTGGAGCATCGCACCAGCGCGCGGGGGCTGTGGCAGACAATTGAAGCCCGAAGGAACGACGTCTGCATCGAAAGCCTGCATCGTGCGTGGCGTTACGGGTTGGACTTCTACGCCATCGAACCGTTGCCCGATTGTTCGGCGCAGCCGAAGCGCGTACGGCTTAGGCAGACGGGGTCGGAGCGGCCAGAAATTCTTGTGGAACCTCGAACAGCGTTCCCCGGCCCAACAACCATGCCGGATCCAGGCGCTTTTTAACGTCGACCATCGCACCGATTTCCGACGGCGAATACTGATACTTCAAGTAGCCCCGCTTGCGCTTGCCCAGGCCGTGTTCGGCGGCCACCGTGCCGCCCATTTCCACCGCCTTCTGCGCAAATTCTTCAAACAGCTTCGACCCGCTCTCGAATTCCTGCTGCGTCGCGGGAAGAAGATTCACGTGGTAGTGGCCGTCGCCCACATGGCCGAAGATCACGTAGCGGCCCGGATAAGCTTCGCCCAGACGCTTCCGGTAATAGCGCAGCATTTCGCGATGCCGGTCGATCGGAACCGCGAAATCGGAACCCAGTTTCATCAGCCCGTGCTGTTCCACGGTCGCAAGCACGGTCTCCGGCAGCGTGTGCCGGAACTTGCGGAACCGCTCCCGGTCGGCGTCGGTGGATCCAAACCACGACAGTTCCTCCAGCGCCCGGCGCTCCGTCATGCGGACGGTCCAGGCTTCCAGATCGGCGTCGCTAACGTCGCCTTGCTCCAGGATCAGGGCCCCGCGCGCCTCCGGACGCAACTCCGGATATTTCGTCCGGATCATGTCCAGCGCATCGCCGTCGACGTACTCCAGCATCCGCAGCCGCTCCACGCTTCGCCAAGCGTCCAGCGCGTCCAGGGCGTCGTCCTCGCTTTTGAAAAATACGATTCCCGCAAGGATGGTTTTCGGCGCGGGCAGCAGTTTCAAAGTCGCTTCCACCACAATTCCGAGCGTGCCTTCCGAGCCTGCGAACAGATCGATCCAGTCCATGCCGGGGAGGAGTGAATATCCCGCCGAATGCTTGCGCGATTGCGGGCGCGGAATTTCGGGAACGGCAAAGTCGATCGCGTCGCCGCGCTTCACGTCCAGCACGCGACCGTCCACCAGGACAACGCGCAGCCGCTCTATCCATCGCCGCGTCGCGCCGAACTGGAAGCTTCTCGATCCCGAAGCGTTGCAGGCGATCGTTCCGCCAATTGCGGCCAAGGTTTCAGTGGGGTCTGGCGGATAGAACTGTCCCGTCTGGCGCGCGGCGGCATGCAGGTCCATCAGCGAGACTCCCGCGCCGCAGATTGCATAGCCTGCGTGGACCTCCAGGCGCTTGAATTTCTCAAGCGATACCAGCCACCCGCCGTCGGGACACCGCCCGCCGGTGAGTCCGCTGCCGGCCCCAGCCATCGTTAGAGGGGTCGATGTTTGGCGGGCCCGCTCCACAAGCTTAAGGAGCTCCGATTCGTCCGCCGGAACGAAAACCTCGTCGGCATGTCCGCGATAACCCGACGCGTCTTCAAGGTAAGCCCACGACATATCGACCCTAGGTTACTCTACGAATTCGTGAGCGGGCTAAAGACGGCGCTGATCGCGGGTGGAAGCGGATTGATTGGCAGCGCGTGCGTCCGGCTGCTGCTGGACCATCCGGCGTACGGCAAAGTGGTGGCTGTCGGCCGCAGGCCATTGGAACTTTCGCATCCGAAGCTGGAAGAGAAGATTGTCGCGTTCGACGCCCTGGGCGCCGTGCCGATGGTTGCAGCCGACGTCGCGTTTTGCGGATTGGGATTGACGATGGCGAAAGCAGGCTCGAAAGAAGCCTTCTACGCCGTCGACCACGACGCCGTAATGAACTTCGCCTACTGGGCGCGCGGCGGCGGAGCGGATTGCTTCTGCGTCGTTTCGTCGGTGGGCGCCGACCCGGACAGCGCGAATTTCTATCTCCAGACGAAGGGCCGTGTCGAGACGGGTTTGAAGGAGCAATTCTTCCCGCGCTTGCATGTGTTCCGTCCCAGTGTCCTGCTGGGGGAGCGTAAGGAATTCCGGTTCCTGGAATCGACTGCGGCGCTACTTCTGCCGCTGGCCGGACCTGCCATGGTTGGGCCGCTTCGGAAGTACCGCGCGGTACGTGGGGATGCGGTGGCCGCAGCGATGGTGGCTGCGGCGCAAGGTGATCAGAACGGCGCCTGGGTGCACCACTATTCCGAGATCGTGGACGCCGCTACGCGTTGACGTGCAGGCCCTTGTGGATCGCGTATAGGGCGAGTTCAAGCCGGTCCGACACGCCGAGTTTGTCGAAGATGTTGTGCAAGTGGTTCTTCACCGTCTGTTCACTGATGAACATCTTCTCCGCCATTTCCTTGTTCTTGTAGCCCTGCGCGACCAGCCCGACAATCTCGCGCTCGCGGTTCGATAATGGGTTTCGGTCGCCCCGCGCCTTGCTGGTGTATCCGCCGCGAATGGGCAGCGGCGATGAATCCGGAACGGTGGCGAACTGCTTCATCACTGCCGCGGTGGTGTGCGAGTCCAGCCAGATCTCCCCGGCGTAAACCTTGCGCACGCTTTTTGCGATCAGGTCCGTCGCGGTCTGCTTCAGCACAATGCCGGAGCAGCCCATCTTCATCGCCTGCACGTATTCGTTCTTGTCGTCCGATCCCGTCAGCACCACTACGCGGATTTTCAGGCCGTTGGCGTGCAGCGCGTCCAGCACCGCCAAGCCGTCCATTCCGGGCATCCGCAGATCCAGCAGGATGACGTCGGGGCGCAGTTCTTTTACCAGCGCCATGGTTTCGCGACCGTCGCCGGCCTCGCCAATAACCTCAATGTCGTCCGTTTCCGCGAAAACCTGCCGCAGGCCCAAGCGGACGATCGGGTGATCGTCGGCGATCAAAATTCGAATTTTGCGGGTGGCCTCTTCGCCGCCGCCGGACACCTTGGTCCCTGCTTCGGTGTGGCCATTCAACTCAGCCGTCATGTACTACTCCTCGCCGGGTTTGTCCCGGTACTTTAGTTAAGTTACGTTTTCGTTGAACAATTTCTGGGCGGACGGTACTTCAGATTCAGTACTTTAGGTACGGGACTTTTTGAATTCATCTTCATACTGACCCAACGGAAACCGATTTGCAACAAGTGAAAAATCCAGCCGGAAATTCAGGCAGGGGGTGAGATTGGCGGTGAGAGCCGGGGAACTCTATGATTTATAGATGATCCAAGCCTTCTCGCGCCACCAAAACCTTCGATGGATTCCGGACAGATCCGGTTTCCTCGAATCCTCGAACGGTTCTCAAAACGTACGTTTATGGACGGCCCTGATATCATTCCTTTACATCGATGGAATCGATCTATTACGTTACGACGTGGCTGTGCCATCGGACTTGCCCCCACTGCTATGAAGATCGTTTCCGGCCGTACTATAACGCGGGTTTGACTGGTGTAGTGGATCAAAGCCAGGCAAACTTTCGGCGAATACTGAGCAATTTCCCCCCGCGAATGACCTATTTGGACCTGACCGACCCCCTCCCCGGAGGCGGCTTTCGCGAAAAACCGGGCAGCGTCATCATCGCCGGGGGCGAAGTGCTGCTGGAAGCCGTGCGGGAGTCGGTCCTGTATCCAGCGCTCGATACGTTATGGGACCGGTACTCGAAGAACGGCGGCGTCAAACTGATCGTGCAGACCACCGGCGACCTGCTGACGCCCGCGATCGTCCAGGAACTTGCAGATCACCACGTCTGGCTGGTCTCGGTCTCGGGGATCGACGCCTTCCACGCCGGCCTTGAAGAGGAGGCGGCCCGGGAGGCCCTGAAGTCTCGTGCCACGAAGATGTTTCTTGACGCCGGGTTTCAGCATCAGCCGCAGGTGGCGGCGGATTCGCGGAATGCCGATGAGGGCGGCCGGTATTTCCACTTCTTTGGCGCGACGCCCGACATGTGGATCGGCAAGCTTTGGCCCCGGGGCCGCGCCTGGCAGAACGGCCTTTCAACGGCCACGCTCACGGACAACTTCTGCAACCAGTGGTCGGGCGGATTGGGATTCCTCGACTACAACCACTCCGGCAGCGAAGTGTCGATCGATCCGGAGGGCAACGTCTTTCCTTGCTGCGCGAAGACCCGCCTGCCAGTGGGAAATGTGATCGAGGAGCCGCTTCTAGACATCCTCGACCGCCTGCGCGGCAACCCCGTATGGGAGGCGATCTCCATGGGCCATCCGGAGCGCATGGGCATCTCGCACGGCTGGAGCGTGGAGAAATTCCTGGAAGCTTCAACCACTACCGACGCGCAGGGCCGGGAGTATCGCAACCTGTGCATCGGCTGCGACCGCTTTCACGACGAAGTGCTGGCCAAGCCGGAACTGGTGACGCTGGGCTAGGGTGCCGCCTACGCCGACTCCAGTTCCTCCTCCAACAACTGCTTCCGGTAAAGATCTTCGTAATAGCCACCCATTTCCACCAGTTCGGCATGAGTACCGGATTCGGCAAGGCGGCCTTCCTCGATAACAAAAATACGGTCGGCGTGGCGCACGGTGGAAACCCGGTGCGAGATCAGGATCGTCGTCCGGCCCTGCATGGTTTCCGCCAGTGAGGTCAGGATGCGCTCCTCGGTAAGCGTGTCGACGCTCGACAGCGCGTCGTCCAGGATCAGGATCGCCGGGTTGCGTAGAATTGCGCGGGCGATGGCGCAGCGCTGGCGCTGTCCGCCGGAAAGCGTAATGCCGCGCTCGCCAATCACCGTGTCATAGCCCTGCGGAAAATCGCGGATGTCGCCGCTGAGCCCGGCCAGTTCCGCCGCCGCCTCGATTTCCTCTCGCGACGCCGTCCGCACCCCGAAGGCGATGTTCTCGGCCAACGTGGTGGAGAACAAAAATGTCTCCTGCGGCACGAAGCCGATCTGCTCCCGCAACCGGCGCGGATCGAATTCGCGGACATCGACGCCATCAATGCGAACCTCGCCCTCCGTCGGGTCAACCAGCCGGGGAATCAGCGACACGAGAGTGCTTTTGCCGCTGCCGGTGTGCCCGACGATGGCCACGGTCGCCCCGGCGGGAATGGTGAGGTCGATCTCCTTCAGCACCTCCGCCGCGCTGTATTGAAGGTGCACTCCGCGAAACTCAATCTCGCCACGAAGCGGAGACGGCAGGGGCCTCGGCTTCTTCGGAGCGCGGATCGACGGCGTCTCGCGAAGAATGCTGAGGATGCGTTCAAACGACGCGGCCCCGCGCTGCGTCAGGTTGATCACCCAGCCGAAGGCGATCATCGGCCAGATCAGCATGTTCATGTACATCTGGAACATGACGAAGCTGCCAATGGACAGAGAGCCGTCCAGCAGCCGCGCGCCGCCAGCCCAGAGAACGACAAGAAACGTCAACCCGATCAGGCCCTGCAGCGATGGCATGAACAGACCGGTCTTCCAGGCCAAATCGAGGTTGGCGTCCAGATAGCTTTCGTTCATGGTTTGGAACTTGCGCACTTCGGCGCCGTGCTGCCCGAATGCCCGCAGCAGCCGGATGGACGATAGATTCTCCTGCACGCGGCTGGAGATGTCGCCAAACATCGCCTGAATCTTCTCGAAGCGCGCGTGAATCTTGCGGCCGAAGTGGATTACCACGTAGGTAACCAGCGGCGCAGGCAGCAGGGCAAGCAGCGTCAGCCGCCAGTCCACCACCAGCATCACGGTGACGGCGCAAAGGAACAGGAACATCGTCTCAAACCAGTACATGACGCCGGGCCCCAGCATCATGCGGACCTGATTCAGGTCGTTTGTCGCGCGGGCCATGATGTCGCCGGTGCGAAGGCGGCCGTAGAAGTCCTGCGACAACGTCACCAGCCGCGTGAATAAATCGTTCCGCAAGTCATATTCAACGTCGCGCGAAATGCTGACCAGGATGACGCGCATCCAGTATTGGAAGAATCCCTTGACGACGGACAGCGCCACCAGCAGCGCGGCAAACTTCCACAGTTCGCGCAGCGCGAAGTTGTTCGTGATCGAATCGATTCCCTCACGAATCACCAGCGGCATCGACGCCGACACGATGTCTTTCGCGATCAGCGCGCCGAAGCCGAGCATCAGGCCTTTACGGTATTTCCGAAGGTACGGCGCGGCTTGTTGAAACAGGGTGCGCAGCATCGCCTTACATGCCCAACGGCTCGGTTACCGTCTTGATCCACTCGAATGCGAAGACCTTTCGCGCCTGGCGGTCCTTCCACCAGCAATCGGGATCAAACTCGGGGTAAGGCGCGGCGATCACCACCGCCGGGATGTCCGGAATCTCCCGCCGGAAGATGCGCGCGGCGCGGGCCGTATGGAAGTTCGAAGTGATCAGCAGATATTTTTGGATGCCCCGTTGACGCAGAATTCGCGAGAACATTTGGGCTTCGTCGCGCGTAGACTTCAGTTCGTTTTCGACGCCTTCAAACCACTCCCGGGGGCAGCCGCGATCAACCGCCCACGCTATTGCGAACTCATCTTCGTGGCGTCCGTAGAACACTCGCGGACCGCTAACCAGCGCTAGGGGAGCGTAGCCTTCGCGGACCATCCGGCAGCCCGTAAGAACGCGCTGGCCGAAGGAATCCCCGGCGAGAACGATCGCAATGCCCGCTTTCCCGGGCGTCTCGGACTGGATCAGGGCATGGCCCAAAAAACGGAAGATGGGCGCGTGGAAGATAGCGGCCGCCGCGGCAAGGATGATGACGGCGGATAATAGCCGCCGCCCCCAGTTAGCGGTCTTCCTGCTCAAGATGCCCGACGGTCTTCAGGCGTTGGAAAAGGCGCTCCACTTCGGCCTGGTCTTCGGCGGTCAGCAGCGGGCGGGGTTCAACGGCGGGTACGGGAAGCGCAGAGCCCTCGCTGGAGCGGTCCGATTCCACGTGATCTTCCGGCACCTGCGCCGCTGCCAGGCGGCGGTCCAATTCAGAGGAGAGCTTTCGCGACGCCCGCAGCGCGCCGGGATAGATCAGCAGATGACGCGTGCCATCGTCGAGAAGAAGCCAGATGACCAGCGGCGATACCCAGCCCGTGCGCTCGATGCGGTCGATTTCGTTCCAGAGGAATGGTTGCTCACCGACAACGATTCCGTCGGCCCTCAACTCGATCACGGGGCGGGTAGCAAGAAAGAGGTTCAACGCCGCGGAGGCAAGAAACAATCCAGCGGGAACCGCGGCCAAAGTCCACTGCGTAGCCATCGCCGCGCACACAACCGTCAAAGCGGAGGCCACCATTCCCAGATACAGGTAATTCCGCGATGGAAGGTATCTCGTCACGTGAATTGCGAGGCCGCCTATACACCAGACTAGCCGGATTCCACGGGACCGTCAAACACCGCTTGATTCGAAAGGACGAGGCGGCTCGCGAAGCATCCGCCAGCCCGCGCGCGCATAGTCCAGGCCGCTGATCAGCGTCACCGCGATCAGTATCCACGTCATCCATTGCAGACCCGGCGAATGCGCCAGATACGCCACCAGCCAGCCAATCTGAATGACGGTTGACAGCTTGCCGGACGCTGTCGGAGGAAAGTCGCGGCGGCCCGTCTTCGCGTGAATCAAAAGGCTTCCGCCGACGATCAACAGGTCGCGGGCGACGACTATCGCCCCTGCGCCTACTCCGCGCCACAGCCAAGCCGCCAGATACAGCGCATCCAGCATGAACTTGTCGGCAAGCGGGTCCAGGATCGCTCCCGCGCGGGATACGACGCCAAGACGCCGCGCGAGAAAGCCGTCGAGAAAATCGGTGGAGCCCGCGAACAGGCAAAGCCACAACGCGAGGTTGTCGTCGTTCGCGATCAACGCCCATACAGCTGGCGGAGTCAGCACGAAGCGCAGAATCGAAACGAGGTTAGGAAGCTGCCGGCGGAACAACCTCTCAGCTTACGAGAGCTTGCGCCACGCGCGTAGCCATTTGATCGAAGCTGATGGTCTCGTACAGGGTCGGGTCCGACATGATTTTCGCCACCAGCGCAACGTGCATCGCGTGCCCGGCGCGCTCCGCAATCACCTGGCCCAGCAGCGGGCGGCGGATCAACGCGAGATCGCCCAGCAGGTCAAGAGCCTTGTGGCGGCAGCATTCGTCACTGAATCGAAGACCGCCCGGGTTCAATGGGCCGTTGGTGGTGAAGCAGATGGCATTGTCCAGCGAAGCGCCTCGGATCAAACCCATGTCGCGCATCTGGTCCAGTTCCTGTTCGAAGCCGAACGTTCGCGCAGGGGCAATCTCGGCGGCGTACTGCTCCGGCGTTACTTCCAGTTCCAGCGTCTGCTTGCCAACCGCTGGATGCGGAAAGAAGATGTCGCAGTTCAGCAGGAAGCGGTCGGCCGGAATGATGGAGATTCGCTTGCCCGCGCCTTCCACGGTTACGGGCCGCCGGATGCGCAGGTACCGCCGCCGCCGGCGATAAGTCTGTATGCCCGCTTCCTGCAGCAGGCGAACGAACGGAGCGCCGCTGCCGTCCAGAATCGGAACTTCCAGGTTGTCGATATCGATGAAGGCGTTGTCGATGCCCATCGAGTACAGGACGCTTAGCAGATGTTCGGTAGTGGAAATCAGCACGCCCTGCCGCATCAGACTGGTTGCGTAGCTGACTTTGGCCACGTGCTTCCAGCTAGCGGGTATCTGAAAATCGTCGAGATCGGTTCTTACAAAAACAATGCCGGTTCCGGGCGGCGCGGGACGAATCCGAATGGAAACCGGAACGCCGTGATGCAGGCCTACGCCCGAAACTGCGACGGCCCGCTCTATCGTTGTCTCAAACCGCATGATTCGGTCGAGGCTCCACGAAGTGGCTGGCATCCGTATTTCTTAAGTGTAACAATTTCAAACTGGTTGTAAAGTCCTTATTTTGAATCACTTGCAATTGGCGTACTGTGGCGAGATTGCAACACTCCGAGCCGTCCGAGTGTCGAATTCGCGTCGGTTGGGCGAAACCGGCGCTCCAGGGCGTATCATGGTTTCGAAGTGCCGCGCCGCCTGTTTCTCGTTGATTCTTATGGGTTCATCTTTCGCGCCTATCACGCACGCGCCCGGTCCGGCGCTCCTCCAATGCGAACGAAGTCTGGCATGTCTACCGAGGCTGTCTTCATCTTTCACAACATGCTTCGGAAGCTTCTTTCTTCGCAATCGCCGGAACTGATCGCCGCCATTTTCGAGTCAGCCGGACCCACATTCCGCGAGCGGGAGTTCCCCGAATATAAGGCCAACCGCACCGAGATGCCGGAAGATCTGAGGCCGCAGATTCCATGGGTGCGGAAGACTTTGGAGGCGATGCGGATCCCGGTGCTGGACTTCCCCGGCTTTGAAGCCGACGACGTCATCGGCACCCTGTCGCGCCGCGCCGCGGCCGCCGGGATGGAAGTGGTGATCGTGTCCAGCGATAAGGACATGCTTCAACTGGTTGACGTGAACGTGCGGATGCTGAACCCGATGAAGCCCGACCCGCCGCAGGACTACACGTTGTACGACCCCGAAAAGACCGCCGCCTTCATGGGCGTGGCGCCGCAGCGCGTGGCAGACTTGCTGGCGTTGAAGGGCGACGCGGTGGACAACATTCCCGGTGCGCCCGGTATCGGCGACAAAGGCGCGCGCGACCTGATCCAGCAGTTCGGTTCCGTGGAGGCGGCGCTGGATGGAGCGGAGCACGTGCAGCGGAAGATGTACCGCGAGAGCCTGCAAAACCACCGGGACCAGATCCTGCTGAGCAAGCGTCTGGCGACGATCGATTGCACAGTTCCACTGGAGTGGGATTTGGAACAGGGCGCGATCCAACCCGCCGACAACGCCGCGCTCCGCGACATTTATCGCGAACTGGAATTCTTCAGCCTGTTGAAGGAACTTGCGCCGGAGCCGGAGGCTCTGCTGGCACCGATTGAGTTCGGTGAAGCGGGCGGCATTGCGCAGATGCCCGGTCCGGTAGCGGTGGCGGCGGGCGAACATCTCGGGCTGTCGAACGAACCCGGCAAAGGATTACGCGCGCCGCTTGCGGCGCTGCCGCTTCTCGATGGTCGCGAGATCGTGATTCACGACCTGAAGTCCGTGCCGGATCTCACCGGACAGAAGAAGGTATTCGACACCATGCTAGCGGGCTTTCTGGTGCTTGCCGAACCCGCGGCCGGATCGCTTGACGCGCTATCGGAGCGCTTTCTTCGCCGCAAGCCGGGCCCAAGTCCGGAAGAGCGCGCGGAAGCCACGCTGTGTCTGGCGGCGGCGCTGCGGCCTGAACTGGACACCCACAATGTCCGCAGGGTCTACGATTCGATCGACCTTCCCCTGGTTCCAGTGCTTGCGCGTATGGAGGATGCCGGCATTCGCGTGGATCGTGAAGAACTCTCGCGGCTTTCGGTGACGATGGCGTCGGAGCTGGACCGTCTGGCGGGAGACATCTTCGCGATGGCCGGACGCGAGTTCAACATCAATTCGCCGCAGCAACTGGGCATTGTTCTGTTCGATGAGTTGAAGCTGCCCGCCGGTGCGCGGTCCGGCAAGACTCGCCAGGTTTCGACAGCCGCCGACGTGCTGGAGAAGTTGGCGGAAGACCACGAGATCGCGCGAAAGGTGCTGGAGTACCGGCAGATCTCAAAGCTCCGCGGAACGTACGCCGACGCGCTGCCCACGCTGATCCGGCCGGAGACCGGCCGCGTCCACACGACGTTCAACCAAACCGGCGCCGCTACGGGACGGCTGTCGTCCACTAATCCGAACTTGCAGAACATCCCCATCCGCACGGAAATGGGCCGCCAGATTCGGGCCGCGTTCATCCCAGCGCCCGGATGGCAGATGGTGGTTGCGGACTACTCGCAGATCGAGCTGCGGCTTCTGGCGCACATGTCCCGCGACAAGACGCTGGTCGAGGCGTTCGTCCACGGTGAGGACATACATACCCGCACCGCCGCCGAAGTATTCGGAGTGCCGCCGCTGATGGTGACGCCGGAAATGCGCCGCAACGCGAAGGCAGTGAACTTCGGTATCGTCTACGGGCAGACTCCGTTCGGGCTTTCGCAGACGCTAGGCATTCCGCGCAAGGAAGCCGAGGCCTACATCGCAAACTACTTCGCGCGCTATCCGGGAGTGCGCCGGTGGCTGGACCAAACCGTTGCGACGGTGCGCCGCGAGGGATACGCCATCACGCTGGACGGGCGGCGCCGCCCCATCCCGGACATGAACAGCCGCAATCCCAGCGCCCGCGGTTTCGCCGAACGCACGGCGGTGAACACTCCGTTGCAGGGCACGGCGGCGGACCTGATCAAGCGGGCCATGATCCGCATCGACGCCATCCTGCGGCAGGACGGCTGGCAGTCGCGCATGCTGCTTCAGGTGCATGACGAACTGGTGCTGGAATCCCCGCCGGACGAGGCGGCGCGGCTGGCGAAGCTGGTGAAGCACGAAATGGAGGCGGTGGAGAAGCTGGTGGTGCCGATGGTGGTGGACACGGGCAGTGGACCCAACTGGCGGGACGCGAAGTAGCGGCGGCGGGTTTGACCCGGCATTCGGCGCCCGCCTATAATCGAATGAGGCAAGCGCCGCCCGCCGAAAGCCGTACGGTTGCCCGCAATTGAAATGACTATTCTGCTGACGACGATACACATCATTGTTTGTGTATTCCTGATTTTGGTGGTGCTGCTGCAGAGCGGCAAGGCGGCGGACATCGCCGGCGCGTTCGGGGGCATGGGATCGCAAACCACGTTCGGACCCCGGGGCGCGGCAACGGCGTTGACGAAGGCGACCACGGTGGCGGCGGCGCTGTTTATGCTGACGTCGCTTACTTTGGCGGTTTTGCAGACGCGGGATGCCGGAACTCGCGGAGCCGGGTCGGCTTTGGACAACCTGAAGACTGCCGTGCCTGCGGCGGCCCCGGCAACTCCAGCGCCGGTTCAGGCGCCGGTGCAAATTCCTGGAGCAACGGGCGGGGCGACCTCAACGCCGGCGCCTCCTCCGGCGAAGAAGTAGTCGCGGTTCGGCAAGTGTTCCCACCTGCGGAGGTGGCGGAATTGGCAGACGCACTAGCTTGAGGTGCTAGCGGGTAACACCGTGCAGGTTCAAGTCCTGTCCTCCGCACCATTGTTTCAAACCCGGCAAAATTGCGCGTAATGAAGTCCTGATTCTTTCCGACCCGTCGCGTTTCCCGATCACCGCTTCAGGAACTCGGCAGGATCCAGCGCGCGGCGCGACATCCTCGCCAGACGAACCGCTCCTCGGAAGTAGTCCACCTTATTGATGCGCACTCCGATCGACGTGCGTCCAGCCCCTTGTGGCGTAAGCTTCACGTCCGCCTTGCCTTGCAAGATGCCATTCACGTAGTGACGGAACTCACGCCCGTCGTAAACCGCCGCGACGTGATGCCACTCATCCAGCGGGTGGAGCTTTGTCCGGTCGATAAGGGCCTGCGACCCGGTGTCCGACCGGGCAAAGCTGTCGAGGCACCATTGATCCCCGATCAAACGCGTCTCCAGCAGCAGGCGGGTGTCTGTGCCATTCTCCTGCATGTGAAAAAAACGCTGTTCGGGCGGTCCGCCCCG
>JBGTFZ010000085.1:0-9501 GCA_041746955.1 Bryobacteraceae bacterium
AGTATCGAACAGAAGTTTGAGCGCTCAAAGGTTTAAGGGATTAACCGTTCGCTTCTTAGGATAGAGAGGGTCCGTGAGAATTTCAAAGTCGGCACTACTGCTTCTGGTTTCCGTCCTGGCATTTGCCCAATCGAACTCCCGGCTCACCGGTACGATCACCGATGATTCCGGGGCCGTAGTTGCCGGGGCCAGCGTCGTCGCGCGCAACACGAACACAGGTCAGGCGACCTCGGCTACTTCCAATCAAAGTGGCGTTTACGTGATCTCCTTTCTTAATCCGGGCCAATATGAACTGACTTGCGAACTCGCGGGTTTCAAAAAATTCGCCCGAACCGGAATCAATGTCGAGACGGGTACGACGACAACACTTGGAATAGAGTTAAGCGTCGGATCCCTTACCGAGACTGTAACGATCACCGGAGCCGCGCCGCTGCTGGAGACTGAGAGCGGAGCTGTCGGTCAGCTGATCGAGAACCAGAATATTTTGAACCTTCCGGTTCCAAGCAGGCGTAGCGGCCTTCTTGTGCGCCTGATGGGCAACGTTTCGTTTTTTGCGGAGGACGGCAACGAAATGGGACCCCGGTTTTCGATCGCGGGCGGCCGGTCTATGAACCAAATGTGGCAACTCGATGGCGGCGTAACGCAGAACATGGCGGTCGGCGTTGCCCAGTTGTCCCTGAATCCGCCGAACGAGTCGCTGCAGGAATTCAAGGTGGTCACGAATAATTATGCGGCGGAGTACGGCCGCACCGGCGGCGGCGTGATCCTGATGACCACGCGTTCCGGCACCAACGATTTTCACGGGGCGGCCTATGAGTTCCTTCGAAACGATAAATTGAACGCCCGAACATTCTTTGCCGGCCAGAAGGCTCCGCTTCGTTACAACATCTTCGGCGTTTCGGTGGGCGGGCCCATTCGCAAGAATAAGACCTTCTTCTTCTTTAACTACGAAGGCGGCCGCCGCCGCAACGGTGTCACCCTCACGCGTCTCGTTCCGCAGCCGGCCGAGGTAAACGGGGACTTCTCACAGCGCACCGACATCCGGGTCCTCGATCCCGCAACCCGCTCCGGCGCGTCTCAACCAGCTCAGCCCTTTCCAGGTAATATCATTCCGGCAGGCCGGATCGACCCCATCGGGAAGGCCTTCGCCGCCTTGTACCCGGCGCCTAACCAGTCGGCCAACAACCCGGCGCTAGCGCCCTCCAACAACTTCAGGGCGAACGGATCCGACAAACTGACGCAGCACTTTTACACAGCTCGAATTGACCATGAGTTGGGGGCGAATGACCGTATTTCTGGGCGGCTCTCGCTGGTGGATGCGCCTGAAGACGTCGCTGGCGCCTTTCCGACGCTGGAAGCCGATGAGCGTGCGGGTACCCGCGCGAACGAGCACAAGAACTTCATCGTGAGTTGGCAGCACACGTTCAGCCCGACGCTTATCAACGAGTTCCGCTACATGTACGGCAACCGGTTGCATATCAACCGGAGTTCCGGGACTGCGTTGGGCACTAACCTCAACGGCAAGATTGGCGTGAACGGCGTGAGCGGGGAAACACTCGCACGAGTCCAGGTTCTAGGCCACTCGCCCATCGCCGCTGCAACCCACGAGCGCGTGCAAACTCCAATTCTCACTAACCAGTTCGTCAACAATCTCACGATCGTCCGCGGCAATCATTTTCTCAAGACCGGGTTCGAGTTTCGCGGCTCCTCAAACAAGGACGACTTCAACCAGACCTTCGGCGGCCAGTTCAATTTCAGCGACCGGCCCACCAACAGCGCGCTGGCTTCGCTGCTGCTCGGTTGGGTGGACGCCGGCAATCTCGTGGACACGGATTTGCTGATTGCGCGCTCCGACTACTACGGCGCGTTCCTACAGGACGACTGGAAGGTCAACTCCAGGCTCACTCTCAACTTGGGGTTCCGATGGGAAATGGACACACCGCGTAACGAGCAGAACAACCGGCAAAGCGGATTCAACGGCGATGCAATTAACCCCGTCTCGCGTACGCCAGGCATCATCACGTTTGCAGGGATGGATGGCGTCAGCAGGTATAGCCACCAATTTGACAAGAATAATTTTCAGCCGCGTTTCGGCTTCGCGTATCGTGCTTTCAAGACGACGGTAATTCGCGGCGGATACGGAATCTCCTACAACGGGGCTTACCAGGGAGCTGTCCCGTTCACCTTATTTCAGGGGTTTTCGTTAAGTGGCTCCTTCCCCTCGCCAGACGGCGGGTTTACTCGTGCTTTCGCGTTTCGTGATGGACTCCCGCCGATTACCCGCCCCGAGCTCGATCCAGGTTTCGGCGCCGTGCCGGTTGGGCAGCCCGTCCGAACCGCCCCGGATTTCTTTGCCCAAAATCACAAGAATGGCTATTCGCAGCAGTGGAACCTGACGCTGCAAAATGAGCTTCCCGGCAGTATTCTCCTGGAAGCTGCCTACCTGGCGAATGTCGGGCACAAGCTCGGCGGCCCGAACGTAAGCATAAATCAGATTCCATTAGTGAACGGCCGTGGCCCCACTGTCGCTTCCCAGACTCTGCGTCCTTTCCCGCAGTTTGGAAACATCACCCGCTTGAGTCCCGACTGGGGCAACTCGAGTTACCATTCCATGAACCTAAAGCTCGAGAAACGTTACTCGCAGGGTTTCAATCTTTTGACCAACTATACGTGGGCCAAATTCATAGACGACGTGGAATCCAACGCCGAATTAGGCGGAGGCGCGGGTAACGGTTACCAGCACATTGACTTGCGCTCACTAAATAAAGGCCTTTCGGGCAGCGACATCCGTCACCGGCTGGCCGCCAGCTCCGTTTACGACCTTCCCTTTGGCCAAGGCCGCCGGTGGGCGATCCCGAATAAAGTGCTAGACCTCATTGCCGGCGGTTGGGGTCTCGGTGCGATTTTCGAAGTTCGTACGGGCGCGCCGTATGGCGCTCTCGAACAGACCAACCGCCTCAATACCTTTTCCGATGGCCAGCGGCCCAACGTACTGCGGGACCCGGCCCTCGACTCCAGCCGGCCGCGTGCGGAACTCGTGCGGCAGTATTTCGACACCACCGCCTTCCAGGCCCCAGGTGACGGTATCGTCGGAACGGGAGGCAGGGCCAGTGGATTTGGGCCGGGGTTCGTCGAATTCGACCTGTCGGTGCATAAGGTCTTCGCAATCGGCGAACGATTCAGGCTCACCTTCCGCACGGATTTTGTGAACCTGCCGAATCGCCCCAATTTCGGTCAGCCGGCCCAGCTCCGCGGCGCGGGCAACTTCGGAACCATCGGCGATATTACTGCCGCCAGCACGGCAAGAGAGATCCAGTTCGGCTTGCGGCTGGAATGGTAGACACCTGATGGACGGGAAAACACACTTCGACCGGCGTGAATTGCTGCGAATGGGCGGTGCGCTTAGCCCCTCACTGGCGTTCTCAAACGCCTTCGCGCAGGCGCAGAACCGCCCCAACATCCTATTGGTGCTCTCCGACGACCACAGCGTTCCCCACGTGGGCTGCTACGGGAACAGCGACATCAGGACACCGAATCTCGACCGTTTCGCCGCCGAGGGGATGCGTTTCGACCGCTTCTACGTCATGAGCCCCCAGTGCGCGCCGTCCCGGGCCTCCATGATGACTGGGCGCTCGCCTGTGGGCATTCAAATGACTCGATTCAGCGCGCCGCTCCCGATGGATGTGCGTACCTACCCGGAGATACTTCGCGCAAATGGGTATTTCACGGGCGTCGCGGGACGGACCTACCACTTGAACGGAGAAGCCGGAAACGGCGAACCGCTGATTCAGGGAATCTACGACAAGCTCAGGCTACGCAGTTTTCCGGAGCGCCTCGACTACGTTCGAACGGGAAACATGCAAACGGGCATTGCGCAATTTTCCGAGTTTCTCGACTTGAAGCCGAAAGACAAGCCTTTCTTCATGCAGCTTGGATCCAGCGATCCGCATCGCCGGTTTGGCCCCAACATGGCTCGCGAGCCGCATGATCCCGCAAAGCTGAAGCTTCCGAGCCACTTCCCGGACACACCCCTCGTCCGCGAGGACCTCGGCTTCTACTACGACAAAATCTCACGTTTCGACGACGACTTCGGTACCGTCATGCAGCTGCTTGAGGACCGTGGTTTGGCTGCCAACACGCTTGTCGCGTTCCTTGGCGACAACGGTGCGGCACTCCTGCGGGGAAAAGGCACTCTGCACGAATTCGGCATCCATGTGCCGCTAATCATGCGTTGGCCCGGGACGATCAAGCCCGGCCGCGCGACTTCAGAACTTGTTTCCGCCGAAGACCTGGCGCCGACTGCGTTGGAAGCAGCTGGCGTCGCCGCCCCAAAAGAGATGACGGGAAAGAGTTTTCTCAAGCATCTTCGAGGAGAGGCGTCTACGGGGCGCAAGCATGTCTTCGCCGAGCGCGGCGCCCACCACATTTATCTACCAATCCACAGCGCGGCTTTCGACTTAAGCCGCTGCGTGGTGGGCCGCCGGTACAAGTTCATATACAACGCGCTGTGGCAGCTTCCTTACGAGCCGGTAGATTTTGCGAGCACCGCCTTCTGGAAAGATCTGCAGGACAAGAACGCGGCGGGGAAGCTTTCGCCGGAGCTTTCACGCATGTACTTCTCCGCCAATCGACCGATGTTTGAGCTGTATGACCTGGCGAACGATCCGGGCGAATTCAATAACCTCGCTGGACGCAAGGAGGCGGCAGCGTTTGAACAGGAACTCCGCGCGGCGCTTGTAGAGTGGATGGTTGCGGAGCGCGACTACCTTCCGCTCCCCATCGCCTCCGACCCGCAAGGCCTGCGATGATATCCACATGGACAGTGCATCGCCGTCCGACAATTAAGGTGGCAATGCGGAAGCGGATGGATCGAATCAAAGCGACGGCCCGCTGGGCGTGCTTTTGCTTGGTCCTGGTGGCAATGGCTTTTCCCAGTGTCGTGCGGGGCCAGGGCGCGGTGCGCGCCGGGCTGGAGAACCAATTTGTCCGAACTGTCCAGCCTTTCCTAAAAGCCTATTGCGTCACCTGTCACGGCTCGCAACAGCCCGCGGCGCAGTTGGATCTGAGCGGGTTCACAACGATGGCTGCCTTGATGCAAGACGGACGCCGTTGGAGCCAAATGCTGGAGCGGGTCGAAGCGCAGGAGATGCCGCCCAAGGGAGCACGGCATCCGATGCCGCAGGAGCGGCGCGAAGCTGTCAATTGGTTCCATGCAGTCCGCGAGCGCGAAATACGCCGCAACGCGGGCGACCCTGGCGTCGTGCTTGCGCGGCGGCTCAGCAATTCCGAGTACAACTACACCATCCGCGACCTGACCGGCGTGGACATTCGTCCCGCCCGCGAATTTCCAGTGGATCCGGCTAACACCGCGGGCTTTGACAACTCCGGCGAAACACTGGCGATGTCGCCCACTCTCCTCAGGAAATACCTGGCCGCCGCGCGTGAAGTGGCCAGCTACATGTACTTGAAGGAGGTGGGATTTGCCTTTGCGCCTCATCCGATGCTGGTCGAAACCGACCGCGACAAGTTCGCCGTCCATCAGATCATCGACTTCTATCACCGGCAGAACACCGACTACGCCGATTATTTTCAAACTGCCTGGCGTTTCCGCCATCGGGCGGCGCTTGGGCAGCCCAACGCCACTCTGGCCGGCCTCGCGAAGCAACAGGGAGTGAGCGCCAAGTATCTGGAGACCGTGTGGTCGGCCCTTGAGAGCAAAGAAGACGCCGGACCGCTAGTAAAACTGCAAGCGCTGTGGCGGGCCTTGCCCCAGCCACGGGCGAACCAGCCGAACGTGGAGCGAGCCGGCTGTGAGGAGATGCGATCCTACATCGCCGAGGTGCGCAAGAAGGTCGAGCCGCGGTTTATCAACATAACGGCCGGCCCCATCGGCACGGCCTGGCAGCCGTTGTTGATATGGAAGAACACGCAGTACGCGACGCATCGCCGCAAGTTCGATCCCAGACAATTGCAGGTCCAGGGCGAGCCGCTATTCAATCAAAAAGACGTGGTCGAGCCCGAGTGGGACAACGCCTTCGGACCGGGCAAGACTATTCTGGTCGAAAACGAACCCGGCGATCCGGATCTCTTCGTTCCCGCCGGTGAACGCGCACGCTACGAAGCGGCTTGGGGGCGGTTTTGCAACGTATTCCCGGACATGTTCTACAAGGAATCGCGAGGCCGCAATTATTTTAAGACGGGTAAAGATGAGGGCCGCTATCTGAGCGCGGGCTTTCACAACGTTATGGGCTACTTCCGCGACGACCAGCCGCTATATGACCTGCTGCTGGACAAGAAGCAGCAGGCCGCGTTGGACGAGAAGTGGCGGGCGATGGATTTCGTCGCTTCCATCAACATCCGCACCTACGTCGAATTCGCCAAACTGGGCACCCGTGGAACACGCGACGACTTCAAAGACGGCGAGCCTGAGGTTCGAGAGATCGAAGTGGAAGACATCGTCTCGGAAGCGAAGATCAGGAAACTTGAGGCCGATTACCTGGAGGTGGCGAAGGGCGGGAACAATGTGGCGATCCAGGCGGTGAAAGACTTCTTCGACCAGGCCAACCAAAGCATCCGCTGGGTTCAGCAAGCGCGCCACGACGCGGAGCCCAGCCACCTTCAGTCGCTCTACGATTTCGCCGCCCGCGCGTACCGTCGGCCGTTGACGCCCGCTGATCGCGCCGATCTGCTCTCCTTCTATCGCGAGGCCCGGGAGCGCTATAGCCTCGACCATGAGGGCGCGATGCGCGAAGCGATCGTTCTCGTATTGACGTCGCCCAATTTTTGCTACCGCGCCGGCCCGATCGAGGGCAGCGGCGCAATTCAGCCTCGAACGGATTTAGATCTCGCCAGCCGGCTCAGTTATTTTCTGTGGTCCAGCATGCCCGACCAGGAACTGTTGCGGCACGCCGCCACAGGCGACCTGCGCAAGCCTGAGGTCATCAAAGCCCAGGCGCGGCGGATGCTGCAGGATACGCGCAGCCGTGCGCTGGCGGTCGAATTCGGCGGCAACTGGCTTGGCATTCGCGACTTCGAACAGATCGGCACCGTTGACCGCGAGCGCTTTCCCGCATTCGACAACGAACTGAAAGAGGCGATGTGGGAAGAGCCGATTCTCTTCCTCTTGGACGTGTTTCGTCATAACCGTTCGATCCTCGATTTCGTTTTCGCGCGCGATACGTTCGTCAATCCCACTCTGGCCCGCCACTACGGCATGCCTCCGGGCGCTGACGGCGCGTGGGTCCGCGTCCCGGACGCCGGCCGCTATGGCCGGGGCGGCCTGTTGCCCATGGCTGCGTTTTTGACAAAGAACGCGCCGGGCCTTCGCACCAGCCCGGTGAAGCGCGGCTATTGGGTGGCGAAGAACGTATTGGGCGAACAAATCCCGCCGCCGCCCGCGGTAGTTCCCGAACTGCCATCCGACGAGGCGAAGATGGACCTGTCGCTGCGCCAAATGCTGGAGCAGCACCGCGCCAATCCGGCTTGCGCCGGCTGTCATGCCCGGTTCGATTCTTTCGGACTGGCCCTGGAAAAGTTCGATCCCGTGGGCAAGCAACGGAGTCAAGATCTAGGCGGGCGCGCGGTCGACGCCCAGGCCACTTTCCCGGGAGGCGTAGAAGGTGAGGGATTGGAGGGCATCCGGCAGTTCATTCGAGGCCACCGCCAGAACGATTTCGTGCGCGGCTTTACCGGCAAACTTTTGGCCTATGCCCTGGGACGCAGCCTCGAGCTCTCAGACGAACTTCTGATTCAAGACATCGGAAGCAAACTGGCCAGCGACGGATACCGTTTCGAAACGGTGGTTGATAGTATCGTCACGAGCCGGCAGTTTCTTAACGTGCGCGGACGCGAGCAACTCGTGGCCAATAAGCGGTGAACCCAATGAGAGGTGATCGATGACGAACACACGCAGTGAGCGGGCGCCCTCCCGGCGGACTCTTCTCCGCGGCGCTGGCGTCACCATGGCCTTGCCGTGGCTGGAGTCGCTATCGGGTTTCGGCATCGGTTCGGCTTCGGCGGCCACCACCCCCGCGCCGCCCCAACGCTTCGCCGTTCTGTTCATGGGCACCGGAATCAGTCCCGGGCGCTGGTGGGCGAAAGGCGCGGGCGCCGAACTGGAGCTAGGGGAATCGCTGGCGCCCCTGGAGCCCATCAAGCGGAAAGTGAACGTCATCGATGGCCTGTTCAACAGGGAAGCCACTGGGCAAGGAATCCATCCGGCGATGACCGGCAACATGCTCTCCGGCGTGCCCATCAGCAAGGGTTCGATCATTCACGGCGGCATCACGGTGGACCAAGTGCTGGCCAACCGCATCGGCCAGGAGACGCCGCAGCCGAGCATGGTGCTGGCCTGTGAGCGGGCGATGACCGGGTTCCACGAATCGAACTTCTCCAACGCCTACAGTTCGCACATTTCGTGGCAAAGCAGCGACTCGCCCGTGCCGAACGAGATGTATCCTTCGTTGGCTTTCGACAGCCTCTTCGAGAACGGCGGCAGACTGCGCAACACCAGTGTGCTGGACAGGGTGAAGGAGCACGCCGCCGCCCTTGGCGGCAAGATCAGCGCCGCCGACAGGCTGAAGCTGGACGAGTATCTCGCCAGTGTCCGCGAGGTCGAACGCGGCATCCAGCGGATGCGAACCGACAAGGACAAGGCCGAAGAGCGCGCTCGCGATACGGGGCGTCCGCTGCTGGCAATGAAGCGTCCGCAGGATGGCTTGCCCGAAGATATCCGCGATCACATCCGGCTGATGTGCGACATCGTCGCCCTGGGCTTTCAGACCGACAAGACGCGCGTGGCCTCCCTCCTGTTGGCCCGCGACCTGTCCGCGCTCTACTATCCGTTCCTGGGCGTCAGTAAGCAGCATCACGGCGCCTCTCACTACGACACTGAGGAGGACTATCAAAAGATAGTGCTCTTCCAGGTGAGCCAGTTGGCCTACCTGGCCCAGCGCTTGGACGCAATGGCGGAGGGTGAAGGCACGGTGTTGGACAACAGCTGTCTGCTGTTCCTGTCGAACATGTGGTCCGGGGCGAAGCACGACAATAAAAAGGTGCCCGTGATCACCATCGGCGGCTTGGGGGGCAAGCTGGAAACTGGCCGGGCGCTGGACTATTTCACGTCAGGCGACGACAACCGTAAGTTGTGCAGCCTGTACCTGGGCATCATGGACCGCATGGGAGTTGAACTCAAGGAGTTCGGCGACGCCGAAACACGCTTAGCCGGTTTCTGAGGATCCGAGGTTGCCCGGTTCGTCGCCGCATTCGCCGCCACGTTCAATACCGGAGCGCCCCCTTCGGGCCGCGCTTTTCGCCACCAGATTGCCGAGACGAAGTTAGGGGGCATCTCCGCCTCGTTCGACCCGTCCTGCCCATGCCCATTGTGCAGGAACGTCGCATACGTCCCGAGCTTCTCTCCACCCGGCAGGAAAAAGTCCACCTCGATCTCGTCGCCCACCTTCCGCCAGATCCGCCGGTTCGACGGATCGTACCCAAAGTCCG
>JBGTFZ010000086.1:0-111121 GCA_041746955.1 Bryobacteraceae bacterium
GCGCGTCCAGCGGAGCGCAGCCCGAATATCGGATTTCGTTGCGCGCGCGATGCGCGTTAGGTATTCTGAAGAGGTTCTCACCTAACGGTCGGGGCGCGTAGCTCAACTGGCAGAGCAACTGACTCTTAATCAGTAGGTTGAAGGTTCGATTCCTTCCGCGCTCACCATTTCAACAGCTTACGGTTACCTACTGATTTTTCAAGCGATGGGGGTCGCAAACGTGATCGGCTGTGCTGAGTTTGGCTTCACAGCGAGCTGACGAAATGGCCAGGTGCAGCTGGGGTGCTGGCTACCTTAGTTTGAGGGGCCCCGGTCTCCTCATGTCGAGGCCGATCCGGCAACGGGGGCTCACGATCAATCTCTGCAAGAAGTGTCAAAATCTCCAAAGAAGTCCCCATCGAGGCCGCTGAAGAAGGGCTCGCCGCACAGCCACTAGGATGACCATCGGTCCCGGAATCGACATCCCCGCCGAGCAGATCCGCGAAATCTGGCGCCGCTACCGGATTCGCGAGCTGTCCCTCTTTGGCTCCGCCGCCCGCGGCGAGATGGGTCCAGACTCCGATATCGACATCCTCGTCGAGTTCGATCCCGACACCCTCATCGGCTGGGAGTTCTTCGACCTGGAAGAAGAGCTGGCAGCGCTCTTCGACCGCAAAGTGGACTTGGGCACCAAGGCTTCGTTGAAGTCGCGAATCCGGCAAAACGTTCTGCGCGAAGCCCGCGTCATCTATTCGGCATAACGACGCGTACCTGACGGATGCCAATCTCTGCCATACGGCCTCCAGCGCTTCCGGCGCGAGACGACGCTGGGAGGCGTTCTTGGCCGACGGGCTGAAGCCTCCTATGTATTCCATCGCCTCGTGATGCTGGGCGAGGCCGGGCGAGCTGATATGCGCCGAGGGCCGCTATCTGGAGGGTGACCGTGAGCGCCGTGCCGGGAATCTAATCAGTCCGCCAGGCGATCAGCAAGTCGAAATGGGCATCGCCACACTCCCGAGCCGCTCCGCCAGATCGTAGCGCGACCCCGTCCCGAAATTCAAGATTCAGCCAGCCGACGAGGGCATGGTCCGGGTGAAGGGGAATGGCGAGGATGTGTTCCATCCGGGCACCGACGAAATCCGCAGCGACGGGGCCGAGGGCATCGTCTGCTGGTTTATCGATACGGACTACAACGAGGAGAGCTTCTTCGTCCGGCACGCGTACTTTTTGGGGGCGAACGATCCCTACAGAGTCTGAAGACGACGCTAAAGGCGGAGATTGACGAGGAAGCCTGGGCGTCGCTGAAGAGCGATGCGTCGCGGCCGTTCGAGAAGCCGAAGTCGGGGCGGATCGCAGTGAAGGTGATCAACCACCTGCGCGATGAGGTGATGAAGGTGTTTCGGGTGTGAAGGCGGGGCGGTTTTGAAGGCGCTTGTGACTCGCCAGCCGTGGGCTTGGCTGATTGTCTACGGCCATAAGGACATCGAGAACCGGAGTTGGCGGACGCACTATCGGGGTCCGCTTCTGATTCAGGCGAGCGCTTCGTTGCCTCCGAAACGGCGGCGTTCGCGAAGAAGCGTGGGGCCGTCGTGCCGGACGAGCTGGAAACCGGAGGTGCGGTCGGAATCGTCGCGTTCGCCGACTGCGTGGAGTGGAGCCGCAGCCGCTGGTTCGAGGTCGACTTTGGAAGGGTTCTGAAGGACGCCAAGCCGACAAAGTTCGTCCCGATGAAGGGTCAGTTGGCGCTGTTCGACCCACCTCGGCAGGTGTTGAGGAAGCTCGGGTTTTGATCAGGTGTTTTGAGTGGACGTCGCCTATTTGAGTGGACGTCGCCTAGAATGAAGGTATGCCGGTGGTACTCAGCGACGAAGAGCTCAAGGCCGTCCACCTCACCGAAGGGGAAGCGCGGTTAGAACTGGCGCTCGCTTTGTACGCGCGGGAGCGCATCACGCTAGCCCAGGGCGCCCATCTGGCGGGAATACCCTTCTTGGAATTCCAGCGGGCGCGCGGACAGCGCGGAATTCCAATCCACTACGACACAAAGATGTTGGAGGAAGATCTCCGGCAAGCCGGATACACTCCGGCGTGATCGTCATTTCGGACACTTCACCGATCCTCAACTTGTCTGCAGTCGGTCAGTTGGACCTGCTGCCCAAGTTGTACGGCAAAGTCGCGATGCCTCCCGAAGTGGAGCGGGAACTCCGGCGCAACGGGTTCTCAGAGAGCCTGACTTGGCTCATGGTCATCCAGCCCACCGATAGAATCCGGGTCCAGCATCTTATGTCGATGCTCGATGCCGGAGAGGCGGAAGCCATTGCCTTGGCGAAAGAGCTGAGCGCTCAAAAGCTCTTGATCGATGAACGGCTCGGCAGAAAGATCGCCGTCGAGCATGGCATTCCGGTAACCGGAGTACTTGGAATCCTTGCGGATGCGAAGCGCGCAGGGTTCATCGATGCGTGCGGGCCGATACTCGAACTGCTAGTCAGTACGGTGGATTTTTGGGTGAGCGAGAGTCTTCGCGCGCGGTTTCTACGGTCCGTTGGTGAGGATGAGGAGTAGTCGTCGAAGAAGGCTCGGGGTCTGGGGCGTCGCCTAGAATGAAAGTATGCCGGTAGTACTCAGCGACGAAGAGCTGAAGTCGTTCCACATCAGCGAGGCCGAAGCCCGGTTGGCAATGGCGCTGAAACTGTATGAGGATGATCGGGTAACGCTCGCTCGGGCGGCCCGGATCGCCGGCCTGAACCGCATGGAGTTCCAACGGGAGATGGCTTCGCGGAAAATTCCCATCCACTACGATCTGGAGATGCTGGGGGAGGATCTGCGTCACGCCGCCAGCCTGAAGCCCCGTTGTCAAGACGACGGCGTTCGACCTCCCAGGTAAATCCGGCGCAGCCAGGTCTGCGGTTTCACAAGCTCGATCGCGCGAAGGATAGACGCTTCTGGTCGGTGCGCGTGTCGAGCGATGTTCGCCTGATTGTCCACCGCACCGACACAAGCCTCCTGCTTTGCTACGTCGATCATCACGACCCGGCGTACGCCTGGGCGGAGCGGCGAAGGAGATCATCCCCGTTCTTGTGCCCGCGAAGACGGCGGTCTTTCGGGGCGTTTCGAACGACCAGTTGCTCAGCTATGGTGTGCCGCACGAATGGCTGGCCGATATGCGCGCGCTCTCGGATGAAGACGCACTGCTGGAGCTAGCCGATCATCTTCCGAAGGAGGCGGCTGAAGCGCTGCTGGACCTTGCGGTAGGCCGAACGCCAGTAATTCCGGTAACGCTTGGCGGAGCGGACGCGTTTGCGCACACGGACGCGCAGTGGCGATTCCGCGTGATGGCCGATCGCGAGGAGTTGGAACGAGCGCTCGACTATCCGTGGGAGAAGTGGACGATCTCCCTTCATCCGGCGCAGCGGCAAATTGTGGAAAAAGACTACGCTAGACCGGCGCGCGTGGCGGGGTCCGCCGGTACGGGGAAAACGATCGTCGCGCTGCATCGGGCAGTTTTCGTCGCGCGGAAGAATCGCGAGGCTCGGGTGTTGTTGACGACGTTTTCGGAGCCACTCGCGAATGCTTTCCGTGCGAAGCTGCGCGTGCTGATTCATCACGAGCCGCGTTTGGGCGAACGCATCGAAGCCCATTCCCTGAGCGCGATCGGCCGGCGTCTCTACGAAAAATGGATTTGGCGCTCAAGCTGCCACCGGCGCAATTGGAGTTCCCAGATTTCGGAAAGTTCTCGCGGCATTTCCTGCAGAGCGAATGGGATCAGGTCGTCGATGCCTGGCAGTTGGAGACGTGGGGGGCCTATCGGGATGTGGTCCGGCTTGGACGAAAAACCCGATTGCCGGAGAAACAGCGCGACCAGCTTTGGGAGGTAACCGGCTGAACGATTCGCCGATAGCACTGGCGTGGTGCCGAATCTACTGGCGACGGCCTAGCTGCAGTTCGGCCAGCAGCAAGTTCGCGATCGCCCGCTTGGATGGCAGCCTGCGCCATTAAAGTCCTCACGCGAACCACGATGCTGTCCATGTGCTCGCTGCCTCGCCTGCGGCTCCTGATCTTTTCGTGCGGCTCTCCTATCGCTACTTTACGGCGAAAGGAACGGAGTCGATCCAATTTTCGGCCATCCGGAATGGTTCACCAACTTGGTTGCGTGAAATACTCACGACCTTGGAAACGTCGAGCTGTGATAGACGCTCGCGGCACCGTTGAATCCAAGGGCGACCCCGCCGTAGCGAGGTATTTGGCGAATGTCGGAAGCCTCGTTCAGGGGCTACCGACAAGGGTATCGGCGAACTGACGAACGTAAGCCTCAGTCTCTTCATTCGCCTTGCGAATGGCGATCGCGAAGTCTGAATCAATCTCATCTCGCTCGTTGAGGAATCCGCGCGAACGTGACCGATTCTTCAGATATGCGCCACAGACATGCCAGCCAATGCAACCGGTCACCTCGCGGACAGCTCGAATCATTTCGGAGTAACCTGAGCCCCAGGTGCCCACAGGAGTGGTGAGCATTCCAGGAATCGAATTGTCAGCAAGTAAAACCGGCTTGCCCGTCCTGGTGTGGAAGTTCGTCAAACCGGGACCTACTTTCGCCGGTGGGCCGAAGTATTGGAAGCTGAACACGTCGACGAACGGCTTAGCGGCGCGCAGCACTTCGTTAGGCAGAAGGGCAGCGGCCTCATAACGGTCTCCCAAGATTAGATGATTGGGGTCGTAGCGCCGAATGGCGTCGTGAGTCACCTGGTAGTAGCGACTGGCAAGTGCGAACAATTCGTCGCGGCCAGCCTGGCTTTCCAACTTCGCCGGATCGAATATTGGACCGCGCCAACTGGCAATTCCTTTATGGACCCAAGTCGGGCAATCAGCATAAAAGTAGCCGATAAGGTTCGAATCGTCGCGCATGCGCTGGCAAGAATCGCGGGCTACATAGTCGCACCATTCTTCCCATTCCGCGCTATAGAAATCCGGATACTTCGTTTCAACCTCCCACTGATGAATTTCGGCAAAGGGGAGGAGGTGGCAGTAGGGCATGTCCAGCCACCGATACTGCTCGAGACTCCAGGCGCGCGAGTGGCGATGGATGTTCGGCTGCCGGATCACCACCTCCTGCGACCACCCGACACTGTTGAATCCCCAGCGCTTCAAATTACGAGCGACGCCTTCGCGAATCCAACGCTCCTCATTATTGGCGTATCGGGTTCGCCAGATATCAATGTTCTCGGCATAGCGGAGCGTCGCCGAGTCGATGTGGTTCATGCCGATGCTAAAGAAGGGATTCCCGCTGGGATCAAGTAGCCACCAGTGACCTCCACGCTTGGCAACGCGGAAGTGGCGCTGCTGCCCGGCAACACCTACATTCAAGAGAGGCATGGCAAGCAGCGTTCTGCGGGTGAAAGCGTTCATTGCTGGTGCACTTGTTTGGAGGTGTCCGACTTGTCCAGAGGCACGCAATCAGTGGTTTCCAATTTCAGAAGCTATAAGCCCCGTTGGCCGGGGTCAACTGCGCGATGATGCAGTACTCTTCGCCCGTCAGCGACCTTAAACTGCGCTAAGAGCGAACGTTCGAGCGAGACCGAAGCGCACTATGGAATCACGTCAGGATTCGACAGCCCGCATCGGCATCTGGATCGTCGAGGACAATGCAAATTTCCGCAAGGGACTGTGCCGATCGCTCGAACGCTCTTCATTTTTGGCAGTATGTGGGGTGAGCGAGTCGGTTGAGCAGGCGCTGGATCAGCTCTCTGAACTGGCATCCAAGCCGACGGTCATCTTGCTAGATGTCGGATTGCCGGGAAGGGACGGTATCAGCGGGGTTGCCGAGCTAAAGCGGGTCGCGCCCGGGGCACGCATCCTCTTGCTAACGGTGTTTGAAGACGAGGAGAAGATATTCCGGGCCGTCTGCGCCGGAGTTTCGGGCTATCTATTGAAGTCGGCTTCGGTGCCGGAAATAGTCGAAGCCATCCGCGAAGTAAACGACGGAGCGTCGCCGATGCACCCCCGGGTGGCTTCGCGCGTGATTGAACTGCTCCGCAACACCGCGGTCGAGGTTCACGGTGAGAACGATGAACCGCTCCTGGCCCGGGAAAAGCGGGTATTGGAGCTAATGGCGGACGGCTGTCCCAAGAAGCAGATCGCTCATGAGATGGGAATCAGTATTCACACGGTGACGTTCCATCTCCGACGAATCTACGAAAAGCTGCACGTAAACTCGAACACGGGAGCGATAGCCAAGGCGATTCGGCAGAAGCTAATCTAGCGGGGCCGGTCGCGATCGATCCACTTTCCGGATTGCATGACCCGCTCCACGGACCTCGTGTTGGCGAGATTTGCGAGAGGATCGGCAGCGAGGACTATCAGATCCGCAGCCATACCCACCTCGATCGTACCGAAGGTGCGCTTCTCATTCGGCTTCGTCAGCCGCTCTGCTCCGTTGCGGGTTGCAGCCCGAATTACGTCGACTGCCGGAATCCCACTGTCGCCCAGGATACGAATCTCCTGGTGCGTGCTGTAGCCGGGCACCATCGGGAAGATTCCACCGTCGGAGCCGACGCCGATGGCAACTCCGGATGCGAACAAGCGCCGCGTGAGTTTCTTGGCGGTGGCATAGTCATTTTTCCGCCTTGCGACAACTTCCGGCGCAAGGGCTAGCGCAGGGATTCGTTCGGACGCCAGAGGCCCCGAGGCGGCTACGAACTCCGGATCCCTCATTGGAGGCGGATCCGAACTCTGGCCAAATAGGATGTCCGATTCGATCTTCGCCAGTGTCGGTGTCGCGGCGACATTTCTTCGTCTCAACTCCGAGACGAACTCCGCGGGCAGTTCCTCGCGATCACGAATCATGTGAATCAGCTCGGAGAGTCCCATGTCGACCAATTGCCGGGTGTCTTCGAATCGAAAGATATGCGCCGCAGTCGGTATATTGTGCCGGCCAGCCTCATCGATGATGGCCTTGGCAATGCTCATATCGAAAACCGGCATGGTGTCGTCCTTCGGGTCCACCCACATCTTGACGACATCCGCGCGATTGGCGGCCAGTCGGCGCACGTGCGCGCGCGCATCCTCGGGGCGCATCGGGCGAACGACATTTGATTGTTTCGGCCACCCCTGCGGATGGCCGAATCCCTGACCTGCCGTATAGATTCTTGGGGCTGTCAGTCTTCCTTGCCGCTGATCCTCGCGTAACTCCCAGATCTCCTCGCCGTCGATGCCGAGACTGCGAATCGTGGTAACGCCGAACCGTAAGAACGCGCGAAACGATCTGTCAGCGGCCTCTCCTTTTGTCGGCGGATGTACGTGCAGGTCGACCAGGCCGGGGATCAGGAACTTTCCGGTGAGATCGATGACTTCGCCGGATTTGGGTAAGGCAATTTTTGCAGCCGGACCTGCAGCCTCAATGATGCCTCCGCGAACAATAACGATGGCGTTGGCAACCGCCGCCGCTCCTGTGCCGTCGATCAACGTGGCCCCGCGCAACACCGTCTGAGCGTGAACGGGCATTATGGCCAGCAGCGTGAAGATGGCGATTGTGGCCCTCATGCCGCGCCACGCCCCCGATCGAAGAATCCGGGCGGAAAATAGTCAGGGTACGGATTGGGCGAGGTCCACTGCGGGTCGAGCGACGCGATCGGCACGACAGTGCCGCCTTCCAGCAGCGATTTATGCATAGCCAGAAACACCTGCACTTTCTCGACGATCTGTTCGTAAGTTTGTGGCATGCGCCGCGTGCGGATCATTCGCTCGAAACTGATCATGGGTGGCAGAGAGAAATCGGTGAGCAGGTAGTCGAGATTCTGCGCCGTGTAGTTCGCAACCTCTTGCGGGCCGGTTTTTCGCTTGATGCGGTGATGCGCCGGCGGCAGGACGGTGCCATCGTAGGCACCCTCGCGACCAAATAGCTTCACATATCCGCGGTGGAGATTCCGGTGCCGCATTAGGACCGCGTTGAATAGCGTCCGGTCGTCATTCTCGCACTCCATGATCGAGACGGGGGAGGGGTGCGCCGGATCGGCAAGGTAGGTTCGCACGCGGCGAACCTTTCCTGATAGCAGGGGAAATAACATGTACCAGCCGTGGATACAGTGCATTGAAAAGATCCGCACGTCGTTATCGGAAAGCGAATCTGCAAGAAGACTCGTGAGCGGACCGAGCGCCGCTGAGCGCGCTTTCAGGAGGTCAACCGCCCGATTGTTTTCATGATTGTTCGAAACAATCAGCGGAGAGTTATTCTTGGCCGCGAGCTCGGACAATTGCCGCACACGGACGAGAGAGTAGGCGCCCGGGCGATCAATAAAGACCGGAATGCCAGCTTCTAGATAGGGCCGAACGAGTTCAAGCGACCAGAAACTCGCCATATAGCCGCTTTGGATGACTCCGTCGACGTGCCCCACCATCTGGTCGAAACGGTCGACGACTTTGGGTTCTCCGAAAGCTCGCGCGAACTGCTCCGCGACTGTTCGATCCTTGTCCCAGACGTGGGTGATGATCATGCCCGTCTTTCGCGGTGAGTCGGCGGGCGGGTTCATCAGGGGGGCCCATTGCACGTAAATGTGGCTCGTCGTGGGCTCCGCGCCGATCACGCCGATTCGCTTGAGGACGTCGTTCATCGCTAAGTGACCGTCCAGTCGCTGGGCAGATCGGCTACGGCCAGTTCCCGGCCATCCGCGTGGGTGGCAGAACGGCAGGACGCAAGGTAAAACTTGGTCTTTGCCAGCTGATAATCAAGCGACTGCGGCGCCTTTCGGGAACGAAACATTTGCTGCATGGCGAGTGTATAAATGGCCCAATCCGTTTCAGCGTCGCCGACGTGAGCGCGGTCGATCATGTCGGTTCCGTAGAGCCGAGCCCACGGCAGTCCGGCGCTCAAGGGCAGCCCCTGCGCGATCACGTGAAGTCCGGACGAGCGGATCGCTACCGTGAAATTCACGCTATCGGGTGCGACCGCGATCCGCGCGACATGGCTGACGTCCGTGCCAAAGATCGCGCATGTAAGATTCACGGCTTCTATCCCGCTCCAACGGCCTGCGGGTTTCGGCGCGCCGACAGCGAGCATGGCGGCCGTTAGCGGGGCGAGGACCTTGGCGCTTTCCCGCAGCGAGGCTGTGAGCGGAAGGAATTCCTCCTTAGTCGCGGCCATCAGCGGAGCTCCACTACGCTCCGACGCGGATGAGAGATCTTCCGCGGCCTTCCCGGAAGGCGCGAGGGCACCGTCGATCCATACTGCAACTCGCGAATTCAAGTAGGAAGCGACGAGCTTCGGCTGGAACGCATGCGCGCCAGAGATGACCACTCCATCGACCTTCATACCTTCCGGCCGGTCGGCAGTTCTTGCGGATGAAGTCGCCGCGAAGGCATCCGCGCGGGAACGGTCCGGATCCCACACGTATGCAACACCAATACCGAAGCGATCCAGCGCGGCTGCGGAAATCGGCGGGCAGCCGATCAGTCCGATCCGAACTTTCGCGGACGGTGTCTCGTTCGCCAGTGTAGTCGAGGCGACCGCCGCCGCCGTCCCCAGAAGCCCGCGCCGCGATATATGCTCCATGATCTACTCCTCAAGCGAAAACGCAAACACCGCAGCCTTGGAGAATATCGCAACGTATTGTTTGCCATCTGACATATACGTCATGGGCGAGGCGCGAATGGTGCCGCCCGTGTTGAAGTTCCATAGAAGTTTGCCGTTGCGCGCATCGAGGGCCATGAACTGTCCATCGCGGCCGGCGACGAAGACGAGTCCTCCCGCCGTCGTCATGGTGCCGGCATGGGTCACCAGTTCCTGGTCTCCGATGAATGGAAACTGCCAAGCGATTCTACCGGTCTGGATATCGATCGCCTTGACTGACTGCCGGGGCGGGAGCTTGTCGTTATCGTTGCTGAATCCCGTCGGGTAATAATAGCCGCAGCCGTCGCGGGCGACCACGTAGAAGAGACCGGTAGATGGATGCCAGGAAGGCGCTTGCCAGTTGGTTCCGCCGTGCACGTCGGGGCAGACATAGTTGCCCTTTCGAGTCGGCGTTGTGTTGGGCAGGCGATCGGGGCGGCCATTGGGCAAGATTTCCTTAGCCCAGGTTTGCGTGGCGAATGGTTTGCCGAGCAGGAACTCTCCGCTGACGCGGTCGAGCACGTAGAGGAATGCGTTTCGGTTCGCCTGCACGAGAAGCTTTCGCATGCGGCCATTCCACACCGTGTCTATCAGTACCGGGGTTTCGTTTGCGTCCCAGTCGTTCACGTCGTGGGGAGTGAACTGGAAGTGCCAAGCAAGCTTGCCCGTATCCGCGTGGAGCGCGACGACGGAGCAGCTATAGAGGTTGTCGCCTTCTCGGTCGCTGCCGTCGTAATCGTTAGGTCCCGGGTTGCCGGTTGGCCAGTAGATAAGATTCAGTTCCGGGTCATACGTGCCCGCGGTCCAGGTAGCCGCGCCACCAACCTTCCAAGATTCGCCACCCTCTGGCCACGTCTCGTGCCCAGGATCGCCGGGCGCGGGAACGGTGTAGAACCGCCATAGTCGTTTCCCAGTCTCGGCATCGTAGGCGTCCAGGAATCCGCGGACGAAGCCGGTATCGCCGCCCCGAACACCCAGCAGAACTTTGCCATTCATCACAATCGGCGCGGCAGTGGTTCCGTAGGACTGAGCCGGGTCAGCGAGTTGGGCGCGCCAGAGGAGGCTACCGTTGCGTGAGTCGAGGGCGATGAGTGCGCAGTCGCTGGTCGCCATGAAGAGACGATTGCCTGAAATCGCGAAGCCGCGGTTCCAGTTTGTCTTGCGCTTTTCACCGCCATCCGCTTGAGTGTTTTCGGGCGGGGCGTACTCATAGCTCCAAATCATTCGGCCAGTGCGCGCATCCAGCGCGAAGGCTTCTTCCCCTCCGCCGGTAATGTACATGATCCCGTCGCGAACCAGCGGAGTCCCTTCCGTACGCGCAGGGAGCTTGACCAACTGAAAGGCCCAGGCGGCCGAAAGATTTCGAACATTCGACACGTCGATCTGTTTAAGAGGGCTATAGCGTTGTCCGGTATGGTCCCTGTCGTAACTTAGCCAGTTGTCCGCCGAGGACGAAAACGGCTCGATCCGCTGGGCGTGCGCCGCAATAGCCAGAAAAACTACGAGGAGAATGCGGATCATGTCAGTAGTTCTGGAAACCGATCTGGCGCCGCATCACCGGCGCGCGTTGCCGGTCGAGATAGGCGAGCAGGTTCTGAAACTCTTCGGGAGAAAACTGACTGGTCAATCCCGCCGGCATCGCCGAGCCTGGTACTGCATCGACGCCTGCGAGCTTCGACCGGTCGAAGGCTCGGAGCTCCGACTTGTCTGTCATCACTTGCACAGAGAAGTTATCCTCGTTCTTCAGGATGCCCGTAACGGCCGTGCCATCCGGGAATCGAAGCTTTACGAGACGGAAGCCCTGCATCACCTTTGCGGCGGGTTCCACTATTGATTCGCGGATAGCGGCACTCGAGCTTTGCACCGCGATGCTGCTCAGATCGGGTCCGATGACGCCGCCCTTTCCATCGGCAAAGTGACATCGGTGGCACCCCGCGCGCTCGAAAATGCGCCGCCCTGCGTCGGCATCGCCCGGCACGGGCGGACCTGCGCCGGGTTTGGCAATGCTGTGCACATAGGCGACAACCTGCCAGGCGGCGTCGTCCGGGCCCGGCAACGGGGGCATCTCGGTTCCAGGAATGCCGAATTTGACGACGTCGAAAAAGCGGCGATCCGGCGAAAGGACCACGATGCGGCTCTTGTGAAGACTAGGCGCTTCACCGCCGCGGCCGTCCTTCCCGTGACAAATCGCACAGCGGACGCCGTACAGCTTTTCGCCCTTCGCGAGGGCGGCGGCATCGCCGGCAAAGGGATTTGCTCCGCGGCGAGGTTGCTGGGCCTGCCCGGTGGAGCACCACAACAGGACAACCACGAACGAAATTGTCAAAATGTTGTTCGCAGTTCTAGAAAGCAAGCCGCAATCCAAACTGAATCTGTCTTGGGGTGTTGGCCTGGGTGTTGATCACTCCGAAAGTGGGAGCACCGAAGGTGGTCCCGGGCGCTCCGAAAATCGGAGTGTTTGTCAGGTTGAACGCCTCGGCGCGGACCTGTAGGATCGCCCGTTCGGTAAGTCTGAAGTTCTTGAACAGTGACAGGTCCAAGTTTGCAGTACTCGGTTGCCGCACATCAGGCAGTGTACGTCCGGTGTTGCCATGAGTGAAGGGCGCCGGTTGGCTAAAGACGCTCGTGTCAAAGTACCCTGTAAGCCGATCGACGACCGGTCCACTCTTGGCCGCGCTGGCGCCATTGTTGTTCGGGCGCTGCGTGCCGTTGGTGGGCGCTCCGGCGCCGATCAACTGACCAAGCGAGTTCGACGTGTTCACGCTGGTCAACAATACCAGCGGAATGCCGGAATAGAAGGTGGCGATTCCATTGGCCTGCCACCCCCCCACGATCGCGTCGAGCGCCCGATTCATCTGCCCTCCGAACGTTTTGCCGGTGCCGAATGGGAACTCGTAGGTCCCGCTTAACACCAGGCGGTGGGCGACGTCATAGGTGGCGAGGCCTCGCTCCGCGCGGCGGTTGTGCCAATCCTGAATGTATGCGTAAGGCGGTGAAAGGCCAGTGCCGGACGTGGAGACATCGTCGATCAGTTTCGACCAAGTGTAGGCGCCCAGGAAAGACACTCCATTGTTGAAACGGCGATCGACCCGCACTTGCAGAGAATGGTAGATCGAACTGCCGAAGGATCCTTTCTCCATCGTGATGCCGCCGAACTGCGGATACGGGCGCAGCAACTGCGAGCGTTGCACTGTCGCCCGGCTCAGAGGGGAAGCGGGGTCCGTGATCGTCCCGAAGAACGGGTTCGGCACCAGGACAAGCAGCGAACTACCCTGTGCCATCGTCTCCGTGGTGAGCTGGTTCGGAGCCCCGAAGACGGAGGGTAGATTGGTGCCCTTGGATCCCCCATAGCCGACTTCGAGCAAAAGCCCCGACATGATTTCGCGTTGGATATTGAAGTTCCACTGCTGGACATACGGAGTGCGGTCGTACAGGTTAGGCGTCTGGAAGTCCAGCCCTCCAAACGACCGCAGCCCGAGTGCACTGCCTTGCGGCAGGGAGAAGCCTTGGGCGAATGGATTCGAAAAACGATTCGCCGGGGTCAGCCCCCCGTCGAGCGAGCCAACATAAGGCGTACTAGAGGAGAAACCGGCGTTCCCGCCGCCGCCCAGCGTCCCCGCGGCAGTGGCACTGGACGCAGAGAAAAACATGGCGTATCCGCCCCGCAACACCAGATCTCCTGGAACCCGCCACGCGAATCCGAACCGCGGCCCGAAGTTATTGCGGTCCGTGTAGAACTGCTTGTCCCGGTCCACGCCAATGAATTGGAGCCCTCCGCGTAGACCGGGAAGGCTCGGCACAGAAAGGGGGCTGTCCACCTCCGGGTTGAAGACGCTGAGGCGATTAAAGCGCTCACTCCGGGGAATCTCGAGTTCATAACGCAGTCCGAGATTAATCGACAGACTGCGAGTGACCTTAAAGTCGTCCTGGAAGAACACGCCGTAGTATGGACTTTGGGACGACAAGTGCGCATCGTGCGTGGCATTGCCACTGACCCCCGAGCCGAGCAAAAGCGAAGCGATCGGATGCCCGGCGACTGCGGACGCAGCCGTTGGGTTCGGGCCCTGGGTGAATGCCGGATTAAAGGTGAACTGCCCAGCGGGGGCCTGCCCCTGATAAAAGTTCGTTCGGTTCACTCGAACCTGTCCACCGAACTTCATCGAGTGCTTGCTCGTAAAGTAAGAAAAGTTCTGCTGCACCGTATAGGACTCGAGACTGAAGCGCGCATTAAAGGACTCTCCAAGACCGCCATAACCGGTAACGCTCACCGCTGGAAACCCGCGCGCGTCGGAAATCGCGGCCAGATCGGCAGGCAGGCCCAGTAGGGCAGTGATGTCCGAGCCGAAAGAAAACGACTGCCGGTTCGTGAAAAGCCTGGCGTATCCCAGCGTCGTTTCCGCGAGTAGATTCGGACGAATGGTGTTGGTGTAGTTAATGGCTGCGCTATGACCAGGACGAGGGATCGCGGCGGGCCCCGGTTCGCCGAGCGTTCCGTAGATGTTCGGATTTACTTGGCGGAAATCGCGTCCGCTGATCCGGCCGTAGATGTTCTGGCGCGAGGAAATGACGTGGTCGATACGCACGTCGTAGTTGTCGTCATCGGTTGCGGCCGCGCCGGCGCCGATGAAGTTGTTCAGGTTGGCGGGCCCTTCACCGGGGGTGTTCGGCGCGGGATAAAAAGTCATTAGCTTTACTGCCGAAGGATCGAATCTTTGAGATGGGATGCGATTGCCCGCGAACGGCGTTCGCACGAATCCGCCGCCGGGAGCGGCCGTGGTCGTCAACGGATCGTAGATAACGATCGGCGCGCCTGCGGCGTTCCGGGTCGCGGAAAAATCACCACCCATTTGCGCCGCCGTGGGAATCGTACTGACTCGCGATGTCTGCGCGCGCTGGCGAAGTCCTTCGTACCCGCCGAAGAAGAATGTGCGATTGCGCCCGTTGTAGACGCCAGGAATCACTACTGGCCCACCGAGCGTGAACCCAAACTGGTTTCTTTGAAAAGTACCCAATTTGCGGCCAGCACGGTTCAGGAACCATTGGTTGGCGTCAAGCCGGCTATTGCGCAGGAACTCGTAGGCGCTGCCATGGATGGCATTCGTTCCGGATTTGACGACGAGATTGATCACGCCGCCGGTTGTGCGACCGTACTCCGCTGAAAAGGAGTTGGTGTGAACTTTGAACTCCTGGACCCGCTCGACTGACGAAAGCGTTGCCGTGGCGAAGGTACCAGGACTGTTTTCGGGAACCGTGACGGGTGCTCCGTCCTGCAGGATTTCGGTTGCACCACCCCGGCTACCGTTGACGCTGAGGTTGGCGAGCTGCAGCGGACTGTCGTTGAACGCCGGGCCGGGCACGACGCCCGCTGTCAGGCCCGCCAGCCCGATCGGGTTTCTTCCGTTTAACGGCAAGTCGACCATTTGCCGCGTGCCGATCACCTGACCCATTTCTCCGCGCTCGGTCTGCAGCAGCGGAGAAGTGGCTGCGACTTCCACCGTTTCGGTCACGGTGCCGAGTTCCATTGTCAGAGTGAGTGTTAGCGATTCGCCTACATTGACGACCACATTGCTCCTCACCACCCTCTTGAATCCACTCGCTTCGCACGACAGCGTGTAGCGACTAGGCTTCACCGAGACGAATCGCACCAGCCCGTCGGGACTCGTTGGCTGTTCGGTCGCTATACCGGTTGCCTCTTCTCTAAGTGTGACGGTCGCGGCGGCAACGGAGGCGCCGGTCGGGTCTTGTACGGAGACCACGACAAGACCGGTCGAAGACTGGGCGGACAATCGCCCCGCCAGGGCGATCGCTGCCAGGGTAATCCAGCAAATACATTTCAATCTCATGGCATCCTCTTCTTCCGGCGGTGACGTGGACCGCGATGCAACCAATGTCGGACGACTATACGAGACGCTGCCTAGACTATCTCGATTTGTTTCCCAAAGCCCGGCCGGTCGCTCGGGCGCATATAGATTCCTTCCGGACCGCGCGTGAGCCCATATTCTTCTTCGTGAAGCTGATAGACCTCTTTGGGCCCGCCCGGAGCGGGCATAAACAACTCGGCCCAGGGTGCATTCGTTGACGCCAGCATCCAGTGCGCCGCTTCGCTCAGCCCGCCGGAGTGAGGTATGACCGGAATGTCATACGCGGCGGCCAGGGCGCCGATGCGACGCAACTCGGTAAGACCACCACACCAGTTGATGTCGGGCTGCCAGATTTGGGCGGCGCGGTGGCTTAGCAGTTGCCGAAATCCGTATCGGCCGTACTCGTGCTCGCCGGTGACGATTCGTGTGGATTTGATGGCGGCATTCAGTCGGCCGAAACCCTCGTAATCATGGGGTTGAAGACACTCTTCCATCCAGTAGACCCGGTGCGGCGCAAGCATCTCGGCCATGTCCAGCGTGTACGGCTCGGTCCACGCCATCCAACAATCGAGCATGATTTCGCCATCGGGACCCAGTTTCCGGCGCGTCTCCTTCACTAGAGCCTCGTTCTTACGCATTCCTTCACGTCCGTCCGCGGGCCCGTGAGGAATTGCAAGCTTCAGCCGCTGAAAGCCGAATTCGATGTGCTGGTTGATGTCGTTGCCCGTGCAGTAGGCAGGCAGACGCGGTTTGGTCTCGCCGCCGAGCAAACGCCAGACGGGCTGGTTCAGGGCCTTCCCGACGATGTCCCACAGCGCGAGATCGACGCCCGAAATGGCGTTCATGGTCACGCCCATGCGGCCATAGTGCATCGTGCCGCGCCACATAATGTCCCAGTTCCGCTCAATGTCGAACGGATCGCGGCCCACCATCAGCTTGGCCAGATGATCCACCGCCACTTGGCCGCCAGCGGGTCCGCCGTTCCCGTATCCGTTGATTCCCTTGTCCGTCGCGACCTCGACGGTGAACGGGGGGAGCTTTCCCGGATCGGGATAGTAAAGTTCCCGGTATGCCTTGTACTCCGGGTAGATCGACATCGGGCTGGCGACCTCAGCGGGGCTGCTCTGCCAAGCGCCGGGAGCCGGCGTGAAGACGGGCGTCGGCTTTAGTGGCCGCGTCTGAACAAGACGAATCGAACTGATTTTCAAGCCGGATTTTTCGAAGGTGAATCCAAGCGGAGAAAGCCCAACGGGGCCTAGCAAGGCGAGAAACTCACGGCGCTTCATTTCCCACCGCCGCTTGCGGCAATTCCGATTGCCGATTTGGTCATCTGCTCGCTCCCCATCGTGTGCAGTAAGATTATTCGTGCTTCGTGCCGGACGCTACTGCACGATGGTGTAGTAGCCCGGCATCCCGCAGGCACGGTCACATGAAGCTGTGGTCGAGATTGGCAGTGAGAAATCATCTCTTCGCCTTGCTCGTTAGCGCGGTCAGCGCGACTGGCAATGGTGCATGGACCGTCCGTTGGGCTCCTTCGCTCCTGCGGTCGGAGTTGAAGGAGATCGAGTCCGAGTTAGCTAATGTGGAGCGGCGGCTAAGCGAGCTTCCTGAAGCTGGTTCAGCGAACTCTTCCGGTTCCCTGGGCTTGCATAGCACCAGCTTCACGAACGCCGATGAGCGGTTCGAGGTCCTTCTCGATTTGCAGAGTGTGTACTCGGTCGATGCCATCGCTCTTGTCCCCGCCCGCGCCTGGATCGGCAATAACGCAGCGCACGGATACGGATTTCCGGTGCGGTTCCGATTGGAGATCGCGCGCACTGCGGATTTCAAAGACGCGCGAGTGGTGGCCGACGAAACGGCTCGAGATCTCCCTCCGCCCCGGATGTACCCTTACGTGGCGGATTTCGCTCCCGCCGAAGCGCGTTTCGTCCGGCTTACGGTTTCGCGGCACTGGCAGCGGGGGCCGAAACTTTGGGTTACTGCGTTGGGCGAGATGATCGTGCTTTCGGGTCCCCGCAATGTTGCTTTGCGAAAGACGATTATCGTCAACGGCGCTCGGCGGTCGATCCGCTGGAACCCGGAGTACCTTGTCGACGGAATTACTCCGATGGGAATTCCCGGCAACACGAACGTAAGTGAATCCAATGGCTATCACTCGGCTATCGCGTCGACCGCGAATCAACCCAAGTGGGTACAGGTGGATCTAGGCGCGAGTTTGCCAGTGGAGGAAGTCCGGATAATCCCGACCTACCCGCTCGACTGGATCGACACGGGTTTCGGCTTCCCTTTGCGCTTTCGTGTCGATCTGTCCGCCCGGGCCGATCTTGCCGATGCGGTGACCGTTTTCGATAGCGGATCTCGACCGTATCCGTCTCCGGGTATCAACCCTGTTGTGATCGACGTTGGCGGCCGCCCGGGACGGTTCGTACGAGTGACGGCGGTTGAACTCTACGCAAGCGCCGCCGATCGATACGTCTTTGCGCTTGCTGAACTTCAAGTGATGTCCGGCGGCCGCTACGTATCCACGGGTTGCCCAGTATCTGCAAAGGATTCTTTCGAATTTCCCGGCCGGCCGCTTTGGGCAACTGCGTTCCTCACGGACGGATATTCGAGTGAGCGAGAGCTACTTCCAGTAAACGTGTGGATCCGCCAATTGGCGGAACGTTCCCGTTTGGAGACGGCCCGGCAATCCCTGCAGGCGCGGCGCCAGCGGGAGATCGGCCGTTCCGTCGAGCGTATGAAGTGGCTGCTGGGAACCTTTGCGATGGCCGGGCTGCTTGCGGCGGTTGGTATCTGGTTCTGGGGGTGGCGTGCTCGGCAACGGGAGTTGCAGTCGATCCGCAGCCGGATCGCTCGCGATCTGCACGACGAGGTCGGCAGTAATCTTGCCGCCGTGATCCATTTAAGTGGGGCGCTGGAATCTGAGACGGCGGATCCCCAGGTGAGCGCCGAGCTCAGCCATATCCGCCAGGTGGCGAGAGAGACTTCCGATGCTTTGCGCGACATGGTTTGGATGTTACATCACAGTAACTCCTCCGTCTCGGACTTGGCCGGACAGATGGAAGACATCGCGAAGAGAACGCTGAAAGGCAGAAATGTGAAGGTGAGGTTTGTTCACGAAGACGGGCCCGCCCAGGTCCAGCTGGAAGTGCGGCGAAACGTCCTTCTTGCGTTTCGAGAGGTCCTTTCGAACGTAATCCAACACTCGGGAGCTCAAAATGTGAAGGTGGATATGCAAACGGCAAACGGCCGGATCCGCTTTCGGGTCGAGGACGACGGGAGCGGATTTGACACGATGGTTTCGTCGGTCGGATGGGGGTTGCGCAACTTGCAAAGGCGCGCCGACGCCGTTAACGGCGAAGTGCGCGTCAAGAGCGCCGCCGGGGTGGGTTCTGTGGTGGAGTTTGAGGTGCCCTTGCGCTGAGCCGCCAAAGAAGGGAGACATCTATGAATCATCAATTGAGCCGCCGCAATTTTCTGAGCGCTCTTCCGTTCGCCGCCGCGGCGCAGACGAATCAGGCGAAGAGGCCCAACATCCTCCTGATCATGGCGGACGATTTCGGGTATGAATGCGTTGGAGCGAATGGCGGCACGTCGTATCGCACGCCAAACCTAGACCGCTTGGCCACTTCCGGCGTCCGTTTCACTCATGCCTACGCACAGCCTCTATGTACCCCTACCCGTGTGCAGTTGATGACGGGTCAGCACAATTTCCGCAATTGGCGGGGCTTCGGCCTCATCGACCCGAAAGAGAAGACATTCGGCCACATGATGCAGCAAGCTGGATATCGCACAGCAATTTCGGGAAAGTGGCAGTTCTACAGCTATGACGAGAAGGGCTCGTCGCGCTATGAGGCCGGCATGAAACCGGAGCAAAGCGGCTTCGAGGAGTATCTTTTGTGGCATGCTCTGCATACTGAGGATAAAGGCTCGCGATACGCCAACCCAGTCCTGAATGAGAACGGAACGCTCCGTTCGAACACAAAAGGCAAGTACGGCCCGGACTTGGAAGTGGAATTCCTGACTAAGTTCATGGAGAAGAACAAGGAGCGGCCGTTTTTCGCATACTACGCGATGACATTGACTCACGGACCATTCAACCCGACGCCGCGCAGCGCGGATTGGGCAAACGGCGATCGTCTGAAGGATGACCCGAAGTATTTCGGGGACATGGTGGAATACCTGGACGACTCCATCGGGCGAATCGCGAGGTTTCTCGAACATTCCGGTTTAGCCGCAAACACGCTTCTTCTGTTCTATGGCGATAACGGCACGCCGGGCGGAATCAACTCCCGCATGGGGCGCCGCATAATCCCGGGAGGGAAAGGCACGACGACCGAGGCAGGCATGCACGTGCCTTTGATCGCGCATTGGCCAGGGGTTTCGGCCGCGGGTAAGACCTGCTCGGATCTGGTCGACTCCACGGACTTCGTTCCGACGATGATGGAGACCACTGGAGCAAAATGGTTCCCGGATCGTCCACTGGATGGACGGAGTTTTTTGCCTCAGATCAAAGGTCTCAAGGGCAAGCCGCGGGATTGCGCTTTCGCCCATTACGATCCACATCCGGGCGCCAAAGCGGACTTTCCACCTACCCGACTGGCTTGGGATCACCGTCACAAGCTCTACATGGATGGTCGTCTTTTCGACATCGAAAATGACCCTCTGGAGCAGTCTCCGATCAACGTTAACTCCGCCGAGAACAGCGCAGCCCGGAGAAAGCTCCAAGGCACGCTGGACGAAATGGCGCGCGTCGCGCCGCCTAAGTTCAACAAGTTCGACGCCGACGGTCGAAAAGCGTACTGACGGCGGTCATTCGCTGGGCTCGTTTCCTTGGCCCTCGGATAGCCCCGTGGGAACCTGCCGCTCGAAACGGTGGCTATCCATCGCGACCTGGAGAACTCGAAATGACAACTCTTCTCGACTGCGAAGTACGAATCGCGCAACGTACGAGAGGGTGTGAAATGAAAAAATCGGAGAGCTACGCCAGCGCTTGGGACACGATTGCAGGACACGCCGGGGCAGGCCGCGAACCTGCGGGTGAGGGACGAGCTAATGCGGCAGATCGCTGCCTTCGTCGATATGCAGTGCCGGACCCAGGTCGAGGCGGCGCAACGCTGCGGGGTGAAGCAATCGCGGATCAACGATCTGCTCCGAGGGCGAGTTTCGCGCTTTTCGTTGGATGCGCTGGCAAACATCTCCACCGCGCTGGGCTGCCGTGTGCGGGTCGAGCTCGAGGCGGCCTGAGAATCCGCCACTCCTGCCCGGCCCTGGGCCAACGCGGATTAGAGCCGAGCGCCGGGGCTGGAAGCTGGTGGTCGCAAAAGTGGTCGCAATCTCTCCCGTCTCATGGGTCTCCAGGGGCTTCGGAAGTCTCCCGGATCACCCGCAAGTGACTGATTCGAGAAACCTGACCATTCATGAGACGCCGAACCCTCTCTCTCTTAATCAGTAGGTTGACGGTTCGATTCCGTCCGCGCTCACCATGCCCTCCCCAATTTCGCGGAGTGGCGTGTGCCGACGAGGGGTGGTACAAGGACTTTTGGAGAGCAAACGGAGTACACCTGCTTTCCGCTGCTACGCGTCTGCGGCCACTGGCATTTCCGTTGCCGGCGGCCGCTCGCCAATAGGTGTCCCAGGCCCGGAAAAGGATGTCCCTGTTTCCGACATCGGCACCATGCCCATGCCTCCACGACCCTCGGGATAGTCATTCATTTCGCTCACGACTTCGGCGAAGTCCGCTCCGGGCTGCGATGCCTCCATTCCGCCGTAAGGCGCTTCGTCAGTTGGCATCGCGGTTGGCATTGGCATCGCCGGAGGCACTGAACCGATCGGCTCTTCGGGCATGGGCGCCGCCTCCGGTTGACCCTCGTAGGTCTTGGCGACAGGCTCGTCAGACATGTCTTTCGCTCTCCCTGGGTCGTGAATCACGAGTTTTGAAAAACTTAAACACCGATCGGCCACCACCCGTGCCACCAGTCGGTGAAGGCAGGCTCCCAGGCCGCAGTCCAGACCCGTCCGTCGGTGCCTATCACAAACACGTCGAGCTTGTCGGTGGCGCGGGACACTGCGGTCACCGGGGCGCCCGGCGCGGCGCGTCCACCCTTCAATTCCCACCAGCCGTGCCACCAGTCAGTGAAGGCCGGCTCCCAGGCCGCGGTCATGATCTTGCCGTTGATGTCGGTGACGAATATGTCTAGCTTGTTGGCGCTCCGCGACACCGCATGGACAGGCGCGCCCTGAGGCGCCCGAACCGTGCCAATCGGCCACCAGCCGTGCCACCAGTCTGTGAAGGCCGGCTCCCAGGCCGCAGTCCAGACACGTCCGTCGGTGCCGACCACAAACACATCCAGCTTGTTCGGGGCTCGTGAGACGGCCGTTACCGGCGCGCCCGGCGCCGCGCGTCCGCCCTTCAACTCCCACCAGCCACGCCAACTGCTGCCAAACGACGGCTCCCAGGCGGCGGTCATCACCTTTCCATTGACGTCCGTCGCGAAGATGTCCAGCTTGTCGGTGCTGCGCGACACGGCATGCACGGACGCACCCTGCGGCACGCGAATGTTGCCGATCGGCCACCACCCATGCCAGCCGTCCCGGAAGGCAGGCTCCCAGGCCGCGGTCCAGACGCGTCCGTCCGTACCGACCACGAACACATCCAGCTTGTTCGGCGCTCGCGAGACGGCCGTCACATGCGCACCGGGCGCGGCGGCGCCGCCGTTGATCCGCCACCAGCCGTGCCACCAATCGGTAACCGCCGGCTCCCAGGCGGCGGTGTAGACCCGCCTGTCGGTACCGATGACAAACGCGTCGAGCTTGTCGGCGCTTCGCGACACAGCGTGCACCGGAGCGCCACCGGCGGCGCGTCCGCCGTTCAGCTGCCACCAGCCGTGCCACCAATCGGTAAACGCCGGCTCCCAAGCTGCGGTCATGATCTTGCCGTTGGCATCGGTGACAAAGATATCCAGCTTGTCGCGGCTTCGCGAGACGGCCGTAACCTGCGACCGTGGCGGCACCCGCGGACTGGTTAGGCGCATGGCCTGCAAGATCGGCGATACGGCAATGACCGCTGCGATTCGCTGACCGAAATTGCTGCCTCCGCTGGCACCGGGACTCATCACGTTGCAGCCGCCGTTGGTGTGCACACCGACCAGCCGGCCGTCGCTCGCCCTCAGGATGCCGGAGCCCGAATTCCCACCCAGCGTATCGATATCGTTATATCGAATCAGGTTGCCGTCGATCGCGGTGGTCGGGCCGGCTTCGATGCGCTTCCGCTGCCCGGCCGGGTGACCAATAATGCAAATCATTTGGCCCGTGGTGGCATCGCCCGCGGAGACGGGCGTGCGTCCGAAGGTGCCCCCGGGATTGCCGCCAATGCGGCAGATCGCCATGTCGATTCCGCCTAGCCGGTACTCCAGTAGCGCAAGAATCGGAAAACTCTGCTCCGCGCGTGGGTTGCCTGCGGCGTCCACCTGGAAGTTGAAGTTCAGGTGCATGTTGGCGGCGATCTGTTGCGGACTGATGATGTTCGTCGTGCCGTTGATTCGCGGCCGCTCCCATCCGCCGCCGGTCTGGTCGAAAAGATGGCCGCAGGTTAGAAAGAGGTCGTTGGAAATCATCGTGCCGGTGCCCCATCGCACGCCCGACACAGTGCCAGGATTCGTGAAGAGCGCCGCCAGATTGGCGTTCCATTGCACCTGCGCCACAGCGGACTGGCGTCCGTCGACGAAGGCGCGCGTAACTCCTAGCGTGCCGTCGTACTGCTCCACGGGCTGCGAGTCGTCAACCGCCCCGCAGATCGTTTCGAGGAGAGCTCCGTAGGCGTCACCACCCTCTGCTCCCTCGGCCAACTCCATCTCTTCGACGTGCGGTACGAACAATGGATCGTCGGGGCGATCCTGCGCCGACCTTGCGGCAGCTGCTTCTCTCGGAGGTCTTTCAGCCATCGCGTCGATACTAGGAGCATGTCCGACGTTTGTCAACGAATATTTTGACTTTGCGTGACATAAAATCCCGAATCGAACGGATTCGCATGCGCGTGATAGCATCGGAAGCAGCAGTCGAACGGTCCTAGCCGGTTCATAGCAACAACGCCACCGCGCAGCGGCCATCAGCTATGTCAGCTACGCCACCCGCAGCCCGACGCTTCCCCTCCTCGATCGACGCCCACGAAGACAAGCTGATGCTGGCCTGGACCCTGGTGATGGCCGGGCTGATCGGGGCCGTCACCGTCGGCTTCATCCTCGTCACCGAACAACTCGGCGACCGTCTGCACCCGCCGGGCGACGAGGCCGCATGGCGGCGCCTGATGATCCCAATTCTCGGATCGGCCGTCGCCGGATTTCTTCTACGCCGGTTCTTTCCGAACTCCGCCGGCAGCGGCATTCCCCAAACGAAGGCGGCGCTCGAACTCAACGACGGATACATTCCTTTCCGGACCTCTGTGGGCAAGTTCATTTGCTCTTCAATCACGCTGGCCAGCGGAATCTCGCTCGGACGCGAAGGCCCGTCGGTGCAGGTGGGAGCGGGCATTGCTTCCGTGCTCGGCCGCAGGCTGGGGCTTAGTCCCCGTCGCGTCGCGGCGCTGCTTCCGGCGGGCGCGGCGGCTGCTGTTTCCGCGGCATTCAACACTCCGATCGCCGCCGTGCTGTTCACGCTGGAAGAACTGGTGGGGAACCTTCACGCGCCGTTGCTGGGTTCCGTCGTGCTTAGCGCCGCCACTTCGTGGATGGTGATGCGGGCGCTGCTGGGCGATAGCCCGCTGTTTAGCGTCCCCCCTTACCAAGTTGTCCATCCGGTGGAATTCGTTTTCTACGGGTTGCTGGGGCTGTCCGGAGGACTTGTCTCCGCGGGCTTCGTGAAACTTCTCCTGTGGATCAGGCTCTGGTTCGCGAAGCTGCCCGCGAACACGAAGACGATTCAACCGGTGGCGGGCGGCCTGCTTGTTGGCGCGATCGCGTGGTACATCCCGGAGATTCTGGGCGTCGGTTACTCAACGGTCGATCAGGCGTTGAACGGCAAGCTGCTGTTCCAGTCCATGGCGCTGCTGCTGGGGTTAAAGATTATCGCCACAGCCGTCTGCTACTCGTCGGGAAATGCGGGCGGGATATTCGGCCCCAGCCTATTCATTGGGGGCATGCTGGGCGGCGTCATGGGCAGCGCCGCACACTACGCCTTGCCGGACCTTACGGGAAGCATCGGCGCGTACACACTGGCTGGAATGGGGGCGGCGTTTGCCGGCATTGTCCGCGCTCCTCTGACATCGGTGATCATGATCTTCGAGATCACGCGTGACTATTCCATCATCGTTCCGCTGATGATTTCGAACCTCATCAGTTTCTTCGTCTCGCAGCGGCTGCAACCTTTGCCCGTGTACAAGGCCCTGCTGGAGCAGGATGGAATCCATCTGCCGGAATCGGCTGCGGAGGCCGCGGCCGAAGCCGATCCGTCCGGCGAAGAATCGCCGCCGCCAATGCGAGGCCGCTTCCTATTGGTTAGTCTCGCGCTGGCACTGGTCCTGCTGATCATCGGAACCACCATCTACTCGTACACGTCGCGACTGGGCCGGGAAGCGCGTGCAAAGGAAAGTTATGAGCAAGGTTTGGAACTGGTCCGCTTGGGACGCTTCGACGAAGCCATTGAGGAATTGCGAAACAGCCTTGCCGTTCTGCGCAGCGACGAACTCCGCCTCGCACTGGCGCGGGCGTTGGTCAGCGCCGGACGTTTGAACGAAGCGGGTGTTCACCTGCGGGATGTCCTGGCCGACAATCCGTCGTCGGGCCCCGCGAACCTATGGTTGGCTCGGGTCGAGAATGCGACGCTGCGCCCGCGGCAGGCGCAGTCCCTCTACAACCGCGCGATCTATGGCGACTGGCCGGCGTACTCCGTCACTTCGCGGCGTGACGCCAGGTGGGAGCTCGCCGAGACTCTACAGAGCCTGGGCATCGCCGACGCCGCCGCCTCGGAACTGGCACAGCTTCTAGCGGAGCATCCGGCCGACCGCGATCTCAGCCTTCGCGTGGGGCAGAAGTTCTATGAAATGAAACTCTACGATCGTGCCGCCGGGGTGTTCGGACGTCTGCGGCAGAAGGATTCCGACGATGTGGAGGCGACGGTGGGCTATGCGCGGGCCGTCTTTGCGACGCGGGATTACCGGGCTGCGGCGCAGGCGCTTCGTCTGGCCGCCGTGCAAGCGCCGGCGTCCGCGGAGGTCGCCCGCGAGCTTCTGCTGGCCCAACAGGTGTCGGCCGCAAGTCCGCTGCTTCGGGGCCTATCGCGAAGGGAGCGGCTGAAGCGTTCTCAAAGTTTGTTGAAAGCCGTGCGGACTTCCGCGCGCACTTGCGCGGCCCTTCCCGCCAACACGGAGGCGGCTGGCACTCGCCCGGCAACTCAGGAAGATGCTATCGACGAGGCGGTGCGGCTATGGCGCGCCCGCGTGGCCGCATGCCCCACGGTGCCCCCGACAGAGCGGTATCTTACTTTGCTATTCGCTTCCCGCGAGTTCGCCGACCAGCAATAAAAAGTCGACGGCGACGGGAATAGGCGGAGGCGCTGCTGGCATAATGCCTACTGGAGGTCTCTATTGCGTTACCTTACATTGGCGTTGTCGGTAGGTCTCATGTCGCCCCTATTTGCAGCCGATTCCCCATCCGATCTGGACCGAGTTGCGGTCGGCAGCAAACCCCCAGCGTTCGACTTGCCCTCAGCCGAAGGCAAGCGCGTTTCGCTATCCTCTCTCGCCGGAAAGAATGTCGTCCTGGTGTTTTATCGCGGCTATTGGTGACCTTACTGCGCAACGCAGCTGGTCGAGCTGCATTCCCTCCTGCCCGCTGAGCGGAAAGCCGACACGGTAATCGTGGCCATCGCGCCCGATCCGATGGACAAGCTTAGCGACATTATTCCCAAAGTAAAGTCGAAAACCAATGATGAGTTCGTCATCACGCTGTTGAGCGATGCCGATCATGCGGTGATCGACCGCTATGGCCTGCTCAACGAGGCGGCGGCAGCCAAGGGGCGCTTCCTCCCCCATCCCACCACCTACGTGATCGACAAGACAGGACTGGTCCGATGGAAGTTCACCGAGGTGGATTACAAAATTCGTCCGACGAACCAGATGGTCTTGGACGAACTAAATAAGCTTAAATAGGAAGCGGGAATAAATAGCCGCCAGAACCGGGTTTACCCGTTGTGGCGGCTTCTCTCGCAATGGAGACTTGGGCGAAGGGCGCGCGGGCTAAGGAATCCCCACGCGATCTGCAGGCGCGCCAAGCCTTTGACGCGGAGGCGCTTCCGCACCTCAACGATCTTTTCCGCACCGCCACCCGGATTCTCGGCGACCGCAGCCGCGCCGAGGACGTCATTCAGGATGTTTATTTGCAGGCTTGGAAATCCTTCCACCGCTTTGAGCGGGGAACAAACTGCCGGGCCTGGTTGTTCAAAATTCTCTTCCACTGCGTAAATCATCACCGGCGCAAATGGTTCCGCTTCCCACTGTTGAAGGACACGGAGGAATTTCTGGAAGCGAACCTAACAGCCCCTGCGGTGGTTCCAGACCATTTGACCGACGCCGACATTCTGGCGGCGATGGACCGCGTCCCGGCGGACTTTCGAGCGGTGGTGATTCTGGTTGATGTCGAGGAGTTCGCGTACAAAGACGCGGCTGAAATCTTGTCCGTACCCATCGGCACTGTGATGTCGCGCCTAAGCCGTGGCCGGAAGCTGCTGCGCGATCAGTTGACCGAAGTGGCCGCGTCCTATGGCGTCCGGAAATCGTCCAAGGAGCGCAGCGTATGACGGAGCGGTTGCGCCGCGCAGTGCAGGGCGAAACGGCGCCGCCGGATCTGGCGGTCAGAATCCGGCACAAGCTCGACGAAGCATCGCCGGCAGGACGGCGCGTGTCCTGGTGGGCGCAGCCTTGGCCGGCCATCGCCGCGGTTGTCGCGATCTCCATTGGGGCGGGTATTGCCTACCAGCGCGGCCACCTGCGGTTTACGGACGGGCAGCGGGAATCGTTTATGGTGTCGCTGATGGAACGCGTTTCGAGCGCCATGCGCCCGGGCCTGGACGACCATCTGCACTGCTCCGTGTACGGGAAGGTGCCGAAGGACTCTCCTCCGCTCGCCGAGGCGGTGAAGGGTCTGGCGCCGCAATACACGGGCCTGCTGGAAGCTGTGCAGCGGCACATGCCAGAGAATTTCCGGCTCTACTCGGCGCACGAATGCCGGCAGCACGGAAGAAATTTCATTCACTTCCAACTGAAGACTGATTCCAAGCTGGTGTCGGTGATCGTCACGCGGCGTGGGGACGACGAATCGTTCGTGCGGGACCGCATCGCGCCGGCGCTGGCCGCCGCCGGGACACCCGTATATGAGGCGAGCGCCGTTCACTATGAGCTGGCTGCGATTGAGAGCGGCGACTATCTGGCCTACGTCGTCTCCGATCTCTCGCGCGATCAGAACACGCGGCTGATGCAGGCGATGGCCTCCGATGTGGCCGCCCAACTGGCGAATCTCCGCACATAGTCCCACCCCGCGTTATCCTGCCCTAGGCACCATGACCACGGAAGAACGGCGTCTGGAAGAGTCGCGGCAACGGTCAGTCCACTGGAAGCGCTGGGGACCGTACCTCAGCGAGCGGGCCTGGGGCACCGTCCGCGAGGACTACAGCGCGAACGGCGATGCCTGGGGATTCCTTCCGCACGATCACGCGCGTTCGAAAGCGTACCGGTGGAACGAAGACGGAATCGCGGGGATATGCGACCGGCACCAGAAGATCTGTCTGTCGCTTGCGCTATGGAACGGCCGCGATCCGATTCTGAAGGAACGGTTGTTCGGCCTGACGAACAACGAGGGGAATCATGGGGAAGACGTCAAGGAGTGCTACTACTACCTGGACTCCACGCCGACCCATTCCTATATGAAGTACCTCTACAAGTACCCGCAGGAGGAATTTCCCTACGCGCAGCTTGTGGAGGAAAACGCGCGGCGAGGCAGACGCGATCCCGAGTTTGAGCTTACCGACACGGGAGTTTTTCAACACGACAAATATTTCGATGTCGTGGTGGAGTACGCCAAGAACGGCGCGGAGGACATCCTGGCCGAAATCAGCGCCACCAACCGGGGTCCCGCCGAAGCGGAACTGCACCTTCTGCCGACGATCTGGTTTCGAAACACGTGGTCCTGGTCGAACGCGGCGGACAGGCCGTCGATGCGCGCGGTGTCGGCGAATGAGATTGAGCTTGATGAGCCGAGCTACGGCCGCCGCTGGTTCGCTTGCGAAGGCGCGCCGGACCTTGTCTTCACGGAGAACGACACGAACTATCGGCGCCTGTACGGCGTCCCGAACGATTCGCCTTTCGTTAAAGATGGCATCGACAGCTTTGTTGTGAACGGAGACTTCGGCAGCGTAAATCCATCGCAGACCGGCACGAAGGCGGCGGCGCATTACCGTATGACGCTGGCGCCCGGTGAAACCGCCACGATTCGCGTCCGCCTCTCGGACACGCGGTCACCGGTCGATGCCGCGAAGGCGATGGCCCTGCGAAGGCGCGAGGCCGATGAGTTCTACGTAACCGTCATTCCGCAGCATCTTTCCGATGACGCGAAGAACCTCATGCGCCAGGCGTTAGGGGGGCTTCTGTGGTCGAAGCAGTTTTATCACTATGTGGTGAAGGACTGGCTGGAGGGAGATCCGGCGGAACCCGCGCCGCCCGAAGAGCGCCTGTCGGGCCGCAACGCGCAGTGGACACATCTGTTCAACGCCGACGTCATCTCGATGCCCGACAAATGGGAGTATCCGTGGTACGCCGCGTGGGATCTGGCGTTCCACTGTGTCCCGCTGGCGCTGGTTGATCCGGACTTCGCGAAAGAGCAGCTGATCCTGATGCTGCGCGAATGGTATATGCATCCCAACGGACAGCTTCCGGCGTACGAGTGGGCGCTTGGCGACGTCAATCCCCCGGTGCATGCATGGGCCGCCTGGCGCGTCTACAAGATCGAAAAGAAGCGCCGGGGAAAAGGGGACCGGCGGTTCCTGCAGCGGATCTTCCACAAGCTGCTGTTGAACTTCACGTGGTGGGTAAACCGTAAGGACGCCGAAGGCCGCAATGTCTTCCAGGGCGGCTTTTTGGGCCTGGACAACATTGGCGTTTTCGATCGCAGCTCCACACTTCCCACCGGCGGACATATTGAACAGGCGGACGGCACCGGCTGGATGGCGATGTATTGCCTGAACCTGCTGGCCATCGCCCTGGAGCTTGCCGAGGAAGATCCGGCATACGAGGATGTGGCCAGTAAGTTCTGGGAACACTTCCTGTACATCGCGGACGCGATCAACCACTTGGGCAGCGATGGAACGGGAATGTGGGACGAAAGCGACGGTTTCTTCTACGACGTCCTGCATCTTCCGGGCGGGCGGCAGGTGCCGCTAAAAGTCCGGTCGATGGTCGGGCTGATTCCGCTGTTCGCGGTGGAGACGCTGGAGCCGCAGATTATGGAGAAGCTGCCGGGCTTCCGGCGCCGCATGGAATGGTTTATCGAAAACCGGCCAGACCTGTGCTCGAATGTCGCCAGCATGAGCGCGGAAGGGATGGGCGAACGCCGCCTGCTTTCGATTCTCAGTGAAGTGCAGCTTCGGCGCGTGCTGGGTTTCATGCTGGACGATGGGGAGTTTCTGTCGGGCAGCGGGGTGCGTGCCTTATCGCGCGTCCATGCCCAGCATCCGTATGTCTTCCACGTCAACGGAGCCGAATACCGCGTGGAGTATGAGCCCGGCGAATCCACCACAGGCCTGTTCGGCGGAAACTCCAACTGGCGCGGACCTGTTTGGTTTCCCGTCAACTATCTTCTGATCGAGTCCTTGCAAAAGTTCCATCACTACCTGGGCGATGGGTTTCAGGTGGAGTTTCCCACCGGCTCCGGCCATCAGTTGACGTTGTGGGAAGTGGCGGCGGAGCTATCGAAACGCCTAACGAAGCCGTTCCTTCGCGGTGAAGATGGAACGCGTCCGGTGCATGGCGGACAGGCGCTATACCGCGACCGGCCTGAGTGGCGCGACCTGATTCTCTTCTATGAATACTTCCACGGGGAGGACGGCTCCGGATTAGGGGCCAGCCATCAGACAGGTTGGACCGGGCTGGTGGCGAAGCTGCTTCAGCAAAGTGCAACTTAGCCGGCTCCGGCCGACTACTCAGCCAGTAGTTTTTCGATTACCGCCGCCATCTTCGCTTCGCCCTGCTGGCCGCCATGGTTGAGTTCGCCCACCCATGCGGCGCGGATCACTCCGGATTTGTCGATAACGTAAGCGGTGGGCCAATACTGCTGCCGCCAGCGGTTCCAGTTCCGGTAGTCCGGATCGAACAACACCGGATACTCGATCCCCAGCTTTCGAACTTGCGACTCCACGTTGCGGAAGTCCTTCTCGATATCCAGTTCGGGAGTATGAACACCGATGATCTCCACACCCTGCGGCGAGAACTTTTCGTGCCAGCGGTCGTAGGACGGAAGGTTCCGCTTGCAGTTGATGCACGCGAATGTCCAGAAGTGCACTACCGTCACTTTGCCCTTGCGATCGGCGATAACCGTTTTGGCGTTTGCTCCCTCGCTTGCATTGATCCACTGCTTGCCGGAAAGCTCAGGCGCCTGCTTATGGACCAGGGGCGACTGCTGGGCCAGCGCAATGGCGGCGAATAGCGACACGGGGGCGAGAAGTTTCATTGCGTCGTTGAATCCAGGACCGCTGGTCAAATATTCCCGGCTCCCGGTGAAACCTCAGCCTGCGCCGCGGCCAGATCCTCCGGCCGGCCGATATCGCGCCAGACCCCCGTTAAGGGATGAATTACGACACGGCCCCGCCGCACCAGAGCCTCCACCGCGCTGGTGATCTCATACTCGCCGCGTGGCGACAGTTCCACGCGATCGATCTCGTCGAACACCACCGCGCGAAAGCAGTAGATGCCGGCGCTGTTCCAGTTGGTGGACGACGTGCCGGGCTGCGGTTTTTCGATGATGCGCGTTACGACGCCCTCCTCCTCATACACGGCCGCCCCCGCTGCCGGGTCGTCCACATGCCGGACCGCCGCCACGCAAAGTGTGCGATCGTCCGCAGCCAGCAGATCGCCCATCGCCCGGTAGTCCGCGCTTTCGGCAAGAATGTCGCCGAAGGTGAACAGGAAGTCGTCGCCGGCGGCCCAGTCTCGCGCCAGCGCGGCGGCTCTTGCCGTGCCGTTAACAACCTCCTGCCGGAAGAATTCCGCGCGGCCCGCGAAGTGTGTTTCGATAGTGCTGGCCCGGTAGCCGGTGACGATAGCGAATTGGTCCAGGCCGGCGGCGCGCATCCGTTCGAGAAGATGCTCGAGAATGGGCCGTCCGCCCAGCGGAAGCATGGGCTTCGGAACGTCGTCCGTTAACGACTTCATCCGTGTACCCCGGCCTGCGGCTAGAATGACAGCTTTGTGCACGAAAACCATGATGGCGCACTCCCGAAGGCCCGCTGGACGATCCTGGCGCTGCTGTTCTTCGCGACCACGATCAACTATCTCGACCGCATCGTCTTCTCGGTTCTGATACCGGTTATCCGGGAAGAGTTCAGCCTCACCGATCAGGACTACGGCTATATCAACGCCGCGTTCCAGGTCACCTACACGATCGGATTTCTGTTCATGGGGCGGCTGATCGACCGCCGTGGCACCCGGTTCGGCTACGCGGTTTCAATCGCATGGTGGTCCCTTGCCGCCGCCGGCCATGTGATCGCGCGCAGTGCCCTGTCGTTCAGTTTCTGGCGGGCGATGCTGGGTCTGGGAGAAGCGGGCAACTTTCCCGCCGCCATCAAGTCTGTCGCGGAATGGTTCCCGAAGAAAGACCGCGCATTCGCCACTGGCATCTTCAATGCCGGAACGAATGTGGCATCGATGATCGGTCCGCCGCTGTTCGCGTGGATGGTGGTTCAACTGGGATGGCGAGCCTGCTTCCTGGTCACCGCCGCTTCGGGGTTCGTCTGGCTGGCGGTGTGGCTGCTGGCGCCCAGACCCGCCGCGGCGGAAGGCGCCGCTGACTCCGCACAGCCTGCCATGCCCTGGCGCACGGCGCTGAAGTTCCGGCAGACCTGGGGCTTTGCCGCCGCGAAGTTCTTCTCCGACCCCGTGTGGTGGTTCTACCTATACTGGCTGCCTCCGTACTTCTTCGACGTGCGCAAGATGGACCTGAAGCAGATCGGCTGGGCACTGCCGGTGATCTACCTGATGGCCGACATCGGAAGCGTTGGCGGCGGCTGGTTCTCCGGCTGGCTGATCCGGCGCGGCTGGCAGCCGGGTTCGGCCCGGAAGGCGGGGATGTTGATTTTTGCCTGCTGCATGCCCATCGCCGCACTTAGCGTGCTTGCGCCCGATCCGGTAGTGGCTATCGCGTTGATCAGCCTGGCCACCTCTGCCCATCAGGGATGGTCCGCGAATTTATTTACGACCACTTCGGACATTTTTCCGCGTAGTGCAGTAGCGTCGGTCACTGGCATTGGCGGTTGCGCCGGAGGGTTGGGTGGTGTTTTGTTCTCCGCATTGATTCCCGGCTATATCGTCACCCATTTCGGATACACGCCGGTGTTTCTAATCATGGGGGTGTTCCACCTGATCGGGTTCGGGTTTGCGCACTGGCTGATGGGGCGAATGGAGCCGATTCAGCAACGCGGGTGATAATTAAAGAGAATGATTGTGGGTCTTCACCACATTCCCGATATCGTGGTCCTGTTGGCGGCCTTTGGGCTGCAGACTTTTGTATTCGACCGGGTATTTTCGGCTTCTCAACGCCAGAAGCCACCCGTCCGGTGGTTCTCCACCGGCAGCAGGGCCGGCTTGGCTGCGGGGCTGATCTGGGCGGTGGCGGGCACGCTCGGCGTGGGGTTCCCGACTTTCGGCATCAAAGAAATGACCACTTGGTGGGCGCTATCGCTGATCGGCGCGGCCGTATTGGGGCGCATCTTCCCCCCGATTTCGGACAATCCCGGACGCCGGGCGTTCCTGAGTTCCACCACCCGGGCCGCTGTCGCCGCGCCGCTGATAATCACGGGAATTGGCTCCATGATCCGGAAGGATTTTCAGGTGGTGGAAGTAAATGCTTATATCCACGGGCTCCCCGCTGCGTTCGACGGCTTCCGAATTCTCCAACTGACGGACATTCACTTGGGGCCGCTGCTGGAACGAAAGGATCTGAGGACAGTGGTCGCCATGGCCAATGAATTGCTCCCCGATCTGGCAGTGGTCACCGGCGATCTGATTACGTCCAAAGGAGATCCGCTGGATGGCGCGCTGGCTGAGCTTGCCGCGCTGCGGGCGGCGCAGGGAATCTATGGATGCCATGGCAATCACGAGATCTACTCCGGTGCTGAAGACTATGCCTCCGCGATGGGCGCGCGACTGGGAATCCGGTTTCTGCGTTCCGCCGCGGCCCGAATCGAGTCCGGGTCCAGCTTCATCAATCTGGTAGGCGTCGATTATCAAAGAATTAATAGTCCTTATCTGGAAAATACTGAAAAATTAACGAGTCCGGGAAACGTCAATGTCCTGCTTTCGCACAATCCGGATGTGTTCCCTGTGGCGCGCAAGAAGGGGTTCGCCCTCACGCTGGCCGGCCATACGCACGGGGGACAGGTGAATGTGGAGATCCTGGATCATTCCCTAAATGTCGCGAGGTTCATGACGCCGTATACCAAAGGTTTGTATACAGAAGAAAACTCCTCCGTCTACGTGTCGGCAGGCATCGGAACGGTAGGCATCCCGGTGCGCCTAGGCGCTCCGCCGGAAGTAAGTGTGGTAAAGCTTTGCGCTACCTAATTCTCAGCGACGTCCACTCCAATTGGCACGCGCTGGAGGCGGCTCTGGACCATGCGTCAGGGGCCTACGACAAGATTGTCTGCTGCGGAGACCTGGTCGGCTACGGCGCCGATCCTAATCGCGTGGTGGACTGGGCGCGGGAAAAAGTGGAGGCCATCGTCCGTGGCAATCATGACAAGGCATGCGTTGGCATGGAGGATCTCGAGTGGTTCAACCCCGTAGCCAAGACTTCGGCCTTATGGACGCAAACCGTACTAACAGACGCCAACACCTCGTACCTGCGCCAAGCTCCTCAAGGCCCCATCGCCGTTAACGGCTACAGCATCCTTCATGGTTCGCCCGCCGACGAAGATGAGTATCTGGTTGCGCCCAACGAAGTAATGGGCGTCCGGGATCGTTTGGAAACCGCGGTTTCTTTCTTCGGACATACTCATATCCAGGGTGGATTTCTATTGGTTCGAAACGGCGTCTGCCGCATCCCCAAGACGCCCGCGAATAGCGCCGAGCAGACTCTGCAGTTCGAGAACGACGTCGTCTATCTTCTCAATCCCGGGTCCGTCGGACAACCGCGCGACGGAGACCCCCGTGCCGCCTACATCCTGTACGATTCGTCGAAGCGGGAACTGACCTACCATCGGGTGAGATACGACATCGCCGGGGCGCAGGCGAAGATTCGCGAAGCCGGTTTGCCCGACATGCTGGCCGACCGGTTGGCAACCGGCGCTTGACGCTACTTTCCTAGCTCAATCTTCATCTGCCGCTCGAACTTTCGTTCGAGATCGTCCACCGCCTGCCGGAACCCCGCGGCGTCAGCATAGTCGCCGGTCTTCATCTTCGCTGCGTGATTGAATTGCGACGCGTGCCCGGCGAACCAAATATCGGGCGAAAGCTGCGTCTGGCGGCGAAATGTCGTTTGTAAGTCGGTGACGATTGCTGGATACTCTTCGCTCGTCAGCGGCATCACGATCGTCGGCAAGTTGGCGAACAGCAGCGTCTGGCGCTTGCCGTCTACGGTGACGGTCATCTCGTAACTGGAACTCCCCGGAGTGTGTCCGTAGTGATGGTAGACCTTTAGCGCGATTTCACCCAGCTTGATCGTGTCGCCATCGCGTAGCAGACGGGAGGCGGTGACCGGCGCGAACGAGCCGAGCCTCTTCGCGGACTCAGCAGACATCACCCCACCCGCCGCAAGCAGCTTCGCATCCGGCGGTGTCGCATAGATCGCCGCCCCCGACAGCTCCTGAATCTCCTTCAGTCCCGCCGCATGATCCTGGTGGGCCTGGTTCACCAACAGGATCTTGATGTCTTCGACGCGAAACCCCAATTGCTTGACACTGGCCAGCAGAAGGCCAGTTGACTCCTCCAGCGGAGTATTAATCAGGATGTGCCCCGCGTCGCCGGTGATCAGGTAACAAGCCAGATCTTCAGTGCCCACGTAGTAGACGCTGCCAATCAGCTTGTGCGGCGCGACAGGCCGCAGCCATGACGCCGGAGTTTGGGCGAACGTTGAGGCGCTCAGGCCGGCTAGCAAGACCAGGCTGCGCAGGGAGAATGCTGGCAATCTTGTTTCCTCCTCTCTTTCCTAGCGCAGCCGGGGGTCGCTCCGCAACTTTGGGACGGCTGCAAACTTTTCGCCAGATTTTTCGCTGACATCTCTTGACTGCGCACCAGTACTGCTATAGACTCCGCTCATTGGTATAACGAGCTACTCACCATGCCAAAACTTTGCGAGTCGAGGAACATGCCCATGACCACTTCAATCGTCCGCCTTCTAGCCCGTCCGGTGACGTGTCTGGCGCTGTTCACGCTTCTCCTGCTGTCACCCGCTGCCGCACAGGTCTCCGGCCGCGTCTCGGGCAGCGTCCTCGACCAGTCGGGCAACGTGGTGATCGGTGCTGAGGTCACACTGGCCAATGAGAGGACGGGCGAGTCGGCGGCAACCCGGACGGGCGATCTGGGTGCATTCCTGTTCCCGAACGTCATCCCTGGCTCCTACAGCGTTCGAGTAGAGATGCAGGGGTTCCGAGCCCAGGAACTGACGAACTTGGTGGTGAGTGCCAACCAGAGCCTTACACTGGGCGACATTACGCTGGCGGTCGGGGCCGTGACCGAGAAGATCTCCGTTGTCGCCCAGGGCGCAATGGTGCAGACCGACAATAGCGGTCAGGCGGCGATGCTATCCGGCAATCAACTTTCCGGCCTGATGCAGCGCGGGCGCGACGTTGTCTCGCTGATGACCGTCCTGCCAGGTGTGTCTCAGAACAGCGGAAGCGACGCGTTGGGAGGCAACTGGGGCACCGAGACTCCGAACATGCAGGGAATGCGCAGCCACTGGAACGTTTTTGCTTTGGACGGACAGCCTGGCGCCGACATCGACGCTCTTAGCTTCTTTACGATCTCCGTCAGCATGGACGCCATCGACGAGGTAAGCGTTAAGCAGAGCTCATTCCTGGCCGAGAACGGCCGCACGCCGGGCGCGCAGGTGAATATCATTTCCAAATCGGGAACGAAGGAGTTCCATGGCTCCGCCTATTATTTCAAAAGGCATGAACAGTTCAATGCGAATAACTTCTTCAATAACCGGCTTGGCGTTGGAAAGCCGCTGAGCCGCTACAACACTTTCGGCGGTGTTCTAGGCGGTCCGGTTTTTATCCCGGGAAAGTTCAATTCCAGCAAGGACAAGCTCTTCTTTTTTGTAAGCCGCGAAGACTGGAGAATTACTCTGCCCGGCCCACTGCTGAACACAACCTTGCCGACGGCACTGGAGCGCCAAGGAGACTATTCACGCAGCTTCGACCAGAACGGAGCGCTGATTCCCGTGTTGGACCCCGCGGCCGGGGGAACGCCCTTTCCAGGAAACATCATTCCCGCCGGGCGAATCAACGTTTTCGGACAGCGCATGCTGGGCTGGCACCCGGACCCCAACTTTTTCGATACAAGCGTGTCCCAAAACGCCTTCAACTACCGCTATCAGGAGCGGCGGGAACAGCCAAAAGCCCAGACGCAGTTGAAGATCGACTACCTGCCCACATCAAAGGACCGCATCTCGTTCCGCCCACGCTGGTGGGTATCCGATCTTCAGGGTCAGGCGCAGTCCACAGCGTTCGGCGGCAATTTCTTTGCGCAGCCACATCACTACGAGTACCGCACGGAGGCGTACGCCGGCGCCTATACCCGCACGTTCTCACCCACAGTAGTCAACGAGTTCAACTTTGCCTATTCGAAAGTCCAGGAACTTGGCACGCTCCGCGAGGGAGACAATCTAGATAACGTCCGTCGCGAGAGGTACGGGCTGGAGGGACTGGGCCAGTTGTTTCCGGACGTAAATCCCCTGCACCTGATTCCGCAGATGTCGTTCGGCGGCTTGCCCAACTCGCCCACCACCAGCTTCGATCCCCGCACTCCGATTGCCGCCGCGGACCTCCGCTATTGGCTGACGAACAATCTCAGCTGGGTCAAAGGCCGCCACAATTTCAAGTTCGGCTTTTACTGGGAGCGAAACGTCGCCAGCGAAGGTCTACGGGCGGGCGGAGGCGGCCATATGGGGCAGTTTAACTTTGGAAGAGACCGCAACAATCCATTCGATTCCAACCATCCGTTTGCGAATGCGATGCTGGGAAACTTTATCAGCTATCAGGAGTCCAGCGCACGGACCCGCGGCGAGGCAGCGGTATACAGCGCCGAGTGGTTCGTGCAGGATTCCTGGAAAGTGACGAAGCGGTTGAACGTCGATCTTGGAGTACGCTTTTATTCATTCACGCCGTGGCGATACACGAACGAGGTGGGTGCCGCCCTTGCGTTGGATCGGTTCAATACCGCGCAGGTGCCCGCGCTCTACCGGCCCGCGATCGACCCCAATGGCCGCCGGGTTGCCCAGAATCCACTAACAGGCCAGTTCTTTCCCGCGCCGCAAATCGGGGCCATTGTCCCAGGCTCGGGCGACCGGTTGAATGGCGTCGTGCTGGTCGGAGACGCCAACTATCCGGCGGGTTTCCGTGATCGCCCTCCCATCCAGGTGGCGCCCCGGGCCGGTTTCGCCTACGACGTATTTGGCACCGGAAAGACCGTGGTTCGAGGTGGCGCCGGCGTGGCCGCGCAGACCGTATTCTCGTCGCAGAACTCTATGTGGGCCACCACAACGTCTCCTCCGTTTATCGAGAGCCCGAGCGTCTTCTACGGATCCATCGACACCTTTCTGAACGCCGGCCAAGTGATCTTCCCAACGGATTCGTCGTCCTTTGAGAAACAGTTCAGCAACGTTCCCACGGTCTACAATTGGCTGTTCGGCATTCAGCAAGACGTCGGCTTCGGATCGGTTCTTGACGTCAGCTATGTGGGCAACACGGGACGGCATCTTCGCCAGAACCGCAATTTGAACACGCTGGCTCCGGGTGTCCGCTTCCTTCCAGGCAGCCAGGATCCAACCACCAATCGCCCGCTGCCTGACGGTTTCCTGCGGCCGAGAGTTGGCTTTCAGAACATCAGTTACATCGAAGATTCCGGCTACTCGAATTACCACTCCCTGCAGGTGGCGTGGAACCGGCGGTTCACCAAGGGCTTGCAATATGGCGTCGCCTACACCTATGGGAAGGCGATGGGCTTGACGAATCAGGATGGCGGGGGCTTGCCGATCTATCGCGATTACCGCAGCTATCTCTACGGCAAGCTGGGTTTCGACCAGACCCACATTCTGGTGATCAACTATCTCTACAGCCTGCCCAATGCCGCCGCACTTGGCGGCTCCGGATTCACCCGGGCCGTGTTCTACAACTGGGAGATGGCCGGAATCACTACTTTCGCCAGCGGCTTCCCGCAGAGCGTGAATTTCAGCTTCATCGATGGCGTGGACCGCTGGGGAGGCGGCGACGCTCCGCGCGTCAACATGCTCGGCAATCCGCTGCTTCCGAAGAGTGACAGGACGTTCTCGCAATTCTTCAATACGGCGGCGATCGGCGCGCCCCTGACGCGAGGCGATTTCGGCAATGCCCCCCGCGATGTTTACCGCGGCCCAGGCATCAACAACTGGGACTTCACGCTGTACAAGAATTTCCCCATCACCGAACGGACGCGGCTGCAGTTCCGTTGGGAGCTATACAATTTGTTCAACCACACGCAGTTCAGTGCGGTCGACAATAATGCGCGATTCGATTCGCAAGGCCGTCAGGTCAACGGGCAGTTCGGACAGGTCACCGCGGCGCGGTCGGAAAGGCAGATGCAGTTCAGCCTGCGGTTTGACTTCTAGACTCCGGCAGGCGGCGCTGCCTGTTCTGTGCGCGTTGTGGGCCGCGTTGCCCTCGTCTCCACAGTCCGCATCGGACAGCTTTCGGAGCGGAGTTCAGCTTGAGAAGTCTGGTGACCTCGCCGGTGCGCGCGCAGCCTACGAAAGGGTGCTCGCGACGGAGCCCGCTCGCGTGGATGCGATGGCCAACCTCGGCATGGTGCATCTGCGCATGGGCGACAGCATTTCCGCTGTTCAAAGGTTCGACACTGCCTTGAGGGTGCGGCCCGACCTTTTGGATGTCCGGTTCCTGCTGGGACTGGCCCTTTATCAGGCAGGAGAATTCGACAAGTCGCGCCACGAGCTGGAAATCTTTCTGCGGGCGAAGCCTAACGATGGACGGGCATTGCACTTGGACGGCCTGTGCCTGCTGAAGCTGGGGGCGCTTGCGCAGGGCGCCGCGGCCTTGGAGCGCGCCGTTCAAGCCAATCCCGCCAACCAAGCAGCAGTTTTAACGCTGGCCACCACCTATGTCTCGCTTGGCGAGACCGGCAATGCCCAGGCTCTTGCGGACGGGCCGCTGTCGCAAGGTCCGCCAGCGGCCGCGAAGTTGATTCGGGGAATGATTCTGAATGTGCAGGGGAAGTATCGCGATGCGGAGCGCGAGCTTACCGATGCCGTGCGGCTGGATTCGAAACTGGCCACTGCGCACAACCAGCTGGGCTATGCGCGAATGCTGCTGGGAAACAATGCGGAGGCCGTGCTCGAGTTCAAGAAGGAGTTGGACATAGCTCCGAACGACTTCAATGCGTGCGCGAACTTGGGTTGGCTGCTGGTGCAGCAGCGGGAGTTCGACAGGGCGGAACCATTCCTTGAAGAAGCGCTGAGGCAACGCGGCGGCAACGCTGGACTGCTCTATCTGGCAGGGCAGGTGAAGCTGATCAAACGGGATCTGCCCGGGGCGGCCGCAGCCCTTGAGCGCGCGGTCGCCCGACAACCGGAATTTCGCGCCGCCCACGTGCTGCTGACTCGTGTCTACGCGCGTCAGAACCGGCGGAAGGATGTCGAAGCCCAGTCGTCGATCATCGCAACGCTAACCGCAGCCGAACAGGAACGGAATCTCGAATCGACGGAAAGCTACGGCAGCCCGGCAAGCGCCGTGCCCGTCTTCTCGGACTCAAAGGCGCTGAAGTGATCGCCCTTCATGCGATCGGGACGATTGCCGCGGTGGGCCACCTGCTTGCTCAGGGCGTCGTGTTCGTCGAAGTTGCGGCGGAGAAAAGCGGAATCCACTGGACGCATGACAATCGGGCGTCGGCGGCCAAGCACCTTCCGGAGACCGTCGGTGCGGGAGTTGCGGTAGTCGATTTCGATGGCGACGGGTGGCAGGATCTCTACTTCGTCAATAGCGGGCTCAGCCCCTTTCATGCGGCGAAGAAAAACCTGAAGAACGCACTATACCGAAACAACGGGGACGGCACCTTCTCCGATGTCACGGACCGCGCAGGTGTTGGCGGTGGGCGGTTTGGGATGGGCGCGGCGGCGGCGGATTACGACGGCGACGGCCACATCGACCTCCTGGTCACAAACTACGGCGAGAACCTGTTGTACCGCAATCGTGGTGACGGCAGCTTCCAGGAAGTTGCAAAGTCATCGGGGTTGGATGCGGCGGAATGGTCTACGCACGCAACCTGGTTTGACTACGACGCCGACGGCCGCCTGGATCTTTTCGTGTCCAGCTTCGTCGACTATCGTGCCGACGAGAACCGGTTCTGCGGCGACTCGCAGGCGCGGCGGCAGCACTACTGCATTCCGAGAATGTTCCGCCCCACGCCCAGCCGCCTGTACCGGAACCTTGGGAGCGGCAAGTTTCAGGACGTCAGTCGGCAAACTGGCATCGCTTCCGCGGCCGGTAAGTCGTTTGGCGCGGTCGCGACCGACGTGAATAACGACGGCTGGATCGATCTGTTTGTGGCGAACGATACGCTGCCCAACTTTCTTTTTCTGAATCAGCAAGGCAAGCGATTCGTCGAGTCGGGATTGGAAACCGGTGTCGCGTATAGCGAGGGCGGAAATCCCCGCTCCGGCATGGGGGTTGACGCTGCGGATGTTGACGGCGACGGATGGCAGGATCTTTTCGTCGCCAATATCGATCAAGAAATGTTCAGCCTCTATCGCAATCGCGGGGGCGTCGAGTTTACGGACGACTCGCCCGAGATCCGGCAGTCTACGCGGCTGTTGAGCGGCTGGGGCCTGCGATTCGCGGACTTCGACAACGATCGTGATCCCGACTTGTTTCTGGTGAACGGACATCCGGACGACATGGTTTCGGAGGTCAAGCCGCTCGTCACCTTCGCTGAGCCGCTGCGATTATTCCTCAACGATGGCGGCAAGTTTCGCGACGCCAGCTCCACGTCGGGTGCAGTCTTCGAAAGAAACTTTCCAGGGCGGGGCATGGCCACGGTCGACTTCGACAACGATGGAGACCTTGACGTTGTCGTGTCGAACAACGGCGCTGCGCCGATGCTGCTACGCAACGACGGAGGCAACCGCAATTCATGGATCGGCCTGGAGCTTTCCGCTCGAAAAAGTAATCCAGCCGCCGTCGGCGCGACGATCGTGTGGTGTGTTGCTGGCCGTCAGACTTCGCGGCGGCGCAACGGCGGAGGTAGCTACCTATCGAGCCACGACCCCCGCGAGATTCTGGGTCTGGGGCCGTCAGGTTCCGCGGATTGGATCGAGATCCGTTGGCCCAGTGGTGTGGTGGATCGCGTAGTTAAGCCTCCAACGGGAAAGTACCTGCGAATCGTCGAAGGGCAGGGCATTGCGAGAGAGGCCGCGAAATGACGGCATCGGCAGCGCTTGTATGGATTCTTTTGAGCGGGCAGATTCCGGTGGAGCGCCTGATCGATCAGGGCAGACTCGCCGAGGCCCGGCTGAGCTTGGAGCAACTGCGTCTCGTTGAGCCGGATGCCCGCCGGGTTGCGCTGCTGGAGGCGATGATCCTGTATCGCGAGGGCACCCCGGATCAGGCTTTGTTGCGGCTGGTGCCTCAACTGGATGCGAATGATGGCTTGGCGGACAGCTATAAGTTAGCCGCGCTCTGCTTAGTGGCTGTGGGAAAGCCGCGCGAGGCCGGCCCCTACATTCAGCAGGCTGTCCGGCTCATGCCGGACGACGCGATGGCGCACTACTACCTTGGACTCTCGCAGCTCGACCTTCGGCAATCTGAAAATGCGGTAGAATCGCTTCGCCGGTCCGTCCGATTGAACGAATCGTATCCGGACGCGCACGTGATGCTGGGGCTGGCGCTTGAAGAATCGGCGCACGAGGATCAGGCAGAGGCCAGCTACCGCTTGGGCGTCGAACTTACGGAAAAGCTAAAGCTGCGTCGCGAAACATCGTTCGTCTACCTGGGGCGTTTCCTGCAGGCTCGTGGACGCAACGAGGAGGCGCTTCCGTTCCTGTCAAAAGCAACTGAGGCCAATCCGCGGTCCGCGGAGGCGTGGCTGCTTATGGGCAAGGCTCGGCTAGAGTTAGGACGTTTGGATTCTGCGCTGGCGGCGCTTCAGAAAGCCGTTGAGCTCGCGCCGAACGACAAGCGTCCCAGGTATCAACTGATGAGAGCGTACCAGCGGCTAGGCCGTCCAGACGATGCACGGCGCGAACGCGAGAGCTACCAACGAATGACGACGCAGGAACTCAGCCGCTGGGAGCGTAGTGTGTTAGACGCGGAGCATGTAAAGTGAGAGTGCACCGCAATGCGATCCCGCCCTCGTACGTATGAAGTAGCCTGTCGCCGTGCGCTAATCGTCCTGTTCCTGGCGAATGCTTCATTCGCTGCCGAGTCCGGGGCCGCCGCATTGCCGCCTTCCGCGCGGGCGTTCGTAGATAAGAACTGCGCCACCTGCCATCGCTCCGCGAAAGCTCCGGCCGGGATCGACCTGACGGCTCTTGCGTTCCAACCGGACGACGCAGATAACTATTCCCGCTGGGTCCGCATCCACGATGCTGTCGAAAAGGGTGCGATGCCGCCCGGTGCTCCTCCAGCAATCACGACCGAAATGCGGAAGGCCTTCACGGCGGCTGTCGCGCAGCCGTTGATTCAGCGTGAGCACAAGCGCTACCGCGCCGAGGGGCGATCGGTATTGCGTAGGCTGAACCGTTACGAGTACGAAAATACGATGCGCGACTTGCTATCGGCGCCCTGGCTGCAACTCCGGGATTCGCTGCCCGAAGATGGCCTGGTCCATCGATTCAACAAGGCCGGCCAGGCGCTGGACGTCTCACACGTGCAGATGTCGCGCTATATGGAAACGGCGGATCAGGCGCTGCGCCTTGTCCGGAATGCTTCAATGGCGGTGGAAAGCGGCCATCGCTACTACGCCCGCGACCAGAAACGATTCCTGGGCCGGATGCGATACACCCCCTTCAACCGGCACCCGGAGCGCGCGATGATCCCCATCCTCGGATTTGACGCGCAGCCCGATGTCCTGGCCGAAAAGGTTCCGCTCTCGGTTGGGGATAGCGATCCGGCGGTCCGCGAACGGGAAGCGTTTGCAACTCCGGCCAGCACTTACGTCGGCAACGAGTATCATTTCGACCAGTTCACGGCGGCGGTGGGTGGACGGTACCGCCTACGGTTCAACGCATATTCGCTTTGGATACACACAGTGTATGGAGCGCTGCTTCGTTCGGACAAGGTGGAGTGGTGGCGGCCGGACCGTGAGAAGACATCGCGCGGCCGCACGACGGAGCCGGTAACGATCTATGCGTTTCGCAAGGGCGGCGAAAAGCGGCTGTTGGGGACCATCGACGTAGGTCCGGAGCCCGCCATCCATGAGATGGACGCATTCCTTCTACCGGGGGAGAACATCCTCCCCGATGCTTCGCGGCTGTTCCGTTCGCGGCCTGGATTTACGGGCAGCCCGGACGCCACTGCCGAAGGGATGCCCGGCGTCGCCTATCGTTGGATGGAAGTCGCTGGCCCGCTGAAGGGCTCCGAATTGTTTCGAGGCTTTCCGGTAGCCGCCACCGACCCGGAACCGCTGCTTCGCAACTTCATAACGATGGCCTACCGCCGGCCGCCCCTGGAGAGCGAGGTTCAGCGCTACCTTGCGATCATTCGGAAACGACTGGATTCGCCCGAAGGCTTTCCTGAAGCGATGATCGCCGGTTACACGGCGGTGCTCTGCTCACCGGGCTTTCTCTATCTTGAAGAAGAGCCCGGCCGTCTCAACGCCTACGCCCTCGCTTCACGGCTTTCGTACTTCCTATGGAACGCGCCTCCGGATCGTGAACTCCGCAGCCTGGCCGCCAGTGGAGCATTGGCGCTACCCGAAGTTCTTCGCGCGCAAACCGACAGGCTTCTGGATGACGCGAAATCTGCCGACTTTGTCGGCGCATTCCTCGCCTATTGGCTGGATCTAAGAAAAGTTGGAGACACCACTCCCGATCAGACGCTCTATCCGGAGTACTATCTGGACGACCTGCTTGTCGAGTCGTCGCTCAAAGAGACGCAGATGTTCTTCGGCCATCTTATTCGGAAGAACTTACCCGCGTCCGGACTGATCGACTCACGGTTTACTTACTTGAATTCCCATCTTGCGCGGCACTATGGCCTGCCTTCAATGGAAGGCTCAGGCATGCGCCTTGTGGACCTGCCGCAGGGCAGTGTTCGCGGCGGGTTGCTGACTCAGGCCAGCGTTCTAAAGGTGACGGCGAACGGCACCACGACATCGCCAGTGCTTCGCGGCGCCTGGATCATGGAGAGAATTCTGGGCGATCCTCCGTCGCCCCCGCCTCCGGGCACCCCTGCTGTGGAGCCGGATACTCGCGGAGCCACGACAATCCGGCAGCAGTTGGACAAGCATCGTTCCGACGCATCCTGTGCATCGTGCCATCGCACGATCGATCCGCCCGGATTCGCGTTGGAGAGTTTCGATGTGCTCGGAAAATGGCGGGAGCGCTACCGCTCCATCGGCGAAGGCGAACCGGTGAAGGGTCTCGGCAAGAACGGACACGCATTTACGTTCCGCCTTTCGCAGCCCGTCGATTCCGGCGGCCAGACAGCGGATGGCGCCGCGTTTGCCGGTGTCGTTGAGTTCAAGCGCCTCCTTCTTCGGGACCAGCGGGCGATTGCGCGCAGCCTAACTAGCCAGTTCATCGCCTACGGCACTGGAGCACCTGCGTCGTTCGCGGACCGAGCGGAGATGGAGCGGATTCTCGATGCAGCCGGCAAGGACAGCTATGGCGTCCGGAGCCTTGTTCATCAGGTAGTTCAAAGTAGATTGTTTAGAGAGAAATGAAGGCACGACAGATGCACAACCTTCGAAGCGGGCGGGGCCCAGCCACCGGACCCGGGCGGTCGATTCCACGCCGTACGTTTCTTCGCGGAGCCGGCGCGGCCTTGGGCCTCCCACTGCTTGACGCCATGCGTCCGGCGTTCGCCGCCGACAAGGTAAGTGCGCCTCCGCGCCGGATGCTGGCGGTATGCAATAACCTCGGCGTTCTTCCCGGCGGATTCTTCCCGGAAAGTGCGGGTCTGGGATACGAGCTGTCACCGTACCTGAAGATCCTTGGCCGGCACCGCGACGATTTCACCGTCTTCAGCGGCGTGTCGCATCCCGATGTGGACGGCAGCCATTCATCGGAGGTTTGCTTCCTGACGGCGGCTGCGCATCCAGCCAACGGCGGCTTTCGGAACTCTATTTCGCTTGACCAGTTCATGGCCGACCAGATCGGCGTGCTAACCCGGTTTCCGTCGCTGACGCTGGGAGTGAATGTGGACAGGGGGCCTCGCAGCCTGACCTGGACCGGGTCCGGAGTGATGATTCCCTGCGAAGATAGCGCGGCCAACTTATACCGCAGATTGTTTCTTCAGGGCTCCGAAGAAGAGATCGAAAATCAGATTGCCAAACTGAAACTCGGCGAGAGCATCATGGACTCCGTGGCTGAGCATGCTGGAGGACTTAGCCGCCAGTTGGGCTCCCAGGACCGGAACCGGCTGGATCAGTATGTCACTGGGGTTCGCGAGTTGGAACGGCGTCTGGTGCTGGCCCGGGCGTGGGAGCGAAAGCCGAAGCCGAAGGCGCCCCAGGCTGCCCCCGTAGATCCCGATAGCAATCGTGCGTATATGGAGAAGGTTCGCCTGATGTATGACATGGCGAGGCTGGCGTTTGAGACGGATTCCACGCGCCTGGTTACGATCTTCCTCGACAGCGCGAGTTCACCGGCGATTGATGTCGATGGCGTCAACATCACCGATGGCTATCACAATCTTTCTCATCATGGAAAGAACGAGAGTAAGTTGGGGCAGTTAGAGGCTATCGATCAGTGGCACATGAGGTTGTTGGACGGTCTAATGGATGGCCTGAAAACGGTCAAAGAGGACGGAGAGACTCTGCTGGACCGTTCGATGGTGCTGTACGGGAGTAACTTTGGCGACGCCAACAAACACACCACCGATAACATGCCGGTAATTCTCGCGGGTGGAGGATTTAAGCATGGCCAGCACCTGAAGTTCGACCAGCAGCGGAACTACCCGCTGCCGAATCTTTACGTCAGCATGCTGCAGCGCATGGGGATCGAGGCGGACCGGTTTGCCTCCTCAACTGGATCGATGCGCGGACTGGAACTTCGCGGATAACTAGAATCGGAGGGAGCCTCCCAGGATCAGCGAGTGCAGCGTAATACGCACGCGGGAGTTTGAGTATTCGCCCGCCGCCAGACCGCTTTGGCCCACGCGAGCCTCCGACGGCAGGCTAAGGGCGTAGGCGAGATCGGTGCGCCAGCGGCCACGCGAGTAACCGACACCCGTCGTTGCCGCGCGGCGCATGATCGCGCCGGTTAGCGGCGTCAGCGTAGCGGCGGGCACCGGGTTCTGCGTGGAGAAGCCGCCGAACCGGAGGGTGACGCTTTCCGTGATGGGCGTTTCCGTGCCCAGCCGCCAAACGAACTGATCGCGCCAGTTCAGTGGCACGCCGTCGCGGATCGAATTCGAGCCCAGCAGACCATTGACGTCCGGGTTCGTTCCGTTCGTCAACGTCACCGGCAATGTCCGGAACGCGCGGCTCCAATTGACCCAGTCCACCTGTCCATGCAGCAGCACGCGCGGATGCGTGCGCCACGTAAATCCACTGGCAACCGACTGGGGCAGGGTATTGTCCACACGCGCGTCGTACCGCCAGTTGGGTTGGGCCGCAAGGCCGATCGCCTCGAACTGCCGGTCCAGCGTGCCCGCAGCCGAACCGAAAGTCGGCAGCGCGGTGCGCGTCTTGTAAGCTGCGTGCAACGAGACAGTCTTCACGGGACGAACCAATATGCCGAACGTTCCGTTCCAACCGTGCCCCGACGTGTTCAGGTCGAGCGCTGTTTTCAGGCCGCGCAACACCGGGTGCAATTGAAAGATGTACGGCGTGCGAAGAGTGTTCTGGTTGTAGACGAAACCCGCCGTCGCGCCCACTGAGACGTGCCGCGAAATGTCCATCCCGAAGCCGACGGAGGCGCGCCCCGCGAGAATCTGCGACTTGTGATCGAAGTTGCCGTAGGTCGCCCCGGCCGTGCCGGGTGGATCGGTGTAGTTCCATTGCGCGGACAACAGAGTCTCCGGCAGGAAGGCCGCGCCAATCGTGATCCGCTTCACGGGAAGCGCAACCGCGCCATAAGGAAGCGCACCCAGTGCCGGCCTCAGCGAACCATTCGGATCAACACTGTTTGCAAAGCTTCCATGGGCGAACATGCCCAGAAGTCCCAGATCGACGCGGCGCGGCGAGGACGCCAGACCCGCCGGATTCACCGACATCGCGCTGAACAAATCCGTTTCGGCGAAAGTGCCTCCGGCCGCGACGGACCGGGCGCTGATGCCGTTTCCATAGAGAGCCTGTGCCACAGCGGCTGCCACCGTCAGGACCGCCAGGGCCGTAATTCTTAGCCACATGCGAGTGTTATCGGCCTCACCCACGCCGATATGAATCTTGATGCAGCCGGAACGCCCTACACCGCCCCCGCCGCTCCGCCTTCCCGAACTGGTGTCGGCGCTTTCCCATGCTCTGGATCTCGTGGAGGGCCAGCCGCCAGGCCACGCGGTGCGGAGTTGCCTGATCGGGATGCGGCTTGGCGAGCGTCTAGGTCTCGGCCCCGTGGAGCGCCGGGATCTGTACTTCGCGCTGCTGGCGAAGGACGCCGGCTGTTCATCCAACGCGACGCGGATGTGCCAGATCGTCGCAGGCGACGAAATCGCAGCCAAGAGTGCGGCGAAGACAACCGATTGGACGAAGACGGGGTGGGAGAGCGCGCGCTATGCGTGGAACTACATTGCCCCTGGCGCGCCACTCGGCGAGAAGCTGCGCCGCATCGGCTCAGCGGCTGCGCGTCAGAAGGAACAGACTAAGGAACTGGTGGAGATCCGCTGCGACCGTGGCGCATCGATCGCACTGGACATGGGGCTGTCCCAGGCCACTGCCGACGCCGTGCGATCCCTGGATGAACATTGGAATGGCCGCGGGTATCCGGACGGTCTTCGCGATTCAGAGATCCCGCTGCTGGCGCGAATTCTGAATCTTAGCCAGACGCTGGAAGTGTACTGGCGGGAGCAGGGCGGCGACCGGGCGATTGAGGTTGCGCTGGAGCGCGCGGGCCGCTGGTTCGATCCGAATCTTTCAAAGACCGCCGCATTGCTGGACCGCGAGGGCGCGCTCTTCAACGGCCTCGCGGATGACGATGTGGCGCGGCGCCTTGAATCGTTTGAGCCTCCTGAGGATGCGCAGCCGCTGACCGACGAACGGATCGACAGCATCTGCACGGCCTTCGCCGGCGTAATCGACGCGAAGTCGTCCTACACCTTCCGGCACTCACTCGGCGTGACGTCGGCGGCGCACGCGATTACGCTTCGCATGGGCATGGCGGACGAGATGGGCACAATGATCCGGCGCGCGGCGCTTCTACACGACATCGGCAAACTTAGCGTCCCGAATTCGATCCTTGAAAAGCCGGCCAAGCTGGAGCCGCACGAGTGGGACATCGTTCGAAACCATCCCTTTCACACGCACCAGATTCTCCGGCGTATCCCAGGGTTCGAAGACCTGGCCGAGATCGCTGCCTCACACCACGAAAAACTCGACGGCTCCGGGTATTGGCGCGGTCTCACAGGCGCGCAAATGTCGTTGCCGGCGCGGCTGCTGGTGGTGTCGGACATCTATGACGCGCTGGCCGCGAAGCGTCCTTACCGCGACGCGATGCCTGCCGAGAAAGTTTTCGCGATTCTTGAATCCGATACTCCGCACGCGCTGGACGCCGACTGCGTACGCGCGCTGAAAGAAAGCGTGTATGCCGGAGAACTGCAGATGATCGAAAACATACGGCTGCTGCACGAGGCTCTCCGCAAGGAACAGCAGGGCGCGGGAATCAGCCCGTCGATGGAAGAATCCAGCGTTCTCCCGGCTCAAACAACTTGAAGCGTTGAAGCGGACGATGACCCAGCATATGCTCGACGAAAGCCGCGCGTAGGCTCGCATCGCCCGTTGCGGGAATCAGCCACGCCGCATCGATCTTCTCCGCCAGCTCCGCCGCGCTGCGCTCGTCGAAGGTCCCCGCGCCCAGAGTGACGATAGCCACGTTTACGCTGTAGGGCCTCAGCCGGTCGGCCAGTTCGGCATACGGAACTCCCAAGCCCGAATGCCAGACCGTTGTCGCGGCGAAGCGGCACAGGAAGCCGATTCTTGGGAAGCCGCCAAGGGGCGTCCAGTCCAGTTGCGGCTCCGCCTGCTCGTCCAGACGCGCGGACGGCACTCCGTAGATTCGTCCGTACTCGCCGTCCTTGAAGTACTCGACGCGCAGGGCTGCATCTGTTGTCGTCATTCGGCGGTAGTCGATTCCGAGAGCGTTCGCGGGTTCGGCCGCGGACTTCGGCAGAAGCATCTTCGCCTTTGGCGATTCGGCCAAAACGCGATTCAGCGTTGCGCCGTCCAGCGGCGGCTCCGCACTGACGGTAAACATGTCGGCATCGGCAATCGCGCCGGCTTCGGCGCAGGGCTCCATGTAAAAACGGATGCCGCGATACGCGATGGAAAACGTGCGCCCGCCCACCCAGGCCAGCTCGATACTCATGAGGCCGCCCTCACTAAGCGGTCACGGACTCCCGCCCATTCCGGTGAGTCCGGCGGAAGATCGAGGGCGATCCAGTCGTAGTTCATTTCGTCCAACTCGTGCAGCGTAGCGTAAAGACGGCGGGCGGCGACGGTGGGATCGGACGGAAGCGTCATACGGTAGCCGTTACCCGCTTCTGGCGGCGGTCCCAACACAAGCCTCGTACGCGGAGAGTAGTGCTTCGGATGCATGCCGGGCGACGCATGCGCGCCATCGGCCGGCGACGCATAGGCGATGCCTTCGATGGCGATCACTCCGGGTCGAAGGATCACGGGCACGCCATCGGCCAGCGACACGACGGTGGATTCGATGCCCACCTCTGCCGGACCACCCTCCAGAACGAAGTCCGCCAGTGTGCGGTCCACGTGACGCAGCTCCGTTGGCGAAAGCTGCGTAAAGCGGTTTGCGCTGGGGGCGGCCACCGGAATCCCTGCCTCGCGAATCAACGCTAGCGCCACGGGATGATTTGGGACGCGAACTCCGACGGTTGGCAAACCCGCCGTAACGAGGTCGGGAACGTCAGCAGCCTTCTTCAGCACCAGGGTCAGCGGGCCCGGCCAATACCGCTCCACAAGCCGCGCGGCTTCCTCCGGCCATTCCTTCACCAGCGTGCGAACCATCTCGACATCCGCCGCATGGACGATCAACGGACTTGTGGGCGGCCGGCCTTTCGCCTTGTAGATCCGCGCCACCGCCGCTTCGTTTCGCGCGTCCGCGCCCAGCCCGTAGACTGTCTCCGTTGGAAACGCCACCAAGCCGCCTTCGCGCAGGATGCGCGCCGCTTCGCGAATCTCAGACGTCAAGATCGTCTTTGCCGTCGCCCGCGGTCTTACCCGTTTTCTTGAAAACGAGGAACGAGTGGACGAGCTCTTCGATGTCTCCGTCCAGCACACGGTCCACATCCCCAATCGACAGCTTCGTCCGGTGGTCCTTGATCATGCGGTAAGGCTGCAAGACGTAGCTGCGGATCTGGCTGCCGAAGTTGATCTCCAGCTTAGCGTCCTCCACCTTGCGCTGCTCGGCGCGCTTCTTGTCCATCTCGAACTCGTAGAGCTTCGACCGCAATTGCTTCATCGCGCTCGCGCGGTTCTTGTGCTGGCTGCGCTCATTCTGGCACTGCACGACGATACCGGTCGGCAGATGGGTCATACGGACGGCGGATTCCGTTCGGTTGACGTGCTGGCCTCCGGCGCCGGACGCGCGGTAGACATCCACCCGAAGGTCGTCCGGTTTTATGTCCACCGTCACTTCGTCGTCGATGATCGGATAAACGAAAACCGAGGCGAAAGACGTCTGCCGGCGGGCGTTGGCGTCGAATGGCGAGATCCTCACCAGCCGGTGGACGCCAATCTCGGATTGCAGTAAGCCGTAGACGAACTCGCCGTCAATTTCAAACGTCACCGACTTGATGCCCGCTCCCTCGCCTTCCAACCGGTCGGTCACTTCAGTCCGGAAGGTCATTCGCTCCGCCCAGCGCAGGTACATGCGCAGCAGCATTTCCGCCCAGTCCTGGCTTTCGGTTCCGCCCGCGCCGGGATGTATTGTGACGATGGCTCCCAGTTTGTCGTTGGCGCCGGAGAGCAGCATCACGGTCTCCAGCTTTTCCAGCTGTGAATGAAAGACGCGGATGTCCCGGGCAAGATCCGCCGCCACATCCTCGCCTTCGCGGGCAAGCTCGAACATCGTGTCGAGGTCGGCGGTCATGGACGCAATGCGGCGCTCATCCGCCAGCGATTCTTCCAGCCGCTTGCGGTCCTGCATAATTTTCTGGCTTTTTTCAGGATTGGACCAGAAGTCCGGGTCGGAGATTACGGCTTCCAGCTTGTCAAGCTGGGCACGCTTGCTGGGCGAGTCAAAGATAGCCCCGCACAGCGTCAGCCTGCTGGCGGAGCGTATCGTACTCGCGTTCGAGTTCGTCGATCGTCATACGGAACTTAAAGAATATCAGCCGGAGATGGGCGGGCCACTTGCGCGCGGCCCGCTTGTGTTGTGCGGTGGGTACTACTCGGGGATGACGAAGATGTCGCCGGGATGGATCAGGTCGGGGTTGGTAATGCTGGGATTGGCCGCGACGATTTTTTTGTAATGCATCGGATCGCCATAGAATTCCTTGGCGATCTTGCTAAGCGAATCGCCGCTCTTCACGGTGTAAGTCCGCTCCGGGGCCTTCAGCGAGCTGTCCACCGCGATGTCGGCGGACAAGTCGGGAAAGGCGGGGTCGATGCGCTTGATCTCATTCCAAATGTCGTTCTTAACAACCTCGGTGGGAACGGCGGCGCGAATGACAAGCTTCTCGCCTTCGACGTGGACGTTTTTCAGCGATCCGCCTTTGGCCTTTGTCAGGTCAATAACGGATTGGTACTTGGCTTTTGCCTGGTCGAGATTCATTTACTTCCTCCACGACCATGATGCCTGACGGAGGGCTAATAGAACAAATACTTCCGCCACTGGTCGTCGGCGTTGCCCAGCAGGCGCATCAGATGCCGGGACGTATGCATTGAGAAAGGCCGCGGCGGACGCTGCAACCGGAACCCCGCTTCGTCGGGCGTGCGGCTGCCCTTGCGATTGTTGCAGGGGTGGCAGCAGGCGACGAGATTTTCCCATGTCGTTTCGCCGGCGCGGCTGCGTGGAATAACGTGGTCCAGCGTCAGTTCGCCGGACGGCAGTGTCTTGTGGCAGTACTGGCAGGTATACCGGTCCCGCATCAGAATGTTCTTGCGCGACAGGGCCCGGCTTTGATGCGGAATCCGGCGGTACTCCAGCAGCCGGATCACGCTGGGCAGACGCAGGGCGCTGCGGGCGGAATTGACGTGGTGATGCGTCACTTCCTCCGCCGATGCGACACCCTTCAGCACCAGCACCAGCGCGCGCCGTGCTGCGCACACATTGATCGGTTCGTAGCTGGCGTTTAAGACCAGCACGGGCCGGTGCAGCCGCTCGGGCGCCGTATGCGCGGCGTGATGTACGCTCGATTGCAACCGCATAGCCTACCTGCCTCCTGTGGCCGCGAATGTCGGCGCGGCGAGATTCGAAGAGTAAACGGGCATCAGCATTTCCGGCATTCGCCGGTCCACACGCGCCAGCGTCAGCACGGCGACGTGGTTGGCTCCAGCGCGCCGAAGCTCCGCCGCCGCAGCGGCCGCCGTCGAGCCTGTCGTCAGCACATCGTCGATTAGAAGAATGTTTTTTCCATTGACCAGATGGCGATACTTTGCGGGAACGCGGAACGAAGCGCGAACATTGATGCGTCGTTCGCTGCTGGTCAGCCCCGCCTGCACGCGCGTCAGCTTCACCCGCTTTAGCGCGCGACGCCACGGGATTCCGGTGCGCCGGCTTACCTCCTGCGCCAGCAGATCCGACTGGTTGAACGTCCGCCGGAGCCGCTTCCACCAATGCATCGGCATCGGCACGATCAGGTCAAAGCCTTGCGCGGTGGGCAGCGCGCGCGTCAGCATCGCGCCAAGGGGTTTTGACAGCGTTCGAACGCCGGCGTATTTGAACAGGTGGATCAGCCGCGCCAGTGCGCCATCGTATGCCCCGTAGCAAAACGCCTGCTGGTAGGAGGCGCCCCCGTTCCGGCACAACGCGCAGATTCCATCGGGTTCAAGAGGACGGGGATTCAGGAACGGCGTGCGGCATTGCGTGCACCAATGCTCCGCCACCAGCGGAACCGGTTCGTCAAGACATTTGCCGCAGACCGGAATTCGGGAAACGCCGTCCAATGCCGATCCGCAGATCTGGCAATCTTCTGGAAAAAAGAGGTTGAAGAAGCGCGCAACTGCCCTATTCAGCCCTACGAGCACACCAGCTTGCCGGTTTATCGTGCCAGGGTCAAACGGGAAGTCACACCCCCTACAGCAATTACTATAGCCCAGAACTCCGAAACGCAAAGGGGCCATTTTGTTTCATCCGCATGAAGCCAGTTCCACTGGTTATGATGCGGACATGGACCGCCGAACATTTCTTGGTACGACCATGCTGGCGGCGCGGGCGCCCGCCGCCCCGGAGCGTCCGCCCAACGTCGTCATCATCTACGCCGACGATCTGGGCTATGGCGATCTGGGCTGCTACGGATCGCCATTGAAGACGCCGAATCTCGACCGTATGGCATCGGAAGGCGTCCGGCTGACGCACTTCTATTCCGCTGCGCCGGCCTGTTCGCCTTCACGGTCGTCTTTGCTGACGGGCCGCTATCCCACCCGGGTTGGAGTTCCCCACGTACTATTTCCGAATTCCACCACCGGACTGAACGATGGCGAAGTGACCATCGCGCAGATGCTGAAGCCTCTGGGTTACCGGACGGCCTGCGTCGGTAAGTGGCACTTAGGACATCTGCCGCAGTTCCTTCCGGACCGCCGGGGGTTTGATTCCTACTTCGGCATTCCTTACTCGAACGACATGACGCCACGCCCGCTGATTCAGCAGGCGAAGGGAGTAACCGAGACGCTGGAACAGCAGGCTACACTTGCAACGCTGATTCCGCGCTACACCGCGAAGGCCACCGCGTTCATTGAGGAGGCGAAGGATTCGCCGTTCTTCCTCTACATGCCCCACACCTACCCGCACATTCCGTTGGATGCGTCGGATTCGTTCCGGGGCAAGTCGCCATTCGGGTTGTATGGGGACGTGATCCAGGAATTGGACTGGAGCGTCGGCGAAGTGCTCCGCACCATTCAAAAGATTGGGCAGGATCGCAACACGCTGGTGGTTTTCAGCTCCGACAACGGCCCGTGGTTTCAGGGCAGCCCAGGACATTTGCGGGGACGCAAAGGCTCGACACTGGAAGGCGGAGTGCGGGTTCCTTGTATCGCGCGAATGCCGGGGCGGGTTGCAAAGGGCCGCACGTCCGATGGAGTTACTTCCACCATGGACATGCTGCCCACCATCGGCGCGCTAACTGGAGCCGCACTCCCCAATTCGCTGCTGGACGGCATAAACATCCTGGACATCCTGGAGGCGCGCACGCGCAGTATTGATCGCGAGGCGCTGCTGATGTTCGACGGGTGGCATTTGCAGTGCGCGCGCTGGAAGAAGTGGAAGCTGCACGTGGCCCGGCACAACAGCTACGTTTATTCGCCCCCGCCGCCCGGGGGAAGGTTAAATCTGCCTCTGCGCCCGCCGGAGCTTTATAACGTCGTCGACGATGTCGACGAAAGTTACGACGTGGCGGAAAAGAATCCGGATGTGGTTCGCGAGATCGAGGACCGCATGGGGCGCCTTCTTGGAGGTTTTCCGCAGCCGGTCCGAGACCACCGTTTGGAGACGGTTCGCCACAAGACGCGACCTCCGGAAGCGGGAAGACTTCCCGGGCGGGCTCCCGCGGAGAAGGAGTAAAGGAGGAACGCTTCGTTGTTGCAACGGGTCGCTGCCCCGTGATGCGAGGAGGAGGACGATCACGACCTACACCAGATAAAGGGACTGGTGATCGGCTGGTGGGCAGCGGTAAGTCATAAATTCGTTGCTGCCGTTACGAACGCGAACGAAGCGTTCCTTGCTCTCTCATTGTCACACGACGCGAAAGAGAATGACAAGGTTTCAACATATGAAGCACGTTCACTACATTTTACGTGACGAGCAAATGCGGGCCTTTTTTTCATGGGGATCCAGGCCGCTGTTCGCCCCACTAAATTTGCCGTGCCTGACCGCTGCCCAAGGGCGTGCGGCCGCATACCGCGCACGACCCATACAGGACCATTTCATGGCGCGTGACGCGAAACCCCTTCGGAGCCAGTGCCTTGAAATTCCCGGCGCATCCTTCGATTTCAAACACCCGCTTGCAACGCTCGCAATGAAAGTGATGGTGATGGCCTTTTCCGGAAAGCTCGTAGCGAGGCGATTCCCCGGGAAGTTCCACTGGAACCAGCCATCCTTCTTCGACCAGGGCCTTGACGGTACGGTAGACGGTGGCGATTCCAAGCCCCGCGATTTGACCCCGCGAGGTCTCCAAAATCTCCGAGGTGCTCAGTGGACGATCGGCATGCGCCAGAACTTCGCGGATTACCGCCCGCTGTTTCGTGTTTCGCGTCATAGGTGCTGTTTCTTTGACTATACCGGCCCTTCACCCGCGCCCTCCACAGCGTTGGGTTTCGGGTAGATGAGCGAAGCGGCGATCGAAACGGCGAGGAGCAGACAGATGACGCCGAGAGACCATCCTACGGAAATATGCGGCAGCCAGACGCCGTTGAAGATCGTCATCTTCAAGCCAACGAAAATCAGCACCGCCGAGAGCCCGAACTTCAGCAGGTGGAACTTGTCCATCACTCCGGCAAGAAGGAAATACATCGCGCGAAGTCCGAGGATCGCAAGAATGTTCGAAGTAAAGACGATCAGCGGCTCTTTAGTTAGCGCGAAGACGGCGGGCACGCTGTCGATCGCGAAGACGATGTCGGTGACTTCGAGGAAAACTAGCGCCACCAGCAGGGGAGTTCCGAACAGGCGTCCGTGCTGGCGAACCATGAAACGGTCGCCATGCTGCTCCGGCGTTATCGGAAGCGCCTTGCGAAGCAGCCGGATCACCGGGTTGCCCTCTGGATCGATTTTGTCCTCCTGATGCATCAGTATCCGCACGCCGGTTGCCAGCAGCAGAACACCGAAAACAACCACCACCCAGTGGAACTGCATCAGCAAAGCGCCCAGGGAAACGAAAATCGCGCGAAAGATAAACGCCCCGATGATGCCGTAGAACAGAACGCGGTGCTGGTACTTGGCGGGAACCGCGAAATAGCGGAATACAACGACGAAGACGAAGATGTTGTCGAAGCTAAGCGCCCGCTCGACCACATAGCCCGCCGCAAACTCCAGCGCCACCACTCGCGCGGCGTCGGGGCCGAACCGCCCGCCGGCCCACGCCCACAGCCCCAGGTTGAACACCGCTGCAAGGATGAACCAGACGATGGTCCAGACTGTCGCCTCCTTCAACGAGACGCGATGGGACTCGCGGTTGAACACACCCAGGTCCAGCGCCAGTAGGAAAGCGATGAAAACGGTGAAGGCGCCGTAGGCCCACCAGAATTGGGCCAATGGGAAAAACTCGGATTCCAACTCCCAATTTCGCATAATCAAAGTTATGGTCGTCCTCCGCCGAGTGCTCAGCCGTATCGACGAGTTCCGGAAAGTCCAACCCGGCAGCCAGGTCTGGGTATGCGCGAAGAACCTGAATACGGGTGCGCGCATCGGTGTCGGAGAGAACGAGCGGGTGCGGACCGCCTCGACGATCAAGCTGCCGGTTCTGTGTGCCGCCTACCGCCTGGCCTCCGAAGGAAAGCTGGCCATGGATGAAATGCTGACGATGAAGGAGGAAGATAAATCCTCGGGGTCCGGCATCATTCGCGAGTTCGACGGAGGCAAGCAGTTCTCCGTGCGCGATCTGCTGCACGTCATGATCGTCGTCAGCGACAACACCGCAACCAATCTGATTCTCGACCGCATCGGCGCCGACTACGTCAATGGCTGCATGGACCACTGGGGACTGCCGGCCACGCGCTCCATGCGGAAGGTGCGGGGCGATGGGACGCAACTGAAGAATCCGTCGGGATTCAGCAAAGCCGGCAAGATGCCGGAGAACGAACGATTCGGCATCGGATCGTCCACGCCAGGGGAGATGGTGGCGCTGCTGGAGAAGGTTGATCGCGGCCAGATCGTGTCTGCCGAGGCGTCGAAGGAGATCGTCGCCATCCTGAAGCGGCAGCAGTACAAGCATGGCATCGGCCGGCATCTGGATTCGAAAATGCCGGTGGCATCGAAATCCGGCTCACTGGACCGGCTGCGCAGCGATGTCGGAATCGTCTACCCGCCCGGCGCACGGATCGCCATCGCGGCAACGGTGGACGACCTTCCACAAACCGACTACTCAGCCGAGAATCCGGGCAATCTATTGATTGCCGACCTGTCGGATATTCTGGTCGACGGCCTTAACGCGCCGTCCTAGTCGCAGCTCGGTTGCCGTTTTGGCCCACTGACCCCGGGCTTTTCTCCGCCTGAAAATAGGCGTTGACGAAACCCGGACCAAAATGGTACAGAATTAGAGACTGCAAATCAGTTGCAGTTCACCCGGCCTCGCCCATCTTTGTGGAGAAGGGAGAGCGAGGCCGGGATCGCGTGACCGTAGACGGCCGGCGACTCCTCGATTGTAGCGGAGGCTCCGGCATTTTGAAGGAGCTTGCCATGAACGCCTGGGTGCTTGGAGCGCTGCTGTTATTTGCGCAGACCGAAAAAGATGCGGGTTCGAAAACCGCGGAGCGGGAGACGGACATTCCGCCTCTCAAACAAGTGATGGTGGTTACCGGGTCGCGGGTCGAGGAGTTGCAAACCGATTCCGCCATCAAAGTGGAGGCCGTCTCGCGAGAGCAGATGCAGCAGACCGGCTATGAGCGGCTAACCGACGTGTTGGCCGAGATGCCGGGCGTCATGACCCGCCGGGGCTCGACCGCGACGGTCGGCGGCGAACAAATTCAAGGGATCGACAGCCGTCAGGTGCTGGTGCTCCAGGACGGGCTGCCCGTCGTCGGAGCGCGCGGGATTAAAAGCGGTGTCATCAACTTGAACCGCCAGAGCGTCGGGCGTCTCCAGCAGGTGGAGGTGGCCAAAGGCGCGGGGTCGGCGCTCTTCGGCACGGACGCGATCGGCGGCGTAGTGAACATGATCACGCGGGATCCGGTGGAGAAGCTGGAAGGAGGAGTCAGCTTCTCCGGCGGATCCTTGGGCGCGATTGACGGACGCTACGACATCGGCGCGATTGTCGCGAAACGCCTCTCTTTGTTCGCCGACGTGGAGCATCACCAGATGGACTCCTACCGGTTGATTCCCGGTAGTCCCGCGACGGTCGGTCCCGATTGGCGGCGCTACGACGGCCTGTTTAAGGCGCGCTACCAGTTCAACGACCGGTTCGCGCTCGGCTTCCGGGCCAACGGCTACCACAATCGGGAGACGGGGCGGAACTTTTCCGAGACCGGTTTGGTGGAAGGCGCCAGTAACGACTCCATCCAAACCTACGCGGCAATCGCCGACTGGATTCCCACAGCCCGAACAGTATTTCAGGCGCGTGCCTACGCCGCAAGATACGACGAGAACAGCACGACGGCATCGCTGCAATCGCCCGCGCCGCTGGCCTTCGCGAACCTCAACCAGCGCTACCACCGTTTGGACGCGACGGGTTCGCAGCAGATAGGCTCCTGGAATACGCTGCAGGGAGGAGTCGAGTGGACGCAGGATTTGTATCGCGGAGCGAATCGCCTGGTGGCCGATAACGCGGGCCGGCAGGTGACGACGAACGACTTTTGGCTTCAGGATCGCGCGAGTTGGAAGCGGGTAACCGTGACGCTGGGAGGACGCATTCATCACCATTCGCTTTTCGGAGGGGCGGCCGTTCCAAAGGTGGGCGTGGTCTACCGGATTACGGATAGCTGGGTGGTGCGCGGATCGTTCGGCAAGGGTTTCCGCGCGCCGGATCTCGGCCAGTTGTACTTCCGCTTCGCCAACCCCGCGAACTTCTATCAGGTGATTGGGAACCCGAACTTGCAGCCCGAACTCGGCGCCAGCTGGTCGACGGGCGTGATGTACCGTGGGCGGCGGGCGCGAGTAGGCGTCAGCGTGTTCCGCAACAATGTGCGAAATCTCATCGACACGCGTAATGCCGGCACGCCACGGACCACCGAAGCACTGCTGGCATTGATGGCGCAGTTCCAGATTCCACAAACGTTCGAGCCACTACTGAACCGGCAGACGTTCATCTACTTCAATATCGGCCGCATCCATACCCAGGGATTCGAGATCGACGGTGAACTAGCGCTGACCCGCGGTTTGCGCGCTCGGTGGGCCTACACTTTTCTCGATGCCGAGGATGAGTTTACCGGCCTGCGGCTCGCGCAGCGACACCGGCACCAAGGCTTCACGGGACTCGACTACCTGAATACGCGATTGGGGTTGATCGCGAATGTGCGCGGCAGCTTCTATAGCAACTGGCTCCTGAATCCCGCCGCCGGGACGCGCGCGTTCGGCTATGGCGTGTGGGACGTGTACGGATCGAAAGACCTGCCGCGCGGAGTTCAGCTCTTCGCGTCAATCGACAATATCGGAAACAGCCGCGACCGCAAGCTGGCGAATCCTACGCCTTCGTTCGACCGGCCGGACTACGGGCGGATGTTCCGCGGCGGCATCCGCTGGAGCTTCAAGCGGAAGGAGTAACTAGTGCAGCGTGCTGGCGATGATCCAGGCGCAGCCCAATATCGCCGCCGCGCGCAGCACCGCATCCGGCATGTCCATCCCCTGCGCGGGACGCAGAACCTTTACCGCCCCGGCGAACACCGCCAACCCCAACGCGGTGTAGATTGCCGCGTTCAACAACGCTTCGTATCTCATGGGCACTATTCTGCCAGCCCGTACAATAAGGGGACACATGTCCGCTGCCAGTTCTGGCGACTACTATCGAATCGCCAAGCTCCCTCCTTACGTCTTCGCCATCACGAACGAGATGAAGGCCAAGCTCCGCGCCGCCGGAGCCGATGTGGTCGATTTCGGCATGGGCAACCCCGACGGACCCACGCCCCGGCCGATCGTCAGCAAGTTGATCGAAGCCGTGCGGAACCCCCGCAACCACCGCTATTCCGTATCGAAAGGCATCCCGAATCTTCGCCTGGAAATCGTCAAGCGCTATGAGCGCAACTACGGCGTCCAGCTTGATCCGGACAAGGAAGCCATCGCCACAATCGGCGCAAAGGACGCACTTGCGCACCTGATGTTTGCGGTGCTGGGCCCCGGTGACGCCGTCGCGACTCCCGATCCCGCGTATCCGATACACCAGTGGGGCGTGATCATGGCGGAAGGGCACGCGTGTCTGCTTCCCATGCCCACTCCGGCGGAGTTTCTGAACCGGCTGAAAGATCTGTTTCGCACGCCGGCGCGCAAGCCGAAGATGATCTTGGTGAATTTCCCGCACAACCCCACCACTCAATGTGTCGATCTGGACTTCTTTAAGGAAATCATCGATCTCGCCCGCCAGCATGGAACGATGGTGCTGCACGATTTCGCGTACGCCGACCTGTGCTTCGACGGCTATCGCGCACCCAGCATTCTCCAAGTGGAGGGCGCAAAGGAGCATGCGGTCGAGATTTTCTCGATGACGAAAAGCTACAACATGGCGGGCTGGCGCGTCGGATTCTGCCTGGGCAACTCCCGCATGATCGCGGCGCTGGCGCGGATCAAAAGCTATCTCGATTATGGAATCTTCCAGCCAATCCAGATTGCGTCGATCATCGGGCTTCGGGAGTGCGAGGAAGAGACGAAGAAGATTTGCCAGTTGTATGAGCGCCGCCGGGATGTGCTGGTGGACGGCCTGAAAGCGGCAGGCTGGCCAATGGAGCGTCCGAAGGGTTCGATGTTTCTCTGGGCCCCGATTCCGGAGCCGTTTCGTGCGCTGGGGTCGCTTGAGTTTTCGAAGAGAATCCTGGAGAAAGCGCTTGTCGGTGTCGCGCCCGGCATCGGTTTCGGTCCGGCCGGCGATGGGCACGTACGGTTCGCGTTCATCGAGAATCATCAACGCACGCGGCAGGCGGTTCGAAGCATCCGCCAGTTTTTGAGACAAGGCGTATAATTGCGGCCATGGCCGCGCGGCTCGAAAATGCCGACGCCGAGATCACCGATCTAAGGCAATCGAAAAGCTCCGACCTGTCTGCGGTCTTGGAGGAGGAACTCGGGGCTTGGCGCCGCGAACTTCACTGGGATTTTTCACCAGCAGCCGGGTTGATTTGCCGGTACACCGACATGCGCGCCTTGGCCGGCGTGGCGCTGCGAATCGACCGCCGCGTTGCCGGCTACGCCTACCATGTCATCGAAGAAGGAAAAGCACTTCTCGGCAACCTCTACACCCTGCGTCCGTTCGCCACGCCCGAGGCGGAGCACCGGCTGATTGCAGCCAGCTTGAACGACGCATTCCGGCACCACGGAGTCAATCGCATGGAAGCGCAGCTGATGATGCTACGCCACCCGCCGCAGCATGGGCGGCTGGCGCGGCAGTTCACCGGATTGACGGGCAGCAGTTTCCCCAGATTGTTCATGCTTGCGCATCGCCCGGCGATGCAGAACTCGCTGGACGCGCCCGCGGGGATACGCCTGGACCACTGGACCGACGAGTATGCGGACGATGCGGCGCGCCTGATCACCAGCGCCTACGATGGCCACATCGACAGCCGCATCAACGATCAATACCTGCACGCCGCCGGCGCGCGGCGGTTCCTATCCAATATCGTTCTCTACCCAGGCTGCGGGGCGTTCCTGACTTCCGGATCGTTTGTCGCGCTGGACCGCGAGACATCCCAGTTGCTGGGCCTGTCGCTTGCCAGCGTCGTTGCCCCGGAAACCGGCCACATCACGCAGATCTGTGTGTTGCCGAACGCACAGCATCGGGGCTTGGGCGGTTATCTGCTCAGCAGGTCACTTGAAGGATTGTGGGAGGCCGGGTGCCGCGAGGCCAGCCTGACGGTGACTGCGGAGAATGGCGACGCGATCCGCTTGTACCGGCGGTTCGGCTTCGGCGTGCTCCGAGAGTTTTCCGCGCACGTGTGGCTGATGCCGCAAGATCGTCCTATAATTGCGGCATGAACCGGCGAAGCTTTGTACGATCCTCTCTCGCGGCGCCCGCGGCTGCCTCCGCTCTCCCCTCCCTGGCGGCGACCACTGGCGGCGAGATTCCGCGCCGGACGCTGGGCAAAACGGGAGAGAAGCTGACAATCATCGGGCAGGCGGGCGGGCGTTTTCCGCTCTGCACGTTCGACGACGCCGTGGCCATCGTAAGGCGCGCGCACGAGCTGGGCATCAACTACTTCGACAACGCGCACATCTATTGGGGCGGCAAGTCGGAGGAGGTCTTCGGCGCTGCGCTTTCCCCCGCGATGCGCAAGAAGGTGTTCGTCACCTCAAAAACAATGTCACGATCCCGCAAGGCCGCGGAGGCCGATCTGGCATTGTCGTTGAAGCGAATGAAGACGGACTATGTGGACCTCTGGCAGATTCACGATGTCCGCACACCGGCGGAGATTGCCGAGATCTTCGGTCCCGGCGGAGCTCTGGAGGCGATGGAGAATGCCAAGAAATCCGGCAAGTGCCGTTTCTTCGGCTTCACGGGCCATCACGACCCCGCAATGCATCTGGAGATGCTGAAGCGCTACGACAAGTGGGACACCATCCTGATGCCGCTGCATGCGGCGGACCCCGCGTATCTCAGCTTTGAGAAGCAGGTGCTGCCCGTGGCCGTGGAGCGCGGCATGGGCATCCAGGGAATGAAGTCCACCGCGAACGCGAAACTGCTTCAGAGATTTTCAATCGGCGATTGCCTGCGGTACACGCTAAGCCTTCCGATACATTGCCTGGCCATTGGTTGTACGACGGTCGGGCAGTTGGAGGACGATGTGCGCATCGCCCAATCCTTCGCGCCATTGTCGGCAAATCAGATGCAGGCGATGCGCGAAAAGGCGTCTGGACTGAAGGGTCCGGGCCTGGAGGATTGGAAGAAGAATGTCGAGACGGCAAGCGGCCGCGTTTACCTGGGCGGATAGCGGGGCGCGCATCGCTCGATACAATCGCGAGCGATGAAGATCACCGAAGTTGAAGCCATCTACCTTCGCCAGCCGGAGGTGAAAACGCAGTGCGACAGCGGCCAGGACGCGCTGATTGTTCGCGTCCATACCGACGCCGGCATTACGGGAATCGGCGAGGTTGACTCCAGTCCGCTGGCCGTCAAGGGCGCCATTGAGGGGCCGTTCTCCCACACAACCACCACCGGGCTCGCCAATGTTCTGATTGGCGAAGATCCATTCGAGACCGAAAAGCTGTGGCATCGAATGTATCGGGCCAACATATACTCGGGACGCCGCGGCATCGGCATACACGCGATGTCGGGTCTCGACATGGCTCTGTGGGACATCAAGGGCAAAGCTCTCGGTCTGCCGGTGTGGAAGCTGCTCGGCGGTGGCTTCTGCGATCGCATTCGATGCTACGCCAGTTCGCTGTGGGGGCCAACGCCGGACAAGACTCGCGAACTCGCCGGGAGGCTGCGCGACAAGGGATTCACGGCGATGAAGTTCGGCTGGGACCCGATGGGGCTGGACGAAGCCACCGATATCGCCCTTGTGCGCGAGGCCCGCAAGGGCATGGGCGCCGATTGCGATCTGATGATCGATGCGGGCCTGGTGTACGACGCGAAGACCGCAATTCAGCGCGCGCGAGCCTTCGAGGAGTACCGGCCGTTCTGGTTTGAAGAACCGCTTCGTCCCGACGACTATGACGGCTACGCGAAGTTGGCGGCCGCTTCGCCGCTGAGGATCGCCGCGGGCGAAGAAGAGTCCAGCCGCTTAAGTTTCGTCGAACTGATGGATCGCGGAAAGATCGACGTTGTGCAGGTTGATCTGACGCGATGCGGCGGCTTTACGGAGGCGATGAAGATTGCCGCGCTGGCATGGGATCGCGGACTGCCGGTGGCGAATCACGGCTTCACGACATACATCAACGTCACCGCCGCTCTCCACTGGTTGGCGTCGATTCCGAATGCGTTGATCTGCGAGTTCGTCACCGAAGAGGAAACGAATCTGCGCGAATCTTTGACGCGCCAGAAACTCCGCGCCGTGGATGGCTACCTGAAGATTCCGGATGAGCCAGGATTGGGAATCGACCTCAACGAGGACGCCATCGCGAAGTACCGCGTCGCCTAGTCACGCTTCGGCCAGCCCAGATGCCGGTGTAGAAAATCGAACGTGCCGCGCCCGTGAATCTGGTGGACGCCGTTGAAGAACTCGATGGCCGTGCGTTCGCCGATGCCGGCCTCGTCGTAGGCTCGGCGGACCTTCGCGTATTCGTACGCGACCCACTCGTCGAGACCCACCGGGTCGCGATGTCCGCGTTCCACCATGAAGGGCCGTGGCGCGATCAACCCCGCCATCTCGGAGTAGCTGAGCGTATTCGCGAGATTCCACTCCAGCATGTCGTACTCCTGCGTGAACATGTAGCTGAACGGTTCGGTGACGCTGGTGATCTTCCAAACCCATTCATTGAAATCGCCGGAGCAGATCGACAGAGCATAGCCATCGAGAAGTGAAGGAACCCGCATCGCGGTCTTGCCGCCGTAGCTGAGGCCATAGAAGCCGATTCGTTTTGGATCCACAAATGGAAGCGTGGCCAGCCATTCGAGCGTCCGTTGGTGCTGGCCGATGATGAAGCTGAACAGCGACAGCTTTAGTGGCGGGGCCTTCCTCAGCAGGACGCGAAACTGCTCGTCGCCGATGTAGGGGTTCTGCGGGACGTAGACGATGAAGCCGCGCTCCGCCAGCTTGGCGGCGTAGCGGGCGTAGACGGTTTCGTTGCGCGCGTCCGGAGGATCGATCAGGTATTGCGGCCGTCCGTTCAAGCCGTGCTGGGCAACCACCACCGGCCGACGCTCACCCGGCTTCAGATCCTTGGGCACTAGCAGGACGCCATAGGCGAACACGTCCCGCCACACGGGAATCACGGCTTCGTATCCCCGGAAGGCGGGTTTGTCGTACGCCGCGCGCGTTTCCACTTCCATCGGTTCAGTCGGTGCGGGCAGCTTGCCCAATACTTCTTCCCACAGATACTTCCGCAGTGAGGCGGCGTCTTTGCCGGCGGCGAATTCCCGTCGCGTCCGTTCCGACTCGCGGATCAGGCGTTGCGCGAACGCCGTCATCTCCTCGACGGCGGTTTGCTGGTCAATCGAAAGATCCAGCGGCGGACCGGGCACTGCCTGCGTTGAAAGCGCTGGAGCCATGCGCGCGTTCGCCGTGCCAATGCGTTCGAACTCACGAAGGACATCCGCCGCGTCTGGCGGCGCGAGGTTTCCCGGTGCGGCACCGCGACGGCCCTCCCGTTCGGGCGACGGCCCCTGGATCGCGGGATAGCCCGCAGGCTCAATCCGTACCTCACGCGGCGCGATCAGGCGGACAATCTCGGCATCGCCGTGCGCCAGAAGCTGTCCCCACACGCTTCGATAGATCGGCTGACGCCACACGTTCTCGCGAGGCTCAAACGCGCCCGAGATCAAAGTGCGCGTGATCCGGTCGTCCAACGCGGCGGCGACCATCGCGACCAACCCGCCCTCGCCGTATCCGGCCAAGCTGACGTCTTCACCTGCGGCAAACCAGTCGATGGCCGACAGGACCTTCTGCACTTCGATCCCGATGATGTGACGGCCGGCGGGAAACAGCTGCCGGTGAATCCATTCGCGATGCGGTTGATTCGTCATGCGGACGCTGGGATTGCCGGACCACGTGTCGCGCCGGTCGATCAGTACGATCACCAGCACTTCGTCGCCGGCGTCGGCCCGTCGCCGCGCCTCCGGCACATCCGAGGCATCGGGGTCGGGCAGCACGATGGTCTTTCCTTTTCGACGGCCATTGGGCTTCAGCACGATCCCCTCCGCCCACAGCCCGTCGAGCACCGGCCAACGAACGCGTCCGTCAATGTTCTGGGGCTGGGGATTCGGCACCCGAGCGTCTACGACACCGTAGACCCGCGCCAGCCCGGCGCGCGACGGTGTGCCGCGTTTCCCCGCAGCCGCCTCCGTTTCGCGCATCAGATAGCGGTCGATCCCGGCCACCATCTCCATCGCCAGGTCGTCATCGCGCTGAAGCGGCTTGGTGCCGGCCAATGGCTGCGCAACCGCCGTCACTGGCGCGCAACACAAAAATAGTGCGGTGAAGGCTCGCATCGACGAAAATAATAACCGATGGCTTCTCCCGGCAAGTTCCGCATCGGACTCGTGCAGATGGCGTGTTCCACAAATCCCGAAGAAAATCTCGATAAAGCGGTGGGCAAGATTCGCGATGCCGCCTCGCAGGGCGCGCAGGTCGTGTGCCTCCAGGAACTCTTCCGGTCGCAATATTTTTGCCGGGAAGAGAACGCGGAACTGTTCGATCTCGCCGAGACGATTCCCGGTCCGTCAACGGAGACGATTGGCCGAATCGCGAAAGAGTGTGGCGTGGCCGTCGTGGCCAGCCTGTTCGAGAGACGGGCGACGGGGCTGTATCACAACACCGCTGCGATCATCGGTTCGGGCGGCGAACTGCAAGGGATCTACCGCAAGATGCACATCCCCGACGATCCACTGTTCTATGAAAAGTTCTACTTCACTCCCGGCGATACCGGGTTTCTGAATTTCGACACGAAGTTCGGACGAATCGGCGTGCTGGTGTGCTGGGACCAGTGGTATCCGGAGGGCGCGCGCCTGACGTCGCTTCAGGGGGCGCACGTGCTGTTCTATCCGACCGCGATCGGCTGGCACCCGCATGAAAAACAGCAGTACGGTGCGGCGCAGCGCGACGCCTGGATAACGGTGCAGCGCGCGCACGCGATCTCAAACGGCATATATGTCGCGGCGGTTAACCGCATTGGGTTTGAGGGCACTCCCGAAGCGGGCCTTGAATTCTGGGGCTCCAGCTTCGCGGCCGATCCGTTTGGGCAGATCATTCAACAGGCCAGCGTCGACCAGGAAGAGATTCTCGTCTTTGACTGCGATCCCGCGAGGATGGAGGAGGTGCGCCGCAACTGGCCGTTCTTTCGCGACCGCCGAATCGACGCCTACGGAGCGATCACGAATCGATGGCTAGCCTAGAGCCGGCGTGGCGCATGCCCGCCGAGTGGGCGCCGCATGCGGCAACGTGGATCGCATGGCCGCATGAGCGTTCCGATTGGCCCGGCAAGTTCGCGCCGGTTGGATGGGTCTACGCGGATATCGTTCGCCACTTGTCGCGGGTTGAGCGGGTCTGCGTCGTTGTCGAAGATGAGGCTGCGGAGAAAGCCGCCGAGCGGGCGTTCGAGAAGTCCGGAGCCAACCTCGACCGCGTCGCTTTCTTCACCTGTCCGACGAACCGGAGCTGGCTCCGCGACACCGCCCCAACCTTCGTGAAGAATGCCGTCGGCCAGACGGCGGCGGTGGACTGGACGTTCACTGCGTGGGCGAAGTACGGCAACAGTGCGCTCGACGACAAGCTTCCGGCGTTCATCGCGAAGAGCCTGCGAATGCGGCGTATCGCGACCAATGTGGTTCTCGAAGGCGGCGGCATCGATATCAATGGCCAGGGCCTTCTCTTGACCACCGAGGAATGGCTGCTAAGCGACACGCAGGTCCGCAATCCCGGCTTTACGCGGGACGACTATCAGCGCGTTTTTCATGAGTATCTCGGTGTGTCGGAAGTCATCTGGCTGGGCAACGGAATTCCGGGCGACGACACGCACGGGCACGTGGACGATCTCGCACGATTTGTAGATGCGGATACGGTGGCGTGTCTTGATCATGAGGATTGCATCCGCCGCGTGCGCGCCGCCGGGTTGAAGGTGGTGCGGCTTCCGCAGCCGCAGCCGGTCTATTTCGACGGCCAGCTTCTGCCCGCCAGCTATGCCAACTTTTACATCGCCAACGGGCTTGTATTGGTTCCGGCATTCAACGATCCGGCCGACCGCATTGCCTTGAACACACTTGCCCGGTGCTTCCCGGATCGAGAAGTTGTTGGGATCAACTGCCGCGATCTGGTACTGGGCCTGGGCACGCTGCACTGCTTGACGCAGCAGCAACCGGCCTAGCTAGCTCTTGCCGGAGAATCGATACCATCTGCCCCGGTATTTCTCTGACGGCCGCCATAGCCAGCCGATGCTCAGCTGACCGGGCCCTCACTTGACGGCAAAAAGCGGAGAGATCTGCTTCGCGTCCCATCATTCTAGAGCTCGAACGTGATGGGGCTGATCGGTGGGCTCACCCGAGAGGAACCGGGAAGCGAGAATCTTCAGCATCAGCGTACCGGCTGCGCCGCCAACAGGCCGTTCCGCTCCAGCAGCGCTGACAGGTCGGGATCGCGGCCCATGAACGCTCGGTACAGCATCTCCGGCTCCTCCGAGCAGCCCTTTTCCAATACCTCCTTCCGGAACGCCGCGCCCGTCTCCGCGTTAAAGATGCCCTCCCGTTGGAACCGGGAGAACGCGTCCGCGTCCAGGACTTCCCCCCACTTGTAGCTGTAGTAGCCCGCGCCGTACCCCACCGGGTCGTTGAACAGATGCGTGAAGCCGGCGACCATCGCGTAGTCATCCGGAAGAGTGGCCGTCGACATCGGCTGCATCACGCGGCGTGAGTAGTCCAGCACATCGCCGTCGCGGGCCGGATCGTACCCCGTGTGCAGCTTCAGGTCGAGAATCCCGAAGCTCAACTGGCGCATCTGGTATGTTGCCGCCCGGAAGTTCCTGGCCCTCTTCATACGGTCGAACATCGCCGTCGGAACCGGCTCGCCGGTTTCCCAGTGGCGCGCAAACCGGCTTAGCGCGTCACGCTCCCAGCACCAGTTCTCCATGATCTGGCTGGGCAGTTCCACGAAGTCCCACGCAACGCGCGTGCCGGACAGCGTGCGGACTTCGACCGTGCTGAGGCATTGATGCAGCAGATGCCCGAACTCGTGGAATACCGTCTCCACCTCGCGATGCGTCAGCAGCGCGGGTCTGCCGGCCACGGGCGGCGTCAGGTTGCCGCACATCAGGCCGACATGCGGTTCGAACCCGTCCGGTCCCGGCCCCGGCCCGCCGGTGCGCAGTGCATCCATCCACGCCCCGTCGCGCTTATTCTCGCGGGGGAACCAATCGGTGTAGAACAGGCCCGCCACGCGCCCGTCGTCGGTTCGGATCTCGAAGCATTCCACATCGGCGTGCCAGCCGAGTATCTCGGGGCGCCGGCTGATCTGCAAACCGAACAGCCCCTCGAAGATGCGGAACATCCCATCGACCACGCCTTCCAGCGGGAAGTACGGACGCAGCGCTTCCTCGTCGAAATCGTACAGTGCCCGTCGCTGCTTCTCCGCCCAATAGCCGACGTCCCAGGGCTCCAGCGGCCGCGCCGCGAAGGCCTCAAGCTCCTGCCGCTCTTCGGCGAAGCGGGGTGCGGTGCGAGCGAACAGTTCGTCGAGAAACGCCATGGCGCGCGTGCCGGATTTCGCCATGCGTTCTTCCAGTACAAAGTCCGCAAAGTTGTCGAATCCCAGGAGGCTCGCTTTTTCGGCGCGAAGCCGGAGGACCTGCGGGATCAGCTCCGCGTTGTTGGTCTCGCCGCTGGACGCGCGGGTGGCCTGCGCGCGCCACACCTGTTCGCGAATGCCGGGGTTATCCAGGTAAGTCAGCACCGCCTTTACGCTGGGCGCTTGAAGCGTAAACCGCCAGCCGTCAAGACTCTTTGACAGCGCGCTTTGCCGCGCGGCGTCGATGGCGGAGGGTGGCAGTCCCGCCAACTCCGCTTCATCCTTCACCACCAGGTCCCACGCGTTCGTCGCATCCAGCGCGTTCTGGCCAAAGCGCGTCGTCACCTGCGCCAGCTCGACGTTGATCTCCGTCAGCCGTTCTTTGTCGTTCGGCGCAAGGTCCGCACCGGCGCGCCGAAAGCCGCGCTGCGTTTTCGTTAGGAACCGGCGATGGACACCTTCTGGCGCGTCCGTCACTTGGCGCACAGCGCCCCATAGCTTCGGGTTTAGCGGAACCGAAGCGCCGAACTCCGCCACGCTTGGCAGGACGGCGTTGTACGCATCGCGCAACTCGGGCGCGGTCCGGACGGATTCCAGGTGCCCGATGATCGCCATGGCATGGTCCAGCGGTTCTGTCGCGCGGTCCAGCGCCAGCACCACTGCCGGATAGTCCGGCGTAGCAGCAGCGGCGATCCGGTCAATCTCGGCTTGCGCGGCGGCAAGAAGCGTGTCGACGGCAGGCTGAATGTGCTGAGCCTGAATTTCGTCGAAAGCGGGCGAAAGCCCGGGGGCGAGGAGTGGGTTCATGCAAGAATTTCGCGGACCGCGGCGAGTGCCGCTTCGCACTGCGCGCGCGACACGTCGTAGTGCGTGACAAACCGGATGCGCGAGCCGCCGATACAATTTGCGCGGATCTCACGCTGCCGCAGAGCCTCCAAAAACGCAGCGGGTTCCATACGGCCCGCAAGGTCGAAGATGACGATGTTGGTGGGGACGGCCCCGGTGTCGAATCCCATTTCGCGCAGTCCATCCGCCAGCACGCGCGCATTCGCGTGATCCGCTTCAAGGTGCCGCGGCATTTCTTCCATCGCAATCAGTCCGGCCGCGGCCAGCACGCCTGCCTGCCGCATTCCGCCGCCAAGACGCTTCCGGTAGAGACGCGCGCGATCCATGTCGCTTTTCGATCCGGCGAGCAGAGAACCAGCCGGCGCGCCAAGAGCCTTCGACAAACAGAATGTGATCGTGTCGGCCTTGTCGGCAATTCGCGCTACGTCCAGTCCGGACGCCTGCGCGGCATTGAAGATTCGCGCGCCGTCGATATGCACCTTCATTCCGCCCGCGTGGGCGCGGTCGCAAACATCGTCCAGCACTTCCTGCGGGTACACCGTGCCGCCCGCCATGTTGTGCGTGTTCTCGATCTCAACGCATGCGGTGGGAGCGTTGTGTGGCCCGAACCTGCGCACGTGCCGCTCGATCGCGTTCCAGTGCAGGATGCCGTCCGGCGAATCCACGGTCCGAATCAGGCATCCGGCGAACCAGGCCACCATCGACAATTCCCAGTCCAGCAGATGCGCCCGGGCGTCGCAGATTACCTCCTGCCCATGCTCCGTATGCAGCTTGATCCCGATCGTATTTCCCATCGTGCCGGTGGGCAGAAACAGAGCCGACTCTTTGCCGGCCACTTCGGCGGCGCGTTGCTCCAGCCGGTTGACAGTGGGGTCTTCCTGGTAAACATCGTCCCCCACCTCGGCCTCGGCCATGGCTTTTCGCATGGCGGCTGTGGGCTTCGTGACGGTGTCGCTGCGCAGGTCGATCATTGAAAAAACTCCGCGAAAACTTCGTTAGATAAAAGCACCCCGCGATGAGTCAGGCGCAGGCGTCCATCGGCGCGCTCCAGCAGGCCCTCTTCTTCGCTGCGGGTGCGCGGCGCGCCGGATGCGGCGATCCCCTCCATCAGTCGCAGGCCCAGGAAGAAGTGCTCTTCGCCTTCAACGGCGGGGGTGCGCTCAGCGGGCGGATGCGCGGGATCGAGATACACCTCGATAGATTCCGCGTTCGCCCAGCGGTCGACCCCGTCGAAGGAATGCGCATCGGCCCCGAATCCGAGGTATGGTTCGCGACGCCAGTACTTCATGTTGTGCGCCGATTCATGGCCGGGGATCGCGAAGTTCGAGATCTCATACCGGTGCAGGCCACCGCCCGCCAACCGCGACACCGCAAGCTCATAGAACTCGGCGGTCTCCGCTTCGCCGGGCGCATCCGAAGCGCCATAGCGAACTCCTCCCAGCAGCATCTCCCGGCCCAGGCGCGACTCTTCGTCGATTTCCAGCATGTAGACCGATGCGTGATCCGGCGCAAGCGCAAGCAGCGCGTCCAGCGACGCGCTCCAGGAGGCGAGCGTTTGGCCGGGAAGGCCCGCAATCAGATCGAGATTGATCTTCGATATTCCCGCCTGCCGAAGTAGAGCAACGTCGTTGGCCACGATCTCGGCACTGTGCTTCCTTCCCGTACGCCGGATCTCGGTTTCGACGAAGCTCTGTACGCCCAGGCTTACGCGGTCGATTCCGGCGTCCCGCCATGCGCGGGCGCGGTCCTGATCAACAGTGCCCGGTGCGGTTTCCAGCGTCGCTTCGCGCCAAGCGCCACCCGGGATTAGGCGATGAATGGCAGCCAAGTCCTCCGGCGCGATCAGGCTTGGAGTGCCGCCGCCCCAGTACACCGTCTCCGGAATCCACGACCATTCCGTCTCCGCGATCTCACGCTTCAACCGGTTCAGGTAAGCGGGGCGCAAGCTCTCAGGAAACACGCCGGAAGCGAAGTTGCAGTACGTGCACTTCTGGGCGCAGAACGGATAGGAAAGGTAGACGCCTGCCACGTTAGAGTTCGACTTCTTCGCCGAGCTGGCTCGAAATGTGCCCGGCGATCAACGACGGCAGCGTTTGGCCCGTCTCGGGCAGCACGAAGCTCCCCGACGCCTCGTCCCATCCCAGCTTGAAGCTTTTGGAATGCGCTGAAACCCAGATCTGGCGAACGGGAGTATTCGGGCTGACGACAAAGCGGGCGGGCGGCTCTTCAAACTCGATCGTCAGCGCGCCGTTGTTCATGTCGGACTCAAATTCGAAGCGCTCCGACGCGCGCGTGAGAGACCGCTGAAGAGCGTCGAGTGTCTGGTCGCAATGGGTGCGGAAGCTCTGTTCGTCCAACATGAGAAGCGCTTCTATCAAGCTATCAGAAGGATGGAATTGCGGAATTTTCTGAAACCTTACGCGCCCGCGATCATCTGTTAGGCTCGAAGAGAATCCCCGTTTGGACGAATGAATGGAAGCTTTCTGTGTTCGCCATACTGACCTTCCCGGAACCTCCAAGCTTTTTTCGGACTTGGTTTATCACTACGACCGCGTCTCGAAGTTCTATCTTTCTTCGCCCTACGATTTCGACAGCTACCTGACGGCGGCCCGCAAGATCGACTATCCGGAGTCGCGCCGCGCCGCGATGGTGGAGGCGCTCCGGGAGATCAACGCCAATCATCCGTTGTTGGGTGTCTTGGCGCGTCCGGGCGCGGTGGCAGTGGTCACGGGCCAACAGGTTGGCCTTTACGGCGGACCTTGCTACACATTCTTCAAGGCTCTAACGGCGGTCTCGCTGGCGCGACAGCTTTCCGCTGCCGGACAGTCGGCGGTTCCTGTTTTCTGGCTGGCCACGGAGGATCACGATTTCGAAGAGATCGACCACGCGTGGGTGTATGAAGCGCCGATGCGTCCCGCGCAATTGCGCTCCACCGGTTCCGCGCGGCCGCAGCAAACAGTGGGAAGCATCGAAATCGGATCTGTCTCTTCGGATCTTCCCGCATTGCTCGCCGGCTTTCCCCATGGCGCGGAGATTGCCGCCGCCGTCGCGAAGGCCTACGTGCCGGGCCGGACGTACGGCCAAGCGTTCCGCGATTTGGTGAAGGAGTTTCTTGGCAGCCACGAGGTCCTGTTTCTCGATCCGCTGTCGCCGAAGATTCGGGAGATCGCAGCGCCGTTTCTGGCGGACGCGGCGTCGAAGTCCGCAGAGCTTTCCGCCGCCGTCTACGCGCGCAGCCAGGAGCTGGTTGCAGCGGGCTACCACGCGCAGGTCCATCTCGAAACGAAAGAATCGCCCTTGTTCTTCCAGTTGGACAACGGGCGCCGGATGCCGGTGAAGGGCAGCCCGTCTGCGGTTCGACCGGAACAGCTTTCGCCCAACGCCTTGCTCCGGCCCGTAATGCAGGACTTTCTGCTGCCGACAGCCGTGATGATTGGGGGTCCGGCGGAGGTGGCTTACCTGGCGCAGTCGGCCGTGCTCTACCAGCGCCTCCTCGAAAGACAGCCCGCCATTATTCCACGCGCCGCATTCACGCTTCTGGATTCACGCGCCGGAAAACTGATGGACCGCTACAAGCTGGATCTGGCAGATATCCTTCATCCGGAGCAGGCGTTTCAACAATTGATTGCGGAGCGGCTGGTCCCACCGGCGATCAACGCCGCATTCGATAAAGCGGCCCAGCAGACCCACTCCGCTCTCGATGGACTGAGGAATGCGATGGAGTCGCACGCTTTCGATCCAACGTTGGTCGCGTCGATGTCGAAGAGCCGCGCGAAGATTGAGTATCAGCTAACGAAGAGCCGCGGTAAGCTAGCCCGCGAGATCATGCGGCGCGAACAGCGGGCGTTCGACGATGCCGCGTATCTACAGAACCTGATCTATCCGCGAAAACACTTGCAGGAACGTTTCTATTCGATGCTCCCATTCCTCGCCCAACATGGACCCGGCTTGATCGGGCGCATTTATGAGAACATCCATGTAAACTGTCCGGACCACCACGTGCTGCCTTTGTAGCGCGAACCCATCGCCGGGCGTTTCAAAGGACGCATGAAAGAAAACCATGTCTTAACGGCCCTGAAGTCGGGGCAGGTGCAGTATGGCTGCGGATACGGCCAGTTTCGCCAGCAGGAGGCGTTGAATGCGCTGGCGCATGCTGGATTCAACTGGGCGTTTATCGATCTTGAGCACGGCGGATTCGATTGGGAGACGGTGCAGGACCTGTGCCGCATCGGCCGCATCGCCGGTCTATCGCCGGTGGTCCGCGTCGCCGATCTTCAGTATTCCCTGATTGCGCGCGCCCTGGACTGCGGCGCGGAAGGCATCATGCTGCCGCGTGTCGAAGAGCCGGCAATGCTGGAGAAAGCCATTTCCTGGACGAAGTTTCCACCCGAAGGGATTCGCGGCTATGGCATCACGCCCACCAATATCGACTACGAGTCCGCCACGATGCCGCAGATCATCGACCACGTCAACCGCAACACGATGGTCGTCTTCCAGATCGAGACCGTGCGGGCGCTTGAAGCCCGGGATGAGTTGATCTCCGTGAAGGGTGTCGACGCCGTGATGGTCGGTCCGGCGGATCTGTCGATCTCTCTGGGATGCCCGGGCGACTTCAAGAATCCGAAACAAGTGGACGCGATGGAAAAGATCCGCGACACCTGCCAGAAGTACAAAGTGATTCCCGGCACGCAGACGCGTTCGATCGAACTGGCTTCGTTTTGGAAGAAGAACGGAATGCTTTTCCTGGGCTGCTCCAACGAAACGTCGATGCTGTTCGACCGTGCCAGCCAGATCATCCAGGAACTGAAGGCCGCTCCGGGCGCGTAGACGCATTTCGTGCAGCACAGCACGGAAGACGCGCATCCTTCAAACGGCCTGCCGATTCTTCGTTTCGACAACGTCAGCAAGATCTATCAGACCGACGGCGATCCCGTCGTGGCGCTGAATCGCGTCTCGCTGGACGCCAGCGGCGGCGAGTTTATCGCCCTGATGGGCCGCAGTGGCTGCGGAAAATCGACGCTGCTAAACCTCGCGGGCGCGATGGATGTGCCGACGGATGGAACGGTGTTTCTCGATGGGTCCGTTACGTCGCAGCTCGACGACTCGGGATTGACGAGCCTGCGCCGGTCTTCGGTTGGGTTCGTTTTTCAGTCGTTTCAGTTGTTCCAAAACTTAAGCGCGGTGGAGAACGTCGAGATTCCATTGCTCCTCAGCGGCGGCGGCGACGCACGCAGCCGCGCGGCCGCAAGGCTCGCCCGGGTGGAGATGGCCGGTCTTGAGGACCGTCTGCCACATCAATTGTCCGGCGGCCAGATGCAGCGCGTGGCGATTGCACGCGCACTGGTGCACTCGCCCAAGATGGTGCTGGCCGACGAGCCTACAGGCAATCTCGATTCCACTACCGGCGACATCGTGATCCAACTGCTTCGCGGGATCGCCAGCGAAGGCGTGCTGGTGATGATGGCGACGCACAGCCTGGAATCGACCGGCCTCTGCGACCGCGTGATCCGCATGCGCGACGGGCGTATCGAATCCTGATGCGGCGCATCTTCCATCGCCTGATTCTGCGACCCCTGAAGGAAGAACCGCTTCGTACCGCGCTTACTGTGTTGGCCGTCGCGCTGGGTGTGGCGGTGGTGCTGGCGATCGATCTTGCGGGAGACGCGGCGGCGGGATCGTTCCGGTCTTCGATGGAAACGATGACGGGCGATGCCGATCTCGAAGTCACCGCCGTCGGAGGCGTCCCCGAGACCGTCGTCGCGCGCATCGCGACATTGCCGCACGCGATTCGAATCCGGGCGCGATTGGAAGACTACGCCACTCTCGCAGCCACGAACGACACCGTCCCGCTGATCGGAATCGACATGGTGGCCAACGCGCTAGAAAATATCGAGAACGCGCCGGCGGATGAAGCCCTTCGAGAGGGCGACACTCTCTGGGCCAGCGAAGGATTGAAGCTGCGCGCGGGCGACACAGTGAATGTGCAGGTGCAGGACGCCGTCCGCTCAGTGCGCATCGGCGGAGTCTTCCCGCAGCAGGGTCGCGTTCTGGTCGCCGATATTCTTCTGGCGCAGAAGCTGTTGCGGCGCGAAGGAAAGGTGGACCGCATCCTGATCTGGACGCCGGAGGACAGGCCGCTGGAGCAATGGGAGTCGCTGATCGCAGGCGTGCTGCCGGACGGCTCAACGGTTGCGCCACAGGGCGCCCGCACCCGCGAGAACCAGAGAATGCTGCAGGCGTTTCGCTGGAATCTTCGCGTGCTTAGCTATATCGCCCTTGTCGTCGGTGCGTTCCTGATCTACAACACGATCTCCGTTTCGGTGGTGCGGCGGCGGCCGGAGATAGGAATCTTGCGCGCGCTGGGCGCGGCACGCGGAGCGATCCTCGCGGGGTTCCTGCTGGAAGCCGCGGTCTTCGGATTCGCCGGTGGATTGCTGGGAGTCCTGTTGGGACGCGTGATGGCTGAGGGCGCTGTTCGCCTGGTTGGCGCAACCGTCGAATCGCTCTACGTGTCCAGCCAGCCGGCGCCGGTACAACTGACGCCCGGCTCAATCGGGATCGCGATCCTGATCGGCGTCACGGTGTCGCTGCTTTCGGCGCTGTCGCCCGCGAGGGAAGCGGCGTCCGTTCGTCCGGTGGAGGCGATGGCGCGCGGACGTGTTGACTATCTTGCGCGTGTGCGGTTCGGGCGCGGGTTGTTGGCAGCCGCGATATTGGCAACGTTGGCGGCACTGGCCTCGCAGGCGGCACCGGTCGCTGGCAAACCGCTTGGCGGATATGCGGCGGCAGTCCTGCTGATCGCGGCGGCGGCGTTGGCGATTCCCGCGCTGGTTGCGGCTGCGAACTTCCTGCTGACGCCCCTGTTACGGCGGCTGGGCGGTGTCGAGCCGATGCTTGCCATGCGGAGCCTTGCGGCATCCATGCGACGCACTTCCGTGCTTGTTGCGGCTTTGACAACGGCCACCGCGATGATGGTCAGCGTCGGAATCATGGTGGGCAGTTTCCGGCAGACCGTGCTGATCTGGATGGACGGGCAACTCCAAGCCGACCTCTACCTGCGGCCCGCGGGTTCGGCGTCGGCGGACCGCTTTCCGACGCTGGCGCCCGATCTCGCCGAACGGCTTGCGCTGCTGCCGGAGATTCGACTTGTCGACCGCTTCCGTGCGTATCCAATCAGCTACAACGGCATGCCCGCGACGCTGGCCGGCGGTGAGACCGCAAAAGTTTCGCAGGATGGACGGCCTACGCTGCTGGCGGGCGATCGACGGGAAGTTATCCGCCGCTTACCTACCTGCGATTGCGTGATTGTGAGTGAGCCCTTCGCCAACAAACACAATGTCCGTGTCGGAGATCGCATCACGCTATCGTTCGGCAGCTTTGAAGTGCTCGGCATCTACTACGACTATGCGAGTGAGCGCGGCTACATCATCATGGATCGCGCGACGATGCTGAAGTATCTGCCTGATCCCGCGTCGTCAAACCTGGCTTTGTGGGTGCGGCCTGGCGTCGATTTGGATTCGGCACAGCGTGCGGTGGAGCGGGCCGCGCGAGGGTCGAACGTCGCCGTGTTTCCCAACCAGAGCCTGCGCCGCGAAGCGATCAAGATTTTTGACCGGACGTTCGCCATCACCTACGCGCTGGAGGCCGTGGCCGTCGTCGTGGCCGTGATGGGAATCGCCGGGGCCCTTCTGGCACTGGTGATCGACCGGCGGCATGAGTTCGGGCTGCTTCGCTTCCTTGGCGCCAGCACGGGACAGGTGCGGCGAGTCATCCTGTCGGAAGCTGCGCTGCTGGGGCTGTTCTCCACCGGCGCGGGAACGATTCTCGGTGTGGCGCTGTCATGGATACTTGTGTTCGTCATCAATAAGCAGAGCTTTGGCTGGACGATTCAGTTTCACTGGCCGGCCGCCGCACTGTTGGGCGGGCTGGCGGTCGTCTATGTGGCCACTCTTCTTTCGGGGCTGTATCCGGCGCAGATTGCGGCGCGTTTGAATCCAATCGAAGTGGTGCACGAGGAATGACGCGGCGTCACTTGCTGTCGAGCGCGTTTGCGTGGAAGATGGCGCTTCCCGGCTACCGCTATCAGTTTCCCCGCGACCATTTCGATCATCCGGATTTCCGCACGGAGTGGTGGTACTACACCGGGAATCTTCGCGCCGGGCGGCGGCTCTTCGGCTATGAGCTGACCTTCTTCCGGCAGGCGATCCGCCGCGACATGGCCGAAACCTCACCGTGGGCCGTGAACGATGTCTACCTCGCGCATTTTGCACTTTCCGATATTGAGCGAAAAGTTTTCCACCACACCGAGCGCTTAAACCGCGCGGGCCCGGGCATTGCTGGGGTCAGTGCCGACCAGCGGCGAGTGTGGAATGGAAACTGGCAGGTGAAATGGGACGGTGAGCGGCAGTCCTTGAGTGCCTTCGCCGAAGACTATGCCGTCAGGCTGACGCTTGACTCCGCGAAGCCGCCGGTCATCCACGGCGTTGGGGGCCTCAGCCAGAAGATGCCCGGCGAGGGCAACGCGTCTCACTATGTCTCGCTGACGCGTCTGATCACGTCCGGCGAGATTGAAGTGGACGGTACACGGCATGAGGTACAGGGCGCGTCGTGGATGGATCATGAGTTCTTCTCGCATCGTCTGGGGGGCGAGTTAGAGGGCTGGGACTGGCTGAGTCTACAGTTTGACGACGGCAGTGAGCTGATGGTCTACCGTCTGCGCCTGCGCGGCGGCGGCGCAAGCGGGCTCTCTTCAGGCACGTATGTCGATCCCGAAGGCCGCACTCGCCATTTGAGCTCAGCGGACATTGAGATGGAGCCGGGGCGCAGATGGTCCAGCGCCGCGACGGGCGCGGCCTACCCAATTGACTGGAAATTGCGCGTGCCCTCCATGGGACTTTCCATCGAGACGCGGGCGCTGATGGACAACCAGGAACTGGTCAGCACCAACCGCTTCGCGCCGTCTTATTGGGAGGGTGCGATCCGGATCGGTGGCGGCAAATCCGGTGTTGGCTATCTTGAGATGACCGGCTACGACAAGGGTGTCAACATCAACGGTGAAGAAACCCGCTAGCCAGTTGCTGCTGGTTGCCGAACTGATTCTGGTGTTCGTGGGCATCCCGTCACTGCTGGCGCTGCGGTTCCGCGGCATCCCGCCGATTCCGGTTCTGCTCGTGATCGCCACCGCCGGCTTCCTGCTGCTTCGGGCGGACGGTCTGTTCGAGCGCGACCGTTTATTCGCGCTGCCCGGCGAGAATCTGCGGTTCCTGATCCTGCGCTCCATTGGGCTTTGCGTACTGCTGGGCGTGCTGGTGGCGACGCTAGCTCCGGAGCGCCTGTTCGACTTTCCCCGGCGCGACCCTCTGCTGTGGATACTGGTGCTGCTGCTGTATCCGGCGTTGTCCGTCTACCCGCAGGAGCTTCTGTTCCGGGCGTTTTTCTTCCACCGCTACCGGCCGCTGTTTCGCAACGATATGTCGATGGTGCTGGCCAGCGCGGCGGTGTTCGGCTTCGTCCACATCATCTTCGGCAACTGGATCAGCGTGGGCTTGTGCGCGGTGGGTGGCGTGTTCTTCGGGATTACTTATTTGCAGACACGGTCGGTGCTGGCGTCGTCGATTGAGCACGCCATCCTCGGCGATTTCCTTTTCACGATTGGCTTGGGCGAGTTCTTCATACACAGCGCCAGCGTGGGTTAGTGGTCGTACTTCAGTTCGCCGGCTTCGATCGCGATGCCAAGGATATTCTGCTTCGCGGGAAGCGGGCACGTGGTGTACGGATTGAACGCGCAAGGCGGATTGTAGGCCTTGTTGAAGTCCAGCAGGGTAACGCCCTTCACGGGCGGCGGCGCGTAGAGAAAACGGGCGGCCCCGTAGGTCTGCTTGCCTGCAGTCTTGTCGCGAAGGACAAGAAACAACTGGCCACGCGAACCTGCGAGGGCTTCCAGTTTTTGCGTTTCCCCCTTCAGCGCGAACTGCACCATTCCGATCGCCTCATGTTCCTCGACCACGCCCTCCAGCACCGTTGGGACCTTGCGCTTTTCCGGAGCGGCGTAGGCGGTGTAGCGGGCGTCCACGCGATAAGCAGGATCAATTGGAAACCACTTTCGTCCCGTGAATTCGCGGCGCAATGCGCTATTGCGATCCTTCATGCGGATCCCAAGCCGGTCGCCCCGCTTCAGGACGTACAGCGTAAGGTCGCCGAGAGTTACCATGTCGGCCTTGCCTTCCGTGTCCGGATTTAGCAGGGAGGCATTCAGAACCGGCTCACCGTTCACCAGCAGGGGCACGCCGTCAAACGGAATCACCTGGACGCGCCCGTCGATCATCCGGAAGATGCCCGCCGCCTTTGGGGAGCCTGCCGGTAGAACGATCGGCAGCGTTGGGTCGGCGCCAAATGGCGTGTCCACTTTGCTCAACCAAAACAGGCCCGCGACCGTCAGCCAGCCGTCGTCGGCCTTCAGACTGGTCTCCATTTCGTCCCGCCACTTCTGGATTTCCGATGAATACGGATCGCCTGCCGCCATACCAATTGCAGCCACCAGGGCCAAGAAAACGCCTCTCACGCCGATACAATAGCAGGTGTGCGCCGCACCCTGCCTTTTCTGATTGCCGCAGTCGCGGCCGCCCAGGATTTCTCTGGAAGCCAAGTGGAGCGGGTCTCGGGGGGTCATACGTTCACCGAAGGACCCGCTTGGTCTAAGGACCAATTTCTTCTCTTCAGCGACGTCCCGGAGAATCTCATCTACCGGTTGGATTCCAAGGGCAAGACAAAGTTTCGAGAGAACTCAAACGGAGCGAACGGCAACACATTCGACTCGCAGGGCCGGCTGCTTAGCTGTGAATCTCGCACGCGCCGCGTCGTCCGGCTGGAAAAAAATGGCTCACTCACCACATTGGCGGAGCGTTACGAAGGAAAGCGCCTGAATGCGCCGAACGATATCGTGGTCCGCCGCGATGGGCATATCTACTTCACCGATCCGGCGTTCGGCAATCAGGAACCGGGCAGGGAACTGGACTTCTTCGGCGTCTATCACATCTCACCCAAAGGCGAACTTGAATTGATCGCGAAGCCCACCGGAAGGCCGAACGGAATCGGACTGTCTCCGAACGGACGAGTCCTGTATGTGACGAATTCCGACGAACGCAACGTCCGCGCCTACGATGTCGACCGGCAGGGCGCTTTATCGAACGAGCGCGTTCTGATCGCCGATCTCGACGGCGTTCCGGATGGAATGGCTGTCGATGACAAGGGAAATCTCTACCTGACCGCGCGCGTGGTCTTCGTGCATGCGCCGGATGGAAAGCGGATTGGCGTGATCGAAACGCCGGAGCGTCCGACCAATGTCGCGTTCGGAGATTCGGATTTGCTGGGCCTCTACATTACTTGCCCCACCGGTCTCTACCGCGCGCGCGTCCCGGTAAAGGGCCACATGCAGTATCCGGTTCAATGACGGACAGCCGCAGCTATCCCGCGCGGCCTGTGCTGGGCGTGGGCGCGCTGATCCTCAATGGCGGATCGATTCTGCTTGTTGAACGCGGCAAGGAACCTCTGAAGGGTTATTGGTCCTTGCCGGGCGGCGCCGTCGAAACGGGGGAGTCTCTGGAGACTGCGCTGATGCGCGAAGTCCGGGAGGAAACGGGAATGGTTGTCGTCGTGAAGCGCTTGGTCGAAGTGTTTGAGCGAATCATCGAAGACATCAATGGCCGCGCAAAGTATCACTACGTGCTGCTGGACTACCTGTGCGAAGTGACGGACGGCGCGGAGCGCGCGGGAGACGACGCCAGCGACGTCCGCTGGATTGCGCGGCAGGACCTTGATACTTACCGGCTGACGTCTGGCACATTGCCGGTAATTGAGAAGGCGTTTCGTGAATCACTGGTCGGCTGATCTGCTGGAGTTCGAGGCTCTGCGGGAAATTCTGCGCCGGTTCGTGCCCAGCCCAATGGGGCAGGCGTTTCTCGATGAGATGGCGCCGCTGGACGATCAGGCCGCTGCAGAGGATCTGCTGGCGGAGACCGAAGAAGCCCTCGCGTATCTTGACCGCACGCGCGACGCGAAGATTGGGGCTCCTGTACGGCTGCGGTTCTCCGGTTTGCCCGATGTGGCCGATCCCGTCGCCAAGGTTCGCATTGAGGGCGCGGTGCTGGATGGCCGCGAACTATACGACATCGCCACCGTGATGGAGCGGGCGGTTGAGACAAAGGCGGCGCTGGAATCCGTGGGAGCGAGACTGTCCGCGAAAGCGGCGCAGATTACGGACCTCCGGCCCGCGCTTCGGAATCTTGCAGGCAAAGTGCTGGCCGATGGCAGTGTGGCCGATGACGCAAGCGTTGCTCTATCGCGCCTGCGCCGGGACCGTGCCCGGTCGCAGCAGGCGGTTCAGGAATCGCTGGAGCGGTTCGTCCGCGCGCATAAGGACGACGGCGTTCTTCAGGAAGACTTCGTCACCCAGCGCAACGACCGGTTCGTCGTCCCGGTGGTGGCTGGGCAACGCCGCCGTGTGGAGGGCATCATCCACGGCGCTTCGGGCACCGGGCAGACACTGTTCATCGAACCCATCGAGACGATTGAGCAGAACAACAACCTGGTCCGCATCACGGAGGAGGAAGCCCGTGAAGTCCACCGCATTCTTCGGGAACTGACGGCGAGCCTACGCGGCATTGGACCGGCGCTTCCCGAAGCCATCGCGCTGCTCGCCAGCCTGGAATTGACCTTTGGCAAAGCGGACTTCGCGCTTCGATTCGATTGCGCGATTCCCAAATTCTGCACTGGCCGTCCGCGCCGCATTGCATTGCGTGGCGCGCGGCATCCACTGCTGGTGGATCTATTGCGCGGCCAGGGGAAACCCGTGGTTCCGGTGACGATCGAACTCGACGAGTCCACCCGCGTATTGCTGATCACCGGGCCAAACACCGGCGGCAAAACCGTCGCCATGAAAACCGTGGGGCTGCTGGCGCTGATGGCGCAGGCGGGCGTTCCGGTTCCCGCCGCATCCGCCGAGATGCCGTTTTTCGATCAGGTTCTTGCCGACATCGGCGACAACCAGTCGATCGCCGAATCGCTATCCAGTTTCTCCGCGCACGTGCGGCGGCTGGGCGCGATTCTGGACTCCGCGACGCCGGATTCGCTCGTGCTGCTGGATGAGTTGGGCCGCGCCACCGATCCGGAAGAAGGCGGAGCGCTGGGCGTGGCGGTGATCGAGGAACTTCGGCAAAGCGGCGGGTTCATTCTGACGTCCACGCATCTGCTTGCCCCGAAAGTCTACGGCGCCACCACCGGCGGAGTGCTGAACGCATCGATGGGTTTCGATGAGGAGCATCTTACGCCCACCTACCAGCTAAGGACAGGGGCCCCGGGCCGCTCAGCCGGTCTCGCGATCGCCAGCCGCTTGGGTTTGCCTGCGCGGATTATCGACCGGGCCCGGGGTGCGATGTCGTCCAGCGAACGCGACATCGCGCTGTTTCTAACGGAGCTTCACGCGGAGCTGGCCAGTGCGCAGACCTCGGAAGAGGAAGCGCAGCGGAAGCTGGAGGAGTTGGACCGGCAGCAGCGCGAGCTCGGCGGCAAGTGGGAGAAGAAGGAAAAGCACGCGCTTCACGAAATCGCGCAGAAGGCGGAGAAGCTGATCGCGGGTTTTGAATCCCGCTCGGCCGAAGTGATCGAGGGCATCCGCGCGGCGTCCACGTCCAAGAAGGCCGCCGATCAGGCGCAGATTACGGCGGGTCGCGTGGTGCGTGAGATGCGCAGGGAAGTGCAGTCGCTGGGCGGGCCACGCGAGGTGGGCGCGCCGTCGAAGGACGCTCTGCAACCCGGTGTGCGCGTCCGTCTGCAGGGGATTCGCGAAGTGGCGGCGGTGCGGCGCATTTTGGCCAACAACAAGATCGAGGTTCAGGCGGGTTTCCTGAAAATTCAAGTGAACGATACGGATGTGCTGGAAGTGCTGCCGCCCGCCGACGCTCCGTCGCGACTGCCGAGAAACGTTTCCTTCACCAGCACGCAGACGTGGTCTCTTGCCGACCGCGAGATCAATGTGATCGGACGGACGGCGGATGAGGCTCGGGATGAGGTGGATCGCTTTCTGGACCGCGCCACCCTCGCGGGCGTGGACCGCATCCGCGTGGTGCACGGGCACGGCTTCGGTGTGCTGAAGAAGGCGCTTGCGGAGTTTCTACGGTCGCATCCCCACGTGGAACGCGCGGAGCCCGCCCCGCAGGTGGAAGGCGGCACGGGCGCGACGGTGGTTTACCTGAGGGCGTAGGCGGAGCGCCCTACCGCCTCAGGACAGCCCCTTCAGAACCTCCTGAACCTCGGCCGCATGCCCGGCGGGCTTCACCTTCCGCAGAATCTTCGCGATCTTTCCGTCCTTGCCGACGATGAATGTTGACCGCTCCACACCCAGGTACTTCTTGCCGTACATGCTCTTCTCCACCCAGACTCCGTAGGCCTCCGCCGCCGCGCGGTCCACGTCGGCCAGAATCGTGAATGGCAGATCGAACTTTGCCTTGAACTTCGCCTGAGCCTTCACGGGGTCCGGCGAAATGCCGACGATCTCCGCATCCATCTTGCCGAAACGCGGGAACGCGTCGCGAAATTCACACGCTTCCGTCGTGCAACCCGGCGTGTCGGACTTCGGGTAAAAATACAGCACCACGTTCTTGCCCTTCATTGCCGCCAGCGAAAACTTCCCGCCTGCGTCCGTTTCCAGCTCTATTGACGGGGCCTTCGCGCCTTCCGTGGGTTCGGCCATCGCTAGTCCACCGGGACGCGCGTGCCCTTGCCCGGCGCGCGCGACAAGTCTTCAATCTGGCGGTCCAGCATCGCCCGGATTCCTTTCAGGAACTCGACGCGGGCGGAGCGGAAGTGCGATTCCGCAGCCTCGCCGGGACCCAGCCTTTTTAGCAGTTGTGAGATTTCCGGTCCCGCGCCCATGCAGACGCAGGACGATTTCGCCTGTTCGCTCATGCCACCTCCTTCATCTCGATCGTCAACACCTTATTTTCCAGTTTCGCGCGTCCCGGAGTCAGCGCGGCCATTGTAGTTGGCAGTCCGATGTGCCGGCGGAGGCTGCCCACCTCTACAACCAGCTCGTCGCCTTTCTTGAATAGACCGATTTCGCCCTTGGCGGCGAAGGGTAGATTGATGCGGACCACATAGTTTCCGTCGACTTTGTCGAATGCGTAGGCGCGCTCCTTTCGAAGTGGTAATGAAGGATCCATCCCGGCGGGATACGCTGCGTCGGAGAGAAGCCGCAGCCGCTCCAGCCCCACCACTTCCTGCGTAAACAGCGGCACCCGTGTGACGCCGACGGGATCGAAGTAGCGCTCCATCTCCGCGAGAATCTCCTGTTGGGATCTGCGCCAGTCGGCGAAAAACGGGTCCGCGATGGACTCCGGCAGAACGCGATTCACCAGGATCTGATCGACAGTCAGGCCGTGCAATGAAAAGTAGACGAACGCGCGCTGCGTTTCGCGCAGGACCATTTGCTCCGCGTTGCTGACGAGGCGCACACTGGTCAATTCTGGATCTTCCAGAATCTCGTCGATGCCCTCCAGCTTGCGGAACAGGTCGAGGATGTTGCCGAAGTAGCTGTCGGGCGGAAGCTCAATCGGAGAGAGGCGGTTAGCGATGGGGCGCACCGCCTTCAGCACGCTGCGCTGCATCGGAAACACGTGGCGCATATACCAGTCCAGCGTCGCAGGCATCGAAATGAACCGGATCGATTCCGCCGTGGGCGCGCAGTCCAGGACGATCACTTCATAGCGGTCGTCGCGCCGGTACTGGTTGACGTACATCATCGCGCTTAGCTCTTCCATTCCGGGCAGGATGGCCAACTCTTCCGCTTCGACTCCGCCGATCCCGGTTGTGCGAAGGACGCTAGTGACGTAGGTGGTGATCTCGCTCCAGTGCCGTTTCACCTCGCGCTGAATGTTGACTTCGTGAATGTCCAGGCGCTCACTGACGTTCAACGGGTCCGACGTGCGCCCGTGGAACAGGTCGCCTTCCAACTGAAACGAATCGCCAAGGGAATGCGCCGGGTCAACCGACATGACAAGCGTGCGATAGCCGAGGCTGGCCAGCCGAAGGCCGGTGGCCGCCGCCAAGCTGGTCTTGCCCACGCCGCCCTTGCCCGAAAAAAGAAGAATCCGCATTGCCTATAAGATGCCTGCGGCGCGCGCCCGCTCCAAGTCTTCCGGCGTGTCGATGTCGAACCATCTCGATCCCAGGTGCACCGTAAGTCCACAGCGCTCACAGGCCTGGATCGTCTGCCGCAGTTCCTTTCCGCTGGACCATTCCACCCCGTCGAACATTTCGGTGTGGGTGCGGCGCGCGCAGATTGCATAGAAGCCGCCATCTTCGGTTGGCCCCAGGGAAACATCCGCCTCGGCGTCGATCAATTCCCGATAGTGCGGCAATGGCACGCCGGGCGCGTCACTGCCCGCGATCATCACCCGTCCCGTGGATAGGGCGGCCAGCATGCGGCGGCCCAGGTCTCCGGGTGTCTGAACCTGCCGTGTGCCGGTGAACTGCGGCCATGCGTCCGTTGCGATGTCCGTGTGCAGCTCAAGTTCGCCAAGGGACTGCAGCAACGCCAGCGCGTCCGAAACCATTTGCGAATGCGTCGCCATCGCACCGTTCGCGCCCAGCGCGGGGATCAGGCGCGTCTTCACCTGGCCCGGCACCGGAGCGCGCGCGAAAAGAATAATCTTTACCGGCAAACGTCTCCATCGTAGCCCGGTCCCGGTAGTACACTGAAAACGTATGAAGCCCAGAGGTTTCCTCGCGCTTGGCGCGTTCACTCTTGTCAGTTTATTGGTCCCCACGTCTCCGGCCGCCCGCGCTGGCGACGCCGCGAAGGGTAAGGACGTTTTCGAGCAATGTGGCGTGTGCCACAACGCCGACAGCGACGAGAAGAAGATGGGCCCGGGTTTGAAGGGGCTGTTCAAGAAGGAAAAGATGATGAACGGCAAGAAGCCCACTGAGGAAAACATTCGCGCCATCGTGAACGCCGGCGGCAATGGCATGCCGGGTTACGAAGACCTGCTTACCGCGGAAGAGCGCGACGACCTGATCGAGTATTTGAAGACTCTTTAGCCGCCCCGAGTTTGACGCCAGACACCCGCCGCCGCTACTCTAGGCGGGTAGCCCGAGCTTCCGTCCCCATCGTCTAGTCGGCCTAGGACACCGCCCTTTCACGGCGATAACGCGGGTTCGAATCCCGCTGGGGACGCCACATTTCTTCACGTTTCTTCTCTGCCCTTCGTATCAGCCTTGCGTCGCTTCTGTTTCATCCCGTCTTCGCCAAGAAGCCTTTCTGGTTTGACACCCTGTCGAGCAATGGACTGAAGAAGATAGTGTTGAGTTGATGAGGAAGTCGCCTTGGTCACGATCCGTTACCGCTCAGTTCGAGGGTGGCGGCATGGATGGTCCCGGTGGCGTTCCCGTTCCCTAACGGGTCGAACCCGATCGACGAGGATGAAAAGCAAGTTCAGTTTCGCTCCCGAGATGGGTCCGCTGCGCCTGCGTGCGAAATTCAAGCTGAAGGAGATGCTTTTTCAAGACCGGCTCGAAGTGTAGGGCCAAGCTATACTTTCCTAATGCCATCCCGCCTTCGTGGGCTTCTCGGGCTGCTTGCAGTCTTACTGGTCTCCTGCAAGAAGGAAGCCGCCGCGCCCCCAGCGCCGCCGCCAGCCAAGGTGGAGTTCACATCCGTCGAGAAGCGCGACGTCCCGGTGATTCGCGAATGGGTGGCCACCATGGACGGATCTTCCAACGCGCAGATCAAGGCGCAAGTACAGGGTTACCTGCAGAAGCGCACCTATGTTGAGGGCAGCTATGTTCGCAAGGGCGCCATCCTGTTTGAGATCGATCCGCGGCCCTTTCAGGCTGCGCTAAACCGGTCTAAAGGGCAGGTGGAACAGGCGCTGGGCAACGTCCGCCGGGCCGAAGGCGACTTCCACGCGGCTGAGGCGGAACTCGGCAAGACCGATCTCGACGTCAAGCGATTTACGCCCCTCGCCAAGTCTGCCGCGATCAGCCAGCAGGAATTGGACAATGCGATACAGGCCAACCTGGCGTCGCGCGCGTCAGTCGAAGCTTCGAAGGCTTCAATCGAGGCGGCGAAGTCCGCAGTCGAGTCAGCCCGGTCGCAGGTGGAAGAACTGGAACTTCAACTCGCCTTCACGAATATCACCGCGCCGATTGATGGGATTGTTGGCATTGCGCAGGCTCAGGTTGGGGACCTGGTCTCGCCCGCCAGCGGCGCTCTCGCTGTGATCTCAACTGTCGACCCGATCAAGGCGTACTTTACGGTTCCCGAGCAGCAGTACATCGAATACAACCGCGCATTGGAAGTGGGCGCGCGCCGTGCTCCGGAAGACATCCGGTTCGAACTGGTTCTGGCCGACGGCAGCGTCTTCCCTCGCACCGGCCGCTTCCTGGCGGTGGACCGGGAAGTGGATGTCACCACCGGGTCGATCCGCCTGGCCGCACTATTCCCGAATCCGGGACGCCTGCTTAGGCCGGGAGCCTTTGGACGAATCCGGGCCAGCGTGAACGTCGAGAAAGACATGGCGGTCATCCCGCAGCGGGCCGTAACGGAGCTTCAGGGAAGCTACATGGTGGCGGTGATTGGCGCGGATAACAAGATCAGCATACGCCCGGTGAAGATGGGTGAGCGTATCGGCTCCGACTGGGTGGTGCGAGAAGGCCTGCGCCCAGGCGACCGGGTCGTTGCGGAGGGCACGCAGAAGATTCGCGACGGCGCGACAGTGAACCCCGTTCCTTTCGAGTCCAAGACGCCCAAGTCCTGACTGCCTTCCCCAAAACGCCATGGCAAAGTTCTTCATCAACCGCCCGACTGTCGCAATCGTGATCGCCATCTTGATGACGATCATCGGTTCCGTCGCTCTGCTCAGCCTTCCCATCGCACAGTACCCGGACATTGTTCCGCCCACGGTTCAAGTAAGCGCTACTTACGTGGGCGCGGATGCACTTACTGTCGAACAATCGGTCGCCACGCCCATCGAACAGCAGATGAGCGGGGTCGACAACATGGAGTATATGTATTCGACCAACGCGAATACAGGCAACATGACGCTGAACGTTTCGTTTGGAATCGAAACCGATGCGAATACAGACCAGATCCTGACCCAGATGCGGCAGGGGCAAGCGGCATCGCAGTTGCCCAGCGACGTTACCGCGTTCGGTGTCACGGTGAAGAAAAGCACATCGTCGCCGCTGCTTCTCTTTTCACTGTTCTCTCCAAACTCGTCCTACGACGCGTTGTTTCTGTCTAACTTCGCGACGATTAACCTGTCCGATCAGATCACGCGCGTTCCGGGAGTCGCCAGCGTCACGATCTATGGCGCCGGCCAATACGCCATGCGCTTCTGGGTGCGGCCGGACCGGCTGGCGAAGCTGAACATCACCGTCACGGAAATCATCGCCGCGCTGCGCGCCCAGAACAATGTGAATCCCGCCGGTACGATAGGTGGCGAGCCGGTTCCCGACGGTCAGGAATTTACCTACACCGTTCGCGCGCAAGGGCGGTTGATGGATGAAGAACAGTTTGGATCAATCGTCATCCGGGCGGCGGACGATGGGTCTCTAATTCGGATTCGAGATGTGGCGCGGATTGAGTTAGGCGCGCAAAACTATCAGACGATCTCGCGCTACAACGGAAAGCCGGCGGCGGTGCTGGCGATCTTTCAACTGCCCGGTTCCAATGCGATTGAAACCGCCGAAGGCGTCAAAGCACTGATGGCGGACCTGAAGCAGCGCTTTCCTTCGGACCTTGAGTACGAGGTCGCCCTCGATACCACTCTCGCCGTGACGGAGGGGATGAAAGAGATCGTCCATACCCTCCTTGAAGCCATCGCGCTGGTTCTGATTGTCGTCTTTCTGTTCCTTCAAAACTGACGCGCCACTTTGATTCCGCTTTTGGCCGTTCCCGTTTCTTTGATCGGGACCTTCATGGTGTTCCCGCTGCTTGGGTTCTCTGTGAATACGCTTTCGCTGTTCGGGTTGGTGCTGGCCATTGGATTGGTGGTCGACGATGCGATTGTCGTCGTCGAAGCCGTCGAACATCACATTGAACATGGCATGTCTCCGCGTGACGCGACATACAAGGCCATGGAGGAGGTCTCCGGACCCGTTATCGGCATCGCGCTAATCCTGACGGCTGTGTTCCTGCCGACGGCGTTTATTCCCGGCATAACCGGACGGCTTTACCAGCAGTTCGCGGTCACCATCGCGGTCTCCGTCATCATCTCCGCTTTCAACGCGCTGTCGCTAAGCCCCGCGCTGTCGGCGATGCTGCTGCGTCCGCGCAAAAAGGTAAGGGGTCCACTGGGCGCATTCTTCGGTTGGTTTAACCGGAGATTCGATTCCATCACGAAGGGCTACGTCGGCGTCAGCCATTTTCTGATCCGGAAGTTCGTCATCGGCATTGCGATCCTGGTGGGATTTGCCGTCGTTGCGGGCTTCTTTGGCCGCTCGATCTCTCAAAGCTTTTTGCCGGAGGAAGACCAGGGCTATATGTTCGCGTCACTTAGCCTGCCAGTGGCGTCGTCGCTGTCACGAAGCGATGCAGTCTGCCGGAAGGTGGATGAGATCCTGGCGAAGACGCCCGGTGTGAAAGGTTATGTTACCGTTGTCGGCTTCGACTTATTGTCCTCAGTAAATTCAACTTATAGCGGATTCTACTTCGTAAATTTGGAGAACTGGGAGGAGCGAACGGCCGCGGAGGAGCAGTATAAAGCCATCCAAACCCACATCAACCGCGAAATGTCGCAGCTTCCGGAAGCGATCGCCTTTGCGTTCTCGCCCCCGGCGATTCAAGGAATCGGGAACGCGGGCGGCGTATCGATGATGCTGGAAGACCGCTCCGGCGCAGACCCGCAGTTTCTGGCCGCGAACTTGAACACCTTCCTGTCGGAAGCCCGCAAGCGGCCCGAGATCGCCTCCGCCATGAGCCCCTGGAGGCCATCGGTTCCTCAAGTCTACGTGGATTTGGACCGGGACAAGACTCTGAAGCAAGGCGTCGATCTGGCTGAGGCCTATCGGACCCTGCAGACCTTCATGGGCGGAGTGTTTGTAAATTACTTCAATCGCTTTGGACGCCAGTGGCAGGTGTATGTTCAGGCGGAGGGTGAGTTCCGGACCCGGGCCGAGAATGTTGGGCAGTTCTATGTCCGCAACAAGGAGGGGCGCCCCGTTCCCATGGCTTCGCTGGTGCGAATGGAAAGCCGCGCCGGCCCGGAGTTTACCAATCGCTACAACCTTTACCGGGCAGCGCAGATCAACGCCACCGCCGCGCCCGGCGTCAGCTCCGCAGACGCGATGGCCGTCCTTGAGGACGTCTTCGCAAAGCACATGCCGCCTGAGATGGGGTTCGACTATTTCGGCATGTCGTTCCAGGAGAAGAAAGCGCAGGAGGGAATTTCGCCAACCGTGATTTTCGCGTTCTCCGGCGTCTTCGTGTTCCTCATCCTGGCTGCGATGTATGAAAGTTGGTCGCTGCCGTTCAGTGTGCTGCTGACCGTTCCGATTGCCGTCTTTGGCGCGTTTGGCGCGCTGCTGCTGCGCAACATGGAGAACAACGTGTACGCGCAGATCGGACTGGTTATGCTGATCGGTCTCGCCGCCAAGAACGCGATCCTGATCGTCGAGTTCGCCAAGCTAAAACACGAGGAGGGGATGACTCTTGTGGACGCGGCGCTGGAAGGAGCGCGGCTGCGCCTCCGCCCGATCATCATGACGTCGTTCGCCTTTATCCTCGGCTGCCTGCCGCTTGCACGCGCCAGCGGCTCCGGCGCAATCTCGCGGCAGGTGATGGGCAGCGTCGTCATCGGCGGCATGCTGGCGGCCACGATCATCGCAATCTTCCTGATCCCGATGCTCTTCTATCTGGTCGAGCGTCTCATGGGCAAGCAAAAGAAGACTGAGGCGCTGCCATGAAGCGCCGCCTCGCCGCTCCCCTGCTGTTGGCTGTGGCGCTTTGCGGCTGCCGCATGGGGCCCGACTATCGCAGGCCCGGCCTCGACGCGCCCGCGCAACACCGGAACCAGATCGCGGCGGAACAGGCTTCGTTGGCCGATCTTCCCTGGTGGGAAATCTTCAAGGACCCGGCGCTGGAGGGCCTGGTGACGGCTTCGTTGACGAACAACTACGACTTGAGGATCGCGGTGGCGCGCATCGACCAGTCTCGAGAGATTGCCTCGCAGGCGCGTTCCCTGTACTTCCCGTACTTCGATTACGGCGCCAATATCGGCGGCACCAAGCCCGCGATTATCGGGTTTCCGGTCACGATTCCCAGCCAGAGTTTGCTGCAAGGATTCCTCTCCATGTCCTGGGAGTTGGACGTGTGGGGACGCATCCGGCGCACGAACGAGGCTGCCCTGGCCGAACTGCTGGCCAGCGAAGAATCGCGCCGCGGCATTCTGCTGACGCTGGTCAGCGATGTAGCGCAGTCCTACTACGAACTTCTGGGCCTCGACCTCCAGTTGGAGATCGCGAAGAAGAACGTGGCCTCGTTCCAGCGAAGCTTCGATATTTTTGAACAGCGGTTGGAGGGTGGCGTCGCCTCGAAACTGGAATCCGCCCGTGCGGAAGCTGCGCTGGCCACCGTTGCGGCGTTCATTCCCGAGATTGAGCGCCAGATCGCGATCAAGGAAAATCAGATCAATGTCCTGCTGGGGCAGAATCCCGGACCCGTGGCCCGACGCGAAAGCATTCTCAGCAAAGACCTGCTGCCCGGCGTGCCGGCGGGGCTGCCCTCCGCGTTGATTGAGCGGCGTCCGGACATCCGCCAGTCGGAGGCGCTGCTGCGGTCCGCAAACGCGCGGATTGGAATTGCAACCGCGAACTTCTTCCCGCAGATTGGCCTGACGGCGGTTCTCGGCAGGCAAAGCGCCCCATTGGAAAACATCACCAACGGAGGCGCGACATATTGGAACGCACTAGCCACGATGGCCGGCCCGATTTTCCAGGCAGGAAATTTGAAGGCGCGAAAGCGTGAGGCGATTGCGTTCCAGAGGGCGTCCGAACTGCGGTACCGGCAGACCGCGCTGACCGCGTTTCGCGAAGTGTCCGACGCCCTGGTGTCGCGCGAGAAGCTGGAGCAGGTGCGGGTCCAGTTGGACCGCGCCGTAAAGGCGTACGAAGTATCCGTGGATATTGCGACGCAGCGCTACAGGGCAGGGCTGGCTAGTTATCTGGAGATCGTGACCGCGCAGCAAGAACTCTTCCCGGCGGAGCGCGACCTTGCGCAGACGCAGATCAACCAGCGCGTAGTGCTGGTGCAGCTCTACAAGGCGTTGGGTGGCGGCTGGAATATTCAGGACCCGGCCTGGCTGGACCGCGCGTCGTTGATGCCGCCGAAGCCTTAGAATAGTCCTAAAGGAGTCCTTGTTTCATGAAAGCTCTCGCCATTGCCGCGCTTTGCGCCGCCGCCTCATTCGCCCAGGAAAACGCCATCTCCGCCGACACCAAGATGATGTACGAGATGACGAAGACCAACATCATGAAGTCCGCCGAAAAGATTCCCGAGGACCTTTATTCCTTCCGTCCGGTTCCCGAAGTGCGTAGCATCGGCGAGCTGTTCGGGCATGTGGCGGAGGCGCAGTATCTGTTCTGTTCGCCTCTGAAGGGTGAGCCGAAGCCGGATGTGAAGATCGAAAAAGCGAAGACATCGAAGGCGGACCTGACCGCGGCATTGAAGGAAGCGTTTGAGTATTGCGACGGCGCTTACGGCAAGGCCACCGACGCAACAATGGGCGACAAGCTAAAGTTCTTCAACCGGGAGCGCACGAAGAACGGCGTCATGCAATTCAACTCGATTCACAATAACGAGCACTACGGCAACTTAGTGACTTACATGCGGCTGAAGGGAATCGTCCCGCCGTCGAGCGAGCGGAACTAAGTAGGCTGGATTACTTACCGTCGGCGGCCTTCCTTGCGGGGAAGACCATCTCGACGTCCGCTCCGCCTTTCGCCGCGAGAACCACGCTTTCGGTCAGTTCACCCAACGTCTCGTGCCACACCGCAATGGTGTAGCTCCCGGGCGGGACGTCCTCCAACGAGAAAGTTCCATCTGCGGGCGTAACCGCGAAGTACGGATGCTGCACCACGCCGATGTAGGACTTCATCCACGCGTGTACGTTGCACTTCACGGGGATCATCACTTCGGCGAACGCGAAGCGGCGCTGCAGATCCTCCGCCCCCGGCTGCTGCTGCTGGTTCCATTCCCGGTTGTTTACCGGACGCGGGTGAATGTTGTGCGAAACCGGATCGCTGTTGCGAACCGTCAACGTCTGCCCCGCCCGCAGCGCGACCACGCGGGGGACGAACTGGCAGCCCTTCTGGTCGATCGCCACCGCGGTCTGCGCCGGAGCGAACGCTTTGCCTTCAAGGCCGGACTTCAGGTAGACGAATGCGTTCCCGAGTCCGCCCTTGCTGTCCACCGCCACTGGCTGATCGTAGACCGGTTTCGCGTGAAGCCTCTCGCAATCCTCCTCGGCATTCATCGAGATGGCCTTCGGCTTCGGCACGCCGCCCCGGTACCGAACTGTGCCCCGTATTGTCCCCGATGCAGCGGGGTCGGGTGTGAAGTACGCCACCGGTTCAGCAGCCTTCTCGATATTCTTCGACGCAGGCGCGCCGCATCCGTAAAGCAGTGCAATGGCGGTGACCGGCAACCCCCGCGTCATCGAGCCTCTCCCGTCAGCGTTTCGAGAAACGACACCAGATCCGCGCGTTCCCGCTTCGTCAGATCCAGCGCCCGGATTTCCTTGTCGAGAAACTGATTGGAGCTTCCGCCGCCGACGTAGAAGTCCACCACCTCTTTCAGCGTCTTCAAGCTTCCATCGTGCATGTAGGGCGCGGTGCGCGCAACGTCGCGAAGACCCGGCGTCTTGAACGCTCCCTGGTCGCCCTCCCGAAGCGTTTCGGCATGGCGGCCGGGATCGGGGATCGCTCCGTCGGAGTCAAGACCGGCGCCGAGGTTGTGAAACAGATGATCCGTGAAGAGTGCATCGGTTTCACCCGCGGCATGGCAGACGATGCAGTTGCCCTTATTGGGATCGCGAAACAATTCCCAGCCGCGTCTTGCGCTTTCGCTGATCGCCTCGCGATCGCCGCCGTAGAAGAAGCGGTCGAATGGCGAATTGCCGCTCAACAGCGTTCGCTCGTAGGACGCGATTGCCTTCGTGATTCGGTCCAACGAGACGGGCCCGGGGCCGAAGGCCTGCACGATCTTCTCCTGCATCGCAGCGTCGGCGGAAACGCGGTCTTCAAGCACTCGAAGCGAATGCCCCATCTCGCTTGAGTCGAACATCGGTCCGGAAGCCTGGGCCTCCAGGCTGTTGGCGCGGCCATCCCAAAACTGAAGGCGGTTGTATGCAGAGTTCAGTATCGTGGGCGCGTTCCGTTTGCCTTTGCGTCCCGCGATTCCTTGAGACAGCGCGCGGCCGTCCGTGAATGACAGGCCCGGCTGATGGCATGTCGCGCAGCTGACCGATCCGTCGGCGGAGAGCAGCGGGCTGAAGAACAGAATCTTTCCCAGCGCGACCGTTTCGTCGGTAGGCGGATTCCCCGCCGGGATCGGAACGGGTGGAAGGCCAAGTGGAGGCTTTATCTGCAATGGAGTTCCCACGGGGCGGCTGGTGATCTCTCTCGGCCCCTTCGCCCCGCACGATGCGAGGCCCACGCAAGCGATCAGGGAAGCGGCACCGAGGCCGGGCTTACTTTGCCAGCGCAATCACGCCCCACGGCCGGTCGCCCGCTTTCACTTTCCGCACGATCTTGTGTGTCGCGACATCGATTACCGACACGTCGTTCGACGGACCGTTCGCGGTAAACAGCAGCTTTTCGTCCGGCGACAGGGCGATGCCCCATGGACGCTGGCCCGCGTCGAAGGAAGCCGTCACCTTCTGTGAGGCCGTATCGATCTCGACGACCTTTCCTCCGCGTCCCGTGCTAACGTACAGCCGCGACCCGTCCTTCGTGATCGCCTGGCCCATTGGCTTCATTCCTTCGCCCATCGAAATCGTGCCGATGGCTTCGCGCGCCACGGCGTCGATAACGGTAAGGCTGGCGTCGTTCTCGTTCGCGACGAACGCCCGCGAGCCGTCCGGAAGAAACACCACGGTGCGGGGGCGGCGTCCCGTCTTGATCGTCGAAACTACTGACCGCGTTTCCGTGTCGATCACCGTCACGGTGCCGGCGTCTTCCGACGTCACGTACACCAGCTTGCCGTCCGGCGCAAGCGTCACGCCTTCCGGTTCCTCGCCCGTGGGCAGCGTTTTCAATACTTCGCCTGTCGCAATCTCAATGATGCTGACGCCGGCCGCGTCTTCGTTCGCCACATACAGCAGCTTTCCTTCGCCCCCGATGGCGAACTCCTCCGGATCGGAGCCGCCGAATAATTTGCGGACTACCGATTTCTTGTCGAGATCGACGATTCCGATTCCATCGGCGCTCTTGTCCGGCGGCGGCAGAGTGCTTTCATCCACGCCGGGAGGCGCCGGTGGGGAGCCGCTTAGCGCGACGAAGATCATTCCTCCGTTGGCTTCGATGCCACGCGGCCGTTTGCCCAGCGCAATCGTCGCCACCGCTTCGTCTTTCGACGGATCGATCACCGTCATGTCGCCCGACCCCTCGTTCGTCACATAGACCAGATAGGGCGGGTCGTTGCGGCCGCATGAAGCCAACACAGCGGCTGCGCCAAGAATGAACATTCGGCTGAGGTTCATCGAGGATCCTTTAGAACGCAATGCGGTGCTTCTTTTCTTCGATTTTTACCGCCTGAAGCGCTGGAACCTTCAGCAGATCGCCGAGCGATTTGAAGTCGCCATGCTCTTCGCGGTACGCGATCACCGCCGCCGCCTGAGAACGCCGCAATGTCAGCCCGCTCTCCAACTCAATCGCCGTTGCGGTGTTGACGTTCACCAGCGGAACATCCTCGGCTGGAAAATGTTTCACCAGGTAGTCGATGACGAGATTGAAATCGGATTCCGTTCCTTTCATCCCGAAGGCGGCCATCTTGTTCATCGTCGTGTTCCACCCGGCGCGATCCTGCCGCAGCGATATCGACCGGGCAAGCTCATGGCACTGTTTGCACAGCCTCATCGTCTCATCGCGCCCAGCGCCATCGGGCAGTTCCTGCGAACACAGCAGCCCCGGCATCAACGCGGAGGCGAGGAATAAAAGCGGACGGAACATGACTTCAGTTTATTGTGGTTATCCATCGAAAGGGGGGAGCCGCGAGTGCGGCGACTTAATGGTTGATATGACTTTGAAGAGACTGCGCAGTTTTGCGCCAATTTTTACGATTGCTTTCTGTGCAATGCCCCTGACGGCGCAGCGGCAGGAAGTCGGACTTCTTCTCGGCGGCGTCCTTAGCCAATCTCGGACTTCCCAGGATGGAAAAGTCGATCTCAGCACCGGGACGGCGCTTCAAGCCAATTACGCGTTTCGTTTTTTCGGCGGTGAGGACAGCAAGGTCGCCGTACTGGGAGAATTTCACTTCCTGGCGAATCCGCAGCGCACGATCGCGTCGACCAATACTGCCGCGACGCGCGACATCGCCACCCTTTTCGCCACTCCCGGTATTCGAGTGAAGTTTCTCCCCGGTGGGCCCGTGTCGCCCTACTTCGCTGTTGGCGGCGGCTACGCGCTGTATGAACAGAGCACGCTGCAGATCGATGGCGCGCCGAATCCCGCGCCCCGCACGATTGGCCGCGGCGCGTTTATGCTCGGTGGTGGAGCCGATTTCAAGCTTTGGCGCTTCATCGGCCTTCGAGGAGAAATTCGGGACTTCTACACCGGCAGCCCCGCATACAACATTGCGTCGATTCGCGGCGGACAGCATAACGTCGTCGTCAGCGGCGGCATCGTTCTGAAGTTTCAGTAGCCGACGCCGCCGGTAGATAAACTATAGGTTGCGGTTTCTCTTCGGACTCCTGTTTCTCCCGCTAGTGGCCGTGGTGTGCATGGCCCAACAGCCGGAACGCCGCATCTTTGTGGCAGGTTTGGGCGGCATCGCCGCGCTTTCCGCCGACGCCCGAACTGAGTTCTCGCAGGGCACCCTCACGTCGCAATACAAGCCGGAGAATGGGCTTGCCGTCAACGTGGCGGCGGGCCGGCACTTCAACGACTGGGTTTCGGTGCAAGGGAACTACATTTGGAACCGCAACCAGGTGAGGCTCTCCGGAACCGACGGCGCGCTGTTTTACGATCTGCCGAACAGCAGCCGCCAGCATCAAATCGTAGTGGACGGGATGCTGTATTTCCGTCCGCTGACCAGCCGGGTCAGGCCCTATCTATCCACCGGCTTCGCCGCCGTACACATTTCGCGGGAGCAGACGGGAAGTGCCGCGCCTCCACTGCCATCCCGCATTCCGGAGCCCAGCGCGTCGGCGTGGTACCCGGGCGTTCGCGTGGCGGTGGGTGTGGATCTGCTGCTTTCGAATGGTTGGGGCTTCCGCTATTCGTTCTCCGAGACGCTTTCGCCGAATCTGTTCTCGAAGAGCCTAACGCCGCCCGCATCCAGCAATCTGATGAATTTTCAGAATCTCTGGGGATTCGTAAAGTACTTTTAGCCGTTCTTGAACTCGGCGTAAGGGCAGCAGGACCAGTAGAGCGGCGGATTCTCGATGTTCTCGCCCATCAGCCGGCCGTGGCAGACGCGGCAATAGTTGAAGGCTTTCGCAGTGGAGCCTACCGGTGCGATCTGCACGATCTGCTCAAAGACGCAGAGGTTCCATCCGGCGCTAACGGTCTCGGAAAGGTCGCGCAGCTTTCCCTCAGCCGCTTCGGCCAGCATCAGCGCGGAGTAGATTCGGGACTTTAGACGCGTAGGGGCAGCGTCTGGAGCGCCACCCGATTCCGCAGCGGCCGCGATCAACTCTTCGGTTTGTACTTTATTGTTCACGCCCACTCCTTTCCGTCGTCTCCCAGCGGCTGCGGAACTCCGCCCTCGCGCGAGCCAGCATCCGCTCAATACTCTTCTCGGTTCTGCCTGTCCCTTCGGCTATCGCCTTGGACATCCGCCCATCCCAGTAGCGCCACCTCAGCAGCAGCGCATACTCTTCCCTCATTTCCGCTAGGATCTGCGACGCCCGCTCCGACGCCCGCATCCGGTCCAGCGCCAGTTCCACCGGCTCACTCAAATCCTGAGGCTCTTCCACTCCATCGTCTTGATCGAGCGAAACCGCAAGACGCAGCCGCGACCGGTAGTGGTCGTCGACCTTGTGGCGCGCGATTCCCAGAATCCAAACCCGTAGTGGAGCCTCACCCGAATAGCTCTTCAACCCGGCCCACGCGGCCAGCATCACGTCCTGCACCAGATCCTCTACGAGGTCCACTTTTGGCACCAGACGGCGCCAGACAAACTTATGGACCGGATCGGTGTAAAGGCGTACGAACTCAGCGGTCGCCTTGCGGTCCCTGGCTAGGACGGCCGAAGCCAACTCGATATCGTTACCGGCCGCGGACTCTGTAATGCCTTTTTCTTGACCCAGTTACCAATCTAGTCTCATCGGCGAAAAAAAGCCCCCTGTGAGGGGGATGTTGCTCCCTGATGCGACGGGACGATAGCGGATCGAATTCCGTAAAAACTTGAGGAGGGAAAAAGATGCGTGTATTTTTAGCCGGACTGCTGCTGGCAGCCGGATCGTACGCGGCAACCATTAAGGTTACCGTCACTAACATTGCGCCCATCCAGGGCAACTTCTTGACCCCGGTCTGGGTCGGCTTTCACAACGGGATGTTCGATACCTACGATACGGGTTCGCCCGTAACGGCGGGTTTCGAACGGCTGGCGGAAGATGGAGTCAACGCTCCGTTGTCGATGGAGTTTCAGGCCAGCGGTTTCGGAACGGTTGACGGAAACCTCGGAGGAGGACCGTTTGGTCCGGGCGCCACCGTTACCCGGTTCTTCACCCTGGACGCGATGGCTTTGTCCAGCCGCTACTTCAGCTACGCCACGATGATCATTCCGTCGAACGATGCGTTCGTCTCGAATGCGAATCCCCTGGCTTTCCAGATCTTCAGCCCCACCGGGAAATTTCTGGGCGCCAACTTCACCGTTCTGGGCACCATGGTTCGGGACGCCGGCACGGAAGTAAATGACGAGCTTCCGGAAACCACGGCCTTCCTCGGCCAGAAAATGCCGGACACCGGCACGGTGGAAGGCGGAGTGGTCACCATTCATCCGGGCTTCATTCCGGGTGGCGCGATCCTCACCGCTTTCCCGGGTGCGGACTTTACCCAAACGGGCTACCAGATCGCGCAGATCACGGTAGAGCAGGTTCCTGAGCCGGCAACCTTTGCGTTGGCCGGGCTCAGCCTTGGCGCACTGGCGTTCCTCCGACGCCGGCGCTAACCAGGAGGGGCAGCAGGCGGTATTTCCATCCCGTCCGCTGCCCCGTTTTTCTGCCCGATTCTAATGCTCGATCGGAAATCCGAAAGCGTACTGGGTTCCATCCTGTCCGCTGACGTACACACGGCTTCCCCCGGCTGCCAGTCCGCCCGTCCGAACCATGGAAGAAATCGTACTCCCGCTGGACCAAATCTCTTTTCCTGTAAGCGCGTCGAAGGCGTAGAGCACGGCAGGCGTTGATCCATCCCCGCCCGACACCGCGAAAACCACGTCGTTGATGACAAGCGGCGGCAGAGGCGAGACCATTTCCCGCGAAACCCAGCCAGCCTGCAGCTTCAAGCCGCCATCCTGATCCACCAGCTTCCACGTCGCGATTGCCTTCGCGGTTGGCACCAGTATCCAGCGTGTCCCAGCAGCGTCCTGCCAAGTGGCCAGCGCCCCAGCGGCGTACCCCGGCGTGCCAAATACTGGCGAAACCGCGATAGGTTTCGACACAGCCGCGCCGTCCACAACGTGCAGCCTGCCATCGCCGCTGACTGCGGCAACCAAATCCTGATCTTTGTGGGGAAACACAACCGGGCTGGACGAGAATTCACCAGCGGCGATTGAGTACGCGCCCTTCTCCTTCAGCGTTCCGCCGTCCAGGGCAACCAGCTCCTTGCCCGCAGCCACGAATAGCGTTCCATCGGGAGACACCGCCGCGCCGCCCGAACCGGCCACGTTTCCGCGAGACTTCCATTGGATGGCTTTCTTCGACTTCAGGTCCAGCGCCCAAACTCCGTCGGCCACTCCGCCGCAGCGGTTCGCCGTGGTGGCGTAGGCCTTGCCGTCGAAAACCATCAGACCCTGCGCGAACGTGTTCGGCGGCAGGAAATCCAACGCCGGGTCCGGTTCCTCGCCATTCGAGAGATAGAAACTGTGGAGCCTGCCGTCGGCGGAAATCGCGTGCACGTACTGCACTCGCGGGACGAAGGGGCTGGGCGGAAGGGCCACGCGTCGCGGCGGCGTGGTAGCGGGAACAACAACGGGCGCGGCTACAGGCGGAGGAACGGGCTTCAGCGTCACCGCGCCTTCCAGGGGTTCACCCACGCCAGATTTCGCCGGGCTGCCGCGGCCGACGGTGCGTCCAGTAGGCGGGGGCGGGTAGCCGGTCGCAATGGCTCGCGTGACGCCGGCCGTCATGCCGCCCGGGCATCCAGATGCAGCCACCGCTTGCGGGGTCTTCACCGGAATCGTCTTCTGCCACTCCATTCGCCCAAGGTCCGTATCGATGCCCGTTACTCCGTTCGCTGTGCTGCCGGCGAAACCCAGCGAACGGAAGCCGCGGAAGCCGATATAGAAGTCGATCATCACCGGGGGCGTAAGCGGTACGTCGGCCAGCTTCAGCTTCCAATCCAACTGGAACCCAGGCTGCAGCACGGACGCCACGGAGATCTTCGCATCGTTGCGCACCCACGACGAACGCTGCGCATCGGAGTGGCCCGTCATCCAGTCGCCAACGCCCCGCTGGCCATACATCGTCCCGGCCGCAACAAGCACGCAGGCCGTCTTCGTCCATATGGATCGTCTTCGGTTCATGGCTGAACCTAGATAATATACGGTTGAAAGGTTCGTGAATGCGTAGAATCCTCACTCTGTTCTTTGGCTGGCTGTTTGGATGTTTGGGCATCGCCGTTGCGGCCGATTGGCTTACGGATGGCGGCGACGTGCTGCGGAACAACTGGCAGAAGCAGGAGACGATCCTGACCCGCGATAACGTCGCGAACCTGAAACTGCTGTGGAAGGTGAAGCTGGACAACAAGCCCCGGCAGATGCATTCCCTCCTGGAGCCTCTGGTGATCGGCCGCGTTGAAACAAAGGCCGGGCCAAAGCAGTTGGTGATTCAAAGCGGGGTTTCCGACAACCTATACGCCATCGACGCGGAAACCGGCAAGATCGAATGGCACCGGCATTTTGAAAGCAACTTCGTTGAGCCGCCCGGCGCACGCGCACCCAGCGTCCTGTGTCCCGGCGGCATGACGGCAAACGTCACCATCGGCCCCGGTGAAGGCGCCGGCAAGTACACAATCTATGCCGCCTCATGGGACGGAAGGCTGCACAAGGTGAACGCGTCCGACGGTGAGGAACTCGCGCCGCCGGCAAAGTTCATGCCCCCCAACGGCAAGCCGTACGCGCTGAGCCTCTTCAAGAACGTGATCTACACGCACAGCGCGCAAGGATGCGGCGGCAATCCGAACATGGCCTACACCTACGACTTGGCGACCAACAAAGTGGGCAGTTGGGGTCCGGCGGGCGGCGGAATGTGGGGGCGTTCGGGACCTGCGGTTAGCTCCTCGGGAGTCCTTTACACAGGCACCGGCGATGGCCGGTGGGACCCGGAGAACGGCCTCTACGGCAACGGCATCATCGGCGTGAAGCAGAACGCGAAGACCAAGGCTCTGGAACTGGTGGACTACTACGGTCCTTCCAATGCGGAGTGGCTATGGAAGCGCGATCTGGACATGCAGGTAACCCCCGCGATCTACGATTTCGATGGAAAAGACTATATGGTTTCCGCCAGCAAGGAATGCCGGATCTACCTGATGGATACGGATTCCATTGGCGGCGACGACCATCGCACGCCCGCCTACCGCACCCCCCTGATCTGCAATGAAATCGTCGACTTTGCCGAAGCCGGCATCTGGGGTTCGATGGCCACGTGGAAGGATGCGAGTAACGTCCGGTGGGTGCTGACGCCGTTTTGGGGACCCAAGCATTCCAAGTTCAGCGCGCCGATCGAGAATGGCGAAGTGAAAAAGGGCGCAATCGCCGCCTTCACGATGGAGAAGAAAGACGGCGGCGTCTGGTTGAAGCCCGCGTGGATTTCGCGCGACATGAATCAGGCGGAGCCGCCATTGATCGCCAACGGAATGATCTTCGCCTATGGCAGTGGTGAGAACACCGCGCAGGCGTTTCCGGACGTTGGGCTGGACTTCCGGATGGAGCGGCGGGTGCCGTTGTCCACCCATGCCGTGCTGTACGTGCTGGACGCGCAGACGGGCAAGGAACTGTGGTCTAGCGGCAAGCAGATTACGAACTGGAACCACTGGAGCGGAATCGCGCTGGCCAATGGCGCGATCTACATCAATACCTATGACGGCACGTTGTATAAGTTCGGCCTTCCGAAATGAAGTCCGGCTTCGGGCTGGCCTTCGGCCTGATCGCCGTTGCCGCGGCGGCGCAAACCCCCACGCCGGCACAGCGAATGCTTATGGCCGATTGGGCCGGCCTGACGCACTATGGCAGCGACAATACCGAACTGCCGCCCGCTGGTGATGGCCGCGTCGTATTCCTGGGCGACGACATTACGGAGCGGTGGGGCGCGTCCGGAACCCCGTTTTTCCGTGGAAAGCCCTACCTGAATCGCGGTATTGCGCGGCAGACCACGCCGCAGATGCTGGTCCGCTTTCGCCAGGACGTCATCGCGCTGAAGCCGAAAGTCGTTGTCATTCAAGCCGGGTCCAACGATCTCGCCGGATTCGCCGGACCGATCACGGAAAACATGGCGGGCGAGAACTTCATGTCGATGAATGAACTTGCGTCGGTCAATGGGATTCAGGTGGTGTTGGCATCGGTGACGCCCGTCTGCGATTGCTTCGGCAACGTCACAGCGGTGCGGCCGCCGGGGCGAATCATCGGCCTGAACGGGTGGCTGAAGCGGTACGCGGCCAGCAGCGGCGCGGTCTATCTCGACTACTATTCCGCGCTTGCCGAAGGCCGCGCGATGAAGCGCGAGTACACGGTGGATGGGTTTCTTCCGAACGAAGCCGGTTACGCGGTGATGTCGGCGCTTGCGGAAAAGGCCATCGCGGAAGCGCTGTCGAAACCCTAGGCTACTGGTTGGCGGCCTTCAACGCCGCCGCGTCCAGAACCCAGCGGCGCAGAGTCTCATAGCCTCGATCGTTGGGATTGTACCGGCGTCCGCCCTGATGTCCGTCTTCCTTCCCGCTCTGAACGTTCAGCGGCTTTCTGAGTATTTTGCTGGCCTCGACGTCCGCATAATTGATGCGGTCCAGCAGCAGCGTGTAGTTGCGATACGTGGCGCTGGCGCCAAGATAGCCGTTGTCGGCGGGGGCCAACTCCATCGACGGCACGCGGCCCGGAACGGCGTGGCAGCCCAGGCAGGCGAACTCGTCTTCGCGATTGACCTTCGTCAATTCCGGAGAAACCCAGTTCTTGAAGTATTCGTAGTTCCGCCGCCGTGCCGGCGCCATCTTCGCCACTTCGCTCACATCCTGCTCGACAACGCCGGGGCGTGCCGTCGCAAGCACGGGTCGAATGCGCGGATGCGTGTGGATCGTGCGGTCAGACGCAAGACCAAGGGCGGCGCCGCGCAGTCGCGGATCAGCGGCAGGGTCCTCCAGTTGCTTCAGGTAAAGGTCTACCGACCGTTCGCGCAGCGGAGCCAGCGGATCCGCCGGCGGTTGCTTCGCGCGAACTTCCGGCACCGGGGTATCGTGCGCCAATAGCCAACGGACGCTGGGCAGCCACAGCATTTCCTGCATCGGCGTGGTGAACGTCCGCGGGAAGTTCGCCAGCAGCGCCGAATTCTGAAGGTCGGGATTTGTGTGGATGATCTGGCCTACGCTTCGCGCCAGATACCAGTCTGGAGGTTCCTTCTCCATCTGCTCCAGCTTGCGGGTGTTCTCTTGCAGTTTTCCGCGCTCCGGTGGGAAATCCGGCAGCAGGAGGTCGTAGAAGATTCTCTGCTGCTCCTCGGTTTTCGGAATGTCCCAACGCGCCCGCGAGAACAGCTTGATCAGCGGACCGACCAGTTCTGTCCGCCGTTCGGGCTCCTTCGAGCCTCGTTCGATCTGCGCCGCCAGAGGCTCAATAAACTCCTGGGTCGCCGGCAGCGAGATCACGCGCGGGTCGGCCAGCGAAGTAGACGCGAGAGTTCGCAAATGCTCCGGCCCACTGGACGAATAATCGAGAACCTTCTTCTGCAACGGCTCATACGTGACGTTCGCCGATGCTTCAATGGCCAGCCGAAGGTCGTCCTCGTTGCCGGAGCGCTCGGCACGATCCCACACCGGCAGGATCGCTTTGCCCATCAGCGCAGCCGATTTTGGCGTGACGTATCCCATCTGTCCCGGACCGCCATCGCCGCCAGCCGTCGAGTAGTACGTGGCCGCGATTCGCGCCAGCCGTTCTTCCAGTAGAGGAGAGGCGTTGGATTCAAGGCGGGCGCTGAGATCGGCCACGAGTTGCTCAAGCTCTGGATACTGGTGCTCCCGGCTGCCGTTTGCCCGCTGCCCGTTCGCAATCAGCAGAGCCTCCGTCTGATAGCGCTTGGCGGCGGCGGTCAACACATTCGGCTCCGGCGACGACAACGCCCGCACGAATGCCGCGTTCAGGCCTTTTCGTACCGGCGGATTCCACACCCACCAGTTCCACGCCGCACGAGTGGCCCACGCGCGAACCGCCGGGTGCGGGTCGTCCGTCATCATGCGATCGAACGTTTCCGCCAGCCGACTGAAGCCTACTTTCGAGCGGCTGAGCACGCCGTCCGCGCGCATGATCAGCGCCGCCGCGATCGCCTCGCGCGTCAAATCGCCGCCGGTCTGATAGGCAACGTAGAGGTGGTCCCAACCCTTGTCGTCCAGCAGCGTTTGCCGCAGGCCCCATCGCGCGGCCTCGCGAACCATCTTCACGGGATCGCCAAGACCTTCGATTTGTGACGCGATCCCACGCTCGTTATGAAGCGCGCCCAGCGCGATCTGCGCCCAGTAACGCACCTGCGGACTGGAATGCGTTGTCCCCGGCACAACAAGATCAAGAAAGCGCCCGTCGTCCGGCCGCAGTCCTAACTGCGCCAGCGCGCGAAACCGGCCGATGGTGTCGAGCAGGCTCTCGCTGGGGTTCGGTTCAAAGTCTCCAAGCTCCGGTTTTCGATCGCCACCCGGATACAGCCGCGCCAGCGCCTGCAATGAATACGCCGTCGTGACGAAACCCGTAAGGGCGTTGCGATTCCAGCGGCCATAGGCGTCCTGCATGCGCAAGAGCGCGTCCACGCCGCGCTTCACCGCAGGATCTTTGTCGTCGTAACCCAGCGCCGCCAGCGCGGTCAGCGCCAGGGCAGTGGGCGCCGGATCGACATCCTTCGGATCGTCCGATCCATTGGTCCAGGTGTAGCCGTTGTCGGTGGTCACTCCCGGATGAAAGCCCCAGGAGCCGTCGGACTTCTGGATTCCGCGAAGGCGCCGCTCATCGGCGGCAATCTGCGCATGCAGGCGCGTCACCAGGGAAACCGCCGGGGCGGACTCTTCGCGCGCCGCCACGTAATTCACGGGAAATGTTTTAAGTACAAACTCGATCCGGTTTGAAAGGTCATCCGAATATTTCGGCACGACGCCGAGGATTTTTTCCGCGCGTTCCTCAATCGCCTTCAGATACTTCTCGTCGCGCGTATCGCTCCAGGCCCGCCCAAGAATCTCGCCCGCAAAGCGGTAGACGATCGATTGGCCGACGTTCGAGCCCGGACCCGCCGCGTTAATTCCGCTGGGATCCGCCGACTGCAGGACGAAATTGGCGGTGCGGATCTGCTGCGCGGAATGCAATTGGCGCGGCGCAACCACCGCTTCCAGCGTGGCGACATTGAATCCAGCCACCCTCGTTCCCGCCGGACCGTCGCCAAGGTCCAGCGGCGCGAGGCTGGTATTGTTCGCCGCATCCTGCAGCACATTCGTCGGCCGAAGAGACTCGTACATCACGTTCGACAGATGGCGGAAGTTCGCGATGTTTTCGATGCGGTATCCGTTCGCCAGCGGACCCGCGGGCCCCCACACGCCCGATTGCGTATGGCAGCTCATGCAATGCGTGCCCAATAGGCTTCCGGTATCGCGAATCCTGCGGTCCACCGCCGCGCCGCGCGGACGGTTCAGCAGCCATGCGTCCACCTGCGCCAGCTGGTCGTACATCGCCAGGCGCACCGCTTCGCGAGGATCGGTGTAAGGCGCGGGACGGCGCAGACGAAGCTCCACTTCGTAGCCAGGCGAGTTTGCCTCCACCTTCAGGAAGTAGACGCCGCCGGGCTGAAGCAGACGGCTCATCGCCGTCCGGTGGCCTTCAGTCTGCTGGTGCACGCGCTCGTTCGCATTCGCGCCTTCGCGATACTCCTGCCCGTCCGGCGAATAGAAGAGCACTTGAGAAACCACCAGCGGGTCCGGCGTTGTCAGATTTGCGGTGAACAAGCGCGGCTGCGAGCCTTTGAATTCGATGCGGAACCAGTCCAGGCCCGATGTCCCCACGCGACCGTTGTCAAAATACTCAGTGTCGTCCGCGGAGCCGGTGATGTGAATCGTTTCGTCGGACCCGGAGCCGCCCATTTCCACCGGTTGCGCGTCCGCAATCGAATCGTTCGGCTCCAACTCAACAAGCGTCCCGCGACCGGGCTTGCCGAGATCGACGATGCGTGTATCAATCCGCAGTGGGACGGTGTGCCCGGAAGGCCATGGCGTGCGGGCGGGGAAGCGCTCCACCTTTTGAATTGTTCCCAGTTCACGCCAGCGCGGCAGATTGAAAATCGCTTCTTCATCCTCGACCGCTGTGATGCTTAGTTGCTGAGGCCCGGCTGTCTTCGCGCGATACAGGATGTAGAAATCCGGATCGAGTGCGTGAAGAATCTTGCGGTAGCCGGCCCACTCGACGGCGATGCGCCCCATCAGCGGCAGCTTCGAGGGTGAGGGCAGCCCCACCGAGATCTCGACGACCTGTCCCGGAGTCAACTCGACTGCGCGGCTGGTCTTTCCCGAGAAGTCGACGGGTTGTCCCGCCAGTGCAGTCGCCGCAGTAAGCAGCAGAGGCCATGCGCGCATACCGTTGCGAGTATCGTATCAATCCTCGGCTGAAAGCTTCTTGAATGGACCGAGGCGATGGTGGACGTCAAGCCGTAGGGCGGCCGGCCCATTCGGCGACACGTTTCGCCGCCGCCGGCCCCACCAGCTTCGCGATGGCGACTTCACCCGCCGCTTTCACGCGCTCCACGCTGCCGAATTCCGTCAGCAGCTTTTCAATCGACTTTGCGCCAACGCCGGGAATCTGCGCCAGCTCCGATGTCAACCGGCTGGAGTTGCGGCGTGTCCGGTGGAACGTCACAGCGAACCGGTGCGCTTCGTCGCGAACCGTCTGGACCAGATGCAGGACCGGCGAAAACTTGTCGAGTTTCACCGGCTCGTCCTCCTGCCCCAGAACGTAAATGATCTCCTCGCGTTTTGCGATGGAAGCCAGGGGCTGGTTGATCACTCCAATCGCTTCCAGGGCGTCGGCGGCGGCGTGAAGCTGGCCTAGCCCGCCGTCGATCAGGACGAGGCCCGGCATCGTCCTGCCTTCTTGCTTAAGCCGCGAGTACCGGCGCGTCACCACTTCGCTCATTGAGGCGAAGTCGTTGTTGCCCTCAACCGTGCGGATGATGAACCGCCGGTAGTCGGACTTCTTCATCTTTCCGTCTTCCCACACCACCATGCTGGCCACTTTGTCGGTGCCCTGGATGTGCGAGATGTCGAAACACTCGATGCGCTTTGGAGCCGCGGGAAGATTCAGGGCTTCCTGAAGCGCTTCGGAAATCTGTTTCGACGATGGCTTCAACACTCTAAACCGTTGCGCGAAGCTGTGCTGCGCGTTCGTTTCCGCCAGCAGCAGCATCTGCTTCTTCTGGCCGCGCTGCGGCGTCAGGATCTCCACCTTGCGGCCGCGCCTTTCCGCCAGCAGAGTCTCCAGCGGTTCGCGATCTTCAAAATCCACGGGCACATGGATGACGCCCGGCACGTACGATCCATCCAGATACAACTGTTTCAGCAGCGAAGAGAACAATTCCACGGCGTCGAAGTTTGCGACGTCCTCCCAGAAGAACTCGCGGCGGTCGACGACGCGCCCGCGGCGCAGGTGGAACAGATGCACGGCCACCAACGGAGGCTCAGCGTAGTAGGCCAGGATATCGGTGTCGTCGCCTTCGGCTGCCGCCATCTTCTGGCGCTGCTCCATCTCTTCGACAGTGGAGATGCGATCGCGCAACGCAGCCGCCTCCTCGAACCGCAATGCTTCCGATGCAAGATCCAGACGCGCGCGCAGCTCCGTGATCAGTTGGCGATGGCGGCCTTCAAGGAACAGGCGAACGTCGCGCGCATGGCTCGCGTAGATTTCATCCGTGGTCAGCCCCGCCACGCACGGGCCCAGGCAGCGATGGATGTGGTATTGCAGGCAAGGATTCTTGTGCGTCCGCATAAGATCCACCTTGCACGATGGCACCTTAA
>JBGTFZ010000087.1:0-12085 GCA_041746955.1 Bryobacteraceae bacterium
TTTAAGGGTCAACGTTCCGTTCTCCAGGCGAATATCGATGTCCTCAATTTTGACGTCGGGAAGATCGGCTTTGAGGACGACGTCATTCTCAGTCTCCAGGATATCGACAGGTGGGGCCCACGGACGATTGACGTCCGCGAAAAGGCGGTTCATGGTGTCCGCGAAGGACTTCATGCCGGTGAATTCATCCAGATCGAATGGGTTGTATTTGGCGAGTGTCATGTTTCGGTTACCTCCTGAATATGTTCTAACCACAATCACAGTATATAAACTGAGTCTATTTATGTCAAGTTCTGCGGCAATAATTCCACTGCAAACGTAAAAAACCCACCGCCCGAGAGCGATGGGTTCTAGGTAACAGCAGCTTTTTGAATAAGTTAACGGGCGGCGAGAAGCGCGCGCAGATGCCGGGCCCGCTCAGGGGAGCGAAGCTGGCGGAGAGCCTTGGCTTCGATCTGGCGGATTCGTTCGCGAGTGACGTCGAACTCCTGGCCGATTTCTTCCAGCGTATGCTCGCGTTCGCAGCCGATGCCGAAGCGCAGCCGGATCACCTTCTCCTCTTTGGGGGAGAGGGTCTTGAGGATGTTCGCGGTTTCGTCGCGGACGTTGCCCTCGATGACCGCCTCTACGGGTGAGCCGACCCAGCGATCCTCGATCAGATCGCCTAAGGCGGATTCGCCGTCGCGGCCCACCGGGGTTTCCAGCGACACCGGGTCGCGGGAAATGGTCTTCAGCTTCTGAACCTTCTCCACCGGGATATCCATGCGGCGGGAAATTTCGTCGTTGGTAGGCTGCCGGCCGAGTTCCTTTTCAAGCTCACGCGTTGCGCGAAGGAACTTGTTCATCGACTCGTTCATGTGAACGGGGATGCGGATGGTGCGCGACTGGTCGGCAATGGCGCGGGTGATCGCCTGGCGAATCCACCAAGTGGCGTAGGTTGAAAATTTGTAGCCCCGGCGGTATTCGAACTTGTCGGCGGCGCGCATCAGGCCGATGTTGCCCTCCTGGATCAGATCCAGAAGATGCAGGCCTCGATTGACGTACTTCTTCGCGACGGAGACGACAAGGCGGAGGTTGGCCTCCACCAGATCTTTCTTGGCGCGTTCCGCTTCGGCCTCGCCGACGCGAATCACTTGCAGGGAATGCTTCAGGTCCTTCAGCGACGCACCGGCCAAGGCTTCGCGCTTGCGAATCTCGCGGCGGAGTTCCCGGACACGGGCCTGCGCGGCCTGCGACGTCTTCTGCTCCAGACGGTGCATTTCCGCGTCGAGGTGGCTGATCTCTTCCACCGCCCGCTCAATCTCTTTGCCGAACTGCTTCCAACGGGACAGCGTCCAGGGAATCAAGCGAATCAGAATCGCGGTTTCGACGAGGGCGCGGTTGGCCTTGTAGGCTGCCTTTCGGCGGCCCTTCTTGTTCGATAGCGGAAGCGCGTCGTGCTTATCGCGCAGCGAGTGCTGCTTCTTGTAGCGCGTGGTGAACTCGGCAAACTGTGCGTGCACCTTATTGCGGCGCTTCTCTTCTGCGGCGGGATTTTCGTCCACATCGCGGATGTCGGCCACGTCCTCAACGTCGATCTGGCTGCGCTTCAACTGCTCGCCAAACTCGACAATCATGTTCTGGACCAGCGCGGACCGGCTGATTGCTTTTTGCGCCTTGATCTTGCCCTGTTCCATGCGCCGCGCCAGCGTCACTTCGCCTTCGCGGGTTAGCAATGGCACTGCGCCCATTTCGCGCAGGTAGACGCGAACGGGATCATCGGTGTAGATCGATTCTTCCTGCGGCTGGTTGGCCGGGAACTCCTCGTCTTGAACTTCCGGATGAAAGAAATTAGCTTCTTCGTCGAATGGGAGCTTCGCTAGCGGCTCCCGCGATTCGCCGATAAACTGGTCCTCGAAATTGTCAGCGTTTGTCACTCGATTGTTCTCGCCACTCCGTTCCAACCAATTGAAAAAGCCCCACCCTCAGGTTCGAGACCTACTTCCACACGCCTCTCGTTGGTTAGATGCACCAGGGGGTGGAAATGTGTCAAAGCTGCCGGGGCGGCTATCTGGACTGCGGCTGCGGCGGCCCATCTGTTCAAAAAGAGTATTCTTTTCAATTAGTTAGCCTGCCGATGCGACCGCGATCGCGTCTTAATAGCCCCACGAGTATAACATCAAAAACCGGCGGGGATAAGTCCTAAATTACAAGATCGTTCCAACCCCGAATTGGTTACAGCTTTCTGACGGAACTACCCCTCAAAACCGCTTCTGCCGCATCAACTTCCTGATTTCACTGAGAAAAGCTTCCTCATCCTGAAAGTCGCGGTAGACCGAAGCAAATCTCACGTAAGCTATCTTGTCCAGCGTCTGCAGCTGCCCCATGATCAGCTCGCCGATCTCGACTGTCTGAAGCTCACGGTCCGGATTGTCGTTCAGCCGCGCTTCCACCTCGTCCACCATGGCGGCCAGCTTGCCCATGGGGATCGGACGCTTCTCCGCAGCCTTCAACAGCCCGTGGAGAACCTTTTGGCGGTCGAACTTCTCGCGCCGCCCGTCCTTCTTGATCACCATGTAGGGAATTTCATCAATTCGCTCGTAGGTGGTGTAGCGCCGGCCGCAGCCTATGCACTCGCGGCGCCGCCGGATGGAGTCGCCCTCTCTGGACTCCCGCGAATCGATGACCTTATCTTCCAGGTGGCTGCAGAACGGGCACAGCATTGCCGGGTTACTCTACGTCTTTGACGCAGCGAAACCCCAGGTGGTTGGTGCCGGTGTCCGGGTCGCCCTTGCCCCGGCCGCCTGGTTTGTAGCGGGAGCAGTACTCGTCCGTGCAAAGGTACGATCCGCCCTTGTGGACGCGCTTGCGGACGCCGGGCTCCGTAGGATCGTAGCTGTTATTGGGTCCGCGCGGGTCCTTCGCCAAATCCGGATTTTGCGAGCGGACCTTGAAAGTATCGGGACGGTACCAGTCGTCCACCCATTCCCAGACGTTGCCGGCGACCTCGTATATGCCGTAGCCATTCGCTGGAAAAGACTTCACGGGAGCCGTGCCGGCGAATCCATCCTCGACCGTGTTGTTGTTCGGGAACTTCCCTTGAAAAGAGTTGGCCATCACCTTGCCTCCGGGCCGGAACTCGCTGCCCCAGACATACTCTTTCCCGTCGAGCCCCCCGCGCGCTGCAAACTCCCATTCGGCCTCTGTCGGCAGGCGTTTTCCCGCCCACTTGGCGTACTCCACCGCGTCCGGCCACGCTACCTGCACCACGGGATGGTCCATGCGCTTGGCGATCGAAGAATTCGGCCCCTCGGGATGGCGCCAATCCGCGCCGTCCACGTAGCTCCACCACTGGAAGTGATTATCGAGGGGAACGGGTCCGGTGGGTGGCGAAAAAACAACCGAGCCGGCAACCAGGTTTTCCGGAGGGGCGCCGGGGAAGTCTTCGGCTTTGGGTGTTTGCTCGGCAATGGTCTTATAGCCGGTGGCCTCGACGAATGTCTGAAACTGCGCGTTGGTCACCTCTGTTTCATCCATCCAGAAAGCCTTGACCTTTGCCTTGTGCACGGGCCGGGAATCTTCGAAGTGCGGGTCGGTGGAACCCATTCGAAATTCGCCGCCCGGAACCCATACCATGCCAGGAGGCGCATCGTCCTTCGAGCAACCACCGAGAGTCAGTGCCGCGACGAGGAAGAGGAGGCGCGTTTCCATGGGTTATTAATGTTAACTTAGACGCCCGGAGGCGGCGCTGGCCGGCGAAGGGTGTTCCAGCTAAGTCCGGATTTCGCAGCGAGAAACAGTCCCGGGGGAACGACCACACCGAACGAAACCAGCCATATCGTCGCCGCAATCGCCGTCGCCGGCTCCGCCGCCACTTCGTAGATCTGGCTTAGCACCAAAAACGCCACCACCTGCATGCCGCCTCCGATACCCGGAATCTGAACGATCGCTCCAAAAGTGCTGAACCCGGTTAGGGCAAGAGTGTCCCAAAAGGTCAGGTGGGCGGACGCCGGGAAGCTCTGCAGCACGGCGTGAAAGCAGCAGGCCACCAGCAGCCACTCCAGCAAGGTGTACAGCAAAACTTCCGTCAGTACACGGAGGTCCCGTGCCGCCTCCATTCCCTGCGCGAATGAATCGAGAAGCCCTTCCAGTTTGGCTGCCAGCTTCGTCGATATGCGCCTCAACTTCCCCGCGAGATGCGCGGCGGAGGCGGGCGAGAATCCGCGCAACAGAAATAGAATGGCGAAGCTAACCAAGCTGAGAATCGCAATCAGCCTGCCGCCCGAGGTGGCTACCCACTGAAGCTCCGGACCTGCCTTTGCCACGGCTGGGGCCGCCATGCGGGACAAGGCGACGCCGAAGAACAGCAGGACGGCGATTAGGTCGGTAAGCCGCTCAAGAAACCAGAGGGCTACCTGTGAGGAGAACGACACGGCTTGGCTGCGGGCGATCAGCAGGGGCCGGACAAGCTCCCCCGCGCGGCCCGCGACCACTACTGCGGTGAAGCCGATTACTGTCGCCTTCAGTACAGGCCAAAGACGGCTTTCGGGAGCCATCGGCTTCAGCATCGCCTGCCAGCGAACCGAGCGGATTGTGTACGCGGCGAGAGAGATGGCACACGCCAGACCAAGGTAGACTGGATCGGCATGGGCGAACACTTGGCGAAACTGCTGCCAGTCGAAGCGGGGCGATGCGGCCCAACGCCAGACAAGGTAGATCCCGCCCACGACGGCCGCAACCTGGGCGGCACGGCTCAGCCATAAGAAACGTCGGTTCAGCGGTTGTCCTTTCGGCACTCAGCGGCGGCGATGGCTAGAATGGAGAACGTCCCACAGCCCGGAGATGAATTTGGGCGAACTTATTATGCCAAAACTTCGTTTTCCTAATTGGAAACGGAGATGCAATACATCGAGATCAGTCCAGCGGTTCGAGTCGGCGCCAGTGGCGCGGCCACATGGACGTCTCCGGGTGCGCGTCTGCCGGTGAGACCTTTGAATAACGTTCTGGATGGTGATGCCGGATTAGTGGAGCGCTGCCTTGCGGGGGAAGACTCCGCTTGGGAAGACTTGGTCAGGGTGCATACCCGGCGTGTTTACGCCACCTGCTACCGGTTCTTGGGTACGGACAGCGCGGCGCAGGACCTGACCCAGGAAGTTTTCCTTCGGGTGTTTCGCACGCTGAAGAGTTTTCGCTCCGGCGAGGGTTCCTTTGTGGTGTGGCTTACGCGGCTAACCCGCAACCTGCTGATCGACCACTACCGCCGCTCCCGGATGGAGCGGGCATCGGACTCTCTCGAAGATCAATTGCCAGTTCTGGAGGAGCGCACGGCGATGTCCTCCCGCACCGACGGGTTGCTTGCCGGGCGCGAAGCCAGTGAGCTTCTTCAGGGCGCGCTGCAAAAACTGTCGCCCGAACTTCGCGAGACGGTAATCCTGCGCGATCTAGAGGAGATGGAGTACCGTGAGATTGCGTTGACGTTAAAGGTTCCCGAGGGCACTGTGAAATCGCGGCTGAACCGCGGCCGTAGCGAACTCGCGCGTCTGCTGCGGCGTCACAAGGTGGCGGTATGAGCGGCAACGGTCCCCACTACAACTGCACCGACATCGAACTGGTGCTGTGCGACTACCTCGACAACACACTTCGTTCGGAAGAGAAGTCCGCCGTCGAGAGCCATGTCTCCGGTTGCGCGATGTGCGCGGCGATGGTTGCCGACGCGCGGCTGGTTCTGGATTTCACCGAACGGTGCGCGACGGTGGAGCCTCCCCCGGAATTATTGACACGGATCATGCACGATCTGCCGGGCGTGCAGAAAGCGTCCGCCCCCAAGCGCCGCGGCTTAGGTGGCTGGCTTCGCAGTCTGGTTGAGCCTATTCTTCAACCCCGCTTCGCAATGGGCATGGCGATGACGATTCTGTCGTTCTCCATGCTGGGCAAGTTCGTTGGACCCGTGAAACCGCTAACGCCGGACGACCTGAACCCGATGTCGATCGTCGCCACTATCGACGACAAGGCCCACCGGCTGTGGAACAGCGCGGTGAAGTACTACGAGAACATGCGGCTGGTGTACGAGATCCAAACCCAGTTGCAGGAGTGGAACCAGGAAGAGCAGGAGCGCCGCAACGAGCAACCGACAGCTTCGCCGGATTTGAACCGCCAAGGAAATTAGTCAACTATGAACCCGATGAATCCAAACGATCCGATGGAACAGGCTGCCGAAGAGACGGTGCCCGTTACCGGGTACTGCCGGACGTGCGGCCGCGGACTTACCGACCTGACGAAGCGCGCGGCGCTGGGAACGGTCTACTGCGAAGAACATTTCCCCAGCGTCAATGTTCCTCCGCCGGTCGATTCGCCTTCGCCCTACGCGCAGGCATCGCCCACGGTTGCGTCGGGCGCGCCGGTGCTGGCTTTCATCCTGGGCTTCATACCTGGCGTGGGCGCGATCTTCAACGGGCAGTACGCGAAGGGTTTCGTTCACGTTGTGATTTTCGGGCTCCTGGTTTCGATTCTGGAATCCGGCGAATTCAACGGGGGCATGGCCCCGCTGTTCGGCATCACGTTGGGCGCTTTCGTTTTCTATCAGGCTTTTGAGGCCTATCACACGGCGAAGGCGAAGGCCGCCGGCATCACGGTGGACGAATTTTCCAGCATAGTGCCCGTGCGGTCGAGGTCGGGGCTGCCCGTCGCGCCTATTCTTCTGATCCTGGCGGGCGTGCTTTTCCTGATGGCCAACCTCGGATATCTGCACGTTGCGCAGGTGATCCGCTTCTGGCCGGTGCTGCTGATTGTGCTGGGCGCGTGGATGCTGGGAAGCCGGCTGCGCGGCGAAGTGGAGCCTCAAAGTCATGAACAGCGTTAGCCAGTTGGTGGCGGCTCTCCGGGGTCCGGTGATGCTGATTGCGGTGGGCGCTTTGTTCCTGCTGCGTTTCGATGGACCGGGCTGGAGCATTCATACCTCTTGGCCGCTTCTGATTATCGTGTTCGGCGTGATGAAGCTGCTGGAATCGGTGGCGTCGAAAACCCCCAGCGGAACGGGAGGGGTTTCATGAGACGCGGATCGCTGATTGCGCCGCTGGTGCTGATCGCCATCGGCGCCCTGTTCCTGATCAACAATCTCAATCCCGGCCTTAGCGTGTTTGCGACCGCCGGGCGATATTGGCCCTACATCCTGATCGGTTGGGGTGTTCTTCGGGCTCTGGAGATTCTGTACACGTATCAACAAGGCCGCCGCCTTCCCACAGCCGGTCTTTCGGGTGGCGAATGGTTTCTGGCCGTCTTCCTGGCTTTCGTGGGGATGGGCATCACGGGCTATTCCGGATTTCGCGACGGCTTCTTTCCGGGACGGATCACGATGCGCGGCCTCGACATGTTCGGCGAGTCGTTCGACTATCCTCTTAGCGCCTCGATTCCTGCGGGCGACGCGAAGCGTATTCTGATCGACAACCTTCGGGGCAATGCGCGAATCGTGGGCACCGATTCAGCAGAGGTGCAGGTGAATGGCCGCACCACCGTCCGCGCCTTCGACGAGTCCGACGCAAAGCGAGTCGGTGAACAGGCCAAGCTCACGCTGGTCAGTGAAGGCGGCCAGATTGTGCTGCGCACCAATCAGGCGCAAGTGTCGAACGACCAGCGGATCTCGTCCGATCTCGACATCTCCGTGCCCAAGGGATTCTCGGTTGAGTGTCGTGGCCGCTACGGCGATTTCGACATCAGCACCGTAACCGGAGACGTTGACGTACGCAGTGGAAATGCGGGCGTGCGCCTGGAAGACATCGGCGGCGCGGTGCGCATCGACTTGGGCCGCAGCGACATCGTCCGGGCCATCCGAATCAAAGGCAGCGTGGATATCAAGGGCCGCGGGTCCGATCTGGAACTGGACGATGTGCAGGGCCCGGTAACCGTCCTCGCACCCTACTATGGCGAATTGCAGTTCCGGAACATCGCCAGTCAAATGCGGTATGAAAGCGCGAACTCGACGATCCTGTTCGAACGGATTCCCGGGTACGTGCGCCTGTCCGGTGGCGACCTGACAGCGACGAAGGTCATCGGTCCGGCGCGGATCTCGTCCGAGAACAAGGATGTTCGGATTAGTGAGTTCACCAACTCGCTGGACATCGACGTCAAGCGCGGCGATGTGGAACTGTTCCCGGGCACGGACAAGTTCGGCAGGATCTCGGTCACGACGCGGAATGGCGATATCGACTTCGGTCTGCCCGCCGGAACGAACATGCACTTGCAGGCCACCACCGACCGCGGAGAGATCGAGAATGATTTCGACCCCGAACTGAAGGAGGACCGCCGGGATCGCGGTGCAACTCTCGAAGGCACGCCGGGGGCGGGTCCGGAAGTGAAGCTGAAAAGCGGTCGCGGCACCATCACCATTCGCAAAGCGATGGCCGGTGAGCACGATTGGGACACCAGCGAAACTCCCCGTGAGCCACGGCCAACCCGGGCGCCGCGCCCACCGGTTCCGCCTCGCGTCACAAACCAGTAGCTAGCGGGCCAGCAGGATTCGAAGGTCCATCACGTTGGTCCCCGTTGGTCCGGTGATCAACAAGTCTCCCAGCGAATCGAAAAACGGATAGGCGTCGTTTTTCTTCAGGCAGGCGGCGGCATTCAGGCCCAACGCGTCCGCCCGGGCCACCGTCGTTCCATCGGCGTATGCTCCGGCCGCATCGGTAGGTCCGTCGGTGCCGTCTGTGCCCGCGCTAAGAACGGCGGCGTTTGCAAGCCCATCCAGCGCCAGTGCCGCGGCCAACGCGAACTCCTGATTTCTGCCGCCCTTGCCATCGCCCTCCAGCACAACCGTGGTTTCGCCTCCGGTAATGACGCAGGCGGGCGGGCGAAGCGGCGTTCCGTACGTCCGGATCTCGCGCAAAATCGCCGCATGAACGCGGGCCACGTCACGAGTCTCCCCATCGACGAACGTCGACAACACCATCGTCCGGTAGCCCAGCTTCCGCGCCTCGGCAGCCGCCGCCTTTGCGGCGATGCGATTGCTGCCTACGATGACGTTCCGGGTCCGGCGGAACGCGGCGTCACCCGGCTTCGGAGTTTCGCGGCCGCTTTCGATCAAGCGGCGCACGGGTTTCGGAACCCTGTTCCAGATGTCGTAATGCGTCAACACTTCGCGCGCGTCCTGCCACGTCGTCGAATCGGGCACCGTCGGCCCCGATCCAATCGCGTCGAGATCGTCCCCGATGACGTCGGACAACATCAGGCTGACGACTTTCGCCGGGTGTGCGTGCTTGACAAGCTGACCGCCTTTGATGGCGGAGATGTGTTTGCGTACGCAGTTGATCTGGTGGATGTCCGCTCCGCAGGCCAGCAGCAGACGCGTGGTCTCCTGTTTCTCCGCAAGCGAGACGCCTTCCGCGGGCAATGGCATCAACGCCGACGCGCCGCCGGAGATCAGGCAGAGAACGACATCGCCCGCGCCAGCCGCATCGGCAATCTCAAGGATTCGCCGCGCGCCCGCCTCCCCGCGCGCGTCCGGTACGGGATGGCTGCACTCATTGCATTCGATCCGCCGCAGGCGCGCCAGATGGCCGTCCTTTGTATTGATCAGTCCACCTGCAATGCGAGCGCCCAACGCTTTCTCGGCGGCGGCGGCCATGCGTGCGCTGGCCTTTCCCGCGCCCACTACCCAGACTTTGCCCTTGGGAAATTTTCGAAGCGCCGCCAGTACCGCCGAGTATGGGTCAGCCGCTGCCAGCCCGGCGCGGAAGATCTTTTCGGCGTCGCGCTTCAGGCTCATGTAAAAAGTGGAAGCCGGAGAATCGCCTGGGCATGGACATGCGCGTCGGCATCTGAAACCTCAACGCGGTACTCGGCTTTCTCATAGAACGCCTTGCGTTCCGCGAAAAGCTTGCGGAAACGGTCCGGATCGCGCGCCAGCGGACGATGCGCCTGCCGGCCAACGCGGCGTTCGACAATGTCCAGCGGACAGTCCAGCCAGATGGTGATGCCGTTGTTTTTTAGCAGCGCGAGATTGCCTTCGTCTACGAACGCCCCGCCGCCAAGCGAAACCACCGATGGAAATCCGCGCTCCACCGCCTGAACGACGCTGCGCAGTTCCTTGCTTTCGGTTTCGCGGAAAGCCGCCTCACCTTCTTTCTCAAACAGCGCGCTGATAGTAGTGCCGGTCAGCTTCTCGATGCGTTCATCAAGGTCTATAAAATGCCAGCCCAGTTCCTGCGCCAGCAGCCGGCCGACGGTGGACTTTCCGCATCCCATAAACCCGACGATATACAGGCCGGGCGTTCGTTTCAGACGCAGGTTCAAACGGCAGGCTCCCGGATGAGATTCGCGAGAAAGCGGTCTGTCGTGCCCGGGAAAAGTCTGGACGCGGCAACCAGCATCCACGCGGCGCGTGGCGTCACGATGGTCCGGCTGTTGCGCTGTACGCCGTCGGCGATCCGCATGGCGCAGTGCTCCGGAGTTACTTCGAACAAGCGTCCCCGCGTAGTGGCGCCGGCGGGAGGCCCACCGATCGAGTGCGCGTGAAACTGGGTCCGCACAAAGCCGGGGCACACCAGCATCGCGCCGATCCCGTGCTTCCGCATCTCCATCCGCAACCCCGATGTCAGCGCGGCCAACGCGAACTTGGTGGACGAGTACAGCGTGAACCACGGCATGGCGACTTTCCCCGCGACGGAACCGATATTGACGATCATTCCGCTGCCTCGCGCTTTCATGTTCTCGACGGCAAGCTGAGTCAGTTCCAGCGCCGCGAAGAAGTTCAATTCGTAGAGATGGCGTACGTCCTCGAAACGGGCGCTCCACGCGGGGGCTGCGAGCCCGACACCGGCATTGTTCACCAGGATGTCGATCCGGCCGAACTTCTCAAGGGTGCGGTGGAACACGCGCCGCCGCTCCTCCGCGATGGTGAGATCGGCGGGCAGCACAAGATCTTCAGGTCCCGCGGCCGCCCGAAGGTTCGACTCCGTTCGGGCCGCAAGGGCGATCCTTGCGCCGCGACGGCGGAACTCTGACGCGCAAGCCGCGCCAATGCCTTCAGATGCTCCTGTGATCAGTACCACAGCGCCGGAAATGCGCATGAATGAAACACTGATAATAACAACATGCTTCCGCTTTTCCCGTTGGGCGTGGTCCTGTTTCCCAGGACGCCGCTGCCGTTGCACATCTTCGAGGAGCGGTATAAAGACATGATCGGCGCGGTGCTGCGCGAGAAGACGGAATTCGGAGTGGTGCTGGCCACCAGCAAAGGCATCGCCAATGTCGGCTGTACGGCTTTTGTGGAGCAGGTCTTTAAAAAGTACGACGACGGCCGCATGGACATCCTGACGGTTGGACGGCGGCGGTTCGAGATTCTTCATCTCGACGACGAGCAATCGTTCCTTCGGGGCGATGTTCTTCATTTCGACGACGACGAGGAAGCTGCGGCTCCCACCGAGCTGCGGGAGCAACTGGCGAACCTGGGCCAGAAGGTGGACGGCGATACGCTGGACGCAAGCGATCCGCGGCTCAGCTTCGCGCTGGCGCAGCGCCTGCCGGATCTCGAAACAAAACAGATCCTTCTTTCCATGCGGTCCGAAGAAGAACGGCTTCGATATCTGCTCCGCTATCTGCCCGATTTCATGAACCGGCAGCGGCTGGTGGATCACATGCGGCGCTTGGCCCCGCTGAACGGGCACGGGAAGCATCTTCAGGAAAACGGATGAGCGGCGCCGGCCGCCAGCATCTGGTGATCGATGCGGACGACACACTTTGGGAAAACAATATCTACTTCGAGCGTGCCTTCGACCGCTTCTGCGCTTTGCTGGCGCACTCGACGCTAAGCCCGGATGGGGTTCGCGAAGTTCTCGACGAGATTGAGATCGCCAACATCCGCATCAACGGCTACGGGGCGGCCAACTTCGCCCGCAATCTACGGCAGTGCCTGGAGAAACTGTCCGAGCGGCATCTGTCCGATGCGGATTTCGACGCCGCAGTGCACTGCGCACACGATATCCTGCTGCAGCCGGTTGAACTGATCGAGGGCGTGCCGCAGACGCTGGAGTACCTGGCCGCGCGGCACGAATTGATCCTGTTTACCAAAGGCGACCCGCAGGAGCAGCGGGCCAAGATCGAACGGTCCGGCGTC
>JBGTFZ010000088.1:0-43147 GCA_041746955.1 Bryobacteraceae bacterium
CATCTGCGTCCGGCACCGCTGCGCTTCCGACTCCATGATTTTCCATTCCGCTTCCCTTTGCGCCGCCACTTCGGCAATGTGCTGCTGTAAGCCTACCCGAACGGTTCCGGTCTCCGCAGCCATCGATTGAAGCAGGTCCGCGAGCGCCGGATTTTGATACTTGCGGATCGCCTCCACAAGATTCGCCAGCCGCGTGTCGATCGCCTGCAGGCGGAAGTAGGCGTCGAGCGCGAGCGTCAGTCTGTACGGGTCCTGCGCCAGCGAATCCACTGTCTGCTGCAGGTAGCCGACCTCGGTTTGGGCTGACTTCCACTGCTGTACGTAGGCGTCGGGTGCTCCCTTCGCGACCCACTCTTCGGGCTGCAATTGCTCCAAGAGCGGAAGGAGCTTTCGAATCTTATCCGGCAGGGAGGGGATATCGCGGCGGGCTTCCCACTCGGGAACGACGCCGCCGGTTTGGGCGAAACACGTCAGGCTGAGGCTGATTACAACTGCGGCTCGGGTCATTCCAACGCCCAGTGTCTCACGCGATGCGCGACTACAGTGGCGGAGGAGGAGGCGCGGACGGAGGCGGAGGGGGTGGCGGAGGAGGCGCTGAAGCACCCGTGTCGCCAGGAAGCGTCGGCCCGCCCACTCCACCCGTGGGAACGGAACCGCCACCGGTACCGAGGCGGGGCCCCTGGAAGACCAAGTAGTCGGACACGGCGCGCAGCGTGCGCTGGATCACTTCGCCTTTGTCGATCCGGCGTTGGGCGATCGGGCTGTTGCGGTATACGCGGATGTATTCCCCGGCGCTCAAGGTCTTGGCTTCAGAGAACGGGAGGATCGCATGCTGTACCGCGACGCTGCCTTCCTCGACCAATACCAGCGTCATCTCGTCTTCCGGGTCAACCGTTACGTCGAAAACGGTTCCGCGAACGGAAATTACCGCCGTTGGCGTTCGCACGCGATTCGGATTCGGCTGGCCGTTCAGTTTTTCGACATGGATCTTGACGCGGCCGATCCACAAGTCCAGCAGTTCGCGCAGGTTGCCTGCATTGTGCCGGAACGTCATGCGAGAATTGGGGAAGACCTCGACGCGGCTGCCGTCGGCGACCTCGAGTATCGCGTATCCGTCGTGGCCCGTGATCACTTCCTGGCGCGGTTGGATCCAGCCGCCCTCGGCCACAGCCCAAGCTTGTGTGTCGCGGATAACGGAAACGTTGCCTTGCAAGGCCACCACTTTGGCGGCTCCCGTAGGCGCGGACCAACTGGGCAGCGTAGGCGTAACCTGCGCGACGCACACGTTGAACGACGTTGCCGCGCAAACAGCAACGCCCGCCAGCCACCCGAGTGTCCGGTTCGCGGTCAGCACGTTAATAGCCCCTCAGTCTACCACCTAAATTGCTTAGCAACTGTACAGCCTATCGGCTGAATTGCCGAAAAGTATTGCATCGGAAGATATTTAGTCTCACGAGCCCACACTTAGTCTCAGGATACAATGAACCCAGTAGTGAGTCCGGCCAACCCAGTCTTCATGACCCTGGCGGTTTTCTGCGCCTTCGCGGGGATCGTCTCGGCCCAAGCGCCTTTGGCGATGGACTGGCGGCAACTGGGCAGCACCACTGTCCTGGCGGACGCCCCCGATCCCGTGGGCGGACCGGTTTCGAGAGTCTGGTATGAGCCTTCCGGCCTGCACGTCCGGACGAGGTCGGGCCGCGTGCTGCGGTACGCGGACGAGGCAGGTTGGTTGGCCGCGGAGGAGGCACAAGCCACGGCGGGCGCACGAAGCGGCGGAGGCCGGGTCTTCCATGCCAACGGCCACCTTTTGCGTTCCGAGGACGGCGGCAACACTTGGTTGAACATGACGGCCTTCCGGGGCCAATCGATTCTGGGCGGTCGTGCCATCGATTTCGCCGTCGCGCCCGGAAATCCGGATGAAATCACTGTTGTGGGCGAGACGGGTGTCTGGCGGTCGATGGATGCGGGCGATACATGGTCCGGGTTGAACGATAGCCTGCCGAACCTGCCGGTCCGGCGCATCGTCAGCCTTCCTGCCGGGGGAAGCGGTCTTCGCGTCGAGAGCGGCGATTCGCTGCTGGAGTGGGCCCCTGGCCAGCGCGTCGCGTGGTCGAAAGCGGCGGCAGTGTTGGGAACGCCGGGCGTGGTTTCAGCTTCGGACGGCGACTACGTGTATTTGGGATTCTCCGACGGGCGCATGATGGCCACCCGAAGTGGCGCCGCGCGACCCTTGGCGCGGCTGGGTGAAAGCGCCGTCGAGGCGATTTGGGTGGATATTTCCGACGCCGCCACCGCGATGGCGGTTTCCGGAGCGCGGCTCTACCGTACTTTCAACGGCGGCCTGTTCTGGGACGACATTACGGGCGGTCTCGCCGGTGGAACGCTGCACGGCGTCGCGGCGGATCGCGCGTCTCAATCGGTCTACGTGGCGACGGACCGCGGCGTGTACTACGGCACGTTTTCCTTCGCCGCAATCGGATCGGCTTCCGCATGGCGGCGGCTGCCCAGTCCCGGGTTGCCGGACGAAGCCGCGTCGGATGTTCGTCTCGATGCGGGAGCGAATCAGTTGTATGTGGCGCTTGAAGGCTCGGGAATTTTCGCCGCGATGGCTCCGCACCGGTATCAGTCGCCCGCGATCGTTAGCGCCGCCGATGGCGTCGTTCGGGCGGCCGCGCCGGGCGCGCTGCTTAGCGTGATCGGCAGAAGCGTGCAGCAGGCGGAGGCGTCGGGCAGACCGGTGCCGGTTCTGGCCGCCGTGAATGGAGAAACGCAGTTGCAGGTTCCGTTCGATGTGGAGGGAAGCTCGCTGGCGCTGACGCTGGGGTCCGGTGCGGACCAATGGCGGACCGCCTTACCGCTGGCGAATCTTGCCCCGGCGATTTTTTCCGATCGCGACGGATCGCCGATGATTCTCGACGCCGATTCGGGGGTCCTGTTGGACGCCATGAATCCCGCTCGTCCCTCGATGCGCGTTCAGGCGCTGTGCACGGGATTGGGCCGCGTAAGTCCGGATTGGATCGCGGGGCGCGAGGCTCCGCTTGAGAGGCCGCCCGCGGTCGTCGCGCCGGTACGCGTGCTGCTGGACGGCCAGCCGGTGGAGGTTACCCGGGCAACACTCGCTCCCGGCTACGTCGGCTTCTACCTCGTCGAATTTGAGATGCCGGCATTCCTCAATGCCGGAACTTCCGAGTTCTATATCGAAGCGGGCGGCAAGCCCAGCAATCGCGTCCGGGTTTATATTGAACCCTGAGGTGATCTGAAAGTGAAACTCGCCGCCGCCGTTCTGCTGCTTCCCGCCGCCGGTCTTCTTTTCCTGCAGGCGCAGGAGAAAAAGGAAATCGAAAAACTCGCGCCCTATTACCCGACACCGGAGTCCATCGTTCAAAAAATGCTGGAGGCGGGCGGGTTGAAGAAGGGCGAGAAGATGTACGACCTCGGCAGCGGCGATGGACGCATCGTCATCATGGCCGCGTCGAAGTTCGGCGCCGATGCGACGGGTGTTGAGTTCGACGACGGCCTGTTCAAACAGAGCATGGCCAAGATCACCAGCCTGGGCATTCAGGACCGGGCGAGGATCATTCACGGCGACATCCTGGCGCAGGACTACTCGGCGGCCAATCTGGTGACGGTGTACCTGCTGCCGATGTCGAACGACAAGGTGCGCCCGATACTTGAAAAGCAGTTGAAGCAAGGCTCCCGTGTCGTCGCGCACGATTTTATGTTCTCGGATTGGAATCCGGAAAAGACCATCACCGTCGAAGACGACGGCGAAGGCCGCAGCCACACGATCTACCTCTACCTGCGGTAATCTTGCGGATCGGAATCACCTGCTATCCGACGTACGGCGGCTCTGGAATCGTGGCCACCGAACTGGGGCTGGAACTGGCCCAGCGCGGCCACGACGTCCACTTCATCAGCTACGCGACGCCGATCCGCCTGGACACCACGCTCGACAATATTCACTATCACGAGGTGGAGGTCGCCAACTATCCGCTGTTTCAGTTCCCGCCCTACTGCCTTGCGCTGGCATCGCGAATGGCGGAGGTCGCGGAGCGCTACGCACTCGACGTGCTGCACGTCCATTACGCGATTCCGCATTCGGTGTCGGCCTTTCTCGCCCAGCAGATGATGAAGCGGCGGCTGCCATTCGTCACCACCTTGCACGGCACCGACGTGACGCTGGTGGGTGTTGAGCCGTCCTACTTTCCGATCACCCGGTTCGCAATCGAAAGATCCGACGCCGTCACTGTCATCAGCGATTTTCTGCTGGAGGAAACGCGGTCCGTGTTCGGAATCACCGGCCCGGTTACCCGAATCCACAACTTTGTAAACTGCGACCTGTACCGTCCGGAGAAGTCCGATCGTCCGCGGCCCCGCCTGATCCACATCTCGAATTTCCGCCCGGTAAAGCGTGTAGAGGATTGCATCCGGATCCTGTCCGCCGTGCGCCGCACGATCGACTGCGAGCTTTGGATGGCCGGCGACGGACCGCAGCGATCGTCCGCCGAACGCTTGGCTCACGATCTCGGCATTGCCGCGCACGTGCGTTTCCTCGGCAAGCAGGACCGCATCGAACGCCTGATCCCGAAGACCGACATCCTGCTGCTGCCCAGTGAGCGTGAGGCCTTCGGACTGGTCGCGTTGGAGGCGATGGCGTGCGGAGTTCCTTCTGTCGCCGCAGCAAGCGGAGGCATTCCGGAGTTAATTACGAATGGCCACGATGGATTGATGGCTCCGGTTGGGGATACAGAGGCGATGGCGGGCCACGTCGTCTCGCTGCTGGAGTCTCCCTCGCGATATGAAGAGTTCTCTGCCGCCGCCCGCAAGACCGCCGTCGAACGCTTCGCCACTCCGATCCTTATCCCTGAGTACGAACGCCTGTATGAGACAACGGTTGCCGCCGCGCACTAGGTAAACGGCTTGCACAAGATTCTCTTCATATTCGGCACACGGCCGGAGGCGATCAAGCTGGCCCCGGTGATCCTGCAAATCCGCGATCACGAACCGGACCTTGAGGCGCGAATCTGCGTCACCGCGCAGCACCGCGGCCTTCTGGATCAGGTGCTGGAGGCGTTCCGGATTGAACCCCACCACGACCTGAATCTCATGACTCCCGGGCAAACGCTGACGCAATCGGCGTCTCGAATCCTGGCGGGGCTTGAGCCGGTGCTGGAGAGTGAGCGTCCCGCAATGGCGCTGGTGCAGGGCGATACAACCACCACGATGTGCGGAGCGCTGGCGGCTTTTTATCAGCGCATCCCCGTGGCGCATGTGGAGGCGGGCCTGCGAACGGGCGACATCTATCAGCCGTTTCCCGAGGAGTCGAACCGGCTGATCGCGGGCCGGCTGGCTGCCGTGCATTTGCCGCCGACGCGGAACTCGGCTGAAAATCTGTTGCGGGAGGGTGTTCCGGAAGCGTCGATTGAGGTCACCGGCAACTCCGGAATCGACGCCCTGCTGTACGTCCGCGACGGGTTGCTGAACGGGACGATTCCGCGCACGCCTTGGACCCAGCTCGATGGATCGAAGAAGCGGATCGTACTAACGGCCCACCGCCGGGAGAGCTTCGGAGCGGGGTTTGAGGGCGTCTGCCAGGCGGTCGAGCGGCTGACGCGGCGTTCCGATGTCGAGATCGCGTTTCCAATGCATCCGAATCCCAAGGTTGGCGAGGCATTCCGGGAGCGGCTGGGATCGCTCCACGGTGTAAGGCTGCTGCCCCCGCTCGACTACGTGCCGTTCGTCGATCTGATGATGGGCGCCTCGTTTCTGATCACCGATTCCGGCGGCGTGCAGGAAGAAGGTCCGTCGCTGGGCAAGCCAATTCTCGTGCTTCGCGAAAAAACCGAGAGGCCGGAAGCGGTGGAGGCGGGGACGGTAAAGCTGGTGGGATGCGATCCGCAACGAATCGTGGTGGAGGCGGAAATCCTGCTGGACGATGCGCGCGAGCATGCGAGGCGTTCCGCGATCCACAACCCCTACGGAGATGGCCGGGCAAGCGAACGCATTTGTAATGCAATCCGCAAATACTTGGCGTCCCATCGGCTACCCTAAGAGAAAGGCCGCAGGAGGACGCGGCCCCGGCGAAGGTTTTACGATTCCCAATCGATAAGTCTTTCAGCGATACCCCATCCAGAGGACCAGATGAACACAGCAGAGACAACACAGAAGACCCGTTCGGAGCATTTTACGCAGCTTACGGGAAAGATCAAAGACAAGACGGCGCGGGTGGGCGTGGTGGGCCTGGGCTACGTCGGGCTGCCTCTGGCTGTGGAGTACGCAAAGGCCGGCTACACCGTAACGGGAATCGACCTTTCCCGGCACAAGATCGATACGCTGAACCGCGGCGAGTCCTACATTCAGGACGTGCCGACCGAAGAGGTGGCGGAGCTTGTCCGGGCGGGGAAGCTGTCGGCCACGGACGATTTTTCGGTTGTCGCGGAGCTGGACACGATCAATATCTGCGTGCCGACGCCGCTGCGGAAGACGAAAGATCCGGACATGAGCTACATCGTGTCCTCCACTGAGTCGATCGCCAAGCACTTCCATTCGGGGACGCTGGTGATTCTGGAATCGACCACGTATCCCGGAACCACCGATGAGTTGGTGCGGCCGATTCTCGAACGGCCCGACCTTCGTGTGGGTCTGGAGTTTTTCCTGTGCTTTTCGCCGGAGCGCGTCGATCCCGGCAACCCGCAATTCCACACGAAGAATATCCCGAAGGTGGTGGGCGGAACGACTGCGGCGTGCAGCGAAGCGGGCAAGCTGTTCTATGAGCAGGCGCTGGAGAACGTAGTGGCCGTCAGTTCGACACAGGCCGCCGAGATGGCGAAGCTGTTGGAGAACACGTTCCGGATGATCAACATCGGGCTGGTGAACGAACTGGCGCAGATGTGCTCCCGAATGGGCATCAACGTCTGGGAAGTGATCGATGCGGCGGCGACGAAACCTTTCGGCTTCATGCCGTTCTACCCCGGCCCGGGCCTGGGCGGCCATTGCATTCCCATCGACCCGTTCTACCTTTCATGGAAATCGAAGCAGGCGGGGATTGAGGCGCGGTTTATTGAGCTGGCCGGGTACATCAATGGCCAAATGCCGCACTTTGTCGTGGACAAGATCCAGCAGGCGCTGAACGAACAGGAGAAGCCTTTGAAGGGCTCCCATGTGCACGTGATGGGCGTGGCGTATAAGCGCGATATCGACGACGTGCGGGAATCGCCCGCGCTGGACATCATTCACCTTCTGATGAAGACGGGCGCGCGCATCACCTATGAGGATCCGTACATTCCGACGCTGGAGCACGAGGGGCTTCCCTTCCGGTCTGAGCCCGGTCTGGCGGGGCGCGCGGATTGCGTCGTGATCGTGACGGACCACCGCAGCTTCGACTATCCGGAACTGGGGCGCCAGGCGAAAGTGATCGTCGATACCCGGAACGCCATGAAGGGCATTGAGTCGGCCAATATCGTCCGCCTTTAATCCGAGATTTTTCCATCCCGGCGGAACTATGCCCAACAGAGCAGGAATCTTGCCGTCCATCGATACGAAGGCTTTCGGAACCCTCGCCTATCAGGTGGCGGATCTGCTGGAGTTTCCTCTCGGTCTGGCCGGCTTTGAACAGCACCGCCGTTTTCTGGCGGTGGACCGGCCCCAATCCCATCCGCTGGTCTTTCTTCAGAGCATCGACCAGCCGGATCTCTTCTTCGTCACCCTGCCCCCGGCGCTTGTCGACCGCGATTATGAGCTCCAACTGCTGGAGGAGCATCGGGAGATCCTGGGTCTCTCCGATCTGTCGAGCGTCGAGATGATGGTGCTGAGCGTCGTCTGGCTGTCGGCCGACGGACGGGCTTCGGCGAATCTTCTGGGCCCGCTGGTGATCCACTGTCCCTCGGGCCGGGGCGTGCAGGCGGTTCGTGACGACCAGCGGTACTCGTCCCGGCATCCGATTGAGTTTCAGGTGGCGTCGTGCTCGTGATCCGGCGGCGTGCGTCGGAGTCCGTTTGGATCGGCGAGGATGTCGAGGTGGAAGTGCTGTCGATCGAGGGCGGACAGGTGAAGCTGGGCATCCGCGCGCCGGGCACGGTGCTGATCCTGCGCCAGGAAGTGCGGGAGCTGCGGGAAATCAATCAACTCTCCGCGCAGCAGGCTCTTTCGCCCGCGCTGGGCGCGCTGGCCGCGCGGTTCCGCCGCTAGTTTCCAACTTTTTCTCAAACCCCTCCCCCATCCGCCGATGAGGTCCGTGGGAAGACATTGGCCGTCCTTCGGGCGGCACGCAGGGAAAGGAATCCCGGCGGGCTTCCGGATATCACAAACGGAGAAAAATTGTGGCCTTTACAGTCAACACCAACATCGCCAGCTTGAACGCTCAGGAATACCTGCGCTTGAATGGCGCGTTCCAGGAAAAAACCATCAACCGCGTCACCAGCGGACTGCGCATCATCAGCTCCGGCGATGACGCCGCGGGCCTGGCGATCGCGAACGGATTCCGCTCCGACCAGGCAGTCCTGTCGCAGGGTATCCGGAACGCCAACGACGGACTTAGCCAACTGCAGATCATCGATGGCGGCTTGAACAACATTTCGAAGCTTCTGGACCGGGCGCGGACCCTGGCGACGCAGTCGTCCTCGGGCGCGTTCACCGGCTCGCGCGACGTTTTGAACAGCGAATTCCAGAGCGTTGTCACCGAAATCGACCGGCAGGCGCAGGCCATTGGCCTGAACGTCGGCGGCACGTTCGCCAAATCGCTCAGCGTCTTCATCGGCGGCGGCAAGTCGTCCGGCAGCGTCAGCGACATCACCAATGGCTCGGTTGCGATCAACCTGTCCAACTCGACAGTCGATTCCCGCAGTCTGGGCCTGTCGGGCTTCCGCGCCTCCGGAATCGCGGGCACGGATATCGGCACCGGCTCCCCCACCACTTCAGTTGCGCAAGTTTTGGCCGACACCACCAACGTGGCTTCGCAGTCGCTGGCCGGTTTCACGGATTTCTATTTCCGTGGCTCGGGCTTTGCTGACGACAGCCGGGTGAAAGTCTCGGTCAACCTGTCGGGCGTCACGGATACGGCCACGCTGGCCGCCGCCGTCAACGCGGCGATTCAGGGCGCGGGCAACGGCACCACCGCTTCGGCGACGGCGTTCAAGAACGCGGGCGTTGAGGCGACGGTCATCACGGACTCCAGCGGCAAACAGCAGTTGACCTTCACGTCGTCGGCGACGGCCTTCCAGGTGTCGTCGGGCGACCGCACGGCCAACGCCCTTTTGGGTAACTTCTCGGCCGGTGCAACCGGTGTGGATCTCGCCCAGTCCGTTAGCGGAACCGCGGCGACGGCCGCCGGAACCTTCGGCGGCGCGGCGGGCAACATTATCGTCCGCTTCCAGGGTGCGGGCCTGACCTCCCCCGTGGACATCACGGTGGCGGTAACCGGCGGCTCGACCACGGTCGGCGCCGCGATCACCGACCTGGCATCCCAGGTGGCCGGCAACGCCGAATTGCAAGCGGCGGGAATCACGACGGGCGCGGGCTTCGCGGCCGGCGGGACGCTCAGCTTTGTCTCCGGACGGGGCGAGCAGATCTCCGTTTCCACCGTCGGCGACCTGACGAACCAACTCAAGCTGGGCTCGTTCCAGCGGAGCGGCACTTCGTTCGACTACACCACCATCACCGGTTCGGCGGCTCCCAGCGCCGGTGCGGCGACGCTGGAATTCTCGATCGGCGGCGGAACTTCGTTCTCGTTGTCGGTGACCTCCTCGGCAACCCTCGGCGTGGCACAGACGAACCTGAACGCCGCGTTCGCCGCAAATGCGAACGCCAGCGCCGCGGGCCTCGTTGCCACCAATGACGGCACGAACCTGATCATCACTTCCGCCAACGGCACAGCGTTCCGCGCCAGCGAACTGGCTTCGAACTTCCTCGGCTTTGGAAACGCGTTGACCGTTTCGAGCGCCGGCAGTCTCGCCTCAACACTTGGCGCGACGGCTTCCACGTTCAATGCCGGCGGCGCGGCTGCCTCCAGCGCGTTGAACTTCTCGGCCATCCGGCTGGGCAACGACGACCAGACCATCACGCTTTCGACGGTCGATTCCAATGGGATTGCCCAGACGCTGAGCGTTACTCTTCGCAACGATACGACCTCGCGGAACGCGACGTCGATCGACGATGCGATTGACACTATCAACACGGCGATCGAGCAGTCCAATAACTCGACGCTTCGTAAGATCATCGCGGTGAAGGAGAACGATGGCGGAACGGAGAAGCTTCGCTTCCTCAGCTCGCTGTCCGACTTCAAAGTGACTGTGGGCGCGAACGGCACCGGCGCGGCCGGCGTCACCAGCTCCCAGGGAGCCACCGTTTCCAGCGCGGCGCTGGCCGGCGGCGCGGCTTCCGACATCGGGACCCAGGCCAACGCGCAGTCCGCCGTTGAGGCGCTGGGAAAGGCGTTGAGTGCGCTGGGCAATGCACAGGCCGTCGTCGGCCGTGGCCAGAACCAGTTCAACTTCGCCGTCAACCTGGCCGCCTCCCAGTTGACCAACATCGCCGCGTCGGAATCCCGGATTCGCGACGCTGATCTCGCCCAGGAAGCTGCCAACCTCACCAAGGCGCAGATTGTCCTTCAGGCGGGTATCGCAGCTCTGGCTCAGGCAAACTCGGCCCCGCAGGCCGTGCTCGCCCTTCTCCGGGGATAACCCGGTTCGTTCGTAAACTTGCCGCTGGCGGGGTTTCCCGTCAGCGGCTTTTTGCGTTTGTTGGGTCTTAAGGAACGGAAAGGATCGAAGGGGGGATGCGTACCGGGGTTTGACAGCCGGGATCCGCGCCGTCAGGCGCTGATGTTCAGGCCGTCAGGCGCTGAAGTCGACGGTGTGGGCTGGGGACGGGAGAGGGGTGGGGCGAAGCAGTTGGAGGGCGACCGTGGTCTGCGCGTACTGCGCGGCAAGGTCCGCCCGGATCGTCTTCAGGGATTCGGCAAGGCGCTCGCCTTCCTCGCGAAGCGCGAGCGCTTCCTGCAAGGTGAAGGTGCCGGTTTCAAGTTTCAGCTGCCGCTCCCTGATGAGCGCGGCCAGCCCCGCAAGCTCCGGCGTCAACTGTTCTTCCCGTAGAGGGTCAGATTGAGGCCTTCCAATTGGGCTTCGACCAACTGGCGCTGCGATTCGAGCGACGCCAGCAGCGAGTCCGCCACCTGCAAACGCTGCCGCAGCGACTCCTGTTGGGCGGTCACCCGGTCGGTCAACTCCTCAATCTGCTTGCTCAGGCGGGCTTCGGTCAGGTCATATTGGTCCTGTTCCAGACGCGCCGAGCCCGTTACGGAATCCGAGATGGCCGCAAACCGGCTGGTCAGGCTGGCCAAGCCGCTGGAGGATGTGCCGGCGAACTGGAATGCCGAGCCCAGTTGCGCATCGCTCAACTCGCCGAAAAGGGCCGCGTCAAACGACAGCTTTCCACTGCTGTCGAGCACCAGGCCGACGTCGGAAAGGCTCTTCACCGTGCCCGTGCCGCTGAACGCCGTAAACCGCCGGAGGGCGTCGGAAGCGTTGGAGATCAAATTAGAGCCGCTGAGCAGACCCGCGGCACTGCCGATCTGGCTATCCACGAAATCGACGACGTCATTGTAAGCGCCCGCCAGCGACTGTAGGGCCGTAGAAAGCTGGTTGCGGTCGCTGGCCAGCGTCAGTGTGACGCCGGAGCCGCTGGTGAGACCCGCGATCGTGAAGGAGACGCCGCTGACGACGTCATTGATGACGTTGGACGCCTTCGAGACCGGAACTCCGTTCAGCTTGAACTCGGCGTTTGACCCCTGATTGGCGGAGGTCAGCAGCGCCGTCGCCGCTCCATCCGGATCGTCGACGAGGCTTAGCGTTGTCGCGCCACTGCTGGCCGCCGTCAACGAGAGAAAGTTAGGCAGGCCGCCAGTTCCCGTGGTGAAGACGGTTGCCGTTACGCCCGCTTCCAGCGCGTTGATAGCGTCCCTTAGGCCGGTCAGGTTGTTCTGTTCCGGCGTCAGGCTAATGTTGTAGGTCGTCGAGCCGAAAGTGAGCCGAAGCTCGCCGGTGGCCGACACGGGAGCCGACGACGTGTCCGCATAGCCAGTGGCCGACGTCTCCGCCGCCGGCGTCGCAAGGGAGGTAATATCCGTGATCGTGTAGGTGGCTGGCGACGTCGCGGTGGAGGAATTGATCTTCACCTTGGACGTGTCGGAGCTGGTGGCTGCAACGCCTACCCGGTCGCCCACCGTTCCCAGGTTTCGCAGGCTGGCCGTAAAGGCACCCGCCACGCCCTCAAACGCCGCAGCGAGCGATTTGCGCTGGAGGAGGTCGATCTTGTCATTCTGAAGCCGCGTGAGAGGGATCTCCGACACCCGCTGCGAGCGCTCCAGAATCTTCTGGAAGCTTTCCGAAAAGCTGGAGATACCACTAAAGGCGAGAGGCGACAGACTCATGCTAGGACTCCTATTGAGTGTTATCGGCTTCCCGCCGCGAAAACTTCAATGGTCCAGTTGGTCGATCAGCCCCGCCAGATGGGCGGTCTGCCTGCGGGCGTCGAAACTCTCCAGAAACCAGACGCTTGCGGGGTGTGGTCCCCGTCCCGCAGCCAGCAGCGCCCGGATTTTCGCATCCACGTCGGCCGGCGCATCCTCTGGATAGACGCACTGAAACGGAATGCCCGATCTTTCAAGCAGCCATTCGATCGCCGAGCCCTTTGGGGCGTAGGCCAGAATCGGACGGCCAATGCGAATGTACTCGAAAAGCTTTGCGGGAACCTGAACGCTCGACTGTGGTTGTAGAAGCAGCAGAAGATCGGCCTCCGCAGCCAACCGGCGCGCATCGGCTTGGGGAATCCGCTCTGGCACAAACTCCAGCCACCCGCCGCTGCGTCCCCGCTCGATCAGGGTCGCGTCGATCGACGCCCCGTAGCCCAGCGGCCCGACAAGCGACACGGACGGGGCTCCGGCGAAGCCCGCAGCGTGCATACGCCCCACCGACTCCAAAATGGCGTCCGGTGAGCGGCCGCCGTAGATCGCCCCCACATGCGCCAGCACGGGCGCCGCGCGCGACGGAATGGGAAGCGCCTCAACACTTTCCTGCGGGTCGAATCCATTCCAGATAGCGTGGACCTTCTGCGCCTGCGCGGGAAACGCCTCGCGAAAGGCCGCCGCGGCCGCGTCCGAATTGGCGATCACCAGATCCGCAGCCTTCATCGTTCTGCGGTCCAGCCACTTCACCCACGGGTTGCCCGTTTCCATTTTGTCGGGAGACAGCGAGAAGGGATCGCGGTAGTCGGCCACGATGCGGATGCCCTTGCGCCGCAGACGAAGCGCCGCCAGATGACAGCCGACGGGGGGGAAAGTCGCAAATATCGTCAGCCGGTCTTGCGGATGCTGCGCCGCCAACCGCTCACACGCCGCCGCCACGTCCCGGGACCACGTAAATCCGACGCCCGCCGGGACAATAAACCGTCGAAAGAATAGCTCCGCCCGCGCAGTCCATGCGCCTTCCGGTTTCTCTCCCCGTCCCTCCCAGAATTGGCCCAGGGCGTCCGGAACATGCTCCACGTCGGGCAGCGGATTCGGGCCCGGGGCGGCTGCGGTGAACACCCGCCGCTCGATTCCGAGTTCCGGCAGATAGCGGTAGAACCGGAACGGTCTTGCCGCGCCCGCCGCGTTCTCCGGGGGAAAGTGGTATGCGATCAGCGCGACGCGCTTGGCGGGCACCGGGCTTAGCGACCCCAGAGTTCTTCCAGCGCGTCCACGGTCCGCACCGCCGCGGCTCCATCCCAGCCGGGAATCGGCGCGCCCTTCCGGTACCGGCCCGCCAGCGCTTCACCCGCCAGATGGGGCACAGTGCTTAGGTCCCCGGAGATCAGCGTATTGGTTCCCAGCGTCGTCGTAACCGGTCTTTCCGTATTGGGCCGAAGGGTAAGGCACGGCACGCCGAGAAACGACGTCTCTTCCTGCATCCCCCCCGAATCCGTGATTACCACCGCCGCATTGTTCTGAAGGCTCAACATCTCGCGGTAGGGAAGCGGATCCACCACCGTCAGACGCTCGCCGATCGCGGCTAGCTTCGGTTTCGTGCGCGGGTGGGCCGGAAAAACCACGGGCATCATTCGCGCCACCTCCGCCAGGACGCCCAGCAGTTCCTGTAGCCGCGCAGGATCGTCTACGTTGCCCGGACGGTGAAGCGTCACTAGCGCATACCCCCGAGCCTTCAGTCCCATCCGCTCCGGCAGGTTCAGCGCCTGCGCCTCCGGCAGCTGCGTCACCAGCGTGTCGATCATCACATTGCCCACGTACCGAATGCGGCTGGCCTCCACGCCCTCGCGCCGGAGATTCTCTTCGCCCGCAGGCTCGCTAACCAGCAACAGGTCGGAGATCGCATCCGTTGCCAAGCGGTTGATCTCCTCCGGCATGGTCCGGTCGAAAGACCGCAGACCCGCTTCTAGATGCACCACCGGAATGCCCAGCTTCGCCGCCCCCAGCGCGCACGCCAGCGTGGAATTTACGTCGCCGACTACCAGCACCACCGCCGGCCGGACTTCAGCTTCCAATAGGTGTTTTTCGAAAAGCTCCAGTATCCTGCCCGTCTGCTGGCCGTGACTTCCGCCACCTGCGCCGAGATGGGCGTCCGGCTTCTGAATGCCCAATTGATCGAAGAAAACGCCGGACATCTGCTCGTCGTAGTGCTGCCCGGTATGCAGCAGTGACGGTCGAAACACGCCCGGCCGCCTGCGCAGTTCCGCCAGTACTGGCGCAACTTTCATGAAGTTGGGCCGCGCCCCGGCGACCACAGTCAGAGTTTTCATGGAAGAAAGTGCTGGACGAAGGGGTTCAAACCCCCCAGATCTCCTACCCTACCACCCCATCGGCGGAATTCCTGTGCAGGTTGACCCCGGGGGAGTGGAACCAGGCGATACAGTAAGGGTGAGCCGCGCACCTGCGCCCCTATGACAGTTTCCGTCGTCGTACCCCTTCACAACAAGAAAGACTACGTTCGTCGAACGCTGGAGTCCATCTCCAAACAGACCTTTCAGGACTGGGAAGCGATCATCGTTGACGACGGATCCACCGATGGCAGCGCCGAAATCGCAGAATCGGTCGACGATCCCCGGTTCCGGCTGATCCGCCAGAAAAACGCCGGTCCGGGGGCCGCTCGCAACCATGGAATCCGGGAATCGCGTGGGGAGTGGATCGCCTGCCTCGATGCCGACGACATCTGGCTGCCGGGCTATCTCGACCGCGCTGTCCAGGTGTTGACGCGAGAGCGCGTCGCGACATTTACCGCAGCCTATGGCGAGCATCCCGGCATCAATCTGGAAGACATGCTTCGCCGCCGCGGACTCCAGGACGGACTGCAGCGCGTTACCCCCGGATTAGGCACTCTGGCGTTCCATTACATGGTGGCCTTTATGACGCCGTGCTCCACTGTGGCGCGCGCCGAAACTGTCCGCAAGCATGGGGGCTATGACGAGCACAGCCGCTACGGCGAAGATGCTTCCCTATGGCTTCGCGTCCTGTTGAACGAACCCGCGTGGTTCGAACTCACCACGCTGATTGAGATTAACCGGCACGCATCGGGACTCAGTGGGAACCTCAAAGGGCCGCGCCCGACGGAGCCGTTCCTGCTCGATTCCAGCGCCATCCTCGCGGACAGTCCGCCCAAGCTCCGGGATCTCGCGCAGCGGTTTCTCGCGTTGCGGGCCGCCAAGACCGCCGCAATGCTTGGATACTGGGGCCGCGCCCAGGAAGCTCGCGAAATTTTCGAGCGCTATTCGCAAGGGCGGGATTGGTCCGTTGGTTTCACGTGGGCCGGATTGGCGGGGTCCACCCGGGTAGGAGCTTTGACGGGTGATCTGGTCAGGTACGTTCGCGGCGTGGGCCGGTGATGCCGCCGCCGATCCGCGTTCTTGCGGTTCTGGAATCGCTGACGGTCACCGGGCCGGGGAAGAATCTGATCGCGTTCGCGCAGCGGGCACGGAATCCCGAGGATGGCTCACCGGCCATCGCCATGGAAGTGGCAAGCTACTACCGCGACACGCCGCAGAACGAGTTTACTCAAGCCGTGGCGAAAGCCGGCATTCCGGTCCATTTCATTCACGAAAAACATGTGGGGGATTGGAACGCGGCGCGCCAGCTATCGGCGCTGATCGGCCGGTTGTCGCCGGATGTGGTTCAGACCCACAATTGCAAGTCGCATTTGTTCGTCCGCCTCAGCGGGCAATTGAAGCGCGTTCCGTGGATCGGCTTTCACCACGGGTACACCACCACCAGCCTGAAGACCCGCGTCTATAACCAGTTCGACCGGTTCTCCTTGCCGTCCGCGCGGTGCCTGGTAACTGTGTGCCGTCCGTTTGTCGATGAACTGGCGCGATACGGAGTAGACCGGACGAAGATTTCCGTCGTGCACAATTCCGTGCGCGAGTTTGTCGCTCCCGACGAAGCCCGGCTGCGCGAGATCCGCGAACGTTTCCGCATCGACATGGCAAAGCCAACGCTTGTCACCGTGGGCCGGCTGTCCAGCGAAAAAGGCCACCGCCACTTGATTGAGGCGATCCGAATCCTCGCAGCCAAGCGCCCGGAACTCGGAGTGCAATGCCTGATCGTTGGAGATGGCGTGGAGCGTTCGGCGCTTGAGCGGCAGGCCCTCGAAAGCTCCCTCGAATTGAGCGTAACCTTCTGCGGCCAGCAAAGCGACGTTGGCGGCTTCTATGCACTCGCGAACATCGCCGTGCTCCCGTCTCTCAGTGAGGGCTCGCCCAATGCGCTGCTGGAGTCGATGGCGGCCGGCGTCGCATCTGTGGCGACAGCCGTTGGAGGCGTTCCCGAAATCGCGAGCCACCGTGAGACGGCCCTTATCGTCCCGCCGTCCGATCCACCCGCCCTGGCCAGTGCAATCGAACGCCTTCTTGATGATCGGGCCACCGCGTCGGCGATGGCCGTCCGGGGCCGTAACCATGCAGTCGCCAACTTCAGCCCTCAGGCGCAAACGCGCCGGCTGGTTGCCGTGTACTCCTCAGCCGTATCGACCCGCTAGGGCCGGTAACGCTTCTGGCCCTCTCGAAGCAGCACATAGTCGAAGCTCCAGCGGTAGTTCTGGCTGAAGACTTTCCCGCTGTAGTTGATGCTGGTGTCCAGAGAGTGCGAAAAGATCTCGTCCCCCCGGACGCGGTAAGTTTCGTCGCCAGTGATCGACCAGTACCACGCGAAAGCCGCCACGTTCAGATTAATCAGATCCGTGTGGGCAGCCGGATTGCAAGTATGCTCGCACTTCGCACCACGCGGAGACCGGTTGAAGATGATCTTCTTATTCGTCTGATCCCAAAGCGAGTCCCAGTGGTAGTCCAGCATAGCCTTGATTTCCACCGGAACGCGGGGATCCTTTGTATACTCCCAATACTGAATCAGGGCGCGCATCGCCAGGCCCAGCATGAAGGTCTGCTGTGATACATAATGTTCGCCGCGCGCTGCGTCCATCATCCCCAGCAACCGGCTTGACGACCAGACAATCCCCCGCTTGATCTCCGGCCACTCGGCATCGTTCGGGATCTTATCCAGTTCGTCGTATCCGTAGGCCTGCGCGGCGCTGATCGTGGATTCCAGCAGATAAGATACGTCGCGCATGAAATTGCTCCATACATTGCCGCCGCTCTTAGCGAGATTGTTGGCGGCCAGTTCCTTCAGCGCCAGCCGGTTCCGGCCATCGCAGCTTACACACGCCGCCTTCAGCCCATCCCCAAAGATTCGAAAATTCGGCAGGAACCCGTTGTTCGCCAGGACGTACCGGTCCCGGTACTGCTGAGAAATGTTCTCGGCGCACCGAAGCCAGTCGGAATCTCCCGTATAAGCCGCAACCTGCCGGTAGACCCAGGCTCCGTCGTAGTACCAAACCTGCTGTTCCACTCCAAAGAGAAGTTGTCCGCCCGGCAATCCGTTCATCACACCGGTGGTCTTGTTGCACCATTGCGCTGCGCGCGCCACCATCTGCGCTTCCCAATTCGCGCGGTTCGGCACGGGTGGGAACGCCGCAGGCCGCGCGAAAGCCGTCACCGGTGCGGGTTTAACCGTAACGGGCCACGTCAGCGTCGCAACGTCGGCGCCCGACACCTCCGCTGTGATGCTAACCATTCCCGTTCCCAGCGGCGCGTCGGGAGCGGCCTGCAATAAAATCCGGAAGAACGATCCCGAGTTGCCGGACCCGCGATACTTCCCTGCCGACAAAGTAACCGGGTTCCCTGAGGTTTCCCAAATACCAGTAAGAGTCACTCCGGGCGGAAGGGAAAGGTCCTTGAAGAACGGTACAGTGCTATTCAACGCCTTGCCAATGTAGAATTGGCCGGAACCGGCGTCGGTAAAGACCTTCATCGACGTGTCGGCACAGTTGCCCACCGACGTATTCACGATCCGAAAAGTATTTCCCGATGAGAAGCAAGGTTCGTACGCGGGATAGTAAATGCTGAACACAGACGGAAGCTCGCCTGCGGACAACGCATAGATCGACTCCCCATTGGCATAAGTTCGGCCAGGGACCGTAATCGTGTGGGTCGTCTGGTTGATCGTCGCTTGCTCCGCATCGAACCACCGCGGAGCCACCTGCAGCCACAAGTCGTGCCCACGGTAAATCGACTGGCCTCCATTGATCGTCACCCGGAAAAGCGTCTCTCCGCCAACAGCGGAGACCAGCGAAAGAAGCGGCAGTAGTATCCAGCGCATGCTTAGTTGCCTCCGTTGAACATTCCGAACATCACCACCGGCGGAACCGCTCCGATGCGTCCGCCGTCATGGCCGCCCGTCGCGTACTTCAGATTGCGCGGCGCGAACCCCTGCCGTACCCAATGGTGCAGTTTCTGAATCGTCGATTCCATCGACATCGGGTCGGCGGCATACCGCAGCCCGAACCATTCTTTAGCGCCCGCCGTTGTCCCCGCGCCGCCGTTCAGTTCGATCCAACGGTGAAGATTCCGGTACGGGTCCACCCACTTCGCGCTTTCGTTGACATCGTACGCTCCGGGCGTCGCGCCGGTGGTCTTCGCGAAATAAACGGTGCCATGGTTTGAGTTCGCCGGCTGATTCGCAACCGGGAATCCGAAATGCCCGTTGTGGGTAGTGCCGCCCGGCGAAATAATGTTAGTCGCCGAGGACGCCTCATCGGCGCCCCGGATTCTCGTTACACCCGCGTTGAAGACCGTACCACCAGTTACATTGTCGATGGCGTTCGACCGCAGCGCGACGATCCGGTCGGCTTGATTCGTCGACTCGAAGTACAACAGGTGCGCTCTCGGCGTCCCGCCCGCGAAAATCGAGTTCTTCTCCGTCGTCCAGATCCCGCAAAGCGTGGTAGAGCTACAGGCCAAAGTCAGTAGCGCCGCCCCGTTCTCGCCCGGCACGTCGGACTCCGAAGTAACGATGTTGTCGACAACACTGTAGTTCGCATTCGCTCCGCCCGTCTTCACCACTAAGTCGCCGTCTTCGCCGTTGAAGTTATCGTGGATGATCCGCAGTGCCATGCTGTCGCCGGAGCTACTGTTGGGAGTGAAGTTCTTCGGGTTGTTCTTCTCGTTCCGTATATAGTCGTCACTTACGGGCCAGAAGGCCTCGGCGGTGTTGCCTTCATTCTGCCGGAACAGTAAATTTCCGGACCGTGCCGCGGGTGCTTGTCCGCTCCCCGAACACTGTATGCCGCGCAGAACGTTCCCGCGCAGCATAATATCGCGGCAGTTGGCACTCGACGATCCGCCGCCGAAGAATGTGTCCGGCATGTAGTTGCCAATCAGTTCCCGGACGCCGACGCCAGTTATTGCAGACGAGAAGCTGAACTTCACGCCGAATCCACCAACGTATCCTGCGACCGACGTAGTGCTCAGCCCGTTGACGTAGCGGTTGTAGTTGAACTGAATAATGTGCGTGCCGCCGCCCGTACCGGCATTGTTGCCGGGGATTCCGACATACCCGCAGCGGTTAAACGACGAGTGTTGGATTACCGCCTTGAACCCAGTAGAGCCCGAGACGCTGGTTGTCCAGGCAATCGCCGGATTGCTGGCGTCGCCCAGGTCTTCAAAATCCACATAATCCGCCTCGATCTGTCCCGTGTTCGCGCCGTTGGCCTGAAAGCTCGTGCGCGCTTCGTCACCATTCGGACGCAGGGTCTTCACCTCGCAACGCTTTTCATTGGTGCACATCATTTCGAGGATGCTCTTCTCCGCGCTCGCCGCCGCTGAGATTACTGTGTACACGGCGGTTGTCCGGCTGGCCGCCTGCGACGGATCGAAGTGAAGCCGCGAGCCCGGCAGCATCTCGATGCGCGCGTTCAGTACTGACGGCTCCACATACTGGATGCCCCCGCGGACAACCAGCGTCTGATCCTCGGACAATACCAGCCGGCCTGTGGCGTTGATGACAATCGCGAACCCGCCCGCGCCCGGCGATTGGCCCATCGTCACGTCGGTGTCGACGACCACCGAATGATTCAGCTGGGCGGTGTCGCCGATCCCGGGGAAGCCACCTCCGCAAGCGGTCCACGTACCGGCGCTGGTCCAATCGCCCGCGCCGCTGGACACGCAGTCCGCCCCCGAAACACACACCGACGCAAGAATCGCGGAAACGAAGATTCGGCCCATCATCATTGCACCTTGAAACTCACCGAGACCAGCTCGGGATTGGTCGTCGACGTTGAAGTGTGCCGCGAGATGCGGAAAAGGAAAAGCTCGTTCGCCTCGCATCCTGTCGTCGTCAATGGAGTCTCGGCGCCCACAGTCATCCGGTTCGCCGTTGTCTTGGCGGCAAGACTAATCAGTTGCGTCGCATTCCATGCCGGACCGCCCGTCCCGGCCGCACCGAGGTCCTCACCGTCTCCCACGCATGCGGTCTCGATACCGTACACGCTATTGCCTTCCGTGGAGGCCGTCCGCCCGCTTACGACCAGATTCATCCCGGCGAATGTCGGCGGCAGCGGGAAGCTGTCGAAGGCCTGTTGTCCGCTGGCGGTGAACCTCAGCACTCCGAAAACGACGTTCGCGCCGGAATCGCAAACCGCCGTCGGCGCATTCGTGCTCCCCAGCGAGAATCCCGCTCCAGCAACCGTGTTCTGGCATTTTGCCGCCATGAAAGTCTTCGTCGTCGGACCGGTACCACCTCCGCCACCCCCACCGCCGGCGGCCGAGATCAGTACCGTCGTCTCATCGCTGCCCGGATTGTCCGTTCCCGAGATCGTGACATTCGCCCCGGCGACAATGTTTACCCGCGAGCGCTGGGTCAGATCCGCACCGGTATTCACCCGCACGCTCTGATATCGAATCGCCGGCGCCCCCGTCAGCTTTGCATACGAAAGCGAGCTCAGCCACGCCGGATCGGCGTAATTGCCCGCCGTGCTTACAGCGTTCGTCACCTGCGACGCGTTGTAGTCGCCGGCTTGCGCGTTCACTGCGCCCGACCGTCCAAACACGGAGGAAACTGAACCCCCACCGCCCCCGCCACCGGACCACTGGTCCGCGCGGAGCCACGCGTCGGCCGCGACGCTGTACACCAAATGAACCGACTGGAACGGAGCCAACGTCAGACTCGATCCACCCAACCGTAAACCCGAGCCCGCCAGCACTGCTTGATCCTGCAGCGCCAAGCTGAACGTCGGACTCACGTTCGACAGCACAAGAAACTGTCCATCTGTCCCCGGACTCAGCGTCGGCGTGCCCGACATCGTGTGCCCAGCCGAAGGAGTCACCTGCGCGTAGAATCGGTTGGTCGATAGCATCTGTCCCGGCGCTGTCACCGCCTCCGCGGAAGGCGGCATCACGAACTTCCGCGTCCACAGCGCGACGCTGCCGTCGTTGGTCAGCACGCTGCCGCTCATTCCCATCAGGCTCGGCAGCGAACATTGCGCGGCGATCGCCTGCGATGTCTTCAGCGGCGTCATGCTTCTGTCGTCGTTCAGTCCATACTCGGCTTCTTCCTGCGACGCCACCTGCCCGCCTTGAAGCGACCACACGTTCGTCGATTGGCACACGTGAAGGCTTCGTCCGGCGGCGGCGCCCGACAACAGGTACAGGTCACCCGCCGTACACGTCACCGGCAACGCAGTGCCCGACTTGATCGTCCGCGTGAAGGCAAAGGACCTGAAGTCCGCCTCCCGGGACTGATTGCTGAGATCGACGGCAGTCGTCTGTGCGATTGCTCCGGCCGTTGCAAGTACAGCGGCTAGGCAGGCTTGGCTATAGCGATTTGGCATTTTTGTCACCGCAGTCGGATTCTTCCCTCTCCGTCCGCGAGTCCTTCCGGCGCGCAACCTTGAAAGACTTGCAACCGCAAGGCTTATAAATCTAGTTTCGCGCGTGACTCCTACGCCCATCCTCGCAGCCGGTAGTAAACCAGCTTCACCGTTTCCTGCGCCAGCTCCAAAGCCAGGCTCCAGCGCCCCGTGATGCGCAGATACTGCTTGATCCCGTCCGGCGCGGGACATGGCGTCACTTTCAATCCAGCCCGCCGGAATGCGCCCGTCGCGCGCCGCATGTGAAAGTCGCTCGACACCAGCACGATCACGTCCCCCGCCGCCCATTTCACCCGCGCGGCCTCGATCGCATTCTCGCGGGTGCTCTCCGATTTCGTTTCAAGCAGGATCGATCCATCGGGAACGCCGCCCAGCCGGAGAAGCTGCTTCATCTGCACGGCCACCGCCGGGTCCCCGCCGCCGGACAAGAGGATCTTCGAGAAGTGCCCCCTCTTCCACAGATGCGATGCGTAAAAGGCACGCCAGTAGCTTGACCTGCCGATGAACCCGCTCTCGATCTGTTCTCCGCCCAACACCACCATTGCGCTGCCCTCCGGCTTGCCCCATGGCCCGGTGAGATACTCCAGCCACCAGCGGGTCGCCGGCGTAAACGCCACCAGCAATTGAATCGCGCCTAACAGCAACAGAACGCCGCGCACTCCACTCCAAACCGAATTCCTGCGGCGGCGCGGGTTCACTCTCCCAAAATAACGTGAGCCCGGAACCCGCCCGGCGGGCGTCGGCTATCATGTTGACGTGGAAACGGTCAACCGCAAGATCACCCGGACCCCCTCGACCAGTGCCGTGCGTCCCCCCGTTCAAAAGAAGCCGGTACCGCCGGATCAGACGAACGCCGAGAATTTTTACTACCTGAAGCAGATGCAGTCCAAGACGAAAATGGTCATCGTCTTGAAGGATGGCGAAACCCTGGAGGGCGTCATTGAGTGGTACGACAAGGGCAGCATCAAGTTCAACCGGGAGGACGCTCCCAACCTGCTCCTGTTCAAAGACAACATCAAGTACATGTACAAGGCAGTCTAGGACTCCTGGCGCGCCCGGTCCCGCAACGCCAGCCGGTACTCCCGCCGTCCGTCCGCCTCGCGATAACGCCGAATCTCGTCCGCGGTCTCGGGTTCCAACCCTGGCACACGAACCCTCGATCCCTCCGAATCGACAGCCACAAAGGTCAGATATGCCGACGAAGTGTGACGGCGTTCGCCGGTCCTCAGATTCTCCACCCAGACCTTCACGCCGATCTCCATGGAAGTTGTGAATGCGCGGTTAACGCTCGATTTCAGCAGCACCAGCTCGCCGATATGGATCGGATGTAGAAACGTCATATTGTCGATCGACGCCGTTACGCACGAATGCCGCGCATGACGAGTTGCGGCGATCGCCGCTACGACATCCACCAGATGCATCACCTTGCCGCCTATTAGGTTCCCCAATGGATTGGCGTCATTCGGCAGCGCCATTTCGGACAGCTCTGAGGTCGATTCGCTTACCTTGCGAGGCGTTAGTTCTTGTTCCATGCCTGAGCTTGTTTTTCGAGGATAGTGTCCGGCTCAATGCCGGCAAGCGGTCCAAACCGCACGGGCCGGTGATCCTTCTCTACAACAAAAAGTCTTTCTCCGCCGCGCTCCGTAAATCGCACGGCATCGCTCTCGGCCGCCTCCGGAAAACGGGGACAGCGGCCCCGTACGTACCCGAAGTTGCATTCGTCCAGCTGGAACTGTTCGTCGGGCGTGAAACCGGAAGCCGCCGTGCATTCGCCCACCCAGAACGCACCCAACGGCAGACGAAAGGCGGCAGCCCGGGCCGAGCGTTTCACCGGCAGAAAATAGGGGCAAGCCACGCGCGGTAGCTTACCATGGCGGCTATGAGTGCTCGTCTAGAGACGCTGAACCAGATGATCGCGCAGGACCCCGGCAGCAGTTTCATCCGCTACGGCTTGGCAATGGAGCTGATGAATCTCAGCCGCCCCCAGGATGCCATCGAACAGTTTCGCACCCTGATGGATTCAGATCCCGCCTACGTCGCCACGTACTTCCAGGCTGGACGCGCGGCCGAAATGCTGGGGATGAAAGAAGACGCCCGCGCCATTTATCTTCGCGGCATCGACGCTTGCGCCAATGCCAACGACGACCACGCCAGATCCGAGTTGGAAGGCGCTCTCTCCCTCCTTGGCGGCTGATCTCTTGCGTTACGAATAGCATCCGTAATGCAAAAGTTGTTGACACGACGCCATTTCGCAAATATTCTTACAACATTCTGTAAAACACAGAACAGAGGAGAATCGAATGGCCAAGACAATTTCTGCTGCCTCCATTGCTGAAGCGGCAGACCGCGCGGTGAAAGTAATCACCACCAAGGACAACCTCCAGTTCACGGTCGGCCTCGCCGGAAGACATCTTCTGGTGGGTCGCGTTCTGAAGAACGCCACCGACTTCAAACAGGCGCTTGGCGCGGCAACCACGATCGCATCGTCCGTCTCCCGTTCCATCGGGATGACGCTCGAACCCACCGTTCAATTCGGTAAGGGATACCTGATCGCTGGCTTCATCAATCCCGACATTATCGATTTCGGCGGCGGCGGTCCGGCTGGAAACCCGGGCTTCAGCGCTCCGATGAAGAAGGCCGCGTCCGGCAAGAAGAAATAGGCCGTATGAAGGCACAGGCAGGCGGAGGGGCTCACCCTCCGCTATGTCCCAGCGCGCAGCCGTCGATGGAAGCGGCGCGGATCATCGGAGTGGTTGGCGGTACGGCTCAGCAGCCGTTCGTCACTCTACTCGATCAGCCCCAGCCGCCTACCCCGGAACTGCTTGCGCTCTCCGGACATCTAGACCCAACTCAGATCTTCCGTTTCGCCGCGCATTGCGAAACCAGCAAATGTTCGCACTTCGACGGGACGGATTGCCAGCTTGCCACGCGAATTGTGCAGATCCTGCCCGCCGTCACGCAGGAGTTGCCCACGTGCCGGATCCGTCCGGAGTGCCGGTGGTATTTGCAGGAAGGGAAGCCCGCGTGTTTCCGCTGCCCGCAGGTTCTTACCCGTGACAACACGCCGACGGAAGGAATGGTAGCGGCCGCGACGCCGGTTTCAGCGACCGCCTAGAACGGTACGTCGTTGTCCGTGATTCCCGGCGGAAAATCTTCGCCGCTGCCCTCGGACACCGGCTTGGGACGTGAGCCTTTGGCGGAGGACATTTCGTCGCCACCCTCGCCGCGTCCACCCAGCAGAATTACTTCGTCCGCCACAACCTCGGTCCGGTAGCGTTTGTTGCCTTCCTTGTCGTCGTAGCTCCGCGTCTGCAACCGGCCCTCGACGTATACCTGCTTGCCCTTCGTCAGGTAGTTGGCCAGATTCTCCTGCCGCCACAGGACCACGTCCGACCAGTTCGTGTCTTCCTTCCAGTCGCCGGACTGCTGGTCTTTCCAGCGCCTCGAAGTGGCCACAGAAAACTGGGTAACGGAAATGCCTTGCGGAGTAAAACGGGTCTCCGCATCCTTGCCCAGATGCCCGACAAGAATCACTTTGTTGACGCTGCGCGAAGCCATACGCCTCAGAATGTAACATACATGTTGTCTGCGACAATCGTTATTGGAGGTAACCGTATGTCCTGGTGGACTTGGCTTGGAGGCGGATTGCTTTTGCTAACCATCGAGATGCTGACGCCCGGGTCGCTCTGGTGGATCTTCTTCGCTGTCGGCGCCATGGTCACCACGGTCGCAGTGCTCGCCTTCCCTACGGCCGGCTTCGCCGTGCAGGGCCTCGTGTTCGTCGCCACCTCTACGATTTCGCTAGCCCTGTTTCGCAAGCCGCTGCTCCGATGGTTGGAGAGCCGCTCGCCTCAGAGTGCGCCTATCGACACACTGGTGGGAGAGGTCGCCGTATCTCTCAACGAGATTTCGCCCGGTTCCGTCGGACGCGCGGAGCTGCGTGGCACGGCATGGAGCGTTACCAACGGTAGCGATCTTGTCATTTCCGCCGCACAGCGGTGCCGTGTTGAAAGGGTCGATGGATTGATGCTGTGGATTCGAGGAGAAGCATGAGCGAAGGTTTCGTCGTAATCGTCATTCTGATCGTTTTGTTCCTGATCATTCTGGCGCGCACCGCCGTCGTGGTCCCCCAGCAGCACGCCTACGTCGTTGAACGGCTCGGCAAGTTTTCGGAAACCCTCAATGCCGGCTTTCACATCCTCGTCCCCTTCATCGACATGATCCGTTACCGGCATCTGCTCAAGGAACAGTCGCTCAACATGCCGGCGCAGGTTTGCATCACCCGCGACAACGTACAGGTCACCATCGATGGCGTGCTCTACATGAAAGTCCTCAACCCTGAAAAGGCCAGCTACGGAATCGACAACTACCAGTCCGCCGTCGTCTTTCTCGCGCAAACCACGCTTCGTTCCGAAGTCGGAAAGATTGAGCTCGACCGCACTTTCGAGGAGCGCACTACCATCAACGGCGCCCTCGTTGCCGAGCTCGACAAGGCAACCGAACCCTGGGGTGTGAAAGTTCTCCGCTACGAGATCAAAGACATCACCCCTCCTCTGGACGTCCTCGCCGCTATGGAGAAGCAGATGCGCGCGGAGCGTGAAAAGCGCGCCGCCATCCTTACCTCCGAGGGTCTTCGCGATTCGGCCATCAACCGCGCCGAGGGCGAGAAGCAGCAGGTAATCAAGGCGTCCGAAGCGCGGAAGCAGCAGCAGATCAACGAAGCGGAAGGTGAAGCCTCCGCCATCCTCGCCGTCGCAAACGCCACGGCCGGCGGGGTGCGCACGGTTGCCGGGGCGATCGTCTCACCCGGCGGCCTGGAGGCGGTTCAGCTTCGCGTCGCCGAACAGTACATCACCGAGTTTGGAAATCTAGCGAAGGCGGGCAATACCTTGATCGTCCCCGCCAACCTCACCGACATCAGCGGCATGATCGCCACCGCGATGACCGCGATCAAGCAACGCCAGACTTGAGCCTGTTCACGAAAACGCTGGGTTCCGCCGGTCCGCTGGTTGCCTTCGAAGCCGGCATCGCCGGAACGCATCTGGGCTGGATGACCATCGCGCCCCGTGTGGCCGGATTTGCTCGCGCTTGGCTGTACGATCGCGCCGGTCTAGGCTTCTCTCCTCCCGCGCCGCACCCCCGCACTGCCCGCCAATGCGCCCTGGAACTGTCCCCGCCGGAGCCGGCCATCCTTGTCGGACATTCCTTCGGTGCTTTGATCGTTCGTCTCTTCGCCGAACTCAATCCGGATCGCGTTCGTGGCCTCGTGCTGGTAGACCCCATCCTCCTCAGCGATTGGTATCCGCCCAAGCCCGCCTCCACCGCGCGCCTCCAACACGGTGTCCGGGTATGCCGCGCGCTTGCCGGGGCCGCCCGTCTCGGGCTGGTGCGCGCTGGCATCGCCGTCATGACCCGCCGCCGCTCGAAACTCTCGTCTGCGGCGGACCAGTTGCTCGGCGAGATCGAAAAGCTTCCTCCCGACACGTGGCCTATCGTCCGGCGAAACTGGTCCCGCGCCGGAAGCTTCGTCACTATGCGCCGCTATCTGGAATCCTTGGAGGAAAGCTGCCGCGACGGCCTGCGGATGCCGGGCCTAGGCGATATCCCGCTTACCGTAATCTCCGGCGCGCACCTCACTGCCGCCCAGTGCGAAGAGCATTCCCGCATCGCCCAACTCTCAACGCGCGCCCGCCACGTCGTCGCCACGTCAGGGCGGCACTGGGTTCAGCTCGACCAGCCCGACTTGGTGATCGACGCCATCCGTCATCAATGCCAGCCATAACTCCCGCCCGTATGGCGGCGTTCGAGGCGCTGAAAGAGGTAGACGGCGGCGGACATTCCGACGAATCCCTCATCCGCCTCGCGGGGTCCATCGAATCCCGCGACGCCTCGCTCGCATACGAAATCGTCCTGGGAACCCTGCGGCGCCGCCTCCAGCTGCACCATCTCATCCGTCACTTCGGTGGTCTTGACGCACCCAACCTCGACCTCGCTGTCCGCCTTGCCCTTGAAATCGGTTTCTACCAACTACGGTTTCTCGATCGCGTGCCCGCACACGCGGCTGTCGCGGAAAGCGTCGAACTGGTGAAGAGATCCGGCAAGCGTTCCGCCGCCGGCCTAGTGAATGCAGTTCTGCGTAAAGACAAAGGCCAGAAGCTGGAGTGGCCCGACCGCGCAACCCGGCTCTCGACGCCGGAATGGCTGCTCGCCCGCTGGGACGATCGCGCGGAAGTGGTGGCCGCGCATTCGCTCACCGTGCCCCCCAGCGGCATGGACCCCGGTTCCCGCGCCATCGTGCCCCTGTTGGACCTCCACCCCGGCCAGAACTTTGTCGACGTATGCGCCGCGCCCGGCAACAAGACGCGGGAGGCGCTCTCGCTCCAACCCGCGATTGCCGTCGCTTGCGATATCAGTGAGCGCCGTCTTACGAACGTTCCCGGCGAACGCGTCTTGCTGGACGCCACCCGCCCGCTTCCATTCCGCTCGCGTTTCGATCGTGTGCTGGTCGATGCTCCGTGTTCCGGAACCGGCACCCTGGCGCGCAATCCGGAGATCAAGTGGCGGCTGCGTCCGCACGACCTCGAACGCCATCAGCGCCGCCAGAAAATGATTCTCGCGTCGGCAATGGATGCGCTCGCCCCCGGAGGACTGCTGGTCTACTCCACCTGTTCGCTCGAGCCGGAAGAGAACGAACATGTCGTCGACGGCTACCGCGTTCGCGAAACGATGCGCCGCTGGCCAGGCGTCGACGAAGGCGATGGATTCTTCGCCGCCGTCATAGAATCGAGATAAGCGTGCCCGAAATTCTTCCCTCGCTTCTCGCTGCCGACTTTGCCCGCCTGGGCTCGCAGATCGAACAGGTGGAAGCGGGCGGCGCCACGATGCTGCACATCGACGTGATGGACGGCCACTTCGTCCCCAACCTCACCATGGGTCCGCCCGTTGTCCGCTCGATCCGCAAGATTACATCCGCGATCCTTGACGTTCATTTGATGGTCGAGAAGCCGGACGATTTCCTCGAAGCTTTCGTCGAAGCCGGCGCCAATCAGCTGTCAGTTCATCAGGAGGCCTGCGCTCATCTCGACCGCACCCTTCACGCCATTCGCGCCCTCGGCGCTGTTCCCGGCGTCGTCATCAACCCGGCTACGCCCGTAAGTTCGCTATCCGAGGTTCTGGATTCCATCGGGTTCGTTCTTGTGATGTCGGTCAATCCCGGCTTCGGCGGCCAGAGCTTTATTCCACGGGCCCTCGACAAGGTCCGCGAGCTAGACCGGCTTCGCCGCAACCCCAACCGTTCCTTCACGATTGAGATCGATGGCGGAATCGGACCGGACAACGTCGAAGATTGCGTTCGCGCCGGGTGCGACTGGCTGGTGGCAGGCACGTCGGTTTTCGGCAACCCCGATCCTGCGGCAGCCGTCTCGAACCTATCGCGGATGGCGCGGGAAGCCGCGCCGGTTCGCGTATAGACGATAGAATAGAGAGATAGAAATGTTGCGTTCCGCCTTAGTGATATTGCTATGCTTTGGTGTCCTCACGGGCACCGGCTGCCGCCGCAAGAAGTACGAGAACCCAATCTCGAAGGATACGGAGCAGCCCGACAAGATCCTGTACGACAAGGCCATCGACGACATCGAAAAAGGCCGCTACGAAGTTGCGCGCCTTACGTTGAACACGCTAATCAACACCTACGACACCAGTGAATATCTGGCAAAGGCCAAGCTTGCGATCGCCGATAGCTGGTTCCGCGAAGGCGGCTCACACGGCTTGGCGCAGGCCGAAGCGGAGTATAAGGATTTCATCCTCTTCTACCCCACGATGGAAGAGGCCGCCGAATCCCAGGAAAAAGTCTGCATGATCCACTACCGCCAAATGGACAAGGTGGATCGCGATACTAAGCACGCCTTACGGGCCGAAGACGAGTGCCGCCAGCTTCTGGTTCAGTTCCCTAATTCACAGTTCGCGCCGCGCGCGCAGCAGCTTCTCCGCAACATTCAGGAAGTTCTCGCCGACGGCGAGTTCCGGGTGGGAAGCTTCTATCACAACAAGGGGAGCTTTCCCGCCGCCGCCAACCGGCTGCAGGGAATGACGGAACACTTCCCGCTCTTCAGCCAGTCGGATGAAGCGCTCTGGGCGCTTGGCGATTCCTACACGAAAATGGGTGCGCGCTTCCGCGACAAAGCCGGAGCCGCGTATTCGAAGATTGTTAGCGACTACCCGCTCTCGCCCCGCGCCGAGGAAGCCCGGAATGTCCTTCAGCAAATGGAACTGCCGGTGCCGGAGGCAGACCCCGTCGCCGTCGCCCGCATGAAGTATGAAATGGAGAACTCCACCAAGCGCGGCTTCATGCAGCAGACTACCGGCTTCATGAAGGGCGGTCCGGATACGACAGCCGCCGCGAAATCCGGCGCGCCTGCGATGACACCAATGCGCCCCTCCTTGCCGGCGAGTATTCCGGTGACCAGCCCTGCGGGCGAAGGCGCTGGTGGAGTGACGGACGTCACCGTGTCCACGGTCGGCGCAAACTCGGACCTCGACAACAAACCGGACGCGCGGACAGCCACTGCGCCACCTGCGGACGGTGCGGCAACCGCTCCAACGGCCACTCCCGTCGAGCCCTTGCCCTCCAACCGGCAGCCAGCGCCACCCGCAAAAGACCAAAAGAAAACCAAAGATTCGAAGAAGAACTAGCGTCCACTTGTGAGCCGGATTCTGCTCGCCGACCATAGTCCAAACGCGCAGCGTTTGGGCGAACGAATACTGCGTGACGAAGGCGCGGAGGTGGTTACGGTCACCGACGGCGACAGCCTGATGCTGCGCCTCACCGATGTCGAACCGGACCTGATCATCGCCGAGGTCTCGCTTCCAAAGCGCGACGGCTACCAGATTTGCCGGTATGTCCGCGCCGACCCCAGGTTCGCCGCCACCCGCGTTGTGCTTACCGCTGGCGCGCTGGACGAAATGGATGCGGACCGCGCAAAGCGCATGGGCGCCGATGCAACGCTGCACAAACCGTTTGAGGCTTCCGCTTTGCTCGACACCGTGCGGCCCTTGCTGGAATATGCTCGAAAGGTCCGGGCCTCCGCAGTACCGGTCTCCCGGCCGGATGTCGACGTCGAACGAATTCGCGCGGCGGTTACACTTGCGCTTGACGCGGCTATGCCGGCGATGATTAATGAACTCACCGGTAAGGTGATTGAAGCTCTCAAGGATTAGCAATGCCCGAAAATACTTTCGACATCGTTTCAAAGATCGAACTGCCAGAGGTCAATAACGCCATCCAGCAGGCGCTGAAAGAGATCATCACCCGCTACGACCTGAAGGATTCCAAATCCAGCATCGAACTGAACGAGAAGGATCTGAAGCTGGTGCTGGCCAGCGCCGACGACTTCAAACTGAAGGCCGTCGTCGACGTGCTTCAAGGGAAGCTGGTCAAACGCCAGGTGCCGCTGAAGAATTTCGAGTTCGGTGCCATCCAGCCCGCCGCCGGGTCCACCGTCCGGCAGGAGGTCAAGCTTCAGCAGGGCATCACGATCGAGAAGTGCAAGGAGATCGTCAAGGCGATAAAGGATTCGAAGAAGAAGGTCCAGGCGTCCATTCAAAGCGACCTGGTCCGCGTCGCAGGCAAGGACCGCGACACTCTGCAGGAAATCATCGGCCTCGTCAAATCGCACGACTTCGGCATCGAACTTCAGTTCGTCAACTTCCGCTCCAATTAGCCGCGTGGCCAGAAAGATCGAATCGCTGTTCGTTCCCGGTCCCGCCGGGAAAATCGAAGCCCTGCTGGAGGAGCCGGAGGACCGCGACCCAGTCTTCGCCGCGTTGGTGTGCCACCCGCACCCTCAGCACGGCGGCACGATGCACAACAAAGTGGTTTACCGCATCGCCCGCGGTTTGCGGCGCGCCGGCGCAGTAGTGCTCCGGTTCAACTACCGCGGTGTCAACCTCAGCGAAGGGTCGTATGACGATGGAATCGGCGAGACGGAGGACGCTCGCGCGTGCCTCTCCTGGATTCTCAACCACTACCCCAGCCTTCCGTATTCCATCGCCGGATTCAGTTTCGGCTCGCGGGTGGCGTTGCGCCTGGGCTGCCAGCTTCCCGATGTCCGCCAGTTGATGGCCGTCGGCTATCCCACCACCTACGAGCACGAAGAGTGGCTGGACACCTGCGGCCGCGCGAAGCTATTTATTCAATCCACCCACGACGAGCATGGCCCGCTGCCGGAATTGAAAGCACTGTTCGAAAGGCTTGCTGAGCCCAAGGCGCTGGTGACGATTGAGGCCGTGGACCACTTCTTCGCCGACGCGCTTCCCAAGCTGGAAGATGCGGTTTTCGCCGGCGCTCAGCCGGCCTGACGCAGCGCCAGCGTCCGGTGCACTCTGCGCTGTGCACGTTCGCTGATCAGATCCGCAACTTTGTCCAGCAATTCGGGAAGGTTTTGCGGTTCAATCAGCATCGCCTGCCCGGTGCTTTTCGGGCGCTTTTTCAGGTAAGTCGTCAGCAGTGCGGTTGCAGGTTTGTAGTCCATCATCCGGGCGTGGGCAAGCACTCTAAGTCCGGAATCCTGAGACTCCATGTGCAAATCGGTTAAGACAAGTTCATATTCGTGGAGGTCTAACTTGCCTACCGCCTCCGCCGCGGAAGCGGCCGAATCGACGGTGTAACCCCCAGCTTCTAGAACAGTTTGCAGGGTAAGACGGGACGCCGGATCGTCATTGGCCAGCAGCACGCGAGCCATCGAAAACGGGGGCGGAACTTCGGGGATCGCAACGCGGGCCATAACCGCTTTTAGTATACGGATAAGTGGGCCAAATTAAGCCTCAGAATTTTGGGAAAAATGTCTAAGGCCGTAATACTTCAGCCCTTTTCGAACACCCGGGCGAAGATCCGGTCCAGATGCTCCAGTTGCCGCCGCGCGTCGAAAGTCTCGTCAAGTTGTTGTGTTGAAAGGTACTTCATGATCTCCGGATCGCCTTCGATCCGCTCACGAAGGTCCCCGCCTTCCCGCCACGCGGCCATCGCATGCCCCTGTATCACCTGGTACGCCTGCTCCCGCAACATGCCCTCGGCGGCCAAATCCAGCAGCAGCTGACCGGAAAACACCAGTCCCCGGGTCGCGCCAAGGTTTGCCAGCATCCGCTCCGGATCGACAACCATCCCCTCGACGAGCCATGCGGTGCGGTCGAGAAGGTAATCGGCCAGGATCGTCGAGTCCGGCAGCACCACCCGCTCAACCGACGAGTGGGAAATATCCCGTTCGTGCCACAGCGCAATGTTCTCGAAAGCCGCCTGCAGGTTAGAGCGGACCAGCCTCGCCAGCCCGCAGATCTGCTCGCACGTGACGGGATTCCGCTTATGCGGCATCGCGGAGGAGCCCTTCTGCCCCGCCGCAAACGGTTCCTCGGCTTCACGGACTTCGGTCCGTTGAAGGTGCCGTATTTCCAGCGCAATCTTCTCGCACGACGCCGCAATCAGGGCTAGTGCCGCGCAGTAATTCGCATGCAGATCCCGCGAAATTACCTGGCTCGCAATCGGCGCCGGTCGAAGCCCCAGCCGCCGGCAGATTCCCTCTTCGGCATTGGGCGTGATGTGCCCGAAGGTTCCCACGGCGCCCGAGATCTTCCCAACGCGTATCTCATCCGCCGCCCGCGCGAACCGCTCGCGGTTCCGCCGGAACTCATCGAACCACAGCGCCACCTTCAAGCCGAACGTGTACGGCTCTGCATGTATTCCATGCGTGCGTCCAATACACAACGTGTCCTTGAACTCATGCGCGCGCCGTTGAAGAGACCCCAGAATCCGCGACAGGCCTTCGTCGATCACGCCCGACGCCTGCCGCAGTTGCAGCGCCTGCGCCGTATCCACGACATCGTTCGATGTCATGCCGTAGTGGAACCACCGGGAAGCTTCTGCCGCCTCCGCCGCCGCCATCGACTCGGCTACCGCGGTCGTGAAAGCGATCACGTCGTGACGCACCGTACCTTCGATTTCTTGTATCCGTTCCACCGAGAACGACGCATGCTGGCGCAGATTGCTGGCAGCCTCTTCAGGAACGATACCCAGCTCGGCCAGCGTCTCCGATGCCGCCAGCTCCACTTCCAGCCACTGGCGGTATTTGTTTTCCTCGCTCCAGATGGCGCCCATCGCGGGCCGCGTGTATCGCGAAATCATAGTTCGAAAACCGGAGTCGCAGTACGCGGGTCGGCCACAATCAACTCCGTCCGCAGCCCCCGCCTCCCCAGCGCTTGGCTGGCAATTAGACGCACCAGTTCCGGGTAGTTGTTCTGCTCGCTAAGGTGGCCCAGCACCAGTGTCCGCGTTTCGCCGCTCAGGTCCTCATCGATAAACCGGCTGGCGACGTCGTTCGACAAGTGGCCCATCCGTCCCATCACGCGCTGCTTCACGCTCCAGGGGTACGGGCCCACCTTCAGCATTTCCAGATCGTGATTCGATTCCAGCAGCAGAAAGTCCGTCGCCCGAAGGTGCCACTTGATCGACTCCGGCACGTAGCCCAAGTCGGTGGCGATGCCCACCCTCCGTCCGTTCACGTTGAAGCAGAACGCCACCGGGTCTACGGCATCGTGCGGAATTGTGAAGGTAGACACGCCGATGTCGCCGATCATAAAAACAGAGCCAGCCTGAAATGTTTCAAGCTTCGGTTCGTATCCGTTCCAGTCGATCCGTGGCGCGGCCAGCGTCGTCAGATACACCGGAATCCTCAGCGTCTTGGCGAGAACCGGAAGTCCGCACACATGGTCGCTGTGTTCGTGGCTGATCAGGATCGCATCCAGCCTGGCGGGGTCTTCGCCGATCGCCGCCAGCCGGGCGAACGTCTCCCTGCGGCTAAGGCCGCAATCGATCAGGATGCGCGTCTGTCCGCTGGACAGAAATGCGGAGTTGCCGGAACTGGAGGATGCAAGGATGCAGACTTTCGCTGCCAATGGACGATTCTAGCTTGGGCTGGTACGCGGCGTCACTCAGAAAAAAGCGCGTATGCGATCATGGGAGTTTCCATGAAAGTCCGGGTCTTCGTCTCGCTTAAACCCACCGTTCTCGATCCTCAAGGCCAGACCATTCGCGCCGCCATCAACGGCATGGGCCACGCGTCGATTTCCGATGTCCGCCAGGGCAAAGTCTTCGATGTCGAAGTGGACCACACCGACGCCGCCGCAGCCCAAGCCGAGATGGAACAGGTTGCGAAAGACCTGCTGGCCAACCCGGTAATCGAAAGCTACCGCGTCGAAGTGATCGGTTAGCCGATCGCCACCGCCTCGCGGTCGCGCACTCCCAACAGGTAGAGAATACCGTCCAGGCCCATTGTGGAAATTGCCTGCCGCGCATTCTGCCGCACCACCGGCTTTGCCCGGAAGGCGATGCCAAGGCCGGCAATCCGCAGCATCGGGAGATCGTTTGCGCCATCTCCCACGGCGATCACTTGTTCCATGCTCAGCCCCTCCCGCGCCGCAATCTCTTTTAGCATGGCGGCCTTGCGATTTCCGTCCACCACGGGCGTCGTCACCTCTCCCGTCACCACGCCGTCGCGCAGTTCCAGCTCGTTCCCGCAAAGGTAGTCCACACCCAGGCGCCGCTGCAGTTCTTCGCCAACAAATGTGAAGCCGCCGGACAGGATGGCCATCTTGTAGCCAAGCCGTTTCAGCGTCGACGTCAGCCTTTCCGCACCATCCATCAACGGCAGCCCCGCCAGCACACCCTCAAGCGCCTCCGCGCGCAGCCCCTTCAGCAAATGGACGCGCCGGCGGAAGCTTTCTTCAAAGTCCAGTTCGCCGCGCATCGCCTGCTCCGTGATTTGCGACACGCGCTCACCGGCGCCGGCCAGCTTCGCCAGTTCGTCGATCACCTCGGTCTGGATCAAAGTGGAGTCCATGTCGAAAGCCACCAGCCGGCGGTTCCGCCGGAACACGCTCTCGTGTTGCAAGGCAATGTCAATGTCGTGCGTCCCGGTAAGCGCCAGCAGCCTGCACCGTATTTCTTCCTCATCCGTCAGCGGGCCAGAAGCCGCCAGCTCCACGCAAACCCTGGCTGCCCCTGCGGCCGCGCTCAGCGAAGTCCGGTGCGACAAACGGTCGATACGGTCGATGTTCAATCCCGCCGCCGCGACGATGCCGCTTACCTCCGCCAGATGTGCGGCAGTGATTACCGGCCCCAGGATCGTGATCAGAAATCGCTGCTTTCGCTGGCTGCTGACCCAGGCTTCGTACTCTTCGCCGGATATCGCGGTAAAACGGACCTCGACACCCAGTTCGTGCGCGCGCATCAGAAGGTCCGGAATCACTGGCGACGACTTCAAACGTTCGTCCAGCTCAACCAGAATGCCCAGCGCCAAGGCGTTGTGAATCACCGCCTGTCCGATGTCGAGAATCCGGGCGTCAGACTGCGACAACACCTGTGTCAGCGCGTGCGTCACGCCCGACCGGTCGTGTCCAGTGATGTCGATCAAAAGTACCTGCGAATCCTGAATCGAGGGCATTCTTACATCCCAGTTTGGCATCCCCGCCGCCTTCCGCCAACGTTGCTGGTCAGCCGTTAGAAGCGTGCGCTATACTCCTTGGAGGGTTCCCATTCGGAGTCTCAGCGGTCTGTATTACGTCCGCCTGCCTCTTGGAGGGGCATAGGCTAACGGTAAACCAGCGGTCTCCAAAACCGCCTTTGGGGGTTCGAATCCCTCTGCCCCTGCCAGCCCATCCGGTGAAATGAATCCCGCCGAGCAAGGAAGTGTTGTCGTCGATGGAAAACCAGAATGTGCCGCAAAAACAGGAAGAGCAGCTTCCCTGGTACAAGCGCGCCCAAAACTATTTTGAAGACCTGCGGATGGAGATGCGGCGCGTAACCTGGCCTACCTGGGAGCAGGTGCGAGCCACCACGACCATCGTCGTCGTTGCCGTATTCGCCTTTGCCGCCTACTTCACGGTCGTCGATTTCTTCGTCGAGCGGGGCATTTCCAAAGTTTTCCAGACGTTCACGCGATAGGAGTTGCCCGTGCAGGACCACGAAGAACAGAACGAACCCCAGCCTGAAGCGCCGCCCGAGGCGGAACTAGCCGCGACGCAAGAGCTCGATAGCCCTCCGGAAGCCGCCGGTGCCCCCGCGCAGCCCGACGGGCTCCCCCCCGGCGGCGTGCCCATGGATTGGTTCATCATCCACACCTACTCGGGCTTCGAGAACAAAGTGGCGGAGTCTCTCAAGACGCGCGCCGAAGCTTTCGGCTTTTCCGACCGTGTCGGCCAAGTGCTGATTCCCACCGAGGAAGTGGTCGAGCTGAAGAACGGGAAGAAGACCACCTCCAAGCGCCTGCTGTATCCGGGATACGTCCTGGTGGAACTGGCGATGGACGAAGAGATGTGGCATCAGGTGAAGGAGACCCCCCGGGTTACCGGTTTCGTCGGCGGCGGGCACAAGCCCGTGCCCTTGACGGCCGACGAAGTGAATTCGATTCTCTACCGCCAGGCGCACGCCGCGGATCATCCGCGCCCGAAGGTCACCTTCGACAAGAACGACAATGTCCGCATCGTCGACGGGCCTTTCAACAACTTCGCCGGCAAGGTGGACGACGTCAATGCGGAGCGCAATACGCTTCGCGTCATGGTTACTATTTTTGGCCGTTCGACGCCCGTCGAACTGGACTTCCTGCAAGTAGAAAAGATTTGAGGTTTTCGTCATGGCAAAGAAAATAAACGCACTCGTAAAGCTGCAGATTCCGGCCGGCAAAGCGACCCCCGCCCCCCCGGTTGGAACCGCGCTGGGCCCCCAGGGCGTCAACATCATGGAGTTCTGTAAGGCGTTCAACGCCAAGACTTCCAGCAAGGATCAGGAAGGCTTGATCATCCCGGTCGTCATCACGATTTTCAGCGATCGCAGCTTCACCTTCATTACCAAGACCCCGCCCGTCGCGATTCTCGTCAAGCGCGCCGTGAATCTCGCGAAGGGTTCCGCGGAGCCGCATAAGAATAAGGTTGGCAAGATCACGCAGGCTCAGGTGGAGGAGATCGCGAAGATCAAGATGCCCGACCTGAACAGCTTCGACCTCGATGGGGCGGTCGCCCAGGTGAAAGGCGCCTGCCGTTCCATGGGCGTCGACGTGGTCGGCTAGCTTTCTTGGAGTCCGGACGGGGCCCGGAGCGTTCCGGGCCATCGCCGCTTCTTGCCGCCTTCGCCGCGATGGGCCTCGCGGTCGTCTGGATCGCACTCGTCGTCAACTCGGTTTACGGCGGCCATCTCACCGGCCTCTTCTTTCACGGCCAGCCTTTCCCCGTCCCCCCCGAACTCAACTCGATTCCGCTCTACGTTCATCCCAACGCCGGCTACGACGGGCAGTTCTACCGGATGGTCGCGCACGACCCATTCCTTACGCGGGGTTTCTGGGCGTACATGGACAGCGCCAGCCTCCGCGCCTCCCGTGTTCTAGTGCCCTTCGCCGCCTGGCTTTTGGGGGCGGGGAACGACCGTGCAATCGACGTGGCGTACATCGCCATTCAGGTTCTATCCATCGGCATCGGCGTATTCGTCACCGGTCTTCTGGCGCGGCTCCACACCCGCTCCACTTGGTGGGCCGTCTCCTATTTGCTGGCGCCGGTAGTTTGGCTATCGCTGGAGCGTCAACTGCTCGACGGGCCGTTCCTCGCCCTCACCTGTGCGTGGATCTGGGCCGTCACGACGGGTCGATGGGGTATCGCGACTGTCATGGCCGCCTCCGCCGCGCTTTGCCGCGAGACGGGTGTCATTCTTGTCGGCGCGCTTGGGCTTGCCGCGCTTCTCGACCGCCAATGGCGCAGGGCCGCGTTCGCAGTCCTATCGATCCTCCCGTCCCTTGCTTGGCTCATGTACACCAGGGCAATGCTACCTCTGCAAGATTCACTTGCCGCGACCAACCTCGGATACCGTGGCGGGCGCTGGAACCCTCCATTGCAATCGATTATCAAGCGGTTCTGGAATTGGCCCGAATTTCCCGGGCTCAATCCGGAGTGGCAGATGCCCCAGCACGTAACTGAGCTTTTCGCCGTTGCCGGAGTCCTGTTCGCAGTGCTCTACGCCTTCCGGGCAGCCGTCAAGTGGCCGCGCGACCCAGTTGCTCTCGCGGCCGCGGGTTTCGCGCTGCTGGCTGCGCTGCTGCCCTCCTGGCGGTTCTTCGCCGAGTTCTACGGCTTTGGCCGCTCTTTCGCTCCGCTGCTGTTTCTGGTGATGATCCTCGGCTGGCGAACACAGCCCCGGATCGCCGCGATTCCAACGGGCCTTCAGTATCCGCGATTCCTGCTGGAGGCGGGCGGCAGCGCCTGGCGCGCTTTGCAGCTATTGCGGTTTTAGCGGCGCCGCAGAAAGTAGCGTGAGGCATGAGCTTGCACACAGCTCACCTTATTTGATACTCTACAGGTTCGCAGTTCCTTTCCGATTGGGAGGCTGTGCGCGCTAACCGCGCGTGAAGGCCGCTTGGACCAGTCAAACGCGTTTCGCGCAAACCGCCCTCCGGGCACTGTTGGATCGTCCTAGTCGAAGAATGGCAAAACAAGGCAAAAAGTATGTCGCTGCGGCAAATCAGGTGGAGGCCCGCCCCTACGCTCTCGAAGACGCAGTGCCGTTGGTGCAGAAGATCAAGTTTTCGAAATTTGACGAGACGGTCGAAGTCCACATGCGGCTCGGCGTTGATCCAAAGCACGCGGACCAGCTAGTCCGCGGCACGGTCGTTCTCCCCAACGGTCTCGGAAAATCGAAGCGCGTGCTGGTCGTCGCTGTGGGCGACAAGGCCAAAGACGCGGAAGCGGCGGGAGCGGATTTTGTCGGCGGTGAAGAGATGATCGCGAAGATCGCCTCGGAGAACTGGCTGGATTTCGACGCTGTGGTGGCGACCCCCGACATGATGCGGTCGATGGCGAAGGTGGCCCGGATCCTCGGGCCCCGCGGGCTGATGCCGAATCCCAAAACCGGAACCGTCACGACGGACATTTCGCAAGCGGTAAAGGAAGTCAAGGCGGGCAAGGTGGAGTTTCGCGTCGACAAAACGGGCGTCGTTCATGCGCCGGTCGGTCGCGTGAGCTTTGAGACTTCCAAGCTTCTGGAGAACGCCGACACTTTGATTCACGCTGTGCTGCGCGCCAAGCCGCCGGCGGCCAAAGGCAAGTATGTCCGGAGCGTCACCATCTGCTCGACCATGGGGCCCGGTGTTTCGCTTGACGTGTCCGGTTTCAACCAGAAGACGGCGTCGTAGGGGAAACCATGAAGAATCGCGACCAGAAAAAGAAAGATCTTGAGCAGTTGAAGAAAGACCTCGCGGCTCATCCGCATGTCTTTCTGGCGGGCTTCGAGAAACTGACGGTCGATCAGGACTTCCAACTCCGCAAGACGGTTCGCGAAGCGGGCGGCGGCTACCGGGTGGTGAAGAACAACCTGGCCGAGAAGGCGACCGAAGGATCGGCGGCCCAGGACCTTACCAAGGCGCTGAAGGGCATGACGTCGATGGCCTACACTGCGACGGACCCCGTCGCTTTGGCGAAGGCTCTCACAAAGTATGCGAAGGACAACCCCGCATTTACCTTCAAAGCGGGCATGGTTGAAGGCCGCGTGGTGGACGTGCGCGAGATTCAGGAACTCGCCAGCCTTCCGGCCAAAGAGGAACTGTACGCGAAGATGCTTTTCCTGATCAATGCGTCGGCGCAGCGGCTGGTAACGGTAGTCAATGGTGTGGGGCGCAATCTGGCCGTGGTTATCGACCAGGGCGTCCAGCAAGAGAAGTTTCAATAGGCCCCGCCGTTTCGGCGAGGGCGGGCGATTTCACAAACGAGTTTGGAGTAGGAAATGGCAGACATTAACGCGATTGCAGAACAGATTCAGGGTTTGACGCTTCTTGAAGCCTCCCAGTTGGTGAAGCTTCTTGAAGAGAAGCTCGGTGTGTCGGCGGCGGCCGCTTCCGTTGCCGCGGCGCCCGCCGCGGGTGCTGCGGCTGCGGCGCCAGTCGAGGAGAAAACCGAGTTTTCCGTCGTCCTTACCGCGGCCGGCGCGAACAAGATCAACGTGATCAAAGCCGTGCGCGAGATCACCAGCCTGGGTCTGAAAGAGGCCAAGGATCTGGTCGATTCCGCTCCGAAGCCGGTGAAGGAAGGCGTCAACAAGGACGAGGCCGAGGCCATCAAGAAGAAGTTCATCGAAGCCGGCGCCACCGTCGAAGTAAAGTAACTCTCCTCTTGTCATTTTCTGGGCGGCTTGCGATCCCGGTTCGCCGGGGGCATGCCGCCCGCACCGCTGTTTTTGCGGGTATTTGACGAAGGGGCGAGCGAACTGTTAACCTTAAATTCATCATCGCTGAAGGTAGCCGGGCCTTTTTGCGCGCGTGAATCTATATCTCTCCTGCCTGGGGGTAAGCCTCGCGCTTGCCCGCCGGAAGACAATTCGTCTCCGTATCGCCAGCCCGCACCTCATTCTCTCGGCCCGGTCCTTACTCCGGGCTTGCAACGTTTCCAGGGTTCTCCGACGAACCCCGGTCCAATGTCTCTACCGCCGGAGCGCGTGACCTCCGGAGCATGGGAGTGAACAATATGCAGAGTACGACTAACGGTGTCATTCGTGAGCGCCGGGATTTCTCGAAGATCAGCACTACCATTCCGATCCCTGACCTGATCGAGGTTCAGAAGCGGTCGTACGAACGGTTCCTGCAGATGGATCTTCTGCCCGACGAGCGTGACGATGCCGGCCTTCAGGGCGTTTTCAAAAGCGTCTTCCCCATCACCGACTTCCGTGGCCTCTCCGAATTGGCGTTCGTCGACTATTCGATTGGCAACTGGGAGTGCAAGTGCGGATCGCTGAAAGGCCTCAACCATCTGCGCACCGTGTGCCGCAGCTGCGGAGCGACGATTCAAACCGATCCGTTCCATGTTGGCGATGTCCTGTGCGGGAAGTGCGGAACATTCAATAAAAATATCGTCACTTTTTGCAACCGCTGCGGCGACCCGGTCGGCCTTCAGCACAAGTACGACGTGGCCGAGTGCGAGGCGCGTGGCGCAACCTATGCCGCCCCGCTGAAGGTAACCATCCGTCTAACGGTTTACGACAAAGACCCCGAAACGGGAGTGAAGAGCGTCCGCGACATTAAGGAGCAGGAGGTCTTCTTCGGCGAGATTCCGCTGATGACCGAAAACGGCACCTTTATCATCAACGGCACCGAACGCGTCATTGTCAGCCAGCTTCACCGCTCGCCCGGCGTCTTTTTTGAAAAGCAGGCGGCGCTTGGATACTTCCTCGGCAAGATCATCCCCTACCGCGGAAGCTGGGTCGAATTCGAATACGACAACAAGAATCTGCTCTACGTCCGTATCGACCGGAAACGTAAATTCTATGGCACCGTTTTCCTTCGCGCCCTGGGCCTCAAGTCGGACGAGCAGATTCTGAAAGCCTTCTACCGCGACACGCTTTCCACCATCACCCTGGAGTCCGGCGGAAAGATCAAGGCGTCGGTATCGCGTTGGATGCTGGGCGCGAAGCTCAGCTATCAGATCGCCAAGGGCGACAGCGTGGTCGTGCCGCAAGGCAAGAAGATTTCCGACAAGGTTTTGCGCGATCTCGGCGCCAACAAAGTCGAAAAGGTGGAAGTCGCCTCCAACGATCTCGAAGGGGCGCATGCCGCCGCCGACGTGATCGACATGGAGACGGGTGAGATTCTGCTGGAGGCGAACCACGAACTGACCGCCTCCCATATCGAGAAGTTCGGCACGGCCGGAATCAAGACCTTCGAAGTGATCTTCCCGGACCGCGACGAAGTGGGCATCGTTATCTCCGCCACGCTCCGCAAGGACGCCGTCAAGCTTCAGGACGACGCGCTGCTTGAAATCTACCGGAAACTGCGCCCCGGCGACCCGCCCACCCGCGACACCGCCACCCAGCTTTTCCAGGGAATGTTCTTCGACCC
>JBGTFZ010000089.1:0-5028 GCA_041746955.1 Bryobacteraceae bacterium
AAGCGAACGAAGAACCTGAACAAGGGCGTCGCCAAGATGCTGAAGAACTATCCTCCGAAGAAGAAGAGCTAGGGGCTCCGTTTTATATGGGTTTCTTTCGACTAACCAGGCCTCTGTGCCTGTTGCTGGCCGCCTGTCCGATCGCCGTCAACGCCCAATCAAACGTTGACGGGGATTGGAGCGGCGAGCTCTCAACCTATCTCCTTGGAGCGGGGATGTCTGGCAACACAACCATTCGGGGGATGTCCGCCGACGTCAATGTTCCGTTTAGCGAGATCTGGAGCAATTTGCAGTTCGGGGTCATGGGACGGCCCAGCGTCCACTACAAGCGTTGGGGAGCGTCCACCGACGTTATCTACATGGGCTTGGGCGCTGTAAAAAATGGCGTGGACGTGGGGTTTGATCAGTGGCTAGTCCAACCCGTGGTGGAGTACCGTGCAACGGAATGGCTCAGCCCATATGCCGGAGCGCGGTATCTCCGTTTGACCGGGGAAATTCGCGGGCCGCAGGGCCGGACGGGATCTCAAACGCAGGCGTGGTGGGATCCGGTGTTCGGCGCGGAACTCCGGCTTCCTGCAACGGGGAAGATCCGCCTTCGGTTGCGCGGCGACGTCGGCGGCTTCGGCGCCGGGTCTTCTTTCAGTGGCCAGATCGAACCGACGCTGGATTGGCGCGTGGCGCGGAAGATCTCCCTTCAGTTCGGGTACCGGTGGCTTTATGCCGATTACGAAACCGGTTCCGGCCGCGACTTGTTCCGGTACGACCTGCTTACGCAAGGTCCGCAGTTCGGAGCAACCTTTCACTTTTAGCTGGAGGCAGGTGCTATGAAGAAAAAAAGTGCCGTGTTGTTTGGTCTTCTGTTCGGGTTGGCGCTTCAGGCGCAGCCCTCCCAATGGCCGCTGCGTGTGACGCGCAATGGCAGCACCATCGTTACGTACCAGCCGCAGGTGGAAGATTGGAAGAACTTCGCGGAGCTGGACTGGCGATCGGCGTTTACGGTGACGCCGCCAGGCGGTACGCCGGCCGTTGGGGTTATGAGTGCGCGCGGCAAGACGGATACCGATCCCGGGAAAGACCTAGTCATGATCAGCCAAATCACGATCAAGACACTACACTTCCCATCACTCGAGCCCGCGACTGCGGCGAAGATGGAACAGTTGGTCCGGTCTCTCGTCCCCGAAGTTACTTCGATCTCGTTGCGCCAGTTGACGGCCTGCGTGCCAGCGGAAACGGCGCCGCCGCCCAGGAACGCCGCCGTCAGAAACGATCCTCCTGCAATCTTCGTCAGTGCCCGCCCGGCGATTTTGTTGTTCGTTGAGGGGCAGCCTCAACTCGCGGCGATTAAGGATACGTCGCTGGAGTTTGTGGTCAATACCATTTGGCCCGTCTTCCTCGACAAGCCGAAGGCCACCTACTATCTTCTCGTGGGCGACGAATGGCTGACGGCAAACAACTTGGCGGGGCCCTGGGCGACTGCGGCGAAACTTCCGCCGGATATGGCGAAGCTTCCGAAGGATCAGATGTGGGCTTCGTTAGCGAAGGTGATTCCGCCGCCAACCGCGAAGAAACCCGTGGTTCCGACGGTCTTTTACTCCACCGCTCCGGCGGAGGTGGTGCTTTTCGAAGGAGCGCCAAAGTATGAGCCGATACCCGGAACGGGACTGCGCTTGGCGGCGAATACGGAGAGCGATGTAATCGTCGACACCTCCACGAATCACTACTATGTCCTGATTTCCGGTCGATGGTTCCGGTCGAATGGTTTGAACGGCCCCTGGACCTTCGCGACGCCGGACCTGCCCACCGATTTCGCTAAGATTCCAGCCAACAGTTCTGCCGCACGAGTCTTGGAATCGGTGCCCGGAACGGATGAAGCCAAAGACGCGGTCCTCCTTGCCCAAGTGCCGACAACGATCGAGGTAGATCCCGCCACGGCGTCGAAGCAGGCCAAAGTCACGTATAGCGGCCCGCCGAAGTTCGAGCCAATCGCAGGCACGCCCCTATCCTACGCGACTAACACTGCGGACAAGGTCATCAAGTCCGGCGATGTGTACTATCTATGCCTGCAAGGGATTTGGTTCCTGTCCACCACGCCCCAGGGGCCGTGGACCACGGCGAGTTCCGTGCCTGAAGTGATCTACACGATTCCAGCGAGTTCACCCGTTCACAACGTCACCTACGTTACGCAAACGACCACCAGCACTGGCACGGTAACCGCCAGCCATACCGCCGGATACGTTGGCGCGTTCGTTATCGGGTTGACGGTAGGGGCGGTGATCACCCATGGAAGCGGATACTACTACCCGCCGTATATCTACCGCCCACCGTACGGCTATCCGATCTATCATCCATACCCCGTCACTTATGGGTATCACGCCCACTACTACGGACCTTATGGATCGTCGCACGCCGCGTACACACCGTATGGCGCTGCCAGAGTGTCGGCTGGCTACAACCCCTACACGGGCACGTACGCGCGCGGGGGAACCGTCGCGACGCCCTACGGATCGCGTAGCGCAGCGCAGGCGTACAACCCGTATACCGGAGCATACGCGGCCACCGCGCAAGGCTCGGCGCCAGGCTCTCAGTGGGGTTCGTCAGTGGTCTCCAAGGGCGGACAATCGGCGTACGCGCAACACTACTCCACCGCCCAGGGCACGGTCGGCTCCATTCAGACATCGGAAGGAGGCAAGGCCGTTGGGGCACGCGGAAGCGGTGGCAGCGCAATGGCGGGCAAAACCGCCGGCGGCGACATGTATGCCGGCAAAGACGGCAACGTGTACAAGAACACAGGTGAGGGATGGAATAAATACGACAACGGCAGCTGGAATGCCGTGACGCCGCCCAGCACAGCCGGCGCTCAGCAGCGCGCGGCAAGTGGCCAGCAGCGCGCCCAAAGCGCCCAGGGCCAAGCGGCAGCCTCGGGCTATTCGACACACGACCTGAATAACGAGATGCAGAACCGCCAGCGCGGGTCGGCTCAGGCAAGCGCCTACCAGCGGTCCGGTTCGTCCAGCCGGTCTTCGGGAACAAGATCGCGCCGGCGGTAGCCGCGTCCGAAACCTGGGTCAGGCTACCGGGTTACCGATTCCCGCACCCGGTCGGTCGCCACCGTCCGGCCGTTCAGGGGTTGAACTGGCCGGTTATTGCCCGACAACACGGAACGAAACGCATCGATCTGCTGCTTGGAGAGTTGAACCGGCGTTTGCATCAAGATCCATTGGATGCTTTCCGAGCACGGGGGCGTGGTCAAAGAGCCGGTATAGCGATAGCTTGCCGTCATCTGCGGAAGTAACTGGTTCACGTCGACTTGTACATGCTCCAGATGATTCTCGACGCCCTTGGAGTTCGGCAGGTTGGCCCAGATAGGTTCGAATGCCGGATTCTCGGCGCCTTCCTCAATCAGTACGCCTACTACGGCCAAACGGCTGTCCGCGGACCTGTGAACCAGATGCATCTCCATCGCGAAGCGCTTGCCGCCCACGGTATGTTCGCTGGGACTGTGGAAGTGATACTGAAGCAGTTCAAACTCTTCCTCGCCGATCTTAAGTTTGTCGCCTTCGGTGTAGTTCACCTGCACCGTGTGGCCCGTGTTCACGATATCCGCCATATGTTCGTGGTGAACGATCTTCAATTCGGCCGGGCGGAACGTTGTGCGCAAGGCAGGCAAGGCGGACTGTTTCGTTTTTTCGATGTCGATTGGCGACTGCGACCGTCCCGCTCCGCACGCCGACCATTTCCCGCTTAGTTTGCCCCAAGCGGAGGGGCCGACAGCAGCCGGTTCATAGCTCCATGCCGGGTCCTCCGGCGGCGGCGCGGAAGGCCGGGTCTTCACCGTCTCGACGGTCTTGGGCACCTCTGCCTGTTCCGCAGGTTTGGTTCCACAACCCACAAACGCGGCTAAGGCGAGAACTGCGGCGAAAAATGCTACTCCAGACTTCATATGTGGCCTCCTTGGCAAATCAATTGAACTTGAAGATGACGGCGACCTGGAGGCGGAGGGCCGTTCCAAAGCTGCCGTCGAGATTCTGCCGGCGTCCGTACATCAATTCGGCGCCGAGATCGACCATCTTGTACATCGCCCAAATCGCGTTGCCGCGAATGTCCCGCGTGATGCGAATGGTCCCCGGGGCTTGTGAGGCATCCAGACTCACCCGCGCGGTCGCCGCGGCGAAATTGGATTGCAGGCGGGGAGTCCAATGATGCTCGTACGCGGCCAGGAACGTTCGCATCGGCAAGGCCTTTAACGTGGTCCCGCGAACGACCGCGTCGACATTCTCGCCGCTCATCGATTCAATGTAACGGCCTACGCCGTTGCCGAACGCGAACATACCCATAACGGCATTCTTGCCCGCCGTGTTCATTCGAAACGTCGAGTTCAGGCCCCGCCCTCGAGTGGCGGCATCGGAAGACGCGCCCGTTCCGTCGAAACGAATCTGCCGCAGGATCCCGGCCACCTGGAAGTGACCCCTAGGCCGATCGAATCGAAGAAACGCGGGGATGTCGGGCATATTGTTGCGAGGTATTCCGGAAAGTCCGGCCGGGACGGCAAACTGGCTGCCGGGTTCCTCGGCGGCGATGGCGAACTTCCAGCTCTTCGACAGCGGTTGGGTCCAGCGCACCATGGCCTGCCGAATAAATACCTCCCCGTCCGGGCCTTCGTAGTCGATCGTTCGTGGGCGGGCGGATATGTCCTGGAAGGTGGACCAAGTCTGACCCGCAAGAAGATTGCCGAACTCGCCGTAGGCATGCCGGATGCGAAATGAATTCCCGTCGCCATAGAAGTCACCCTCGACGTAGGCACGGAACTTATGCTTGGCGTCAGCGCCGCTGCGCAAATCCAGGAGAAAGCGCGTTTCCCGCGCGTGCAGCGTAGTCTGCCCGCCTTCCGTATTGCCCGATGCGGGGCGCGCCGGGATGGTGTTCGTCTTGAATTGATAAATGTTTCCGATTGCGTCGAAGTCCTGAATGAAATCCAGTTTGACGTAGCCGCCGAACTTCAACGACAGGTCCGATCCGGGAATTCGAATC
>JBGTFZ010000090.1:0-90551 GCA_041746955.1 Bryobacteraceae bacterium
TTCTCCCAATGGATGTCCCCCGCGACGGCGAGTGAGGCGACGAGTAGAAAAGCCGATGTAGTTCGCATGTTTGTTCCTTAGAAGCTCAGCCGGAGCGCGAGTTGAATCTGCCGCGGATCGAATGCCGAAATCGCCTGGCCGAAGTTCGGAGACGTCAGGACGCCGTCCGGATTCGCGTAGCTGACGGTGTTGGTTACGTTGAAGCTCTCCCCGCGAAACTCCATCCGCCAGCGGTCGGAGAAAGCGAAGGTTTTCGAGACGCTGACGTTCAGCGAAATCAGGGAATCGCTGGACTCCGTGTTTCGTCCGATGGTGCCCAGCGTTCTCGCGGCGGGAGTGATGGCGAGGCGGTTCACTCCGGGAGCAAGTTGAATCGCCGTGCGCTCCGAGCCGCCATTCCGGACGAGCGTGCCCGGTAGATCCAAAATCCGGTTGTTGTTCGAGCCGATCGGATTGTCCGTTCCCGAGTAAAGCGAGTAGGGCCGGCCGGAATGCAGATTGGTGATCCCTTGAAGCGACCACCCGCCCAGCCAGCGATTCGACTTCATCCACGGCAGGTCCCACGAATACGCCAAGTTCGCCGTGTGCCGCACGTCGAAATCCGACAGTCCACGATTCAGCCTCCAGTTGGTTTCGTCGAGAGCGAGAATGTCGCGCGACAGATTTTGATTCGACGACGGGAAGTCCGATATTTCGTCGATCATCTTCGCGTAGGTATAGCCGGCGCGGAACATGAAGCCTCGATGCTGGAACTGGAACTGCGTCTGCAGCCCGTGATAGTTGGACGCGCCTGCGGTCTCCAGGTAGTTGACAACCCCGACCGACGGGTCCGGACGTAGCGCCTGCGCGAGGCCGTCGCCGCCATTGGGCCTGGACGTTCGGGGCGCCTTCACTCCCACCGTTCCGACGTAGCCGGCGGAGAACGTCGTTTGGGGATTGAACAGTTGGCGCTCCAGAGTGAGGTTGAAGTGCTGGTTGTAGGGCTGCCGTGCATCGCGCTGCGGGATCACAAGGCCCGAAGGAAGTCCCGCGGAGCCGCCCGCTCCGAGATCGGGAAAGCGCGGGCTCGCGTTTACGAGATTCGAAATTAACGGCGGATTGAAGCGCGTCAGACCGACGAAGCTTAGCTCCAGAACGTTGTAGTAGATTCCGTAGCCGCCGCGAATCGCCGTCTTGCCGTCACGGTCCGCGCGCCACGCGAAGCCGAATCGCGGAGCGAAGTTGTTGCGATCCGGAAGGAAGCGGTACTGATCGAGAATCAGGTCGTTCACTTCGGCCGGTACGGTGTTGTACTCGTATCGCAGGCCAAGATTCAATACCAGCCGCGGGTGGATCTGCCAGTCGTCTTGCGCATAGAGGTTGTACTCGGTAGCACGCTGGCCGATGTACGGATTTCCGACGTTCCGGTTGTAGGACACTGCGTTCCCCGCGAGAAAGTTGGGGATGCTGAGAAATCGAAGAACGCCGGTAAAGCCGGGCGAGATCGTTCCGGAGTTCAACTGCATGCGGCGGATGGCGAAGCCGGCCTTCACCGAATGGCGTCCGATCACGCGGGAAAGGTCGTCGATCCACTGGAAATTATTCTGCGCGGTCTGCCGGCGCATAAAAGAGAACTGCCCCAGCGACGAGAGTCCATTGACGAAGACGGTTCCGACGGTTCCGTTCACCGCCGGGTTTCCTAGCTCTACCGGATCGACGAACTGATCGTTCAAGACGTACCGCGTGTAGTTGAAGCGAGCTTCGTTGACGGTGCGGGAGTCGGGGGACCACGTGTGATGCGCCGAGTATCCTTGCGGACTGGAAAGCGTGTTGTAGCGCTGGAGGCCCGCGCCGGCGACGCCGTTCGCGTCGGAGTGAAGGTACGTCACGCGGAAGAACAACCGCATTGAAGAGTTGAGTTCCTGATCCACGCGTCCGACGTAGTTCCACTGGTTCCCGCCCGTGGGCGCATCGGCGCGGTACAGGTTGGTCCCGGGGATATTCGGCTCGGGGTACATCGCGGCCAGCGGCTTTACGGAATCGACGGCCAGCGCGCGCTGCTCCGGCCGAAGCGTTTGAATCGTGGTGGCGTTTGCCGTGCGGCGAATAAAGCCTTCGAAATTTCCGAACACGAACGTCTTGTTCTTGATCGCAGGACCACCCACGCTCGCGCCGAATTGGTTGACCTTCAACGGCAGCCTTCGCACGTCGAAGGCGTTGCGGGCATCGAGCGCGTTGTTGCGAAGGTATTCGTAAAGAACCCCGTGCCACTCGTTGGTTCCGCGCTTGGTGACCATCGATACGATGGACCCGTTCTGCCGGCCATGCTCCGCCTTGAAGTTGTGAGTCAAGACTTGAATGCCATCGAGAGCCTCCAGCGAGATCAACTGTTCGCTGGAGCCGCGGCCCATCACCATGCCGCCCTCGATTTCGTTGAAGTCGTTCGAGTCGAGAAGATAATTGTTGTTTCGATTCCGCGCGCCGCTGACCGCGAAGGGCCGGTGGGCCGCGTTCGAACGTGTGACGCCGGGAGCCAGATACACTTGCGTCCGAAAGTTCCGGCCCACGCCGCCGGCCACTACCGGTAAGTCGAGAGCGTCTTCGCCGAACGAAGATCCCGCGTTGCTTTCCGTCAGATTTACCGTTTCAACCGCGCTCTCTACCGTAATCTGCTGGTCCACGGAGGCGGGCGCCAGTACGGCGCGCAGCGATCGCGCTTCACCTACCGTGAGGCGGATCCCTTCGACTCGAACTTCCCGAAAGCCGCCCTTCGAGACGGAAAGAACATACTCGCCCGGTTGCAGCGACGGTGCTTGAAAAAGGCCCGTCGATTCGGTTGTGAGCTCTAGTCGCGAACCATCGCCTACACCTGTCACGACCACGGCGGCTTTCTCGATCGGCAATCCTTGAGAATCGAAGACTCGACCGCTTAAGCTCGAGCCGATACTTTGTGCGAAAACCGCGGTTGCAAACGACGCGGCGAACATGATGCACGAACGCATAACACTCTCCTGCAAACATCTGAAGCGAACAGACGAGGACCGCTAGAGTGTGTAGGCGGGAGGAGGGCGCTGATATAGCTCGGCGTCGAAACTGAAATGAGAGAAGGATGTCGCGGCGATCGGAGCAACCGAGCCGGTCAGTTGCGGTGTCGGCGTTGACCCTCCGGTTGGAGAGAGCGATTGCACGTGAACGGGAGACGCCGGCGTATGGCACTTCCCTGCGCAGTCCTTGACGCCGCGAATCGCGGTGCCGGATTCGGTGGACGCTTTCTTGCAGCAGCACATGCGCTTCCCGGTTCTGGCGCAGGACATGCCGGAACCCGTCGACGCCCAGGCACCGGCGAACGACGGAACTCCCGCAAGGCAGAGGACCAACAGCATGGCCGAGAGGCGGAAGAACACTAGTCGCAGGGTACCAGCAAAAATCATCCTGGACCACGAGGTGTCTGGAAGTCATCAACATGGGTACTTGCTGGATCGCGTCCGCAGCCTAAACGACTATTCCGTGAACACCGGCGGAGATCACGTGCTGTATTGGCCGCAGATGAACCGAAGGGCCCGGACGAATCATGCGTTGGCGCATGCGATCACGCTGGCCAACGAGCTCTCGCTGCCGCTGCTTGTCTATGAGGCGCTCACATGTTCCTATCCGCATTCGAACGACCGGATGCACACGTTCATCCTGGAGGGTGTTCCGGAGAACGCCAAACGCCTGCGCGCAATGGGAGCTGGCTATGTTTTCTATCTGCGGCGGCGCACCACGGACGCAAACGACGTGTTGTACCGCGCTGCGGAACGCGCCGCAGCCGTTGTTACCGACGACTACCCCACCTTCATCGCCGCTAAACATAATCCGTCGGTTGCGGCGAAGGTGGGTTGCCCGTTCCTGGCAGTCGATTCCAGTTGCATCGTGCCCATGGCGAAACTTGCCAAGCGCGAGTACGCCGCTTACACGATTCGTCCAAAGATCCACAAACTGCTGCCGGAGTACCTGAAGCCGTTCAAGATGCCGGAACTGAAGCGCAAGTGGGACGGCACTCAGCCGCTGGCCGGTTTCCATACGGACGTGACTCACGAAGGGATCGCGGCGTTGGTTGGATCGTGCGAGATCGACCACTCCATAAAGCCGTCGATACCTTTTCGCGGTGGCGCGGAAGTGGCGGAAAAGCGCCTGGCCCAATTCTGCAAAAAGCATCTGCATCATTACGGCGAAGCGCGTAATGAGCCCAGTGAGCACGCAACTTCCAATCTCAGCCCCTACCTGCATTTCGGGCACATCTCCGCGCTGGATATCGCGCTTACCGTGCGCGACTACGGTCTTGAACACGGCTTTGGGACCGACGAATACCTTGAAGAGTTGATCGTCCGGCGCGAGCTGGCTTTCAATTACTCGCGTCATGTCGAAAGGCCCGAGAGTTTTTCGAACCTTCCCGATTGGGCGAAGGCCACGCTGCGAAAGCACGCGACCGATGAACGCAATCCGGTGTACGATCGCGAACAGTTTGAACGCGCCGAGACGCATGACGACTTGTGGAACGCCACGCAGAAGGAAATGCTGCTGCGCGGCAAGATACACGGTTACTACCGGATGTACTGGGGCAAGAAGATCATCGAGTGGTCTGAAACCTGCCAGGAGGCGCTGGAAACGATGATCTATCTGCACGACAGGTATGCGCTCGACGGCCGCGACCCGAACACTTACACGAATATTCTGTGGTGCTTCGGCCTGCACGACCGCCCGTGGACAGAGCGTGCGGTGTTCGGCCAAATCCGCTGGATGAGTTACGACGGTATGAAGCGGAAGACGGACACCGCCGCCTACCTTAAGGAGATCGACTTCCTGGAGAAAACCGGCATAGAGCCGTTCCCGGTAGACTGATTGCCGATGAACATACTCATCACGGGCGCCACGGGATTCATCGGGAAACGCCTGATCGAACGCCTTCTGGAGCGGCGGCACTTCGTCAGTATCTTCACTCGCAAGGTAGAACCGAGGGACGACCGCAACGTAGGCCAGTACTTCTGGGATATGAAAGCTCCCGCGCCGACGGAGCCGTTTCGCGAAGTGGATGTGGTGATCCACCTGGCGGGCGAGCCCGTCGCGCAACGTTGGAGCGACGAGGTGAAGCACAAGATTCGCGAGAGCCGTGAAATGGGGACGCGATACCTGATCGAAAGTATGGCGCGCCTAAGCAGTCCGCCGAAGACTTTGATTAGCGCTTCCGCGTCCGGGTACTACGGTGACCGGGGCGAGGAAGTTCTGACGGAAAGCTCGCTGCCGGGCAGCGGATTTCTGCCGGAGGTTTGTGTAGCGTGGGAAACGGAAGCGTCGCGCGCCCGGCAATTGGGCATACGCATGGCGGCCATCCGGACGGGCATCGTACTGGGGACGGAAGGCGGCGCGCTGGCGCAGATGCTGCCACCGTTTCGTTTCGGCGCCGGCGGAAAGCTCGGCAGCGGCCAGCAGTGGATGAGTTGGATTCACCTGGACGATCTGGTGGACATGTACGTCCATGCGGTCGAGAACGACTCCGTTTCCGGGCCGGTGAATGGGGTTGCCCCTCATCCGGTGCGGAATGAGGAGTTCACCGAAACGCTGGCAAGAACGCTTCATCGTCCAGCGATTATTCCCGTGCCTGAATTTGCGCTGCGGCTTCTCTTCGGCGAGATGTCGAGAGTGCTGCTTGAAAGCCAGCGAATTCAGCCTGAAGCCGCGCAGAACTTCGGGTTCGAGTTCCGGTATCCGAAGCTTGGGCCTGCACTGGCGCAGTTGCTTAAGACGCCTTGACGGCGCTGAAGCGCAGCCTTACGTAGTCGGCGATCCAGTTGCCTTCGGTGTCGCGCAGCGAAGGTTCCAGCGCTCTTACGGTCTCGTCGAGATAGGACTCTGGATCTGCGATCCGATTCATTACCCCGCGCGAGAAGGTCTCCAGCCACGACCGCATGCCCTGGGGCAGCGGCGTCGGCCTCGGGATCAGTTCGATCGACGAAACGGAGAAGCCTTGGCGATCGAGAAGGCCCTGATACTCGCGCGGCGTGGGGAAAAACTGCGGACTGATCGAGTCGAGATCGATCCCGCGGTTTTCAAGCACCAAGCGCTGCGCCACGCGAATCGCGGCGATGTTGCCGAAGCCGCCAAGCTCCGCAACGAACCGCCCGCCCGGACGAAGCGCGCGCGCCACGCCATCCAGCACCGCGCCCGCGTCGGGAATCCAGTGCAGCACGGCGTTCGAAAAGACGGCGTCGAACTCGTTCTCGAAAGTTAGTTCCGTTGCGGAGCCCAACCGCGCATCGATATCCCGGACGCGCGCGGCGTCAACCATCGAAGGCGAAGAGTCTACGCCAACGACCGAAGCTCCCATGGACGCGATGCTTTCCGCCAAGGCGCCGTCGCCGCAGCCGAGATCGAGAATGCGTTCGCCTTTCCGGGGCGCCAGCAGTTCCAGCACCGCATCTCCAAGATCCGAGACGAAGGCGGCATTTTTCCGGTAGCCGCCGGCGTCCCAGACGTTGGACATCAGGCCTGTTCCGCGTGGGCAGCCACGGCGGCGGATTCGATCAGGTCCGCCGATTGCTGACGGCCGAGGTAGCGGTCGATCGCGCTGTGCGCGATGTAGATCAGCGGTGTCAGGCAAACAGCAATCAGGAGTTTGTAACTATAGTTCGTGAACGACAGACCAAGGTAGTCGCGCGTCGAAAGCTTGCCCGGGAGCCAGAACGCTATGCCCAGAACGATAAACGTGTCGATCAGTTGAGACACCGCCGTCGAACCCGTCGCGCGCAGCCAGAGATGTTTTCCCTTCGTGCGGTCCCGAAACATCCAGAACACGAACACGTCGGTTAGCTGGCTGACGAGGAACGCCACCACACTGCCTACGATGATCCACAACGACTGTCCGAAGACAATGGAGAATTCGCGGTCCTGAACAGGTGAGACGCCTGCGGCGGGAATGCCGATGGCCGCGAAGATGATCACGAAGGCATAGAGAATCAGGGCAACGGTGAGAAACGTCAGCCGCCGTACTCCCGGCTTGCCGAAATACTCGTTGATCAGGTCGGTGGTGATAAAAACGACGGGCCAGGGGATGACGCCCAGGCTCATGACGTACGGCCCGGTTTGGATGAGCTTGCCGCCCAGGACTTCGCCGAGGATCGCGTTGCAGACGAAGAGGCCCGCAAGGATCAGGTAGACGAGGTCTTTTTTGGAGTTCAGATTCACCGGGGAGTTTTCAGGATGCCATAATCGGGAAGGGCGGTTTTCGGAAGATAGCCAGTTCTATAGGTAACGGTACAAGTTCCGTCCGACTTTCGGAGGAAACCTGCGACCCTCGCTTCCCTTCGGTCACTGCACTTAGGTATATTTTTCACCATTGGTCGCCGTTACTATCAGGAGAAAGTACATGCATAAGTTTGCGGTCGCCGTTTGCCTTCTCACCATAAGTGTGGGCGTTCGGGCGCAGCCCACCATCGGCAACATAACTTACGAAGCATGTGGCGTGGTAAACGTGAGCGGATTCGGGCCCTTCGACGGGCGGCTTTACGCCTTCAATTGGGGTGACGGCGATCAAGAGGAGCCCCAAGCCCACGGCCCCTTTTCCTTGCCAAGGAGCCATAGGTATTTCACCAATGGAACGTACACGTTCACCATTACCGGATTCTTGGGTAACCGGACTGTTGGGTCCCAGTCGGCTTCGGCGACTGTCACGAATGCGGACACCGCAGGATGCATCGAAACGCTGTTGCCGCCGGTTGCTCAAATCTCCGCGAACGGCCTCGGCACGCTTGCGCTGGCGCAGGATGGAACCGTTTGGCAACCCACATCGACAACGGGGCAATTTCCTAATTTTTCCGGAGGACCGTTTCAACGCGTGACGGGCCTCTCATCAATGGTGGCGGTCGCTATGGGTGAAGGTCACGGTCTCGCCCTAAAGACTGATGGGACGGTGTGGGCGTGGGGCTCCAACTCCAGTGGTCAGTTGGGCGACGGAACGACCGCTATTCGCACCACCCCCGTCCAGGTGAGCGGCCTAACTGGAATTGCAGGGATTGCGGCAGGGTGGTATCACAGCATGGCTGGTCCGGAGCGATGGGACAGTGTGGGCATGGGGCTCCAACTCCAGTGGTCAGTTGGGCGACGGAACGACCGCTATTCGCACCACCCCTGTCCCGCTGATCGGCCTAACAGGAATTGCAGGCATTGCGGCAGCGTCTTTACACAGCCTGGCGGTTCGGAGCGATGGGACGGTGTGGGCGTGGGGCTACAACTCCGATGGTCAGTTGGGCGACGAAACGACAACGAGTCGTAATACACCTTTCCCGGTGAGCGGCCTAACTGGAATTTCAGGGATTGCGGCAGGGTGGTATCACAGCATGGCGGTCCGGAGCGATGGGACGGTGTGGGCGTGGGGCTCCAACTCCTATGGTCAGTTGGGCGACGGAACGACAACGAGCCGCAGTGCGCCTGTCCAGGTGAACGGACTCAGCGGCGGTCTGCTTTCGCCTCAAGGTCTAGCGGCGGGAAGCGGTCGCAGCTTGGCTGTCAGGCCGAGTGGAGCTCTCGTTACCTGGGGTCGCAACGATGCAGATCTTCAGACCGGTGTGTCTGTTTCCCGGCGGCTGCCTGGCGCGGTCACAGGGATATTGAACATCACCCGAATCGCAGCGGGAAACGCACATTCGTTGGTTGCCCGTTCGGACGGAGCGTTGTTAGCGTGGGGACAAAACTCCTACGGTCAACTGGGAGATTCGACCACCATTTCACGCTCCGCGCCGACGGTTGTTTCAGGTTTGACGAACGCGGACCTACTGTCCGCCGCGGGCTTTCACAGCCTAGCGGTCCGGAGCGATGGGACGGTGTGGACGTGGGGCGCCAACTACTCGGGTCAGTTGGGCGACGGTACGACAACGAGCCGTAATACGCCTGTCCAGGTAAGCGGCCTAGTTGGAATCGTGGGCATTGCCGCCGGGGGTCACAGCTTGGCGGTCCGGAGCGACGGGACGGTGTGGGCGTGGGGCTCCAACTCCTCGGGTCAATTGGGCGACGGGACCACCTCCAACCGTAACACGCCTGTCCAGGTCAGCGGCCTAGTCGGAATCGTGAGCATTGCCGCCGGGAACTCTCACAGCCTGGCAGTCCGGAGCGATGGGACGGTGTGGGCGTGGGGCTCCAACTATCTTGGTCAATTGGGCGACGGGACAACTATCGACCGGTCGGTGCCCGTCCGTGTGCTAACCCTTGCAGGGGTTGCCTTGGTTGCAGCCGGTAGTACGCACAGTTTGGTTCTCGACCGCGATGGAAGTGTCTGGTCTTGGGGCGACAACGGCTACGGCCAACTCGGGGACGGCTCCACCAGCAGTCGAAGCACACCCATTCGAATCGGCGGGCTGACGGATGTTACTGCCATTGTGGTAGGTCATTATCATAGCATAGCGGTGCGCCGAGATGGGTCACTTTGGGCGTGGGGAGCTAATTATTCCGGACAGGTCGGTAATGGCGCAAACGACCAACAGACTCGACCGCTACCGGTAGCCGGAATCTCGGACGTCGCAGCTGCCGCCGGCGGTGAAGACTTCACGCTGGCCCTGAAGAAAGATGGGAGTGTTTGGGCTTGGGGCTCCAAATCGGGCGGCAAACTCGGCGACGACTTTCCTCTTCAGCTGACCTCCCCCGTACCGGCAATCCCGTTGGGTTCGCCGGACCTTAGCGTACGGGTGAGTCCACCTTCCGTCGCGCCGCAACTGGGCGACGACGCTACTTACCATGTACGCGTCACGAATAGCGGAATCGTCGGGACTTCCGGCGCTGTCCAGGTTGCCTTGAAGCTCTCCCTCGGTCTTACGTTGCTGTCGACGAATGGCGCCGGGTGGTTCTGTTCCTCGTCGGGCGCGATGGTGTCGTGCAGCTACTCGGGCTCCGTACCGGGCGGAGGCTCGCGCGGGCTGGCAATCACGGTTCGGTTCGGGCGAAATGCGCGACAGGGCGCTGCCGTCACCGCCGAGCTGACCAATTTCAGCGAGCTGAATCGCGACAACGACACCGGCGGGGCCCCAATTGGGATGTTAGGCCGGCGGGCGAGCCGGGTGTCGAGCTTTGGCGGCGGCGGATGGACTACGGATAAGAATGCAAGTTTCACGTGGGATGGCGAGCCGACGGACTGGGTGCGTTCCTGGCAGAATTCGAACCCCGCGGCGGTTCCGGTGACCGGCGATTGGAACGGCGACGGCCGCGTCAAGATGGGCGCCTTCATGAATGGCACATGGGTGCTGGACTACAACGGAAACGGCATCTGGGATGGGCCTTCGATCGACAAATTTTTCGTGTGGGGCAATTCCGGGGACGTCCCCGTCGTTGGCGACTGGAATGGAGACGGAGTGGATAAAGTCGGCGTGTTTACTCCGACGAGTGCGAATTGGTTGCTGGACTGGAATGGGAACTTCCAGTGGGACGGCGGATCGTTCGATCGCGCGTTTCTCTGGGGTTCGCCGGGCGATATCCCAGTGGTGGGCGATTGGGCGGGCACGGGATTCTCGAAAGTAGGGGTTTTCAACAGCAGCCAAGGCTGGTGGGTGATCGACTACAACGGAAACCAGATTTGGGAGGGTTCCGGGATCGACTGGTTCCTTCGTTGGGGTTCTCCGGGCGACCGTCCGGTGGTGGGCGACTGGGACGGAGACGGACGAACCAATCTTGGGGCCTTCAACCCAAGCCAGGCAAGGTGGGTGCTGGACATGAACGGCAACTACGTCTGGGACGGAGACGTGACGGACCGGAATTTCGCCTGGGGATCGCCGGGAGACCTACCGGTGGTGGGCGATTGGGGCGGAAGCGGAGGAGACAAGGTGGGCGTCTTCAACCCGGCCCAGGGTTGGTGGGTGGTCGACTTCAACGGAAACTTCAATTGGGACGGCGCGACGATTGACCGGTTCGTGAGGTGGGGGCAGGCGGGTGACTTGCCAAGGCCAGCCGCGTGGTAGGCGCTACTCGCGTGTGATCTTCTGCAAAGTTCCGCTGGGAAGCGTCGGCGGATTGGAGCGGAACGACCCGTCGGTCACCGGGAACGCATAGGAATTCGTGTACCCGGCGAGGAAGAGGTTGCCGGCGGCGTCGCGAGCCACCGAGTTCGTCACGTCGGTAAATTCGCCTCCGACGTAGCTGGAATACTCAAGCCCGGACTCGCCGGTTTGCGAGTTGATCACCGCCACGAATCCGTCGGGAAAGCTCGACAGCGGCAGCGGTTGTAGAGCGTCGGGCGTTACCGGCAGGTCTCCGAACATCGTGTAGCCCGCCAACACGACGCGGCCCCCCGGAGCCGTCGTCAATGAACGAAACACCTCGTGTCCCCGCCCGCCGTAGTAGCTCCCGTAGACAATCGCGGGATTCGGCGTATCTTCGACAATGAAGCGGAAGACGAAGCTATCGGTAAAGCCGCTGAAATTTCGTTGGAGCGGATTTACGGAGACCGGCAGATCCGTCGAAGTCGTGTAGCCGCCGATCCAAAGGCCGCCGAGTTCGTCAAAGGAAATCGCCATCGCAACATCCGTACCGCCGCCGCCGAGATATGTACAGTAGACCAGGCCGTCCAGACCCTGTGCATCCGTGTTGAGACGGGCGACGAAGGCGTCATAGTGTATGGCAAGAAAATTCTGCAGCGCGTTCTCCGTCGCGGGGAAATCATGGGAAGCGGTCCAGCCGGTAATCCAGATCTGATTGTTCTTGTCCACCGCCACGCCGGTAGCGCCATCCGTCGACTGCCCACCGAAATACGTCGCATAGACGACCTCACGGAAATTGATTCGAAGGATGAAGGCCTCGGTTCCCCCGCGATTCGACTCCTGAATACGGCTTCCTCCGGTGATATTTGGAAGATCGTCGGAGGTGGTCTGCCCGACGACGACAATGTCGCCACCGGGGGCAACGTCTAACGCGGCTGGAAGTTCGTCGCGTGTACCGCCCCAATAAGAGCTGAAAATCAGCGACGCGTCGCCGGATTCATTCGGATTGAAGACGGCGATCCATGCGTCCTGTCCTCCGGACGGAGTGTTCTGAAACGCCTCGCCGGCCAGCGGGAAATCGAAGGAGTCGGTATAGCCCGTCATGTAGAGCCGGCCTTCGGGCCCCAGCTTCATCGCCGTAACGATGTCGCGTCCGCCGCCGCCGAACCACGTCCAGAACAGAAGCGTCGTGGCGCCGTCCGGCTCCGGCCGGAACTTGGCAAGGTAGACATCGATCCCGCCTTTTCGTTCCGCCTGAAACGGCTGATTGGGCGCGTCGGCCACATAGTTGGATCCGGAGGTGCCTGCCACCCAGAGATTGCCGTCGGCATCGGGCGCCACAACATGTGCGACGTCTTCATTTCCCCTGTCGAGAAACGACGACCACGCCAGCCGTGGAGCCTGGGCAAAGGCGCAAGAAGAAAGCGCCAGCGTTACGAGCAAACCGCGAGACATTTTTTGAAGAGACGAAGCGCCGGCGCGCCCGGGTACATCGACTTGAAGCCGACAAGTCCGGAAAGCGCTCGACCCCTGTTAGTTTACAGTGTTTTCCGGGCCTTGTGCTAACATGAAGACGATTCGCAGACTGCCCATCAGAGCCTTTCTCTGTCCGGTTTGATCTCTGTCAGGTCGATTCGTCCCAGGCCGAACCATGTTTGACAACCTATCCGATAAGTTGCAGAGGGTTTTCAAAACCCTTCGCGGCGAAGGAAAACTCTCGACGGAAAACATGGAGCAGGCGCTCCGCGAGATTCGCGTCGCCTTGCTCGAGGCCGATGTGCATTTCAAGGTGGTCAAGCAGTTGATCGAGGCGATCAAAGTGAAGGCGATGGGCGAAGAAGTTCTCACCGCGCTTTCGCCTTCGCAGCAGGTCACCAAGATCGTTCGGGACGAGTTGGTGAAGACGCTGGGCACCCACACGTCGAAGCTCCGGTTCGCCAGTGAGCCGCCGACCGTGGTGATGGTCGTCGGGCTGCAAGGCTCCGGTAAGACCACCTCCACGGCGAAGCTGGCAAAGTGGCTGTTGAAGCAGGGCTCGAAACCACTGCTGGTTTCCGTCGACGTCTACCGGCCCGCCGCGCGCGAGCAACTCGCCGTCCTCGGACGTCAATTGCAAATTCCGGTTTTCGAGGGCGAAGCCGGTGAGGCGCGTCCTATTGAACTGGCCCGGGGGGCGAAGCGGGAAGCCCATCAGGCCGGACGCGACCTGATCCTGGTGGATACCGCCGGCCGCCTTCATATCGACGATCAGCTGATGTCGGAGTTGGAGCAGTTGAAGGAACTGCTGTCGCCGACGGAAGTGCTTTTCGTCGCCGACGCGATGACCGGACAGGACGCCGTGAAGTCCGCCGACGAGTTCCACAAGCGTCTGGGCATTACCGGCGTCATCTTGACCAAGATGGATGGCGATGCACGCGGAGGCGCGGCCCTGTCGATCCGGCAGATTACCGGGCAGCCCCTGAAATTTGTCGGTACGGGCGAGAAGACCGACGCCCTCGAAGCGTTCCATCCGGACCGCGTGGCGCAACGCATCCTCGGTATGGGCGACGTGCTTAGCTTCATCGAGAAGGTGGAGCAGAACATCGACCAGAAGCAGGCCGAGAAGATGCAGCGGAAGCTGATCGAGAACGACTTTTCGCTGGAGGATTTCCGCGATCAGTTGAAGCAGATCCGCAAGCTGGGCTCCATCGGAGACCTGATCGGGATGATTCCCGGCGCGGGCGCGATGAAGGAATTGAAGAACGCGAAAGTCGACGACAAGGAGTTGACGCGCATCGTGGCGATCATCGATTCGATGACCGCGCGGGAGCGCAACAACCACTCAATCATCGACGGCCGCCGCCGCCGCCGTATCGCCAAAGGCAGCGGCACGCAGGTTCAGGACGTCAACAACCTGCTGAAGCAGTATGGCGAAGCCCGGAAAATGATGAAGCGGTTCCAGGGCGGCCTGGCTTCCGGAGCCATGGGCAAGAAGATGCAAAAGTTCAAGCTGCCAAGCCTCGAAGATCTAATGAAGATGCGCTAGGGGCAGCGCGGCAAAAAAAGCGAAATTTTAAGTTGAGTGAGGTAATAGGTTCATGTTGATGATTCGTTTGGCGCGGTTTGGCTCCAAGAAGAAGCCCACCTACCGCCTTGTTGTAATCGAGAAGGAGCGCGCCCGCGACAGCCGCGCGCTGGAGATCGTCGGGCACTACAACCCGGTGTCCAAGCCAGCCGTGGTTAGCCTGAAGCACGACCGGATCGACCATTGGATGAAGAACGGCGCGCAGCCCTCCGACACCGTAAAGCGGTTGATGGAGAAGAACCCCGCTCCGGCAGCCTAACCGCACTAGGCAGGCATCGGTGGCGGAGAATAGGCAGTGATGAAAGAACTGGTTGAGGACATCGCCCGCTCCCTGGTGGACCTGCCCGAACTGGTGGAGGTTCGCGAGATTCCCGGCGAGGTTACTGTGCTGGAACTGAAAGTGGCGGACGGCGATGTCGGGAAGATCATCGGTAAGCAGGGAAGAACCGCGCGGTCCTTGCGCGCTGTGCTGAACGCCGCCGGGTCGAAGCGAAACCGGCGTTACACGCTGGACATCGTCGAGTAGCCTCGTGAAGCGCGTGGCAGTGGCGGTGCTGCGCAGGACGCGCGGAATCCGCGGCGAAATTGCCGCAACCCCGCTTAGCGATCACCCGGACCGCTATGGCCTGCTGAAAACGGTCTACGTAGGCGAACGTACCTTGACTGTGCAACGTACTTGGTGGCATGGCGGCGATATCGTCTTCCAGTTTGAAGGGATCGATTCCATTGAAGCCGCGAAACCGCTGACGGGGCTGGATGTCGAGATTCCAGAGAGCGAACGGGTGCCGCTGCCGCCGGGCGAATACTACCCTGACCAGCTAACCGGCTTCGAGGTTTTCGACGGAACAAACGTCGTCGGCGTGATTACGGGGTGGGAAGACATCGGCTTCCAAACTTTAATGCGCGCGGGCGAGATGGAGTTCCCCTACCGGATGATCCGGCATGTGGACCTGGATGCGAAACGCCTGGAGGTCGAACTGCCGGAGGGGTTGGAGGATCTCAACCGGCCATGACGTTCGAGATCGTGACGATTTTCCCCGAGTTCTTCCGGGGTCCATTCGAGTTTGGCGTTGTTGGCAAGGCGATCGAGTTCGGGCTGATCGAAGTGAAGATAAACAATCTTCGCGACTGGACGCACGACCCGCACAAGACGGTGGACGACCGGCCTTTCGGCGGTGGCGAGGGCATGGTTCTGAAATGCGAGCCGCTGTTCGACGCAGTGGAGTCGATCGCGAAAGAACGCGGTCCCGCAAGGGTGATCCTGCTGTCGGCGCAGGGCCGGAAGTTCGATCAGGCTGCCGCGCGGCGCCTGGCGGCTGAGGCGCGGATTGTGCTGATCTGCGGCCGGTACGAGGGTGTCGATGAACGAGTGGCCGAGCATCTGGCCGACGAGGAGCTATCGGTTGGAGATTATGTATTGAGTGGCGGCGAACTGGCCGCCGCAGTTGTTGTGGATTCGATTGGACGGCTGATTCCAGGCGTCGTGGGAAACGCGGATTCGACGCAATTTGAATCGTTTAGCGAGGAAGGTCTGCTGGATTGCCCCCACTGGACACGTCCCGCCGAGTTCCGGGGCTGGAAAGCGCCGGAAGTGCTGGCCGGCGGAAATCACGCCGGGATTCGCGAGTGGCGCCGCATGGCGGCCGAGGAAAAAACGCGGCGAATGCGGCCGGACCTTTTGGATCGCGGTAACGGATAGGTTAAATTAAGAAGGAAGAAGTATTATGCAGAACGCTCAGTTGGCCAAAGTTTTCGAGAATAACAAGCGTGCCGAGATCGCTCCGTTCCGGATTGGCGATACCATTCGCGTCCACGTCAGGATCCGGGAGGGCGAGAAAGAGCGCCTGCAGGTATTTGAGGGAACGCTGATCGCCCGCAAGAATACGGGCCTCGGCGACAACATCACCGTCCGGAAGTTCAGCTTCGGACAGGGTGTGGAGCGCATCTTCCCCGTCCACGCGCCGGTGGTCGACCATATCGACATCGTGCGGACGGGCCGCGTGCGCCGTTCCAAACTCTACTACCTTCGCGAGCTGCGTGGCAAAGCCGCCCGGCTCCGAGAGCGGACCTAAACTTCTCCCGGGCAGGCGGCCATCACCAGCCGGTTCGAGCGACGTGCATTTTTGCAGGGCTATTCGCGCCCGGCCGGAACCGACGAAGTCGGGAGAGGGTGTCTTTTCGGATCCGTGTTTGCCGCCGCCGTCATCCTTGATCCAGCACGTCCCATACGCGGGCTCAACGACAGCAAGCTGCTGCCGCCGGAACGCCGCGAAACTCTCGCCGCGCGCATTCGGGAACGTGCATTGGCATTCGCGATCGAAGCCGTTGACGCCTACCGCATCGACCGCATCAACATCTATCAGGCTTCGCGTTTGGCGATGAAGCGCGCGGTGGAATCTCTTGCCGTTCAGCCGGACTTTCTTTTCGTGGACGCTCTTTCGCTGGACGTTGCGGTTCCGCAGCAGGCCCTGATCAAGGGCGACTCCCGATGCGCTTCCATCGCCGCCGCGTCGATTTTGGCGAAAGTGGCTCGCGACGAAAGTCTACGCTGCTGGGAGACTGTCTATCCCGGTTACGGCCTTGCCAGCAACAAGGGATACTGCGCGCCGGAGCACTTCGCGGGCCTGGATGCTTTGGGCCCCACGTGCCAGCACCGCCATTCATTCGATCCCGTTCGGGCTGCGGCGTGCCTGGGCCAAGCGGTGCTGTTCTAGGGAATCGTATGGCTTCCCGCGCGTACCACTGGCTTGAGAAAACTGCGGCGCTGCTGTACGTCGTTTTCTGTTTTGAGCTGGGCGTGTTTCTTCTGCTCTTCCCATGGTTCAAGCTTTGGGAGAACAGTTGGTTTTCAAACCTCGCCATCCCGGTGATGGGGCAGGCTTGGGAACACATCTGGGACAGTGCATGGTTTCGCGGCGCGGTCAGCGGTGTCGGCGTAATCAACATCTTCATCTCTTTCGTGGAGGTGATGCGGCTGAAACGCTTCTCCGAACCCCGTCAACCCGAGATGCAGGATACGCTCTCCTGAGCCGCGCAGTGGCAGTCTCCTCAGTAACCCCCTTGTCACAGACGTAAATAGGGCGTATAGTCCCGGTGGGAGGTGGTGAACCATGTTCGACACCATTGACGAACGGATGGAGAAGGACGATCCGCACAGTTGGAAAGACTGGGCGGGCCGGGCGATCGTCGCCCTTGTCGTCGTCGCGATCCTGGCTGGCGGGATCTATATGAGCGTGGCGGGAAGCTAAGGGCTTCTTTCCGCGATCAGCCAAACCGCTATCGCCGCGCGGATTGTCCACGCGGCGGTTCGGAACCAGTTTGTGGCTACAAGCCGGCGGTGGGCATCTTGCCCAAAGCCCTCTGCTAGGATGCTGTGTGTCGGCACCTGCACGAACGCTGTCGAAACCCAGATTCCGCCCAGCAGAATCAGGCCTGTGATTACCGCCCCGTACCCGCCGCCTGCTGGTGGGCTTATCGCCAGTGAAAGCGCCGCCGCAAGCTCAATCAGCATCACTGGGGCCACCACCCTCGTCGCGCGCTTGGAGTGAAGGCGCGCGTATCTGGCGAACTCCTTCTCTCCGACCGCGGCGAATAGCGGGTAGTGCACGATCTGCACGAACCACACCAGCCCCGTCATGAACAGCGTCGCCGCCGCGTGAATCAGCAGGATCACGCCGAAGCGGTCGCCAGCGATTCAGCGGAGCCTGTAAGGTGCTGCGCCACAGCCTGCGCCGTTCGTCTCCCCGACAGCATCGCGAAGTGGATGGACGGCATCGAGAGATGATCGCCGGCGATGAACGTCCCGCTTGCACTTCGCACGGCGATGCGGTCTTCAGGCTCAGGAACCGTGTCGGGCTGGGCATAACGAATCGAGTAGGAGCGAAGGTGCCGCCATCCCCGCACTCCGCGCCCGTACCACCGTTCCAGCTGTGCCCGGATCGCGATCTGGACTTCTTCTTCCGTCTGCGTCGGACGCCCCAGCGCCGAGATCGACACCAGCGTTTTTCCCTCTGGCGCGTAAGTTGACGAAACCTCGCTCATCACAGCGAGATTGTTTACGGGCCATTGGTTGTTTCCGTTCAGCACCAGCCACGGACCTTCGACAGGCGGCTCCGGCGCTTCGTAGTAGACGCACCGAAGGCCGCGCCAACGGCGTACGGGTATCGTTCGGTCCAGCTTCGACGCTTCCGGACCTTCGCACGCCAGCACCACCGCCGCACCGTCAATGGCCTCACCGCTTGCAAGCGTTGCCGATGATGCCGAGACCGACGCCACCCTGGCGTTCAGGCGGATGGCATCCGCGGGCAACCGGGAAGCAAGCTGCGCCGGAATCTGCCCCATCCCCTTCGCCGGAACTACCGTGTCGCCTTCGGCCATCATCTTGAAGACGAATTCGAACATGCGGCTGGAGGGTTGCAGTCCCGTATCCAGCATGATGCCGCCGAGAAAAGGACGGAAAAATGTGTCGATCATGCGGCGGGAGAATCCGGCGGCCTTCAGATAGCTCTGTGTGGTGGCGCTCTCCGACGTCAGAATCGCTTCGATCGATTTGCTCATCAGGTGGCCGCGCAAGCGCTGAAGTTTCAATTTGTCGGATAAAGTCCCGGCGCGCGAACGCAGAGCGGAGAACAATTCCCCGCGGTTTCGCCAGGGATCGGCGAATCGCTGAAAACGCCCGTTGGAGCGGATCAGCGCGCCATGCTTGAAGGCCCGGAAGTCCAGCGCCGGATAGTCCAGCGTCTCAAAGCCCTCCGGATACGCGCTCAGGTAGACCTGAAAACCACGGTCCAGCAGAAACCCGTCGAACTCGTCGGTGCGCACGCGGCCGCCGATGCCGTCGGACGCCTCCAGCAATTGGAAAGGAATGCTTTGCTTCGAAAGTTCCAGGGCACAGCAAAGGCCCGCCAGTCCGCCGCCGACGATAAGGACCCGGTCGCTCGCCATCTCTCTATTATTGCGGGCGCGCCGCGCGCAGCGCGAAGAACTCCCCGATGTTCTCCAGCGTCAGCAGCCCCACCAGCGTTTCCTCCTCCATCACCAGGGCGCAGGTGCGGGCGTTCTGCATCAGCGGAAGCGCCTCCGATAGATCCATGGCCGGCGAAATCCGAACGAAGTCGCGGTTCATCGCGCTGGACACGTAAGCTTCCGGACCGCCTTTCTGCATGGCGGAAATCAGATCGGGCCGGTGTAGAAGTCCGACCACCCGGTCCGCGTGGACAACCGGAAAGTCCTGCTGCGTGGTATCCAGCAGAAGCTGCGCCGCGTCCGCAATCGTACTGCCGTGCTGCAACGTCCGGTACTCCCTCACCATCGCAGCGCGCACCGGTACGCCGGACGAAAGGGACTGGCTTTCAACGGCCATCCGTTCCTGCTGCGCGCCGGAGAAAACGATGAAGGCGATAAAAAGAAGGAATATCTGTCCCGCGTAGAGCCCGTAGATTGCCATTCCAACCGCCACCACCCGGCCGACTGTCGACGCGATGCGGGTGGCCTTCAGTTCATTCGAGTTCAGCGCCAGAATTGCGCGAAGCAGCCGGCCCCCGTCCATAGGAAACGCCGGGAGAAGATTGAAGAGAAATAGAATGAGGTTGCCGCGGATCAAGCTGCGGGTAAATTCACGCCACTCCGCCGGCAGCGCCACGAATTCAGCCAGCAAATAAAAGATCCCCGCCAGCACCAGGTTTACCGCCGGGCCCATTACGGTGATCCACACCTCCTGCCACGGCGTGGGCCGCGTGGCCAGCCGTGCGACGCCGCCAATGGGGTACATGGTGATCGAGACAATGCCCACGCCGAACCGGAGCGCGGTCAGCGCGTGCCCCAACTCGTGCAGCAGCACCGACGCAAACAGGCCCGCGATGTACAGGACGTCGAACACTGCGGAGCGGCCGCCCAGGAATCCGCCGAAGACTAGCAGGCCGGCCAGCAGCAAAAACGTAAAGTGAAAATTGATGGGGATTCCGGCGACGCGAAACAAAGTCACGGTTTATGTTTCAGAGCGTCTTGGATTGTGGGACTGCACTGCCGGAGGCAAGCTGGACGTAATCCGGGCGATCGGCGGCACTCTGGTGAATATAACTCCGAAGTACCTCGCCATGGAAAATGATGAACACACCCGGCATCTGAAATCCATCGCCATGGCGCGCCCCGATACCGTGCCGGTCCAAAACGCCCGCCTGGAATCCGCGCCACCAGACCTTCGGTCCGAACAGGTCCAGAATGCGCCCACGGCGAAGCCCGAAGGCCTTGTAGACGGATTGCTTGCTGTCGCTGAGGCGGTCTACGTTGGCAAGGCCCAGGCGCGCCATCAGTGGCGACGCGGTCTCCTCCGAACTCATGTGCACCAAGACGATGCGCGTCCCGGAGGCTTCAATCTCGCGCTTTCGTTTCGACAGGTCGGCAAGGGCCTCGCGGCAAAAGGTGCAGCCCAGGTGGCGAAGGAACACCAGCATCACCGGCGACATCCGCGACAACTCGTCCAGGGTCATCCCCAGATTCGTTTTCGTCCGCAGAGCCATGCGTTGCACATCCGGGGAAGTGATTCGTTTCCCACCGATCGCGTCGTCATAGGCGCGGTACAGGATCACCCCAAATGGCACAAGCCAAATCAGGTCGTTAAAGACGATCGTCCATCCAAACTCCACGGGAAACCGTCCCTGGCTTGACGCCCAGAGAAACCCCAGCGGTCCGAAGATCTTTCCCAGCAGGCCCACAAACACGACGGGCCAATGCCTGAGCGGATTGAAAGCCGCGATGGCATAGCCGATTCCCCACACGCCAACGAACATTCCGACGCATTGCCAAATCTCGGGGTACAGCGGCCGTTCGGCGCCCGTAAGGTCGAAAATCTGATTTGGAAACAGGCCCACCCAGACTGCCCAAATTGCGTTGTAGACGGCTGCGGCAAGTAGGACGGATCTCATCCAAAGAGGCACTGCCTTCCCGGTTTGGTCCATGCAATTCATTTGCTGCGTCCAGTCTGACAGATGCGGCGGTGGGCAACCATGCATCAAAAGTTAGTGGCGTTTTAACGCATGCAACCATCAAAGCTTCAGTAGGATGCAACCCGAGTTTCTGGAAACTGGAATCTATCTGCCGGAGTTGGAGTTATGGCTCGATCCCAGGTCGAACGTCGCGACAGCCTGGGTGTCCCATGCGCATTCCGATCACGCCCGCGGAGTGCACGGCACAGTGTTCGGCACCCGGGAAACGCTGGCGATCTACGAGATCCGCTGGCCGTCTGAAGGTCCGCGAGTGCTGCAGGCGATGGAGTTCGGCCAGCCCATCGAATTTCGCGGAGCGCGTCTGACGGCCCTGCCCGCGGGCCACATTCTCGGCGCGGCGCAACTGCGGATCGAGTTTCAGGGCGAGACGCTGATCTACACCGGCGACATCAAACTCAGGCCGCCGCTGGCCGGACAGACGACGGAGGTGGCGCTGTGCGACCGGCTGATCGTCGAATCGACGTTCGGGCTGCCGGTGTATCACTTTCTCGACCGCGAGGAAGCGCGCTCCCGCATCGTCACGTTCGCGCGAGAGACGCTGGCCGACGGCGCCGTTCCGGTGTTTCTTGGGTACGCGTTGGGGCGCGGGCAGGAGATCGCACACGCCCTCTGTGAGGCGGGAATCCGTACTGCCATTCATGGCGCAATCGCAAAATACATTCCGGAGTACGAACGCGCCGGTTACCGGTTCGATGGATGGCGGCCCTATGAGAGCCGGTCGCTCGAAGGTACGGCCCAGGTGGTGACGCCGGGAATGCGCACGCTGTTCGAGGCGTCTTCAAAAGACTGCCGGATCGCCTACGTATCGGGATGGGCGGCATTGGCGAACGCGCGTGCCCGCAGCGGAGCCTCGGAGTTGATTCCCTACTCCGATCACGCCGACTTCGAGGAATTGATCGAACTCGTCGAAGGCACGGGAGCGCGGCGCGTCGATCTTGTGCATGGCTACACCGAACCGCTGGCGAAGATTCTTCGGGATCGCGGAATCGATGCGAGGGCGGCACATGCGGCCGCGGCGCGTGAAGTGGAGGACGCCTGATGGACCGTCTGTCGGATCTGGCCGAACGCGTCGCATCCACGAACAGCCGCAACCGGAAGATCGCTCTCGTCGCCGGGTACTTGCGGTCGCTGCCACCGGATCAAGCGGCGCTGGCCGTTCAGTTCCTGCGAACGATTCCGGTTGAAGGCGCGAAGCTGTCGGTGGGCGGGACACTGCTGCGGGACGCCATTGTGCAGGCGTCCGGCTGGGATCTCGAACTCGTGCGCCTCTGCGCGCGGGAGGTGGGCGACACGGGCGAAACCGCCGGTCACCTGATGTTCGGGCGGACGGAGGGCCGCGCATTGCAGCTGTCGGAAGCCGCCTCCATTTACCAGCGTCTGGCGATGGCGCGCCGCACGGCGCTGAAGCTGGCGATTCTGGTCGAAACGTTCAAGCGTTATCGCCCGTTGACGCTGCGCTATTTCGTCAAGGTGATTTCCGGAAACCTGCGAATCGGTCTGCAAGACAAGATGGTTCGCGAAGCGGTGGAGGCCGCGGGGTTGTCTCTGCCGGGACTGGACGCGCGACTCTTCGATCCGTTCGAGTTTATGCTGGCCAAACCGCTGGAACAGGCGCCGGAGATCGCGAACGCCCAAGACTGGCGGGTGGAAGACAAGTACGACGGCATCCGCGCGCAGGGCCATTTCCGGCACGGCGAAGCGCGCATCTTCACCCGGGGAATGAACGACGCCACCGCATCGTTTCCCGAAATTGTTTCGGAGTTGGCGGCGCTTCCGGGCGACGGCGTCATCGACGGAGAAGTGCTGGCGTGGCGCGACGGGCGTGCGCTTAGCTTTCAAATGCTGCAGCAGCGGATCGCGAGAAAAACCGTCACGGCGAAAATGCTGGCGGAGCTTCCGGTCCGCTTCATTGGCTACGACCTGCTTTGGCGCGACGGCGAATCGTTGACGCATCATCCGCTTGAAGAGCGCCGGAAGAGATTGGAGCAATCCTGGCCGTTGGTCAGTCCGCAGAGCCGGCTGGCTTCGTCCGGCGATATCGAGACGTTGTTCAGTGAAGCGCGGGCGCGCGGCAACGAAGGCCTGATCCTGAAACGCGCGGGCAGCCTCTACGAGACCGGAAAACGCTCTGGAGCATGGATCAAAGTAAAGCGGCCTTACGGGTCTCTCGATGTCGTCGTGACTGCGGCGGAACAGGGGCACGGCCGGCGCGCGACCGTACTCAGCGACTACACGTTCGCGGTTCGCGATGGAGACACGTTCGTCAACGTCGGCAAAGCTTACTCCGGACTGACGGACGCCGAGATCCGCGAGTTAACCCGCATCTTTCGCACGCTGACCACTGGACGTTATGGGCGGGTGTCGCTGGTGAAGCCGGAGGTGGTGCTGGAAGTGGCCTTCGACGGCGTGCAGAAGTCGCCGCGCCACAAGTCCGGCTATGCGCTGCGCTTTCCACGAATTCTGCAATGGCGCAAAGACAAGACCGTTGACGGCATCGACGGTATTGAGCAAGTGAGGGCGCTGTATGAAGCTTCACTGGCGCCTTGATGCGTGGTTTCGCCAACGCTTCCCGAAATTGAGCGAGATTCAACGCCGGGCACTGCCGCATACGCTGCGCGGCGAGAACACGCTGATCCTGGCGCCAACGGGCAGCGGCAAGACGCTGGCGGCGTTCCTCTCCGTGCTCCACGAGTTCGCGGTGCGGCTGGATCGCGGCCCTCTGCCGAACCGGACGATGGCGGTTTACGTTTCGCCGCTGCGGTCTCTAACGCGCGACATCGAGCGCAATCTGGCGGGTCCGCTGTCGGCGCTGGGCGGGGCCGTGCGGATTGCGGTGCGCACGGGCGATACCGAAATGGCGGAACGGTCGCGCCAGTCCCGCAGCCATCCCCACCTGTTGCTGACGACGCCTGAGTCTCTCAGTTCTTTGCTGTCGCAAACACAGTGGCAAGGAGCGTTCGAAGTGTTCGCGGCCATCGTCGACGAGATTCACTCGTTTGCCGAATCGAAGCGCGGAAGCCTGCTGGCGTTGACGCTGGAGCGGCTTCAGCCCGTACAAAGAATCGGCTTGTCGGCTACAGCCCACCCGGTTGAGACTGTCGCCCGCTTGATGTGCGGCGAAAGGCCATGGGCTCTTGCGCAGGTGGACGGGCGTCGCGCCCACCGTTTGGAAATCGCGCCAGTGCCGTTGGACGTTACCCTGCCCGCGGCGGGCTATTCGCCGTACCGCATTGCGCATACTGTCGCCCGGTACGTTCAACGCGCCCGCTGTTCGCTGATCTTTACGTCCACGCGCTCGGCTGCCGAGCAGCTCGGACTTGCGCTGAAAGTCCTGCTGCCGGAAATGGATGAACAGATCGAAGTCCACCACGCTTCGATCGAGCGCGAGACGCGGCTGCGGATCGAGAGCGGCTTGAGCGAAGGGCGGTTGAAGGCCTGCGTGTGTTCCACCAGCCTGGAACTTGGCGTGGACTTTCAGGCGGTGGATCAAGTGCTGCTGATCGGCGCGCCACGAGGCGTCAGCCGGGCGATGCAGCGTCTCGGCCGGTCTGGACATCGCATCGGCGGTGTGGCCGAAGGTGCGCTGGTGCCGCTGTCGCTGCCCGACCTGCTGGAGTGCGTCGCGCTGCGCGAGGCCGCTAAATCGGGGCGGTTGGATGCATTGAAAGTTCCGCGTGCCCCACTGGACGTGTTGGCGCAAGTGCTGCTGGGCATGGGCGTCGAAAAGGAATGGGGCATAGAAGACGCCTTCGACCTGGTCCGCCACGCGGGCCCGTACCGGCAACTAACGCGTTCGGACTTCGATGCCGTGCTGCGCTATCTGGCCGGAGGCGGCCGCGTACTCGAAGGCTATGGGAGCGCTTTCGGAAAGCTCGCGATTTCCGATGGAAGATTTCGCGTGGCGTCGCGCAAGGCGATGCGCGCCTACTACCAGAACATCGGGACGATATCCGACGACTATCAGGTAAAGATCGTTCTCGGCGGCAACCGCAGGTTGGGATACGTCGAAGAGGGATTCGTCTCCACGCTGCAACCGGGCGAAGCGTTCACCGTCGGGGGGCGAAGCGTCAAGGTGAAGCATTGGCACGCCGACGTGGCAAACGTCGAGATCGCGCAAGGCGAACGCGTGCGCACGCCACGATGGATGGGCGGGCGAATGTCCTTGACGGCGCGTCTGGCGGAAGAGGAGTTAACTCTTCGCAGGATGCTTCGCGCCTCCAACGACGTCGCGACGGATCTGCGACAACGCTACCGCTTGGATCGTGTCTCGGCGGCGCGCCTGGCGAAGTATGTCGAGCGCCAGAAGAACGCCGCTCCCGTTCCGGCGGACACGCCTGTCCAACTGGAGCGCGTGAAACAGGGCCGCGCGCTGCTTGCCATTTTTCATGTCGTAGCGGGCCGCGCTGTGAACCGGTCCCTGGCGTGGGTGGCCGGGCGGCGGTTAGGCGATCGATTCGGCAGCGTTGTGTCGAACTTCGACGACCACGGGTTTGTCCTGTCTTTCTCTGCGAAGCACGCTCCCTGCGAAGAGGTGTTGCGGGCGTGCTTCCTGCCTGCGAATTGGCTCGTCGATCTGCGCGCCGCGCTGGAAGCAACTGAGACGCTGGGGCGCAAGTTTCGACCGGTCGCGGAGACTGGGCAGTTGCTGCAACGGCGGACCGTCAGCGGCGGCCCCGGCCGCAGGATGTCCACCTGGAACGGATCGTTGCTCTATCAGACGTTCCTGAAGTATGAGCCGGATCATCCGCTGGTTCGCGAAGCGGTGCGGGAAGTTCTGGAAGACGAACTCGACGCAGACCGCGCGGCGGCAGAGGCGGCGCGCATCTTCGAATCACCCTGGGAGATCGTGGAATTGGACAAGCCCTCGCCCTTCTCGTTGACGATGATGTCCACCTTCAACCGCGAAGTGCTGACCGCGCAGGACCCGGACAAGGCGCTCGACGAAGCCGTCGAAGACTGGTACCAGCAGTGGGCCTAAAGCGCGAGCCTCATCGTTCCGGGGCGTTGTGGCTGCCCGAGCTTCGCACGGCGATCGTCGCCGATCTGCATCTCGGCTATTCGTGGGCACAGCGGCGGCGGGGCGAGCTGGGACCCCTGATCGACGGTACCGCTGTCGAGCGGCTGCGTTGGGCGCTGGAAGATCTGCTGCCAGAGCGCGTCGTTCTGCTGGGCGACGTCTATCATGCGCCGCGGCCATCGCCCGAAGAGAGGCGCATGGTGGAAGAGGCGCTGTCGATGATTCGCTGCGAACTGGTGCTGGTGCGCGGCAATCACGACCGGAAGATGGAGCGTGATTTTCACAAAGGCGTCGTAGCGGAGTGGCGCGCATCGGGCGTGGTTGCCGTGCACGGCGACACGATTCCGCAAACCAGCAGCCACTTAATCGTTGGACATTTTCATCCAACGGTGAAGATCCGTGACGCGGCGGGCGTCTCACGGCGCTTCCCCGCGTTTGTGCTGGGGACGCGCGTGACGCTGCTACCCGCCGTCTCGGAGTTCAGCGTCGGGATGGCGTGGCGGGAGGTTCCGCTGGACACCGGGCGAAGTCCGCGCGTGTTCGCCCTTACCCGCACACGCGTAGCGCAGATCGCGGGGCGGCGGCCCAGCGCCACGCAAGAGCCGCAAATTTGACGCGCGCTTGACGCGTCCGCTACCATCGAATTTCCTGGATAGAGGCGCGTCGGCCAGTAGCCGCTTGCAGGTTGTACCGGAGCCTTTCGGGCGCAAGCGCACAAGGGGACCGTCGCCGAAGCCGCAACCCAAAGGCTGGGGAAACGGTTGGTGAGCCGGGCTGAATCCCTGCCACTGTCATCCGGCTTGCCGGATGGAGAACTATCGGCCTATGCAAGACGTCTTCGCGCTGACACGTGCTCTCATCGACATCGAATCCATTACGCCCAACGAGAAGGCAGTAGGGGAATTTCTCTTCGCGCATCTGGAAGCGCTGGCCCGCAGGTTCAAGGGCACGCTGGAACGGATTCTGGTCGAGCCGGGCCGCTTCAACATCTTTCTCCACTTCGACGATCCCGTTGTAACGCTCTCCACGCACCTGGATACAGTGCCGCCGTTCATCGCCTCGCGGGAGGATGATGACCGGATCTGGGGCCGCGGCGCGTGCGACGTGAAAGGCATCATCGCCGCGATGGTGCAGGCGGTGAAGCTTCTCCTTGAAGGTGGTGAGCGGCGCGCTGCACTTCTATTGGTTGTCGGTGAAGAAAGAAACTCCGCCGGCGCGTACGCGGCTTCGAGAGATCCGCGCGGATCGCAGTTTCTGATCAATGGCGAACCCACGGAGAACCGCTTGGCCGTGGGCAGTAAGGGCGCGCTGCGCATTGAGTTTCATGCGGCGGGAAGAATGGCGCATTCCGCATATCCGGAGCTCGGGGATTCCGCCATCGACAAGCTGGTGCAGGCACTGATGCAGGTTCGCGAAGTGCCATTAAGGGACGACGCGCGGCTTGGCCCATCGACGCTGAACATCGGGACGATCACGGGCGGCCGGGCCCCCAATGTCATTGCGGACGCCGCATCGGCGGAGTTGTTCATCCGTCTGGTGGACGACGGCCAGGAAACACTGGAGCGGATCCATGCGGCAGTCCGGAATGTTGAAGTCCGCGAAGTGCTGCGCATCCCGGCGGTGCATCTGGACACTTTGCCGGGCTTCGAGACGATGGTGGCCGCATACACGACGGATATCCCGGCCTTCGGCGGAGCGTGGGGAAAGCCTTTCCTCATCGGTCCCGGATCGATCCACGTGGCCCACACGGAGCGCGAACACATTCCGAAGGATCAACTGGTCGCGTCTGTCGAAATCTATCAGAGGTTGGTGAAGAGTCTACTTTCATGAGCAATCGCATTCCCGTAGGAGTTCTGGGGGCCACCGGAATGGTGGGCCAGCACTTCGTCAAATTTCTAGAGAATCATCCCTGGTTCGACCTGACATGGGTGGGCGCAAGCGACCGTTCGGCCGGCAAACCGTATCGCGAGGCAACGTCCTGGCGGTTGAACGGCGCAATGCCGGCGCGCTGCGCGGAGTTGATCGTCGCCGAATGCAAGCCTTCAAACAAAACACCGCCGCTGGTTTTTTCCGCCACCGATGCCAGCGTCGCGACGGAGATTGAGCGGGCATTCGCGGGCGCGGGAGCCACCGTTGTCTCTAATTCGCGCAACCACCGGATGGAGGCTGACGTTCCGCTGCTGGTTCCGGAAATCAACTCGGACCACCTGCAGGTGCTGGAGACGCAGAAGAAGGCTCGTGGATGGAAGGGGCAGATCGTCACGAATCCCAACTGCTCCACCATCGTTCTGACGATGGCGCTTGCGCCGCTTCGGCCCTACGGAATCAAGAAAGTCATCGTCACCACGATGCAGGCGATCTCCGGCGCGGGCTATCCGGGAGTGCCTTCGATGGACATCACGGCGAATGTCGTGCCCTACATCGGCGGCGAGGAAGAGAAGATGGAATCCGAAACCCAGAAGATTCTGGGGTCGTTCGACGAGACGGGATTCGTGCCGCTGGATTCACCCGTGTCGGCGCATTGCAATCGCGTTCCCGTCGTTGACGGACATCTGGTGACGATCTCGGTTGAACTTGGTTCGCGGATTTCCGTCGCGGAACTGCGCGACGCGATCGAGGCGTACCGGGGAGTTCCGCAGAAGCGCAATCTGCCCAGCGCGCCGGCGCAGCCGCTGATCTATCTGGAGGCCAACGACCGTCCACAGCCACGGCGCGATGTCGAACGGGAGAATGGCATGGCCATCTTCATCGGACGGCTTCGGCCAGATCCCGTGCTGGACTGGAAGATGGTCGCACTGGGCCACAACACCGTGCGCGGCGCTGCGGGCGCGGCTGTGCTGAATGCGGAACTGATGAAGGTGGAAGGGCTGCTGCAAACGCGATGATCGTGATGAAATTCGGCGGCTCTTCCGTCGAATCGGCGGAGGCGATCGATCGCGTCGCGTCCATTGTCCGCTCCCACCGGGACCGCCATCCGCTGGTTGTGGTTTCCGCAATGGGCAAGACCACCAACCGTCTTCTGGAGATGGCGGAGGTTGCCGTGAAAGGCGAATCCCGCGAAGCCCTGCGGCTTTGCGGCGAGCTGAAGACGTTCCACGAAACAAACTTTCGGAAGGATTCGGTTGTCGATGAAATATTCGACCGCCTGTCGAAACTGCTGGAAGGCCTCTCCATTCTCGGCGAGATGACGCCGCGGTCGATTGACGCCGTATCGAGTTTCGGCGAAAGTCTTTCCAGCTACATCGTTACCCAACGATTCGTCGACTGCGGGCTGAACGCGGCGCACGCGGACTCCCGCCACTTCGTCGTCACCGACGACCGGCACACGCAGGCGAATCCAGACTACACGAGGACGCGGGAGCGGCTGCAGCGCCTTCCCGACGGCATCGTTGTGATGGGTGGATTCATTGGGTCCACCGCGGAAGGCGTGACGACGACGCTCGGCCGGGGCGGCAGCGATTTCTCCGCCTCCATCATCGGCGCCTGTTGCGACGCCGAAGAAATTCAGATCTGGACCGACGTCGATGGAATCCTTACCGCCGACCCCCGCGTGATTCCCGGCGGCCATCGGGTAAAGGAGATTTCGTTTGCCGAGGCCGCTGAACTGGCGTACTTCGGCGCGAAGGTGCTTCATCCGTCAACGGTGGTTCCGGCGATTCAGAAGAACATTCCGGTGCTGATTCTGAACTCGCGGCGGCCCGAATCGCCCGGCACGCGCATCCGCAGCGAGAGCGTCTCCTGCGCCAACGCCGTGAAGTCCATCGCATGCAAGACGAACATCACGGTGGTGGATATCCGTTCCACGCGAATGCTGATGGCGCACGGCTTTCTGCGCCGGATTTTCGAGGTCTTCGACCACCACCGCACGTCCGTCGATATGGTGACCACCAGCGAGGTAAGCGTCTCGCTGACGATCGACAACACCACGCGCCTTCCCGCAATCCTTAGCGATCTTCGCGAGTTTGCCGAAGCCGAGCCGGCGGGCGATCAGGCGATCATTTGCCTGGTGGGGGAGAACATACGGTCAACGCCAGGCATCGCCTCGCGTGCGTTCGGAACCGTCGGCGGCGCGAATATTCGCATGATCTCGCAAGGCGCGTCGCGGCTGAATTTAAGCTTCGTTGTCGCCGGCAAGGATTTGCGCGCGGCGGTAGAATCGCTGCACGCCGAGTTTTTCTCCACTCTCGACCCGGCGGTCTTCGAGTAAAAATGCGAATCGCAATCGTCGGGTACGGAAAGATGGGGCGCATGATCGATGCGCTTGCGGCCGACTACGGCATTGAGGTCGCGGCCCGGGTGGACGAAACGCCCACGTCGCTGCCGCCTGTGGATGCGGCGATTGAGTTCTCGACGCCAGACACGGCGGTCGCGAATCTGCAACGGCTGGCTGAATTGAAGATCAATACGGTTGTGGGAACCACCGGCTGGTTCGACCGTCTCGACGAAGTCAGGCGAATGGTTGACGCTGCCGGGACGGCGGTAGTCTACGGCGCTAACTTTTCTACCGGAGTCGCGTTGTTCGCGAAGCTGGTGGAACAGGCCGGCCATTTGTTCGCCGACGAGACCGACTACGAATCGTGGGCCTGGGAAATTCATCACTCAATGAAGCAGGACGCGCCTTCCGGCACTCTCCTGAAACTGCTGGCCGACATGCGCCGCGGCGGATACGCCCGGGAAGTGGACACCTCGTCAAGCAGGGCGGGCAAGGTTCCTGGAACGCACGAGATCGGATTCGATTCAGCCGCCGACACGATCACTCTGCGGCACACGGCGCGGAACCGCGAGGGCTTTGCGCGAGGGGCGTTGCGGTCCGCGCGATGGATTGCCGGACGGCAGGGGCTGTACGAATTCAAGGAGACGTTATGAAATTCAAGGGATGCGGCACCGCGCTGGTGACTCCGTTTCTGAAAGACCAGTCGCTGGACGAATCGGCCATGCGGAACCTGGTGCGAAGGCAGATTGAACGGGGAATTCACTTCCTTGTGCCGTGTGGAACCACCGGCGAGTCGCCAACGCTGACCCACCGTGAGCATCTTCGCGTCGTTGAGATCACGCTGGAGGAAGCAAATGGCGTCGTGCCGGTGCTGGCGGGATGCGGAGGCTACAACACGGCGGAAGTGATCTCGCTCGGCCGCGATCTTGCCGCAATGGGCGTCGATGGAATCCTGTCCGTGACGCCGTACTACAACAAACCCACGCAGGAAGGCATCTTTCAGCACTACCGTGCGATCGCCGAAGCGGTGACGCTGCCGCTAGTGGTGTACTCCGTGCAGGGCCGCACCGGCGTCAATGTGGAGCCTGCCACTCTCAAGCGGCTATCGGCCATCGACAACATCGCCGGCGTGAAGGAAGCGTCCGGCAACATTGCGCAGATCGCGCGCGTGATTCAGGAAGTGCCCAGCGGTTTCGCGGTGCTGTCGGGTGACGATGCGCTTACGCTGCCCCTGATGGCGCTGGGCGGACACGGCATCATCAGCGTCGTGTCGAACCAGATTCCCGCCGAAATGGCGGCCCTTGCCGAAGCGTGTGAACGGGGCGACTTTGAATCGGCGCGACGGCAGATGTTCCCGTGGCTGGCCTTGATGGATGTGAACTTCATCGAATCGAATCCCATTCCCGTCAAGGCCGCGATGGCGGAGTTGGGTCTGCTGCAGGCCGTTTGGCGCCTGCCGATGACGCCGCCGGCCGATGCGACGCTGGCCCAAATCAGAACCGTAATTCAGGAGACAGGACTTGCAGCCCACGACAATCGAGTCGCTCGCGCAGTTTGAAGAGTTCAAAGCCGCGTTGAATCGCGGAGACATTCGCGCCGCGGAGCCGGATGTGGAAGCGCCAAGCGGCTGGCGCGTCAACGCGTGGGTAAAGCAGGGCATCCTGGCTGGATTTCGTCTGGGCGCGATCGTCGACATGTCGATCGATGCGGCGAAGCAGCCGTACTTCGACAAGGCGACGTATCCCGTGCGCCGGATCGGCGCGGCGGACGGAATTCGAATCGTACCCGGAGGGTCGGCAATCCGCGACGGATGTTTCGTTGGAAAGAATGTCACGTGCATGCCGCCGATGTACATCAACGTGGGGGCCTGGGTGGGTAACGGAACGATGGTGGATTCCCACGCGCTGGTCGGAAGCTGTGCGCAGATCGGTGAACGGTGCCACATCTCCGCGGCCGCGCAGATCGGCGGAGTGCTGGAGCCAGTGGGCGCGATGCCGGTGATCATCGAAGACGACGTTCTGGTCGGCGGAAACTGCGGCGTCTATGAGGGCACGGTGGTAAAGCGCCGGGCTGTGCTGGGAAGCGGCGTGATCCTGAACCGCTCAACTCCGGTCTACGATTTGATCCGCGAGACCGTCCATTCGGCTTCCGGTGACGAGCCGGTGATTATCCCCGAAGAAGCTGTTGTCGTCGCCGGTTCACGCGCCGTCGCCCGGGGCGTGGGCAAAGACTGGGGCATCTCGCTGTATACGCCGGTGATCGTGAAATATCGCGACGAGAAAACGGATTCGAAGCTGCGGTTGGAAGACCTGCTGCGCTAACGCCGGATTGCCACCGGCGCGCCGTTGCGATACGATTTGCGACCGAGGTGAACAATGGCATCGAAAACGGCAGCCAAGAAGAAAGTCAAGAAGGCAGAAGGAACGGCGTCTCGTACCTGTGCCACCGGAGTCTGCAATCCACAGCGGAGTCAGGGGCTGAAAGCGCCCGCGCCGCAAGGTGCGCACGTTCTGGTGACTCTCGAAGGCCCTGGTGTTTTTCTGGGAATGCACGTCAGCAAACAGGGCGGCAATAACGACCTGACGTTCGTGATCCTGGACATTGATGGACGGAACGTCACCAACCTGTCGTTTGCGGCGGCGCTGAATCAGGGCCTGACGCAACAGAATCCGTATGGCTTGGTTGCACTGACTGGAAACCAGATCAAGACGTTCACGGTGGGCTTCCCGACGCCACTGCGCTTCGAGAGGCGGCTCCAGCTTTCGGTAAAGGTTAGTGAGCCGGGAGTGGTCCAGATTCTCGCAAACGTCATTCACGGCAGCGCCGCGTAGCTACGCCCGCCGTCAGAATCTCGTGGATCTGGCGCACGCCATCCGTCAGGGCCGCGGGACCCGGCTGAAGAATGTACGTCGACTTGATCTCATAGATGTGCCCGTCGCGAACAGCGTGCGTGTCCGCCCAGCCCGGGCGAGCGGCTATCACCGCCTTGTCCACCTTGCGCCCGCACCAGGAAGCAATCACGACGTCCGGCTTCCGCAAAACCACTTCCGCCGGATCGACGATGCGGTTCTTCGCGGACCCTTCGCATCGCAGCTCGGGGAAAATGTTCTCTCCGCCGGCGATCTCAACCAGTTCTTCCACCCACCGGATGCCGCTGATCAACGGGTCGTTCCACTCTTCAAAGAACACTCGCGGCCGGTGCGGAAACTTCCGCGCAGAGACGCGGATCGCCTCCAAGCCTGCGCATAGCTCCGCCACCAACGCCTCGCCCTTTGCCGGCACTCCCGTAATCCTGGCGAGCGTGTGGATCATGTCGAAGATCTCTCCGACGCCTCGCTGGTTGAACGCAAACACCGTGACGCCCCGAACCAGCAGTTCGCGTACGATGTCGGCCTGAAGATCGGAGAAGGCGAGTACCAGATCGGGCTCGACAGCCATGATCTTCTCGAATTTCGCGGAGGTGAAGGCGGAGATCTTCGGTTTCTTCCGGGCCTCCGGAGGGCGGACCGTGTAGCCGGAGACGCCGACGATGCGGTCCTGCTGACCCAGTAGGTAAAGGGTTTCGACGGTTTCCTCCGTCAGGCACGCGATGCGTCGCGGAAACGCGGCACTCATCCGCGGCGGGGCTCAGTCGCCCTTCGCGCCAGCGGGCATGTACAGCTCGCCGCCGGTCTCGCGGAACTCGCGGGACTTTTCTTCCATACCTTCTTTTGCGAGATCCCGAATCTCCTGCGTGATCTTCATTGAGCAGAACTTCGGACCGCACATCGAACAGAAGTGCGCTTTCTTCGCGCCTTCGGCGGGCAGGGTCTCGTCGTGGAACTTCTCGGCCGTGTCGGGGTCCAGCGCCAGGTGAAACTGATCGCGCCAACGGAAGTCGAACCGCGCGCGGCTAAGCGCGTCGTCGCGAAGCTGGGACGACGGATGGCCCTTTGCAAGATCCGCCGCATGTGCCGCGATCTTGTAGGCGATGACGCCGGTCTTGACGTCGTCGCGGTCGGGCAGGCCCAGATGCTCCTTCGGAGTTACATAGCAAAGCATCGCCGTGCCGTGCCAGCCGATCATGGCGGCGCCAATCGCGCTGGTGATGTGGTCGTAGCCCGGCGCGATGTCCGTGGTCAGCGGGCCCAAAGTGTAGAAGGGCGCCTCGTGGCAAACTTCCAGCTGGCGGTCGATATTCTCCTTAATGCGGTGCATCGGCACATGCCCCGGGCCTTCGACCATCACTTGGCAGTCGTACTCCCAGGCGATCTTCGTCAGCTCGCCCAGCGTTTCCAGTTCCGCGAACTGCGCTTCGTCGTTTGCGTCCGCGATCGAACCGGGCCGCAAGCCGTCGCCCAGCGAAAAGCTGACATCGTAGGCGCGAAGCAGTTCGCAGATTTCCCGGAACCGCGTATAGAGGAAGTTCTCGCGATGGTGCGCGAGACACCACTTCGCCAGGATGGAGCCTCCGCGTGAAACGATTCCGGTCACGCGGTTGGCCGTCAGAGGAATGTAGGGCAGCCGCACGCCGGCGTGAATCGTGAAGTAGTCCACGCCCTGCTCGCATTGCTCAATCAAAGTGTCGCGGTAGACTTCCCACGTCAGGTCTTCCGCCACTCCGTCCACCTTTTCCAGCGCCTGGTAGATGGGGACGGTGCCGATGGGCACGGGAGAATTGCGAATGATCCACTCGCGCGTTTCGTGAATGTTCGGGCCCGTTGACAGGTCCATCACGGTGTCGGCGCCCCATCGGGTGGCCCACACCATCTTCTCCACTTCCTCGTCCACCGAGGCGCGAACGGCGGAGTTGCCGATATTCGCGTTGATCTTTACCAGGAAGTTCCGGCCGATAATCATCGGCTCACTTTCAGGGTGGTTGACGTTGGCGGGAATGATGGCGCGGCCCCGGGCGATCTCGCTGCGCACGAACTCCGGGGTGATCACGGATGGTCCGGTGCGGCCCAGGCTCTCGCGAACCGCGACATACTCCATCTCGCGCGTGATGATGCCCTCGCGCGCATAGGCCATCTGCGTCACCCCTCCGCCGCGAACGGGTTTGCGCTCGTTGGTCCACTGCCGTCGAAGAGGCCGCAGTCCGCGCACGACGTCAACCTCCGCCGCTGGATCGGTGTACGGGCCGGAGGTGTCGTAGACGCGAACGGGAGCTTCGCCGGACAACGCGGCAAGGTCGATTTCTCGCATCGCCACCCCGTTGATGTGGACCTTCCGCGAGGACGGGAACGATTGAGTGGTTACCTGCATCTACTTCAATGCTAGCGCCTGTTCTCGTACCATTTCAGGTTCGCCGTCGCGCCGCCGATGCAGACGATGTCGGGCCGCTTGTCGCCGTTCAGGTCGGCCACCTCGCAGGAGTTGGCGGCAATCGTCGAGTCCAGCGTGCTGGCCGTCCATCCGGCTTTGCCGCGCTGATATATGCGGACGCCCGAAGGCTTCCCGCGAAAGCCGGCCACGACGGTATCTGGATTCAGGACTTGAATCGTGTGCCCCTGATCCAGCGTGTTGTCGATCACCTCACGCTTTCCGTTCGCGTAGATCACCACTTGGCTTCCATGCCACGGCTCAATGGCCGCGAGAAAGCCGGGGCCGACGGCAATGTCGCTGGAACCCGACTTCGGCCAAGGCGCGGGATCGCCCTTCGTCAGCTCGACGCGCCTCCACGCCTTGCCGTCCCACGTGTGCCGGTGTATGCCGAGAAAGCTGGCCGTCAGGATGGACCGGCCGTCGATGTAGATCCCGTGCACCACGCCTTCGTTGGACGAGTTGATCTCTTCACGCTTCCACTCGCCCGGGCGGTAGAAGACCAGCGGCACCTTCCCGCGAAAATCCGGAGCCTCCGCGCCGAATCCAGCCAGGGGTGCGTTCACCGCGACCTTCTTTCCGCTTCCGTCGACGTCCGCCCACCGAATACGGTGCGAGGTCGTCAGCTTGTCAATCTCGGTCTGTTCCCACAACTGACGCGGATCGCCCTTGGCCTTCAGCACGCTGACGCCGCCGATGGAATTCTTCGGCTGATTGTCGAAGAGGCTGGCGAGCACGATCTCCGGAATACCGTCGCCGTCCACGTCGTGCGCCGCGCAGTTGATCATCCGCTTCTGGCCGCCGATGATGATGTGGCGTTGCCAACCGGGATTCTCGAACCACACCAGTTCCTCCATCCCACTGGCCAACGCGATCAGGTCGGGCCGTCCGTCGCGGTTCATGTCGGTGACCACAACCTGGTAGCCGCCCTTCAAACCGGTCGCGATTTCGTGGGCGTCAAATCCCTGCGCCGCCAGAACCAGCAGGACGAGATGCATTGTTACCACCCAGAGTATGCGATTGCGGCATTTCGCCGTCTTCCCACAGTGCGGCGTCTCCGTCGCGGACTGGACGAAACCCGCCGGGCCCCGCACCTGATAAAATCCCGCCTCAGGAGACCTCTATTGCGCCACGCCTTTTTGCTGCTCGCCACTTGCACGTTCGCGCTGAACGCGCAGACCAAGAAAATTCTTGTCATGGGGCATCCGCCTGCCGTGATTCAGGACTGGCAGACCGCTTCCAGCAAGGTCAAACTGTCGGCCGTCAACCCTGGCAACGTGCTGGCCGAGATTGCCGACGCCGACGCCTTTATCGGCGAAGTTACGCCGGAAATGGTTCGCGCAGGCAAGAAGCTGCAATGGGTACAGGTGACGTCGGCGGGTGTTGAGCGCGTGCTGCACCGCTCCGGCGGCAGCGACCTTCGCGACAGCAACATTGTCCTTACCAACAACCAGATCGTCCAGGGCCCGGAGATCGCCGACCATGCTATGGCCCTACTGCTGACGCTTGCCCGCAACCTGCCGCTTTACATCAGCGATCGCGCCAAAGAGAACTGGCGGCGTGAGCAGTTCACCGGTATCGAACTGAACGGCAAGAACGCGGTCGTGATCGGCTGCGGCGGAATCGGGCAACAGATCGCCCTTCGGGCCTGGGCGCATGGGATGAAGGTTACTTGCGTCGATCCGGAAGATCTGCCCTTCTCGCCGTTCATCGCCGCTACGGTGAAGCCGGATCGGCTTAACGACGTCCTACCGGCCGCCGATGCAGTGTTCGTCTCCGCGCCGCACACGGAAAAGAGTCACAAGATGATGGGCCCGGCGCAGTTTGAGCTGATGAAACAGAACTCCTACTTCATTGCGGTCAGCCGTGGCGGCATTTACGATCTGCCGTCGCTGGTGAAGGCTTTGGATTCGAAGCGCCTGGCGGGCGCGGGCGTCGATGTGACCGACCCGGAACCGCTGCCGCCCGGCAATTCGCTGTGGAAGTTCGAGAACGCCATCGTGACGCCCCATATCGCGGGGCGGTCGGATATGGACCGTGCGCGCATGCTGGGAACGGTGAAAGAAAACATCCGCCGGTTCGCCGAGGGCCTTCCGCTGATCAATGTTGTGGATAAGCAGAAGGGTTACTGACCGACGCTCTCGGCAGGGCACTCTAACTGCGTAACAGGAACTCGCGCACCGCCGGCGCAACACCCGGCGCGCATCCGACCGCGTTGCCACCGTAAATGCTGGAGCCGCCGTCGAAGTTGAAGAACGTTGCACCCGCCTCTTCCAGAATGATCTTGTGCGCCGCCAGATCCCACGCGGCCACTTTCGGTTCCAGCCACACCTCGGCCATCCCTGCCGCAACCCATGTGGCGTCGAGGCTTCCACCCAAGCTGCGTACGGCCCAGAAACGCGACATCCATTCGACGAAGCCCACGCCCACCTTGCGCCCATGCAGAAACTGGAGGCCATTCGCCAGCAGCACGCTCTCACCGACTGAGGTTTTCCGTGACGCATGCAGCCTGACGCCGTTGGTGAACGCGCCGCCGCCCCGCGTGGCCCACGTTGTTTGATTCAGCACCGGAAAGTGCACCACTCCCGCGACGACATCGTCCGCTTCTTCAAGACCCATCAGCACGCACCACAGCGGATTGCCGCGTACGAAATCGCGCGTGCCGTCGATGGGATCGATAATCCAGCGCCGCCCGCTAGTGCCCTGCCGGTTCGCGCCTTCCTCGCCGAGAATGCCGTCGTCCGGAAACGAATCGGCAATCAGACCGGCGATCAGCTTTTCGGATTCCTTGTCGGCAATCGTCACCGGAGATTCGTCGGCCTTTTGCTGTGCGGTGACGCCACGCCGTTGATGCGCCAGGGCAGCCTCTCCAGACCGGCGTGCGGCGTTCAGGGCAACGTCAAGCTCCAATTCGTAAGCCATCGCTCCTAGCGTAAACTCGTGGGCGATGGCCCACACGACGGTGTTCTCGGTGCTGGAAGAAGCGGCGAAAGCGGCAGGAAAAGCGGCTGCGCTGCACCAGCCCATCCCTTCGACGAAGCCAACGAAGTACCGGACATATTCCTGGATCGAGTATCGCGACGCCGTTCGCGAGATCGCGTGCGGCCTGCGGCAGTTGGGCGCGGGCACCGGAGACTTCGTGGCGCTGTATTCGGAAACGCGCGCTGAGTTTTATCTCGCCGACATCGGCGTCATGGCGAACGGATCGGTGGCCGCCGCGCTGTACACAGCGAATCCCGTCGCGGACAATTTGAAGTCTCTTCGCGCCTTCGGTGCGAAGGTTGTTTTCGTCGAGGATGCGAAGACAAAGCGAATGCTGTCGGAAGGCCTGCGGAACAATCCGCTTCCCCTGACCTGGATTCTGCTCGACGGCGAAGAGCCGCATACGCTGTCGCTGGACGGGCTTCGCAAGATGGGCCGCGAAGCGATGGCCAAAGACCCGGCGTTGTTTTCGACGATCCGGTCGGAGTTCGACGCCTCGGCGCCGGCGGTGCTGTATCTCACCAGCGGTTCAACGGGTGAGCCGAAGATGGGCCTCGTCACGCATCACGCAATCGTTTCGAATCTTGAGATGGGCCCGAAGGTGCTTCCGCTGACGTCCCGCGATTCCACACTGGCGTTTCTACCCTCGGCGCATATCGCGCAGCGTGTTGTCGTTGAACTGCTGCCCATCGTCTACCGCTGCGCGGTCTGGTTCTCCGAAAGCCTGATGAGGCTGCCGCAGGAGATGCAGGCGGTAAAGCCAACCATGCTTCTGGCGCCGCCCCGCGTGTGGGAGCGCATACACGCCAGCGTCGGGGCCGAGATCAAGAAGCGCGGCGGACTATCGGCCAAGTTGTTCTACGCGGCGTTGGGTCTGGGCCTGCGCGCCGGGGAGTACCGCCGGAAAGGCGAGCCGGTTCCGGGTTGGATTGCCGCGCCGCTGGCTCTTGCCGACAAAGTGATCTTTCAAAAAGTGCGGGCGCGTCTGGGCGGGCGTTTGAAGTTTCCCATTTCCGGCGCCGCCCCGCTGGGCAAGGATCTTGCGCTGTTCTTCGAGGCCATCGGTCTTCCGCTGATCGAAGGCTACGGCCTCACCGAAGGCGGCGTAACGATGATGAATCCAGTGGATGCGATCCGGCCGGGCTCAATCGGCAAGGCCCTGCCGGGAATCGAACTGAAGCTGGAGGCGGATGGAGAACTTCTGATCCGCAGCCCGACGCTGTTCAGCGGATACTTCAACGACCCCGCGGCAACGGACACAGTGCTTCGCGACGGCTGGCTTTATACGGGCGATGTCGCCGAGATCGACGCCGACGGCTATGTCTACATCACCGGGCGCAAGAAGGAACTGCTGGTGTCGTCGAACGGAAAGAAGATCTATCCGCTTCGCATTGAAGCGATGTTCAAAAGCGAAGCGGTGATCAACCAGATGGTTCTTGTGGGGGACAAGCTTCCGTACGTCACGGCGCTGTTCACCGCAAACGCGGCGGCGCTGGATGGAGCCGACGCCGAAACCGAAATCGAGAAAGCGGTGACGCGCGTGAACGCGCATCTGGCGAGCTTCGAGCAGATCCGCAAGTTCCGCGTGATCGCCGATGAGTTCTCCGTGCAGGATGGAGAGCTTACTCCGACGATGAAAGTCCGCCGGGGGAAGGTGCTGGAAAAGTACAAACAACTCGTCGGCGAGATGTATCAGGGGAAAGAGGAATCCCACTAATCTCGATGCGGTGAAGCGGCGGGGGAAACAGGCGTTCGAACTTCTCTCCCCATTCGATCAGCGTTAGCACCGGACGGTCGAAATACTCTTCGAGACCCAAGCCGAACACTTCCGCCGGACTCTCCAGCCGGTAGAGGTCTGCATGGCAGACGGTGGCGGGCTCACCGTATTCGTGGATCAGCGTGAACGTTGGGCTGGATACTTCGTCTGGCGCGACGCCCGCGCGTTGCGAAGCAATGCCTTTCGCCAGCGTCGTCTTGCCCGCGCCCAAACCGCCCGTGAGGATCACCACCGCTTTCACCGGCAGCAGCGCCGCGATCGCACGGCCCGCGGCGATCATCTCCTCTTCAGTTTGCGCTTCGAATTGCATCGGGCAGAAAGTTCAGCAGATCGGTGGCGATCAGACAACGGTCCGTCCAAACACGCTCTCCAAGTTCGCCGCACTTGCCGTGCAGCCACACTGCCGCGTGCACGGCTTCATCCCCCGGCTCCTGCGCGTAGAGGCCCGCGATCATGCCCGTTAGAATATCGCCGGAGCCCGCTTTTGCCATCGCCGGCGAACCCGTGGGGTTGACGTAGGCGCGTCCATCGGGATGGGCGACGATCGTGCGGTGTCCCTTCAGGACAACGGTGGCGCCGCTGCCCGCCGCAAACTTTCGCGCCGACTCCAACCGGTCGTCCAGCGGAGCCAAGCGCCGGAACTCACCCGGGTGCGGCGTTAGAATTCGCGGGGCGGGAGGCTCCGGAAATTCCCAGCCGGCGAGAGAGTTCAACGCGTCCGCATCGACGATCAACGGCAGCGGGCATTCCGAGTAGAGCTGTCGCACCAGCGCGACATGATCCATGCCCAGGCCGGGTCCGATCGCGACTACCGTCTTGCCTTCAAGCGGCGGCGGGAAGCCCGCCGACATCAGTTCCGGGTACTGTGTTTCGGCGGTCACCGTTACCCACCCCGCGCCCGACCGCAGCGCCGCCATCCCGCACATTGCCGCCGCACCGGATTTCCCAGGCGATCCGCCAATCACCAGCACGTGACCGTAGTCGCCCTTGTGCGAATCGCGCTTGCGAGTCGCCAGACGAGGGGCATCTAGCTGATGCAGGCTGGACTCAGCGGGCAGCAGACCGATATCGACCACCGTCACTTCGCCGCACGCGTCGCACCACGGCGGCAGCACGTGGACCGGCTTCAGCGTTCCGATGGCGATCGTATGATGCGCCCGCACATGTTCACCGCCGCTTCCAAGACCACTGGGCACATCGATCGCGACGACCTTCGCGGACGCGTTCGAGTTTATCCAGCGAATCTTGTCGAGTGCGGCTCCGGCAGCCGCACCGCGCAAGCCCGTTCCAAGAATCGCGTCGACAATCAGCGCCGGCGATTCCTCGTGCAGCGCGAACCCATTGTCGCGGAGCATCCGAGCCACGATCTCCCCATCCTGCCCGTTGTTGCCATTACCGGAAACGACGGAAATCCGTTCACCCGCCAGATCGAACCGTTGCCGAAGGAAATCGAACACGGCCGCGGCGGCGCGCTGCATCAGAACTTCAGAAGGCGTGCCCGCCTCAATCGTACGGCGGTCGAGATCGCGCGATTCTTCGGGTGTAAGAACGATCACAGGCAGCGCGCAAGCAGCAACGTCATGTCGTCCTGCAGTTCCGGAGTGCCCGTCCAACGTTCGACCGCGTCGGCAATCTCCTCGACAATTTCGGAGTTGCTTCGATCGCGAATCTTCGTCACCAATTCCGCCAAACGCTCCTCCCCGAACATCTCGCCATATTCGTTCTCCGGTTCGCTGATTCCGTCGGTGAACCATACGATCAGGTCGCCCGGCAAGAGCTTGATATTGCTGGTGCCGTATTTCGCGAACGGGAATGCGCCGATCACCATGCCATCCACTTCAAGGCGGAGCGATTCGTCGCCCCGCACCAGCACCGGCTGCAGGTGGCCGGCGTTGGTATAGGTCAGCACCGATGTCTGCTCGTCGAAGATGCCGACGAAGAACGTCGCGTACTTCTCCGGCGGGGTATTCGCGTGCAAGTGCAGGTTCAGATGCGACACCATCTCCGCCGTCTCCGGAATGCGGCCGTCGCCACAGTCGCTAAGGCGCGACCGGAAGGCCGACTGGATGGTCGCCATCAACAGCGCCGCCGAGATTCCTTTGCCCGCGACATCGCCGATGGCCAGCGCCAGCGAATGCGTAGCGATCCGCCGGTAGTCGAAGTAGTCGCCGGAAACCATGCGAGCCGGCTTATAAAGCGCGGTCAAACTCATCAGCTGCGATTCGGGAACCGATCGCGGATACAACTGCGCCTGAATCTCGCGCGCGATGGCGAGCTCCGCCTCGTAGCGTTCCTTCTCTTTGGCCACCTGCAGCAGCCGCTCAACATTCTCGGTCATGCGGTTGAAGCTGTTGCCCAGCGCCGCCACCTGATCGCGTCCCTTCGGCTGAATGCGGTGGCTGAAGTCGCCCTCCATCACGCGCTCCGTACCCTCGTAGAGGTTGTGGACGGCAAAGGTGATGCTGCGGCTTAGCGAGATGCCGACCAGCAGCGCCACCAGTTCCACCAGCAGAAACGCGATACCCACGGTGGCGATCAATAGAAGAGCGTAGCTGTTGTCCCAGTCGGTCTTCTGCGAGAACAGCACCTTCATCACGGCGGAGATGCGGGTGCGGACGGCGAAAAGCGCCGGGGAGTCTTTGCCTGGATTCTCCCAGTCGGCCACTTCGATCGGCGATCCCCACAGCACCTCGCGGTCGAAACTGTTCAGCGCCATCGGCACGCGGACGGCTTCGGTAAAGATCCGGGTCTGCTCTCCGCGCGCGCGCATTTTCTTTCTCGACCCGGCCGGCCCCTCCTGGGCGATCGATACGACGGACACTTCGCCAAGATCCGGAACCAGGGTGCCGAGAAATTGCTGGCTTAGCGGAACCACCACAGTCAAGCGCCCGCCCGCGACCTCCGCGTTAACCCAGCCGAAAAGCTCACCGTCGCGCGACACGACGCCCCGCGCGTCTTTCCACGCCGCGTCCGGGTGCTGCAGCGCATTCTCCGGCGGATAGCGGTACTCCCTACCGGAGGTCAACAGCACCTCGACGCCCGGCGCACGCTCGGCGAAGACGGCCCCCAGCCGCTCCACGCCATCCTGCCGCGAACTGGCCGCTGGCGACCGAAGAACGTTCAACGAGATGCGCCTCAGTAGATCCAGGCGGCGGTCGAATTCCGCAGTCACCAGATAGACCGCAACCTGTCCCGACATTGCCCAGGTAGCCGCGAAGCCGAGGCCGAGGAGAAGAATCACCGGCACCAGCGCGATAAAGAGGTACGTCACCATCAACCGGTTCCGAAGTCTCCAGATAGACCGGCGGATGGTGGCCTGGATCAGACGAAACGCGAATACGATGCCGCTGATGACCGCCGTGAACTGCGCAAGGCTGGCCAGCCAATCCAGCGCCGGCACCGGCCGCAGCGCCAGCGACAGGATCAGCGATACCGCGAAAATCTGCCCGATCCGGCCCAAGCTTCTCCAAAAGGTTCGCAGGTCGGCCAGAAATCTCATTTCGCGCTTTAGCGGCGGGACCGGGCAATCGCCGGCGTCTGATGCTCCTGTTCCGGCAGCACCACTTCAGGGGCCAGATAAAGGCGCGTCAATCCGTCGCGCAGAATGGACATCGCCTGATCGGGGTCGTCCGCAAACTGGATCAGGTGCAGATCCTCCGGGCTGATCAGCTGATAGCGCGCCAAGGCGTCGAAATCGAGAATCTCGTGCCAAAACTCGCTGCCGTACAGAAGGATGATCACTTCTTTGTCCAGCTTGCGCGTCTGGGCCAGCGTCATCAGTTCGAACAGCTCGTCCATGGTTCCAAAACCGCCGGGAAACACCACCAGCGCCTTCGCCAGATAGGCGAACCAGAACTTCCGCATGAAGAAGTAGTGGAACTCGAAGTTCAGCTCGTCGGAGATGTAGGGGTTGGGCATCTGCTCAAACGGCAGGGCGATGTTCAGCCCTACGGTCTTGCCGCCCGCGTCGTGCGCGCCGCGATTCGCCGCCTCCATAATGCCGGGCCCTCCGCCCGTTGTGACAACGAAGCGCCGCGAGTCCTCCGGCAGCCCATCGGACCATTCGGTAACCAGCCGCGCCAACTCCCGGGCCTCGTCGTAGTACCGCGCCAGGGGATGCCGCTTGCCATCCAGGATCGTCGATTCGCTGGTGATCCGGGCGGAGCCGAAGAACACCACGGTGTCATGAATCTTCTCCCGGCGGAAGCGTCCCAACGGGTAGAGGTATTCCGACACCAGCCGCACCGTGCGGGCCTCGGAACTTTCAAGGAATCCGGGGTTGTGATAGGCGAGTGGCTGGCGGCTACTGGGCTTCATTGGAATCCTTGACGGCGTCCTCCAGGGCCGACAGCCGTAACTCCAAGTGTCTCACCTGCTTTAGAAGGCCGCCGAGTTTGGGGAAGGCTGTGATGGACCTCCGCCATTCCTTCGCATCGAACGCCGGAGAACCGGACAGTACCGCGCCTGCGGGTACGTCGTGTCCGATTCCGCTTTGCGCATAGACCACCGCGCCTTCTTCGATCGTCAGATGTCCAGCGATGCCTACCTGTCCCGCCAGCAGGACATTGTTCTTCAGCGTCGTCGAACCGGCCAGCCCCACTTGGCCACATAGGATGACATCTTCGCCGACATCGCAGGCGTGGCCAATCTGCACTAGCGAATCGATCCGCGCTCCCCGGCGGATTCGCGTCTCTCCCATCGTTGCCCGGTCGACCGAGGTCAAAGCTTGAATCTCCACATCGTCTTCAATCACGACGATGCCGGACTGCACGATCTTGCGGTGGCGGCCCTCGCTGTCCTTGGCGAAGCCGAATCCGTCGCCGCCGATCACCACTCCGTTTTGCAGCGTCACCCGGTGTCCAATTTGCGTGAACTCGCGGATGCTGACGTGGGAGTGGGCGCAGAAATCGCCGCCGATGCGGCAGCCTTCGTAGATCGTGGCGTGCGGATGCAGAACGCAATTCGCGCCGATCACCACACGGTCGGCCACGCTGGCGAAGGGTCCGATGGAGGCGCCTGGGCCGATCTCCGCGGTTGTGGCAACGAATGCCAGGGGGTGAATGCCAGGCGTGGGACGTGGCGGTTGGTAGAAGAACGCCAGCGCCCGTGCGAAATCGAGATAGGGATTGGCCGAGATCAGGCAGGCGACTCCGCCAATCGCTTCGCGAACCAGGATCGCCGACGCCCGCGTGTCCTTGACCTTGTGAGCGTACTTCGGGTTGGCCAGAAACGTCAGTTGCCCCGGTCCGGCCTGCTCCATCCCGGACACCGAATGGATGTCGATCCCGCCGTCGCCTACGAGTGCGCAGTCCAGGCGCGCAGCCAGTTCAGCCAATTGCATCACTCGTTATTGTGCGCTAGGCCGCGTACTTGCGGGCGCAGGCGTCGGAGCAGACGAAGTTATCGGTACCCATAACTTTGGGCGCTATCGCCTTTGGCGCATACGTCCCGCAGACGACGCATTTCTTCAACTCACCGCCCTTGGAATCCGCCGTTTCGGCAGATTCTTCCTTGAAGGCATCCGACATTCCCCGCATGATGACGCCGGCGAACATCTTCACCAGTGTGATCAGGAAAATGCTGATCAGCGCGTAGATGGCGGCGCGTAGCAACCGGCGACGCTACTTCTTCTTCGTGGGCGGCTTCTTCGATGCGGGAGCGTCCGGATTCTTATACTCCGTCTGCACCTTCGCGCCCATCGTTTCCAGCATGCTCTTCGCCGAATCCGCATACGGTCCGGTCGGCTTCAGTTGGACGTACTTCTCGAAGGCCTCGCGGGTCTCCGGCGGAAACGTCATCGTCCCGTCCGCCGCAACCTGCGCCTTGCCGGTCAGGTAGATTCCGTATTGGTAGTGGGCGTCGGCATAGTTGGGATCGGAGTCGAGCGCTTTCTTGAACGCCTCGCCGGCGGGGTCGTTCTGTCCGGTATTCACCAGAATCGCGCCCAGGTTGTAGTAATACTTCCCGGCACCCGCTGGATCCAGCGCAGCCGCCTTGTCCAGCTCCGCCTGCGCTTCGTCGAACTTCTTTGACCGGGCCAGCGCCAGCGCGTAGTTGTTATGCACGGCGGCATCGTCCGGCTTCATCTCGATCACTTTCGGATACAGCTCAAGGCTCTTGGCCAGCGCGGCGTCGTTCTCGGGACCTTTGCCCGCTTTGGACCAGGCGTCGTAGGCTCCGGCGAGATTCGACCAGACGGCCAACTGCGTGGGGTCAAGCTCCGACGCTTTCGTCAGTTGCTCCACGGCGGTGGGGTACTGGCTGGCCTGCAGCGCGGTCATTCCGCCGTTGAACGCGTCGTTCAACTCTTTGTTCTTGGCCATCTTCGCCTGCTGCTCTTTCATCTGCTTTTCGATGGCCGCGCGCTGCTCCGGCGACATGTCGCGCTTCATATCCTCGGTAAGCTCGCCTGACTGTGCGGCTTTCTGCATCGCGGCCTGTTGGGCGGCCTGTTTCTGCATATCGAAGTTGATCGCCACCGGATCGCCCAGGCGCGTGCGAACGCCCTTCACGGAGTCGATGATCTTCCCATCCACTTGGAGCGACAGGTTATACGTGCCGAGCGGCAGGCCCGCATGGAAGTAGTGGCCTTTCTTGTCGCTTTTGACCTTGTAGTTGCCCTTAATGTCGGTGCGCTCGATCAATACCAGCGCATCTTTAAAGGGTTTGCCGTCCGGGCCCATAACGTCGCCCTCTAGAGAGGACGTCTGCGCTGTGGCGCTTAGGCCTCCAAACAGTATCGCGGCTGCCAATAATCCGGCTCGAAAGAACATGGAAAACCTCCCAGTTGGCATTCCTCTTCAAGGTACTACAACTGATGACGAAACCGGATAGGCTCCGCGTGTCTTTTAAGATGGTTCCGGGAGCATGCTTCCATTACTTCTGGCGTCTTTGGCATTTTCGTCCGAACCATTCGCTGCCGCCCAGAAGGCGTATTCAGAGGCTGATGCCGGCCGCGTTCTGGCGCTTTACCGCGAAGCCGGCGCGAAGGATGCCCGCGACTACGCGCTGATCGGAAAGGCCTGGTACTTGAAGGGCGACTTCGACAAGGCCGCATCGGAACTGGGCCGCGCCGTAGCGGACGAACCCGGTTCCGCTGAGTATCATCTATGGCTGGGGCGGGCACTGGGGCGCCGTGCCGAGAATGCGCCGGTCTTTTACGCCCCGGGATTGGCCGTCCAGTCCCGAAAAGCTTTTGAGAAGGCGGTCGAACTGGCCCCGGCCAGCACTGACGCCCTTTCCGATCTCTTGGAATACTACCGCAATGCGCCCGGATTCCTGGGCGGCGGCATGGACAAAGCGCGGGCTCTGGTACCCCGCATCCGCGCGTCCAGCTTGGCGCAAGGTCTGCTTGCCGAAGCGCTGCTGGCGGAACAGCGGAAGGACTTCACCTCCGCCGGGAGTCTCTATGAGAAAGCGGCATCGGCCGATCCCAGCAATGCGGGGCGCCTGATCGATCTTGCCGGGTTCTACGTGCGGCGGGAACGCTGGGCCGACGCGGACGGTGCGTTCGACCGGGCGGCGGCCATCGACCCCGGCTCCGCAGCGTTGATGTTCGCCCGGGCGGAAGCGTATCTGACAAGCGGCCGCAAGCCGGAGGAAGCGCGGCGCCTGCTGCTGCTGTATCTGGACGCCCGGTTGACGCCGGACGATCCGCCGCGCCGGGAGGCCGAAAAGCTGTTGGCGAAGGTCTCAAAATGAACGTCTCCGAAACTCTCCGATCGAGTTTTCAGGCTTTGCGGGCGAATCGCGTCCGCACGCTGTTGACGGCGCTGGGCCTTGTCATCGGCAACGCCAGCGTGATCCTTGTGGTCACCATCTCGCTGACCAGCACGGAATACATTCTGGACCAGATTCGCGGCCTGGGATCGAACATGGTCTGGGGCTACTACGAAGCCGGCACCCAGGATTCGGACCGCGCGCAGGGCGACTTCGTCAAGATGTCCGACATCGAAGTGATCCGCAGCCAACTGGGTGAGCGGATCATCGCCGCCACGGGTGTCATGAGCATGACCGACCGCATGCTGATCAATGGCCGTGAGGAAGACGTGGCCATCATCGGCTCTGACGACGCTTACCCGGCAGTCCGCAATTTCATCGTGCTGTCGGGCCGGTTCATGGATGCAAATGAGGTGGCGTTGCGCCAGAAGGTGGCGATGCTGACGGGCAAGATGGCGGAAAAGCTCTTCGGCACACCCGGCGCCGCCATCGGACAGGTGATAAAGATTCGCGGGCTGCAGTTCACCGTGATCGGGACTTTCCGGGAGAAGACCGAGAGTTTCGGGCTGTCGGAATTGTCGGAGCGAACGATCCTGATCCCCTATTCCGTGATGCGCTACTTCTCGCCCGTCGAACGGCTGGACCCGTTCTATGTGCAGGCTCGGCAGGCGTCGGACGTTGAGCCGTTGACTTCCGACATCCGCGCCATCCTCGAAAGCCGCCACCGTCCCGGGGCTCGATATTACGTCGACAATCTCGGCGCGATTCTGGACACGGCGAACAACATCAGCCTGATTCTTACCATCGTCCTGATCCTGGTGTCGGCGATTGCGCTGATTATTTCAGGGATCGGAATCATGAACATCATGCTGGTAACCGTGACGGAGCGTACGCGCGAAATCGGCCTCCGGATGGCGGTTGGCGCATCGCGGCGGGCGGTACAGATGCAGTTTCTTACCGAAGCCGTCCTGATCAGCCTCGGCGGCGGCTTGGCAGGAATCCTGTGTGGCTTGGCGGTTCCAGTGGCTGCGCGGGTGGCGCTGGATGGCGCGCTGGACATCCGCATTTCCCTGTGGAGCGTCGTCATCGCCTTCGGAGTGTCTTTCCTGGTGGGCCTGATCTTCGGCTTCCTTCCCGCCAGCAGGGCGGCAGCCCTTAGCCCCACCGACGCGCTTCGATACGAATGATACTGGCGTTATGAGAACGCTATTGATTCTGTCGGCCGCCGCCTTCGCGATGCGGGCGGAGGTTCACGTCATGACGCTGCGTGAAGCGATGGCCCTGGCGATGAAACAGAATCCTGACTTGGTGCTAACCCGCTTCGACGAGATCAAGGCGCAGCAGTCGGTGCGCGAGGCGCGGGACCCGTTCTATCCGAAGCTGGTGGTCGGAAGCGGCCTCGCCTATTCCACCGGCTTCCCCCTCAGTATTGAAGGATCGGCCCCATCCATCATTCGGGCCGACGCGACGCAGGCACTGTTCAACCGGGAGCGCAGCTATCTGGTCGAAAGCGCCAGAGAGCGGGCGCGCGGCGTGGCGATCGACAAGGAATCCAAAGCCGACGAAGTGGCCTGGAGCGTCGCTAGCGCTTTCCTGGATCTGGAGCGGACCGGACGGTCGGCCGGTGTCCTGGCCGATCAGGCGGCTTCCTACGACCGCGCGTCGGATTCGACACGCGCCCGCGTAGCCGCCGGGCGAGAGTTGGAGGTTGAGGCGAGAAAGATTTCGGCCCGTGCCGCGCAGGCCCGCCATCGCGCGGCGTCGCTGAGGCTCGATCAGCAATATCAGGAGTCCGCGTTAGCGGTTCTGTTGGGTTTTCCAGCGTCGGATCGCGTCCAACCCGCGCCGGAGGAACGCCGGTTCACGGTTCCCGTGGCGACGGAGGAAGAAGCGGAACAGCGGGCGATATCGTCCAGCGTGGCGCTGCGGAATCTGGAATCGAAGCTGACCGCCGCAGGGCTCGACCGCAAGGCCAGCGACGCCGCCCGCCTGCCGCGAATCGATCTGGTCGCCCAATACGGACTGTTCGCGCGATTCAACAACTATGATGATTTCTTCCGGAAGTTCCAGCGGAACAACGCCCAGATCGGCGTGTCCATTCAGATTCCGGTGATTCCCAGCCAGGCGGCGATCGCGCGGCGGGAGCAGGCCGACAACGAGGCCGCCCGTCTGCGGTTTCAGATGGAGAATGTGCGCAACCGGGTGAGTCTCGACACGCGCCGCGCGTGGCTGAATGTGGAGGCGGCACGCTCCGCGCAGGAGGCGGTAAGGTTGGATCTGGAGGCGGCTCGGGAGCAGGTGTCCGTCCTGATGGCGCAGTTCGCGGAGGGCAGGGCCACGCTTCGGCAGGTGGAAGAGGGTCGCGCGGTGGAACAGGACAAGTGGATCGCGTACCTGGACGCCGAGAACAACGCGGAGCGGTTCACCTTAGCCCTGCTGCGGCAGACCGGCGACTTGGCGGGTGCATTTTGAAGCCGTCGGCCTAAGCTTGGCGCGAATTGTGGCCGATAATCTACCGGAGTCGTTTCGACGAGTCCAGGTTGAGGTTGGAGTGCTTACGTAAGACAGCGTATGATGCGAGAGAAGAACAAGACTGCGGGGAGGGCCGCCATGCGTATTGCCGGAATTCTGTTGATCGTTACTCTCGCCTTGGCGGGCGCCGGGTGCAACCGCGATCCCAAGGTGCAGCGGCAAAAGCACCTAGATAGCGGCAACCGCTACTTCAACAACGGCAAGTACAAGGAAGCGTCCATCATGTACCGCCGGGCGCTGAAAGAGGACATGCGGTTTGGCGAGGCGTATTTCCGCCTCGGTCTAACCGAGATGAAGACCGGGCGGATCGTCGAAGCGCTGCGTGCGCTTCAGCGCGCTGTTGAGCTTCAGCCGGAGAATATCGAGGCGCAGGCCAAGGTCGGCGAGATTTATATGGGTGTCTATTCGGCCGATCCGAAGCGCCCACCGCAGTACCTGAAGGAAGCCGACGAGATGGCCCAGAAGATTCTGAGCCGCGATCCGGATTCTTTCGAAGGTCTTCGCCTTAGTGGATTCGTCCTGCTGGCCCAAAAAGATTTGAAGGGCGCCATCGTGGCGTTTGAGAAGGCGAATCAGATCAAGCCCGATCAGAGCGATCTGCAGTTGACGCTTGCGCAAGCTTACCTTTTCGACAAGCAGCCCGCTGCGGCGGAGAAGCTGGCGAAGGAGGGGATCGAGCGGAACAAGTCCTTCGGGGCATTCTACGATCTGTTGCTGGGCAGCTACATTCGGGAAGGGCGCATGGTGGACGCCGAAGAGATCCTGAAGCTAAAATCTTCGAACAATCCACTGAACCCGCGCTATGTGATTCAATTGGCGGCGTTCTATTGGGGCCTTAACCGCAAGCCTGAAGCCGAGGCGCAGTTGCAACGCATCCTGGCCAACAAAGAGGGCTTCCCGATGGGCCAGGCCGTGGTGGGCGATTTCTACTTCCGCGCCGGCGATCCGGACAAAGCCATTTCGGAGTTCCGCAAGGGAGCCGAGCAGAACCCGAAAGAAAAAGCGCTCTATTTGAAGCGGATGGTTCCTGTCCTTTTGACGCAGGCGAAGTACGACGACGCCAGCCGTCTGGTGGCCGACATTCTAAAGGACAATCCGAAGGACGATGCCGCCATCGCGATGCGGTCTTCGATGGCGCTTCGATCCGGCAACCGGGACCAGATCAACACCGCGGTGAACGACTTGCAGGCTCTGGTGTCGCGGGAGCCCAAGAACCATCTCCTTCGCTTCGACTACGCGCGAGGTCTGCTTGCAAAGGGCGAGGCGGAACAGGCGAAAGTCCAGTTGCAGGAAGCCATCAAGCTGCGGCCGGATTTCGTGGCTCCCCGCTTGGCTCTGGCTCAGATTCATCTCAGCCGGGGAGATTTCTCAAACGCCGTGCAGGCTTCCGAGCAGATCCTTCAGTACGATCCGTCCAATACGGCGGCGAAACTGATCCGCTCGGGCGGAATGGTCGGGATGAAGGACTATGTAAGGGCCCGCCAGGAATTAGGGGCGATGCTGGAGCAGAATCCGGCCTTAACCGACGCCCAGTTCCAGTTGGGAATGATCAACTTCAGCGAGGGAAAGCTGAAGGATGCGGAATCGGAGTTCCGGAAGCTCTACCAGACTTCTCCACGGGACCCGCGCGGGCTGATGGGGACAGTCGAGTCGCTGGTGGCGCAGGGGCGCACCGCTGACGCCATGCGGCTGCTTGAAGAGGAAGTCAAGAAGGCTCCCGAAAGAGCCGACCTGAGGCGCGCGTACGCGAATACAGCGTACCGGGCCGGAAACTACGACCTCGCCCTGAAGGAACTCCAGAGTCTGTTGGACAAGAATCCCAGCGACATCGGCCTGATGATGAGGGTTGGAGAAACGCTGAATCAGAAAGGCGATACCAAGGCCGCGATTGAGGTGGTCCAGAAGGCCCAGGCGGCATCGCCAAACAGCGTCATTCCGTCGTTGACTTTGGCGGTCCTCTGGGATCAGGCGGGCGAAAGCGCGAAGTCGAAGCCGCTATACGAGAAAGTTCTTCAGGTGGAGCCGGACAATCCGATGGCGCTCAACAATCTCGCGTTTGTCATGGCGGAGGACGGCAGCAGCCTGGATGAGGCGCTGACCATGGCGCAGAAAGCCAAGCAAAAGCTTCCTCAGAATCCGGAAGTGTCCGATACGCTCGGCTGGATCTACATCAAGAAGAATCTCAGCGACAACGCGATTTCCATCTTCCGGGATCTCGTTAGCAAGCACCCGGAGCGGGCCACATACCAGTATCATCTCGCGATGGCGTACTTCCAGAAGGGCGACAAGGTGGCGGCAAAGAAACTGCTGCAGACGGCGCTGACCAAGAGCCCGCCTAAGCCCGAAGAGGGTAAGATCCGAGACCTGCTCGCCAAGTGCGGCTGATCCAGAACCCGTCGTGACCCGCGTATAGCCGCCAGACGATTAAGTGCGAGAACTGTTTCGATCTCCCTCGTTCCCCTACGTCGCGCCGATGGCGCTGTTTCTGGCGTTCCTGGCGCTGCAGAACTACTTAAAGCCGTTGGGTGCGGTGGAGTTTCCGCTGCGAGTTTTGATCCTGGCGGTTTTCCTGTGGGCCGTCAGCCGCAAGGTCATTTCGTTCCGGGTGGCCCACTGGGCGGGATCGCTCGGGATCGGCATCGCGGTTTTTCTCATCTGGATCGCGCCCGACATTCTGATACCCGGGTACCGGCAACACTGGCTCTTTTCGAACTCGATTTTCGGATCGGTCGCCACCGCGATTCCTGAAGGGCTGGAACTCGATCCGTTGGTGCTGGTTTTCCGGACCCTACGGGCCGCGCTGATCGTTCCCATCATCGAAGAACTCTTCTGGCGCGCATGGCTGATGCGGTGGATCATCAAGCCGGACTTCTTGTCTGTGCCGCTGGGGACTTACGAGGCCCGCAGCTTTTGGATCGTAGCCGCGCTGTTCGCACTCGAACACGGCCCATACTGGGAGGTGGGTCTCATCGCGGGCCTGATCTACAACGGCTGGATGGTGAAAACGAAGTCGCTTGGCGACCTGATCCTGGCGCACGGCGTCACCAACCTTCTGCTCAGCCTGTATGTAATCGTATTCCGCCAGTGGCAGTATTGGATGTGATGACGATCGAAGAAGCGGGGGCCGCGCTCCGCTCGCGAACAATTTCATCGGTTGAACTGACCGGACAATGTCTCAGGCGGATTGAGCAACTCAACCCGTCGCTGAATGTCTTTATGACCGTCACGGCCACAGAAGCGCTCGCCGCAGCGGCGCGAGCCGACGGTGCTTTCTCCCGGGGCGACGACGCCGGCCCGCTGCAAGGGATACCCGTCGCAGTGAAAGACCTTTTCGACACGAAAGGCGTTCGGACCACCTATGGGTCGGTCATTTTCGACAGTCACATCCCGTCGGCGGACGCGGCTGCGGTTGAAAGCCTAAAGTCCACGGGCGCGGTGCTCCTCGGCAAACTGGGGCTGCATGAGTTCGCGTATGGGATCACTTCTTCCAATCCTCATTTCGGGCCGGTGCGAAACCCCTGGAATCCGGAGTGCATCCCGGGCGGCTCCTCGGGAGGCTCGGGCGTCGCCATCTCGACGGGCATGGCGCTCCTCACGCTCGGCACGGACACTGGCGGGTCGATCCGGATCCCGTCCTCATTTTGTGGCATCTACGGGCTAAAGCCGACGTTCGGGCGGGTGTCGACCGCGGGGTGCCGTCCACTCTCGGAATCGCTCGACCACATGGGCCCGATGGCGGGATCGGTGCGTGACCTCGCGCTCGCCATGCGTGTGCTTACGGGGTCGCCCGTTGAGTCCGCCGGGGGCACCCTCGGAGGTATCCGTGTCGGGGTCCCCACGAACTTCTTTTTCGACCATGCGGTGCCGGAAGTGCGGGCCGCCGTGTTGCGGGTCCGCGATGCCGCGCGCGACGCGGGCGCAGAGGTAGTCGAAGTTGAGGTGGATGCGGTAGACGAACTGATCGAGATCGCGCTGGCGATCATCTTACCCGAGGCCGCCGATTCGGTGGCGTCGCTCTGGGACCGGCGGGACGAGTTCGGCACCGATGTGCGCGCCCGGTTCGAAGCGGGCCGGTCGCAGGATCCGCTGGTGTACCTCCGCGCACAGCGTGGGCGAGTCGGGGCCGCAAGGCGATTTCGCGGCGTCTTCGACCGTTGCGACTTCTTGCTGACCCCGGCGACGCCCACTCCGGCGCCCCGGATCGGCGAGACGGTCCTGCGGCAGGACGGTGCTGAGGTGGACCTGCGGCTCGCCACGACGCGCTTGTCCCGTCCCATCAATGTCTTGGGGATTCCGTCGCTCGCGCTGCCTTGCGGCATTTCTACCGGCGGCCTGCCAATTGGCGCGCAATTGCTGGCCCCCTGGGGCCACGACGACGCGCTGCTGGAAGCCGGTGCGCTGCTCGAAGCGGCTCTCGGCCTGCGGCTCTCTCCCCCCGTCGTCAACGAATTGTCCTAACGGAAACCCGGTTTTCGGTCGAAGAACCAAGTGAGAAGGAGTCTCACGCGGTATGCAGGCCTGGGAACTGGCGGTTGGTGCGCTCGCTGGAGTCGCTGCGGTGGTGGAAGATCTGCGCTCACGCCGGATTCCAAACTGGATTCCAGTTGCTACGCTCGCCGTGGGCATCGCGATTCATTCGGCTGAGCGGGGCCTCGCTGGCCTCGGCTCATCTCTCAGTGGCGCGGTTTGCGGATTCCTCGTCTTTCTCGTTTTCTATATTCTCGGCGGGCTCGGCGGCGGCGACGTGAAGCTGATGACCGGTTTCGGCGCCCTGCTCGGTCCGGACCGGCTGTGGGTGGCGGCATGGTGGACGGCAATTCTAGGGGCTGTTTTGGCCCTGGCTGTCTTGGGGTGGTCGCGATGGCGCGGTGAGAACCGTAAAGCGATTCCTTATGCTCCGGCGATCGTGGCCGGCGTCTGGATCGCCATCGGAATGGGAGGCAAGTGATGGACCGCCGCTTCCTTACCGTGCTCGGCGTCAGTTTGCTGTTTGCGCTGGTCGTCTCGGGAATCTTCTTTCAATTGTCGAAGGGAATGGCGGGGCAGAAGCGCTCGGCGGAACCTGAACTGGCCGTTGACTTGGTGCTGGCGGCGCGGGTGCTGACGGTGGGGATGACTCTAAAGCCAGAGGACCTAAAGGTCACCAAGGTTCCTGCAGCGGCGTTTCCCAAGGGCGGGTTCTCCAAGATCGACGAGCTTCAGGACCGTCCGGTGGTCTCAACCATTCTTCTTGAAGAACCGGTCACCGAGGGCCGTCTGGCATCAAAGGGTATGGGCTCGGGTTTGGCGCCGGTGATTCCATCAGGGATGCGCGCGGTTTCGGTTAGGGTAACGGACGTGGTCGGCGTGGCCGGATTCGTGCAGCCCGGCTTAAAGGTCGACGTGCTGGTGACAGGACGCCCGCCGAGGGGAGAATCCTCAATGACTTCGACGGTGCTGCAGAACATCATCGTACTCAGTTCGGGAACGACGCTTGCACCCGATGCGCGCGGCCAAGCCATTGCCGCCCAGTCCGTCACGTTGCTGGTCACGCCGGAACAAGCCGAGACCCTCACTTTGGCCTCTAACGAGGGCCGGATCCAGCTCGTGTTGCGGAATTCGAAGGACGAGGAAGTCCGCGCGACGCCGGGCAGCAATCTCACGAAACTATACGGCGCAGCCGGGCAGCGCGCCTCGGCAGGTCCGGTTCAAAACAACGGGGAAGAGCCGCCCGAAGAGCCCCGGCCCAGGCCCCGGCCCGCCGCACCCCAGCCCTTCGTCCCCAAAGTGGTCCCCCAGGCGCCAGCCGATCAGATCGTCGTCATCCGCGGAGACAAGCGTTCGGTTGAGAACGTCATGCCGGCGCGGCGGGCAAATCCGGGCGTCGAAGAAGGAGAAGCCAAGCCATGAGTCTCATTCTGATTGCCGCCTTTAGCACGACGCTGCTTTGCGCGGAGCGGATCGACTCCCAGCCTCCGGCGCGGCTCGCGTCGAGCGATCTAAAGGTCACGCTGGGGCGAAGTCTCGTGATCGACTACCCGTCCGACATCGCCCGGATTTCGACCAGCGATCCAGCGGTAGCCGATGCGGTTCCGGCAACGTCACGAGAGTTTCTGATCCACGGAAAGGCGCATGGCTCAGCCACCATCGTGGTCTGGGCGAGAACCGGGCAGCGGTCGCTTTACACCGTCACCGTGGAGCACGATATCGAGCCGATCCGGCATCTCGTGAAGCGGACGTTTCCGGGGGAGAATATCGAGATTCAGGCGGCTAAGGATGAAGTCACTCTTACGGGTAGAGTCTCATCGAAAGAAGTTTTCGAGCGCGCCGCCCTGCTTGCCACGCCTCTCGCCAAATCGGTTGTCAACAATCTCCAAATCGCACCGCCTCCGGTCGAGCCGCAGATCGTTCTCAAGGTCCGGTTCGCGGAGCTGAACCGCAACGCCGGCAACTCGTTTGCCGTAAATTTCGTGCCGCTCGGAAATACGATTGGCCGAATCTCAACCGGGCAGTTCAGCCCGCCAAATGTCACGGTGGAGAACGGCGCTCCACGGGTCAGCATCGCCGACGCGTTGAACATATTCGCTTTCCGGCCCGATCTGGACTTGATGGTCTTTGTCCGGGCATTGCAGAACCAGGGCGTGCTTCAGATTCTCGCCGAACCTAACCTGGTTACGACCCCCGGAAAGGAAGCCAGCTTCGTCGTGGGCGGCGAGTTCCCCGTGCCGATCATTCAAGGCGGCGCGAACGCGGGCGCGATCACGATCCAATTTCGGGAATTCGGCGTCCGGCTGACTTTCAATCCGCAACTGACAGCGCACGACACGATCAAGCTCTACGTCAGGCCAGAGGTTTCGACCCTCGACTTCGCGAACGCGGTTACCGTTTCCGGCTTCACGATTCCCGCGCTGGCAACCCGCCGGGTCGAGACAAATATTGAGCTCGCGCGGGGCCAAAGCTTCGTGATCGGAGGGTTGATCGACGACCGGGTCACGGAGAACATGTCCAAGATTCCCGGCTTGGCGAACATCCCCGTCCTTGGCGCGCTCTTCAAGAGCAAGGCCGAGAACCGCTCGAAGACGGAATTGATCGTCCTGGTTACGCCGGAAATTGCCTCCCCTCTGGACCCCGGAGCGCCGCTTCCTGGTCCCGACTTTCCGAAGGCATTTCTTCCGGACATGGAGAAAATCTCGAAGGGCGTCGCACCGGAGAAGGGCAGCGACCCGGCGAAAGCGGCTAAACGCAAATCACCCAAGGCTGCGGCCGCCGCACCGGTTGCGACCGCTTCGGCAAAGCCCGGCATCCGGGAGGCTCGCGAGAGTGGCCTGAGCGCAATCCCCTCATCGGCCGGCGTTTCCATTCCCGCAGGGAGGCGGTCGCCTTGAACGGATTCGACCTCCAGAGTCTTCTGATTGCGCCGGACCGCGTTCTGGCCGATCAATTTCTGGCCACGCTCTCCTCACTTCGCGCATTTCAGATCGTTGCGGACCTGAAGGCCTATCCGGCCGAACAGTCTTTGGATGTGCGGCTGCGGCAGTTCGACCCGGACGTGGTTCTGCTTGACGTGGCCACCGACCCAGCCGCCGCCGGATCGATCATCCGGCGGATTCTTGCCTCCCGGCCCGGAACGCAGATCGTCGCCCTGCACTCGAGAAACGACAAGGATGCAATCGTCTCGACTCTCCGGCAAGGCGCCAGCGAGTTTCTTTGCACCCCATTCGACCTGCGGGCGCAGCAGGAAGCCGTCAGCCGGATCCGGCGCTTGCGGCGGCCCCAAACCGAGCCCCAGGACAGGGAACCGGGCCGCTTAATCTGCCTCGCCAGCGCCAAGCCGGGATCCGGCTCGACTACCATTGCCGTCGAGATCGCCCTCGCGTTAGAACAGCAGACCGGGGGGCGCGTTCTTCTCGTCGATGGCGATTCGTCTGGCGGAACGCTCGCAGGGCAGCTCACCGGGGACTCGTCCCCGTCCTTCGATTCGATCCTCCGGGGCGAGGCGGACGCAAACTGGCACCGCCGGACCGTCAAGATCGGTCCTGTTGAGGTCCTACCGTCCCCTCGCGAACCCAAACTGGACACAGCCGACCCCCTCCGCTTCGCCGAAGCGATGGAACCCGCAAAGCGAATTTACGACTGGATCGTGCTCGATCTACCGGTCATCTACGAGCGTCTCAGCCTGATCTCGCTGCCCGCCTCCGATACCTTCTTTCTTGTCTCAACACCCGATCTCGGGAGCCTCCACCTTGCCCGCCGGGCACTGGGGCTTCTCGAAAGCCTGGGCTTCGTCAGAACCAGCGCACGAATTCTGATCAACCGGATGCCGAAGCGGGACCCGCTTGGAGCCGCCGATCTTCAACGCGTATTCTCCATGCCGGTCCATACCATTCTTCCCGCCGAAGACTCGGGGCTGGACGGCCGGTGGAATCAGCTTGCGGACGGGGCTCCGCTGGGCACCACCTCGGAGTTTGGAAAAGCGATTCAAAGCCTGGCGGCCCGTCTTCGGACCCCAAACGGCCGCGTTTCGGCTGACCGGGCGGAAACGGCCGTCGAGAGCGGCAAACCCTAAGGAAACCGAGAGAGACACCCCGCATGATGAATCTAGGATTACCCGCTGCACCTTCAAGTTCCCTTCCTGGAGCCGCAGTTCCCGCCGCGAGCCGGCCCGAACACCAGGAACTGAAGTTCACGCTTCACCGCAAACTGCTCGACAAGATTAATCTTGAGGCGCTGGCCTCGATTGACAACCAGCGCGTGCGCGCCGAGGTCCGGCAAGCACTGATGGCGCTGCTCGACGCTGAGCCGACACTGCTGAGCGGCCCGGAGAAGCAGCAACTGGCGGAAGAAGTCCTCGACGAAGTCTTCGGCCTCGGCCCCCTTGAGACGCTGCTGAAAGACGCCACAGTATCCGACATTCTGGTCAACACGGCGGAGCAGGTGTACGTGGAGCGCAAAGGGCTCCTCGATATCACTCCGATCAAGTTCCGCGACACTCCCCATTTGCTTCGCATCATCGACAAGATTGTCAGCCAAGTTGGCCGGCGAATCGACGAATCGAACCCGATGGTGGACGCGCGCCTTCTTGACGGCTCGCGTGTGAACGCGGTAATCCCGCCACTTGCAGTCGATGGCCCACTCCTATCCATCCGTAAGTTTTCGAAAGACAAGCTCACCCTCGACGACCTCGTTGAGAAGAGGGCGATGACGCCGGGAATGAAGGCCGTGCTTGAAGCCGCGGTTCGCGCCCACTTGAACATCATCATCCTTGGGGGAACGGGAGCCGGAAAGACCACGCTTCTGAACGCGCTCTCCGGGTTCATCGGAGAGCGGGAAAGAATTGTCACGATTGAAGACGCGGCCGAATTGCAGTTGAAACAGCCCCATGTGGCGAGGCTTGAAACGCGTCCCGCGAATCTTGAGGGCCATGGGGCCATCCGTCAGCGGGAACTGTTGATCAACAGCCTCCGTATGCGCCCCGACCGCATTGTGGTCGGAGAAGTGCGCGGTGAAGAAGCGCTGGACATGCTGCAGGCAATGAATACCGGCCACGACGGATCTTTAACGACGATTCACGCGAACTCGCCGCGTGACGGAGTATCCCGCCTGGAAGTGATGGTCTCGTTGGCCAACTCCAACATGAAGCTTGTCTCGATCCGGCAGCAGATCGCCAGTGCCGTGCATCTGTTCGTGCAGGCTGCGCGGCTCAGCGACGGAACCCGGCGGGTGATGTCCGTGACGGAAGTCACGGGAATGGAGGGCGAGACGGTAACGCTACAGGACCTCTTTGTTTTCGAGAAACGGGGTCTCGATGAGAACCGCAAGGTGCTGGGACGGTTCTGCGCCACCGGAATCCGGCCCAAATTTCACGAGAAGCTTCTGGCCGCCGGCATTTCACTCGACGCCGAAATCTTTGACGAGTCGATAGAGATCTAGCGTTGCGGCACAGCCGGCTATGTTGACTTACGGACTCATCGCGATCGGAATCTGGGCCCTGTGTCTGGGCGCCTGGTATTTGTCGACGAAATACATGCGCTCGAAGGACACGGCGCGGATCCAGAGCCGGCTGATCGAGCCTGGAAAGAAGAAGAAAAGTTCTGGAAAATCGGGCAATGTCCAGCTAATCCAGACCGAGGACCGTACCACGGGCCGTCTCGTCCTCCATCTGATGCAGCGCTACCAGCTAACCAGCCGCATCTCGAAAATTCTGGAACAGGCCGGCCTCCGGTGGAAGCCCGCCCGACTCGCTCACGCTTGCCTTGCCCTATTCCTGGGGGGATTCGTGCTCAGCTGGCAGTTCATTCCTGGAAACAGCATTCTGATCAATCTCGCCGTCGGCGCCGCCATGAGCTGCCTGCCCGTTCTCCACGTGCTTCGCCTCCGCTCGAAAAGACTGTGGCGTTTCGAGGAATTGTTCCCCGATTCATTGGAGTTCGTCGCCCGGTCGATGCGCGCGGGGCACGCTTTCTCGGCGTCGCTGGAAATGATTCACAAAGAGTTTCAAGAACCTCTCGCCGGAGAGTTCAAGCGCGCTTTCGAGGAGCACAATCTCGGGCTGCCATTGGACACGGCGCTCCAAAAACTCGGCGAACGCATTCCGTCGCTCGACGTACAGTTTTTTGTCTCGGCTGTCGTGCTGCAAAAGCGGACGGGAGGCAATCTCGCCGAAATCCTCGACAAGCTGGCCTTCGTCATCCGCGAGCGATTCAAGCTGCGCGGAAAAATCAAGGCGATTTCGGCGCATGGCCGCATGACTGGAACTGCCCTCAGTTCGATTCCCGTTGCGGTCGGGTTCCTGATGTTCTGGGTGAATCCGGATTACGTCAAGTTCTTTTTCGAGGATGAGATCGGGCACTACATGGCGGGTGCCGCGATCGGACTCCAGGTGTTGGGCTACGCCATCATCAAGAAAATTGTGGCGATCGAGGTCTAGTTTGCGATGACACTTGTCCTGGCCGGCGTACTCTTTCTCCTGATCGCGATCGTTGGCGCGGTGATCGGGAAGAAATTCTGGGTGGAGCCGAATCAGGCCATCGATCGCGTGACCGCTTCCGCAGCTCAGGCAGCGGAGGTCGAGATGCGCCATCCAAGCGTGGTCCTGCACGATCTCATTGCGCGGATGGGCGCTCTCGTCCCGGCGTCACCAGAAAGCGTCAGCCTGATGACCCGCCGTCTGATGAAGGCGGGCATTCGTAATCCCAATGGGCTGAAAATTCTATACGGCTCGAAGTTCATCCTGGGCTTGGCGCTTCCCTTGGCGGCGGCGTTCTTCATGTCCCGGTCGGACATGCAGTCGACGAACCAGATCATTGTCATCGGCGTGGCGCTTGCGGCGGGGTTCTTTGGCCCCAACGAGGCAGTGAAGCTGATGAGCAGCAGGCGTCAGAAGGACATTCAGCGAGGTCTCCCGAACGCCCTCGACCTGATGGTCGTCAGCGTGGAAAGCGGCCTCGGCCTGGATCAAGCCATCATGCAGGTAGCTAAGGAACTGGAGCACGCCTATCCGGCAATCGCCCAAGAGTTCCTCATGGTGAACCTGGAACTGAAGGCCGGAAAGCGAAGGATGGAGGCGCTTCGGAATCTCGCCGACCGGACTTCGGTCGAGGATCTAAAGAAGCTGGTCGCCGTGTTGATTCAGGCCGACCGGTTTGGCACCGGCATCGCCACGTCCCTTCGCGCTCATTCGGACTACATGCGCGTCCAAAGCCGGCAAATGGCCGAGGAGAAGGCGGCGAAACTTGGCGTGAAGCTGGTCTTCCCAATCTTCTTCTGCATTTTGCCCTCTCTTTTCGTCGTCACCGTCGGGCCGATTGCGGTTCGCATCGTTCGCGATCTGCTGCCGATGATGAACGGTATGTAGGGGACCGCGAATCTTCTAATGGTCCCCGCCTTTCCCGCCGATTAGCTAGTTGCGGGTTCAAGAACCCGCGACGAAAGGAGATCTTACTAATGGACGCTGGCATGGTTCGAATGATTTGTGCGGCAATCGCCGTCGTTTTGCTGGGCTTGATCGTACTCCGTCGCAAGAAGAACGTCGACGAGTAGGATTCCTGGAAGGTCGTAAGGAAAAGCGATGAAAGCAGCTCGCAGTATGGGATTTGCGCCCGCCCGCATCGTCGTTCTGACGTTGCTGGCGCTGGGCGTCGCGGCCGCGCCGTTCGGCCGCGTCGTTCCAATCGGAGGCCAAGCGGCTGACTTGGCCCTTGATGAAGCCCGGGGCGTGCTGTATGTCGCGAACTTCACGGCCAACCGGATCGATGTCGTCTCTCTTGCCAACGCGGCGATCACCTCGTCGATGAATGTGCTACCGCAGCCCTATTCGGTTGCTCTCTCGCCGGACCGGCGATGGTTGCTGGTGACGCACTTCGGGAATTTCGCCGCTCCCCAGGCGCCGAGAAACTCGCTCACTTTGATCGATCTGAACTCCGCTGCCCGTCAGACTTTCGCGCTTTCCTCCGCTCCACTGGGAGCGGCGTTTGGCATCGATGGTTTGGCGCTGATTGTTACTGAGTCGGAGTTCCTGCTGTTCGACCCGGTGTCGGGCGGCGTCCAAACTATCGGAACCATCGCCCAGTTTGCGGCCAACACCCTGCCCCGCCCGGCGGGCGAGTTCCCGGCAAGCGTCGTGGCGGTGGCCACGGGAGTTTCTGGTGACGGGCGTTGGATCTATTGCCTTGCGGAAAACTACCGGTTTCGGTATGACGTCGTCGGACGGCAAATGGTTGTCCTTGGATATACGGCGGAGCCGCCGATGGGACCGCGCGTTGTCAGCGTCAATCAGGACGGCACCAGCTACACGGGCGGATGGGGTCTGTTCGACCGGCAGGGGATTATCCTCAGCCAGTTCCCCAATGTCTCCGGTCTTCTTCAAGTAGGCAGCCACGCGATCGATTCGACGCGTGGCCTGATATACGTCCATATCCCCGAGGGCACGGGGCTGAACTCGACGAATCTTCCCCCACCCGTTCTGCGTATCGTATCTTCGAAGAACCTCGCGCTCCGCGAGACCCTGCAACTGCCCGAGAACCTGACGGGCCGCAGCTTGCTGGACGCCTCCGCAAGCACGATGTATTCGATCTCGGATAGCGGAGTCATGTTTCTTCCCGTGGGAGCTCTGGCGAACGAACGGCGCGTATCCGCGGACCGTGAGGATCTGGTACTTCGCTCGAATTCGTGCAGCCTGTCACAGCTCCGCGGACAAATTCGCGTAGTGGATTTGAGCGGCGCGGCGACGGCTTTCTATCTGAGTTCCGGCAACGGTATCCGGTTCTCCCAGTCGGCGGGTGTAACCCCGGCAACAGTCGATGTGATTGTCGACCCGTCGGTGGCAGCGCCGAACCCGGGAACCACGGTGGTTGAAATCTCGATCACCGCGCCGCAGAGCGTTCGAATCCCGCAGGCGGTCCGGTTGGTCGTCAACCGGCGGGAGCCTGATCAGCGGGGAACCACCGTCAATGTGCCAGGCCGGCTGGTCGATTTGATCGCCGATCCCGTGCGGGACCGCTTCTACATCCTGCGTCAAGATCTGAACCAGGTGTTGGTGTTCGACGGCAGCACTCATCAACTGATTCGTGTCCTCGATACGGCAAATACGCCGACACAAATGGCCATCACGTTCGACCGGCGGCACCTGCTGGTGGGGCACGACAACGCTCAGATCGCGATGGTATACGACCTCGACACCTTCGACGCGGAGCTACCCATCCGCTTCCCGGGTGGCCACTATCCGCGTTCCATCGCGGCGTCAGGCCGCGCGATTCTAGCCGCGGCACGCGTAGCTGGACCCGAGCACAAGATCGACCGCGTGGAGATGGCGACCCGCTCCGCGTCCGTCTACCCATCACTCGGCGTTTGGGAAAACAAGGTAGATATCAACACCGTTCTGGCAGCCTCGACGAACGGCGCTTCCATACTGATCGCGCAAGCCGACGGCAACGTCATGCTGTACAACTCGACGCCCGACGCTTTCGTGATCTCTCGCCGGGACTCGCAGCGCCTTTCCGGCGCCTACGCGTCCTCCAACTTTGAACAGTTCGCAATCGGCAACACGATCTTGAACTCTTCTCTAGTGCCCGTCCACCGGTTTACCGGCGCGCAGGTGAGCGCCGGATTGGCTTTCTCCGGGGAGAACAGCTTTCGCTTAAGTCCTCCGGGCACGATGGAACGCCTTGAATCAACCTTAGCCACCCGGCCGACGCGGGTTGCCGAGAACCCGGTTGAAGGAAACGAGTCCTTCGCCTTCTCCCGGTCACTCGCCGTTCTCGCCAATCGCCAGAACTTCGTCCTGCTTACACGCTCTGGCTTTACCGTGCTGCCCTGGACTTACGACGCGGCGACCGTGCCTCCGCGAATTTCCCGTATCGGGAACGCAGCCGACGGGCAGCCGTCTCTCGCGCCTGGATCTCTGGTGTCTCTCTTCGGAACGGACCTAAGCCCAATCAGCCTTTCAAGCAGCGAAATGCCGATCTCGACCGCCCTCGGCGAAAGCTGCCTGACGGTCAACGGATTTGCGGTGCCCGTCTTTTTTGTCAGCCCAACGCGGATCAATGCACAGCTTCCCTTTTCGTTGGAGGGGACAGCCACCTTCGTTCTTCGCACGCCCGGGGGCGTTAGCGATTCGTTCGCGATGACGCTGCGACCTACGGCCCCCGGCGTCTTTCAGATCCCGGTGCCCGACGCGGACCTCACTACTCCCGCCGTCTACAATGCGCGGAATAGCGGCCTCGCGACCGGTTCGAACCCCGTGAAGAAGGGCGATCATATTGTCGTTTTCCTGACCGGCCTTGGGCGCACCAGCCCGGAGGTCGAGGCGGGTGCACCGGCACCCTCCGACCCGCTGGCGTTGACGCTGATTGACCCCCAGATCTCTCTAGGCGGTACCGAACTTCCCGTTCTCTACGCCGGACTGTCGCCCGGGACGGCCGGCGTCTATCAGATCAATGCCCAGATACCCCGCCATGTTCCGGCGGGCCTATTGATCCCGCTTGAGATCCAGCAAGGGGGCTCACGCGTTAGCGTAAACGTCCGCGTCATCGACTAGGTAACTATGAGAAATTCCACACTTGCCGCTGTTCTTGTTGTCGCTACTACGCCGGCTTTCGCCCAGAACTGGGAGCTTGGGGCCGGAGCGGGAGCGGGCATCTATTCGTCAAACCAGATTACGGCTGGAGGCCAGACGGCGACAGCTGGAATCGAGAAGGCGATCGCCGTCTCCGCCTACGTTGGGCAGAATCTGTACCGCAATTGGGCGGGCGAAGTCCGCTACACCTGGCAACCCGGACGCCTTAGGCTGGAGACCGGCTCCGGCCGCGCAACGTTTGACGCACATTCGCACGCCATACACTACGATGTCCTCTATCAGTTCCGGACGCAGGAAGATACGCTCCGCCCGTTCTTCGCGGTTGGAGGCGGCGCCAAGTACTTCCAGGGCACTGGCGATGAAGTGGTCTTTCAGCCGTTGAGCCAGTTCGGCTATCTCACGCGGACCGCCGAATGGCAGCCGATGCTGTCGATCGGGGGAGGCGTCAAGTACAGATTGAGCCGTCGTCTGATTCTCCGCGCGGAGATGAGGGACTATGTGACGCCATTCCCGAAGAAAGTGATTGCCCCGGCGCTGGGCGCCTCATCAGGGGGACTGCTGCACGACTTCCTTGTTTTCGGAACGCTCTCGGTTCTATTCTAGAGAACCAACCGCCAAGCGGCTTACCGGGACAGGCCGGTGCAGCCTGGGACGCCGCGGTGAGAGACCATGATCTTCGGCATCCCACTTACGCCCTTCAACGTCATCGCGATGATCGTCCTGGCGCTGACGTTGTGGGTGGCGATTGTCCGGTACGCGCATGGCACTTCGAGCAACCTTCCGCTGCTTTACTGGATGGGCATTGTCGCGCACATGAGGTTCTTTGAAGGCGGGTACGACCCGCGCTGGGTTTTCGGGGGCGCCGTCTGTGCCCTGATCGTCCGCTTCGAATATCTCGCGAACGGCATCGTGAAGGCCTTTCAGCTCGCCGAACTGATTGCGGTCGCCTACGTCGCCTGGAGGACCGTGGGCCTGATTCTTCTCTGGTAGCTACTCCTCAATCGGAATGCCCGACCCTTCGAGCACTTTCCACCCGCCGTCGAGCGAAACCACGTTCGTGTAGCCCATTTTTCCAAGGGCTTCTGCGGCCAGGACGCTCCGGAAGCCACCGCCGCAATACAACACCATGGGCGTGTCTTTCTCTGGAACACTCTTCTCGATATCGCGCTCGATGACGCCCTTTGACAGGTGCAGTGCGCCCGACACGTGCCCCGCGGCAAACTCTTCCTTCTCGCGAACGTCGACCAACAGGTGATCGTCGCCCTTTTCGATCAGATCGCGATAGGCGGGCAGATCGATCTCCCGCACGCGCTTTTTCGCGTCCTCGACCAGGGCCAAAAAACCCGGGTTATGTGCCATTCCTTGAGCCATCGTTACTCCTCCCTGACTATTTTCGCTCCGGCCTGCGCCAACTTCTTCTCAATTTTCTCGTAGCCCCGGTCCATGTGGTACACGCGGTCGATAACCGTGTCGCCCCGCGCGGCCAACGCGGCCAGAACCAGTGACGCGCTGGCGCGAAGATCGCTGGCAATCACCGGAGCCGCCGTCAACGGCGAAGGCCCGGCCACAATTGCCTGCCTGCCTTCAATCCGGATGTTCGCGCCCATTCGGGCGAGCTCCAGCACGTGCATAAACCGGTTCTCGAAAATCGTCTCGGATATAAACGAGATCCCGGTGGTTTGGGTCATCAGGGCCATGAACTGCGCCTGCAGATCCGTTGCGAACCCGGGATGTTCCTGCGTCGTAATATCAACCGACCGCAACGGTCCAGGAGCCTGCACACGCATGACGTCCGTGCCCTCCACCGTCACGTCCACGCCAGTTTCGCAAAGCTTCTGGGTCAAAGCAGTCAAATGCTCCGGCTCACAACGCGTGATACGGAGATTGCCGCGCGTGATCGCCCCGGCCAGCAGAAACGTTCCCGCCTCAATCCGGTCGGGAATAATCGAATGCTCGGCTCCGCGCAACCGCGCAACGCCCTCGACGCGAATAGTTGACGTGCCCGCGCCTTCAATCTTCGCGCCCATGCGGATCAACAGGTGCGCCAGATCCGCAACCTCGGGCTCTCGCGCCGCATTCTCCAGGACAGTTTCGCCCTTCGCGAGGCACGCCGCCATCAACAGATCCTCGGTGCCGGTGACCGTGATCCGTTCGAACAAAACCCGCTTCCCGCGCAGACCTTTTTCCGCGGTCGCCTCCACGTAACCAGCCTCCTGACGAGTGACGGCGCCCAAGTGCTCCAACCCGCCAATGTGGAGATTGATCGGCCTCGCGCCGATCGCGCAACCGCCGGGCATCGAAACCCGCGCGCGCCCCGCGCGAGCCAGCAGCGGACCCAGCACCAAGCTGGACGCGCGCATCGTCTTGACGATCTCGTATGGCGCCTCGGGCCGGTCCAGTTTCGCGGCGTGCACAACCAGCGCGTCATCCTCCCGACGCTCCACCGTGGCGCCGCAGTGCTGAAGCAAGTTCTGCATCGTTCGCAGATCCCGCACGTGGGGGATGCGGTGCAGGATCACCGGCTCTTCCGTCAACAGGCACGCCGCCAGCACTGGCAAGGCAGCGTTCTTCGCACCACTGATCTCGATGGATCCTGATAGCGGTGTCCCGCCCGTTATTCGAAACTGATCCATCTACCGCAGAGCCTCCGACACGCGTCCGCCCGCGGCCCGCAGCCGCTCCTCCGCCGCCGCGCGATCGATGCGCAGCCGGCCCATAACAATGGCAGTTTTCACGACCCTCCCCGACTCTTCCAGCAGCGTAGCAGCGGCGTCCGAACCAACGCCCGCAGCCTCCTCGACAATGCGGCGAGCCCGGTCGAGCAGCTTTTCGTTCCGCGGCTGGACATTCACCATCAGGTTTCGATAGACGAAGCCCAGCTTGATCATCGTCCCGGTGGACAACATATTCAGCACCAGCTTGGTCGCCGTTCCGGCCTTCAGCCGTGTCGAACCCGCCAGAACCTCCGGACCTGGCACCGGGGCGATGGGAATCGCCACATCGCGTGAAAGATCGGAGTCGGGCGTGCAACTGATTCCGATCGTCACGGCGCCGATGTCGCGGGCGTGCCGGATTGCGCCCAGCACATAAGGCGTCCGGCCACTGGCGGCAATTCCGACGAGGACATCGCCCGGCCCGAAGCCGCGTTCCACCAGATCGTGCGCGCCGGCGGACTCGTCATCTTCGCTGGCCTCCGCCGCCCGCGCCAGCGCCGATTCTCCACCGGCGAGGATTCCCTGTACAAGCTCCGGCGGAACATTGAAGGTGGGTGCGCATTCGGCGGCATCCAAGACGCCCAGGCGCCCGCTTGTACCCGCGCCGATATAGAAGAGCCTTCCGCCACGCTTCAGGCGTTCGACGATCGCGTCCACGGCGAGGGCGATGCGGGGCAGTTCCACCGTGACAGAGTCGGCAACGCGGCGGTCCTCCGCATTCATCACGCGGAGCATGTCCCCGGTTGGCAGTGAATCGATGTTCGCCGTCGCCGGATTCCGCTGCTCCGTCAGCAGCTGGTCGAGCCTCACAGAACGCCGGCCCGCCGCATCACCGCCGCGGTTGTCGTCGCGCCGAGTTTTGCCGCCTGCTCCGGCGTCATGTCTTTTAGGCCGCGTCCGAAAACTTCGACACTTACCGCGTCGGAATAGCCAATCTGTTTCAGAGCCTTTACGAAACCCATCAGGTCGATCACGCCTTCGCCGGGCATCAGACGGTCGTTGTCCAGCACAGCTTCGGGCGCAACGCCAGTGGAGTCGTTGATGTGCACGTGCACGATGGCCTCCCGGCCCGCGCGAACGATGTCGGCCGTGGTGGCGCCTGCGTGGTGCCAATGCCAGGAGTCCAACAGCAATCCCACGTTCGGACCGCAGTCTTTCGCCAGCCCCAGCATTTCGTTCATCTGCCAGATGAACTCATGCGGAAACCGCTTTCGCAAATGGACGGGACTGACAAACTCCAGGCCCAGCCGGACGTTTGCGTCGGCCAGCACCTTCGCGGCGGCTCCTAAACGGCGGCGGTAGACGGCGCGCTGTTCATCCTTCGGCAAGTCCGAGGAGGGCAACATCCAGGTCGCCATGCGTGGACAACCGATGGCCGTGGCGAACTTGGCTGCGGGCGCGAGCTTCGCAAAGGACTCGTCGAAAGCCGCGTCGTCCTTACGGAACTCGACGGGCAGATTGACAATGGCGGGTCTCAGACGCAGCCGCGCCAGCAGGTCTTTCGTTGCGACAACGCCGTCGGCCATTGCGCGGTCCAGACTGACGTCCACGCCCCCGTATCCGGTCTTCGCCGCCAGTTCTGCGAACGCGGGCCATTCCACGCGGCCAGTGGTCAACGTGCCATTCAGCGCGATGTACATACCCAGAGATTATCTCCGCAAAAACAAAATCAGGCCCGCCTGCGAAGGCTGAGCCTGATTGAGTGTAACGGGAAAGAGAAAATCTAGACGCTGAAAGAGCTGCCGCAGCCGCAGGTGGACTTCACTTGCGGATTGCTGAACTTGAAGCCGGAGCCCTCGAAGCTCTCGACATAGTCCACTTCGGCTCCATCAAGGTAGAGCATGCTGGCCTGATCGACAAACACCTTCAGCTCGCCGAAGTTGTAGCTTTTGTCCAGAAGGCCGGGCGCGTTCTCAAAGGCCATCGAGTAGCTGAAGCCGGAGCAGCCGCCGCCGACGACCGCGATTCGCAGTCCAGCCGGTTTGGGGTCCTGCGAACCCAGAATTTCCCGAACTTTGGTCACAGCCGTTTCAGTCAGTTGGATCATGTTTCCCTTCCTAATCTCCAGTATGCCAGATTCCAGCGTTCGCGGGAACGCCATCCTGGAAGAAGAGATGATTCCCTGGGCCACGGCGATGCGCGCCAGTTGGCCGAAACCGCGTCGCTAAAGGGTGCGTCAGCTATCATGTATGAACGGCGCTGCGGCGGCTAACGTATTTCCGTCAGTTTCCTGGCCGGAGAGTTCCGCCGGCGCCCAAAAAAAAGTGGATCATCGCCAAACCGATGAGTCTCGGCTGATCGAACGCGCCAAGGCGCGCGACGAAGCGGCCTTCCGCGAGCTGGTTGAGAAGTACCAGAACAAGGTCTTCTCAATAATCTATGGCATCCTTCGGAACCAGAACGATGCGGAAGACATTTCGCAACAAGTATTTACGAAAATATACTTTTCTATACAGAATTTCGATTCGCGAAGCAGTTTGTTGACATGGATCTACAAGATCACGACCAACGAGTGCTACGACTATCTGCGCAAGAAGCGGGTCCGGAAGCTTGTTTATGAGAGCGATGTCTCCGAAGAAGATACCCGTCTGATGGAGAATTCCGAGATCAACGCCGACCGCCACATGCCGGTCGACGACCGTCTGGCGCAGCGTCAGCTGGCTTTGAAGCTCCTTGAAAAAATCAGTCCTGAGGAAAGGAATCTGATCCTTCTGAAAGAAGTCGAGGGGTTGTCGGTGCAGGAACTGTCCGGTCTGACCGGAATGAACGAGAACACCATCAAGGTGAAACTCTTCCGTGCCCGGCAAAAGCTGGTGAAGGCGTCACAAAGAATCATGCGGAGCCCGAAATCGGTCTTGACCGGATAAGGGCGGCGCGATGGGCCGGGACCGGTTGCCAACGCCACGAGCGGCCGGGAAAGCCAAAACGAAGCTTGGTGGTACTAATTGAGGGAAGACAGTTATGGAAGAGCGGATCAGGCATAGGCTGGAGGATTATCTTGGCGGAAAGCTTGCCCCCGGTGCGGACCCCCTGTTCGACCGGCTGGTGGAATCGCGCCCGGAGAACCTTGCACTGCTGAACTCTTATCGCGAGAACGCGGAACTTTTCCGGGAGACCTTGCGGGCTCCGGAAGGCGTCGCGCCCGCGCCGGGATTCTACGCCCGGGTGTTGGCCCGCGTCGAAATGGAAGCGTCGCAACCAAGTTTCTGGTCGACATTCACTGGCGTTTTCGGACAGCGTCTGGTCTACGCATCCGTGATGCTTCTGCTGATTTTGGGAATCGCGCTAGTCGGCACGGAGGCGGACAATCGCCTTCCCGAATATGCGGAAGCCCCCGCGCGAATCCTGGTGGACGACCGTCCCGACGTTCATCTTGTCGGGAACGAGGACGAAGACAGGGGCCGTGTCTTCGTCAATCTCGCCTCGTTTGAGGACTACCAGTAGAATGCACGCGAGAACGTCGTGGTCCAACCCGCGGGTGCTGTCCACGCTGCTGCTGATTTTCCTGGCCGGCGCGGCTTCGGGCGCATTGACGATGAAGCTATCCGCCCGCCGTACCGCCGTGCGCACCACGCCCGCAAGCCTCGACAAGAAAGTCGCGCTGGAACGGTTCAAGACGGAGTTGAATCTCGACCAGAATCAAGTGGAGAAAGTCGAGATCGTGTTGGACGATTTCATGAAGTACGTTCAGGATCTGCAGAATCAGATGGACGAGACTCGCCGCTATGGCAAAGAGCAGATCGTCAAGATTCTGAATGAGGAGCAGCGAACGAAGTTCGAGACGCTGCTTACGGAGATCCAGAACACTCCGCTGGTCCGCTGAGAACCCGCCAGGGGCATGCGTCTTTATTGCCCGCGACTGCCCGGTAGCTACGAATCGTCGGAGCGACTCCGGTAGCGATTGAACTTGTCCCCCCTCACTTTGTCACGACCAAGCTAAGGGCGTGCGCGCCTGCCCGTTGTACTCCGGCGGCGTCGATGTTCGACATCGGAGCAAACGCCTCGAGTCTGCCGTTGCGTCCGCCTTCCGTCACTTTGATGATTCCGACTCCCGGCGTCGCTCCAGTGCTGACGTGGGGATCAGCCGTAAGCGGCGCGGGACCGCGCATTGAGATGTAGACGTGACTTCCGTTTGGAGACAGCGCCAGCAAGTCGGGCGTCGGATCTGGCGAGACCCCGCCGGCAAGGAAAATGCGGTTCACAACTTGGTCTGTTTGTGTGTCCACCACCCAGATGCAGTTGCGTCCGCGATCCGCGACCCAGAGATACTTCTGACCTTTCGTCAAAGTAGCACCGTGAGCGTCCGCTGGATCTAACTCTTCACGGAAGATCAGGCGGCGTTCCGGCGTATTCGGCGTATTCAGGGGCGAGTAACCGTTCCGTCTCATCGGAGTGGCGCTTCCGCTTCCCACCGTCACGCTCTCCGAATAACTTACTCTTTAGCTTCCGGGATGCATCATCTCGGTGGTGTACGGCGGCTTACTCTCAGAGGTCACCCCGCGGGTTAGCCTATACTGAAACAAGATTTTAATACGTCTTCGAAGAATTGCTCCGCAATCTTCGCGGCGCTTGGCTCGGTTGTATTGCGCGTGCGCCCTCCTTCTTGCCGACGAACCATATACCCGCTTACTTTGTCGACCCAAATCTCCCGAAGTTTTATCCCTGGCAAGTCGAAAGGCGTTTCAACCCTATCGTTGAACCAGTTTAGTTGAAGTGGAATAACCCTCTCGTCGCCGGAATGGACGCTGAAGTTTCGGTAGAAGCGAAAGACAAAGTGCTTTGAATCGTTCTCCGTGCTGAACCGGAGAGAGAAGAACCAACTTTGTGACGCCCTTCCCTTTTCTCGAAGACTAAGGTATTTGGTTAGGTCCGGCGGTTGGTAGGACTTAAATGCGATGGTAACGGTACCCAGCTGATCATCGAGTAACTCTGCGCGACTCTGAAATTCTAGCCTGACGGTCTCGAATGAAGAGAGCCAAATCCGATGTTCGCGTTCTTCGCGCCGCTGCTCCAGTTCAGCTTCTTTTTCGCCTAGGCGGTTCGCCCAACCCCGCATTCGGTCGGTCTCTTCCTTGACCCTCTTCATTTCACCGAAGATCTCAAGGGCACGGTCAACAGCGAGGTTTATGAGTGGGGAATACAGGCCCACGTCGGCGAAGGAAAGTGCCTCGTAGTAGCGGGGCCTATCCTCGCGGTGTATATTCACGATCGGATAACCAACCTTCAGCAATAAGAGGTTCATTAGCAGGCGGGATACCCGGCCGTTCCCGTCTAGGAACGGGTGTATGGCCACGAACTTATGGTGGGCAATGGTCGCGAAAGCGAGGCGATCTAATCCCTTAGGTTTGTTTATCCAGGTGACGAGCGCCTGTATCAATCCGGGTATCGCGAGCGGTTCGGGCGGTGTGAGTTCGCTGCCGCTAATTACGACACCAGCCCTTCGATACGCCCCGGGATCCGCTTCAACGTTATTGGATACGGTGAGCCGATGGATCTCTCTAAGGTCAATTTCTCTCACGACGGTTTCAGGACGTGCGCAGTCTTCGAGAAATTGAAATGCTGCTGCTAGATCCTTGACTTCCAGCTGATCGGACAAGGGTTTGTCGTTCAACTGAATGCCGTCCTTCAGCACCACTTCAGTCTCCCGTAAACTTAAGCGATTTCCCTCGATTCCCGCGCTATGGAAGATATGCTGCAATCTGAAATAGTCAGAAAGCTTCTTGGCCACTATCGGTTCGAGCGGGCCTGTCTCACGAAAGTCGGCTACTTCCTGCGAAAGCGAAAGGAGACGGGCCGTAGTGTCTGGCTCAAGCTCTACTTCCACCGACTCCTCAGGGAAGAACTCCCAGATGATGTTAGGACTCGCGGCATAAGGAGTTCGTTCCGTTCTCCCAAACTCTTCTCTCACTCGATGAGCTACAACAGGTTCTATTACAGTCGACGAGGTGATCGAGCCAGTCATCCCAGAACGCCGGAGCATTTCCGCGACGAAGGACGATTCAACTTCCAACTCGCGCGCTAGCTCACCTACTCGAATGGTTTTGGTCATGAAGGCAACGTCCGTGCAGCAAGTGTATTATCGACCAGATAACGGAGTCGTGGCAACGTTTGAATACGACTGACCTCTTTCCCAGAGCTTTGAAAGCGAGAAGAGGCTAAACACCGCGCTGCAAGATTTCGGAGAAAGCCATCTTGGGACATGACCGTCTCAGATGGGCGGACAGCAACCCGCTAAAATAGAGGTCGTTGACCATCCTCACCGGTGGTTTTGCCTCCGGCAAGAGCACCCTGCTCCGGGAATCGTTTCTTTCCTCCTCTGGCTCAGCGCCCATTCGTTTGCTGGTGCCCACCACGACGCTGGCGGAGCATCTTCGCCACCGCGTCACCGGCGCATCGGGACACGCCGGGCCTGCGCCGGTAACCACTCTCGCGGCGGTTGTCGCGGAACTAACTCCTGAGTTCGGCCATCCGCCAGCTTCGACGATCGACCACTTGTTGCACAGCGCGCTCACCGAACTCGATCCGCCGGCGTTCCGGGGCGTGCGGCACTACCCTGGATTCCGGCAACGGCTGAGCCGGATTGTCGACGAATTTGCGGGCGGCGGTGTCAGCGCCAGCACGTTGCAAATCGCGTTGACGAAAATGCCCTTCGCGACGGGCCGCCAGCGTGCGCTTGCCGGGATCTATGCGCTGCTGGAGCGTGATCTGCACGCCCGGGGATTCCTGTTGCCGGGTGAGCGGATTCGGCTGGCGGCGTCCCGCGTCCGCAACATCCCGGCGGCCACGCGTTTCTTCGTCGATGGGTTCTTCTCGATGTCGGCCCCGGAGACGGAACTGCTGGCGGCCATCGCGGCGCGGCACCCGCTAACCTTGACCGTTCCCACGGATTGGCCTGAAGCCTCCGAGACGCTGTCCCGGTTGGATCACATCGAAGGGAACCGTATCGCCTGTTCGAACATTCCCACCGGACGCATCCGCAAATTCTTCGGATCAGGCCGGGAGCAGGAAGTGGCCGAGATCGCGCGCCTGATCGCGCAGCGGCTGGGCGACGGCGAGCCTGCGGAGAGCATCGGAATCATCATCCGGCAAGAGGAGCCCTATGCCGCCCTGCTGCGCACCGTACTGTCGCGTTACGGAATTTCCGCGCGATTCTATTTCCCGGAACGCCTAGATCGGCAGTCGACCATACGGTATTTTTCCGCGATCGTGCGCGCGCTGCTAAGCGGGTGGGACCATGGCGCCCTGCTTGAATTGCTGGCGTCGCCGGCATCGGGCGGCGGCACGAACGAGACAGACCGGCTGGATTTCGACATCCGGGAGAAGATGCCAGGCCGCGGGCTGGACACTCTGGGCGAGTTCGGCAAGCGTTTGAACACCTTATCGGAATGGCCCGCGCTGCATCGCGAACCAGCGGATTGGGCGGCCGCGCTGGCTGGTTTGGGCGAGTGGGCTTTCGCGAATGAAACGATTGCACCGGGATCGCCGGAGTCCGCAGTGTTGTGGCGCAGGCGCGCGTCGGCGATTCGGGCGTGGACTTCCGCACTCGGCGAAGCGGCGGCGCTTCTGCCCGCCCACAGCGTGACGCTGGCGGAGTTCTGGCCCACCATCGAACGCGTCGTCCAACTGACTCCACTTCGCGTTCCCGATGCACGGGCGAACTGCGTTTCGGTGGTCGATGCGTTTGAAGCGCGGCAGTGGCGGTTCAAGACCACTTTCGTTTGCGGATTGCTGGAGGGAGAGTTTCCCGCGCGTCCAGCGGCCGATTCCATCTTCGACGACGCCACGCGTATTGAGCTGCGCTCCCATGGAATCCACCTGCGGACGTCGTCCGATCTTGACCAGATCGAACACTCGCTGTTGGAAGTGGCTGTCACGCGCGCCTCGCACGAAACATTCCTGTCGTGGCCGGCATTCGACGCCAACGGAGAGGAGGCACTCCCGGCCTTCGCGCTAGGCCACTACGCGGGCGAGCCAACGGCCGCTCCCGAATCCAGACTCTCCCCGCCCACTCCGTTCCGTATGCCGCAAACGCTTTCGTTCGCCGACGCGGATCAGATTGCGGACTTGCTTCCGTCGCCCAAGAAGTGGCGCCCGTCGGAAATCGACTGCTTCCGCCAGTGCCCGTTTCAGTATCTGGGGCGCTACACCATCGCACTGAAGCCCGCTCCGGTGGAGCCGTCCGAGCGCTTCGACGTGCGCCAGCAGGGCTCGCTCGTGCACTCGGTGATCCGGCGTTTGGCGGAGGCGCCGCAGAAGGGGCTGGACGCGATCTTCGAGGAAGAGTTTCGCTCGCTGGAGCGCAAGCTGAACATCCCGCCGTCGCACGAAGTCTTATGGCATCGTCTTGCGATGCTGCGAACTCTGCGCGCGTTTCTCACGTCGCCAACGGAGCGCGCGAACTGGCAGCATCATGCCGAATGGACCTTCGAGTTCGATCTGATCGCAGGGCTTACCATTCGCGGACGCATCGACCGGTTCGACGCCAGTGCCGACGCGCGCGCCTTCGCCATCGATTTCAAGTATTCGAAACTGGAGCGGGTGAAGAAGCTCAACAGCGTACAGGGCGGCCTGTATCTGCTTGCGCTGCAGGACGCCGGATACCGGCCGGAAGGATTCTCCTACGTTGCGCTTCGGGACGAGGGAGAGGTAATTACGCTGGAACCGAAAAGCCTGATGGAGCAGGCGAGAGAGGACACGATTGAGTCCGTTGAATCGATACGCCAGGGTTTGATCGCCGCGCAGCCGGCAGATCCCGACGGCTGCCGGTACTGCGATTTTCTAGCGACGTGCCGGATTCGCGAACGGTCTGGCGCAGCCGCCGACGCAGCAGGTGCAGCCGAGTGAGCCTGACGCCGGATCAGGTTCGCGCGGTAACGCGGGTGGGCCAGGACGTGTGCGTGATCGCCGGGCCCGGCAGCGGGAAAACGCGAGTGCTGGTGGCGCGCTTCCGTTGGTTGGTGGAGGAACAGAACGTCGCCCCGGCGCGAATCCTGACGATCACCTTTACAGAGAAGGCAGCCTACGAGATTCGCCGCCGCCTGGCGCAGGAGTTTTCCGGCAACGCGGCGCTGCGTTCGGAGCTGGAGCGCGCGCCCGTCGGCACCATTCATGCCTTCTGCACGCGGCTGCTGAAAGAGAATGCGATCGCCGCGAACCTGGACCCCGAGTTCAGCATCCTCAACGATCGCGATGCAAGTCTTCTGCTGCGAGAGACGATTCATGAGTCGCTGAACTTCTACCTCAGCGCGGAGCCGGAGCGGTTGCAGGCCCTTTACGACCATTGGGCGGCGTTAAGTCCGGTGGAGGCGTTCGAGGATCTGTACCGGGCGGCGAGGTTGGATGGTTTCGTGCCGCAGTCCGGCGCCACCGATGCCGACGCGGCGCATCGCGACACGCTATTCCAGGTTCTGGCGCGCGTTCACGCCGGATTCTCGGCGGGAAAGCTGGCGCGGTCGGTGGTGGATTTCGACGACTTGGAGGAATTCTCCATACGCCTGCTGGAATCGTCGGACCGTCTCCGCGCCGAAGCGCAGATGCGGTTTGAGCACATCCTGATGGACGAAGTGCAGGATACGAATCCCCTGCAATGGCGTCTGGTGGAACTGCTTCGTACTCCGGGATGCTTCTTCGCGGTGGGCGACATCAATCAGGCGATCTACGGCTTTCGCCATGCGCGTCCCGACGGATTTCGCGCCCTGCGGCAGCAGGTGGAAGACAGCGGCGGATTGATTGACCGTCTGACCGAAAACTTTCGAAGCCGTCCGGAAATTCTGGAGGCGGCGAACGAAGTGACGGGCAACCTTCCCGGCATCGAACCCTTGAAGCTGGCGCCGCGCCGGACTTTTTCGACGTCTGCTTCGGCCCCGGTCTCGCGTTTCTCCGCCGGAAGCCGGTCGGCGGATCCGGAGGCGGAAGCACGCGAAGTGGCGAGGCGCATTCTCGCGGTTGTTGGCACATTCCAGGTGGAGAAAGACGACGCCGTGCGGCCCGCCGGGTTCGGCGACATCGCGTTGTTGTTCCGCACGACGACGCGGTTTCCCATTTTCGCGCGAGCGTTTCAATCGACAGGTATCCCCTATCTGCAATCCGGCGGGCGGACTCTGTTTCAGCGGCAGGAAATTTTCGACCTTCTGGCGTGGCTGAAGCTTCTGGCGAACCCGCGGGATGAGATCGCGCTGGCTACAGTCCTGCGGTCGCCGTTCGCGGGAGTTGACGCTGCGGCTCTGCTGTCGTTGCGTCAGCCGGGAACGAATTTGTGGGAACGCGCGCAGCTTTCGAACCACACCGCCGTTCGCGATGTTGCAGAACGCGTCGCGCAACAGCGTCGAGTGGTAGGCGACGTGCCGCCAGACCGGCTTCTGGCCGAAGCGCTGGACGCAACGGGCTACGGCAGCGGGCAGGATGCCGCATCGACGGCAAACGTCCGTCGGCTGCTGGAGATGGTCGCGGCACGGTCAGCCTCTACTGCGGAACCGGTGGCTTCGCTGGTCCAGTATCTGGAAGCGATCGAAGAAGCGGACGCTCCGGTAGTCAATTCGACAGACACGGTTCAGATGTTGACGATCCATCAGGCCAAGGGCCTGGAGTTCCCTATCGTCTTCCTCCCGTCGCTCGACCTCGCCGCGAACACGCGCGGGTCTGGAGTCTACTACTCGGGAGAAACGGGTCTTGGCGCGAAGTGGCGGTCTGACTCCGGTGAAGACGATTATAAAGATCCGGTGGCCGCGATTCTCTCTGAGCGCGCGACGAAAGAGCGTGCGGAAGAGTCCAGCCGCCTGCTGTATGTCGCCATGACCCGCGCGGAACAGAAGCTGATTCTCTCGGCGGCCAGCACGCAGCGCGGTTGGACCAAGGCCGTCTCAAAGATTCCGCTGGACGGGCAAGTTGCGGATGCTGAGACTTCCGCCGCGCCTCCCGCCGCCGGTCCTCCGCCGCTTTGGGTCAGCCGCCCATCGCCGGCGCCCGCGCATGATCGTTCGGTGTCGGCATCCGGCCTCGCGATCTTTCAGCAATGTCCGCGACGGTATTTTCTCGAATGCTACGTCGGCTGGAACTCCACGCCATCGCGCCCGAAGATAGCTTTCGAGATCGAGATTGCGGGCATCCTGGTCAGTGATGAACGTGTCCCTGTGGACGTCGCGGCCCACCGGGCGAAGATGGAGGGCATCATTGGCGCGTGGAAGATTGCGCAGGAGAGGCAGGAATTTCCGCTGCGGGAAAGTGCCGCCTGCCGGCAGTGCCCATACTTCGGAGGCCCGTGCCCAGCGGCGTTAGGCGAGGGTCAACTAGAGCTTTTTGGCTGAACGCTGCCAGCGCCGCCGCCACTCTTTTTTGCCGCCATCTTCTTCTGCAGCGCGTCGACCAGGCGGGAATGAATGGCCGCCGGAATCGCCTGCGGCTCGTGCCCTTTGTAGACCTGAATTGTCTTCTTCGTAGTATCCAGCACTACCCAGCAGTTGGGGCAATCGTTGACGTGTTTCTCAAGCTGCTGCCGCGTGGAGGAATCGAGGGAGTCGTCGAGGAAATCGCCCAACTCGCGAAGGAAATCTTTACAGGTAGGCAAGGACGTCGTCTCCTTTCCTCTGAAAAAAACGGGTCAGTTTCTCACGTAATTGCAGCCGCGCCCGAAGCAACCGGCTCTTCACTGCGGGAATGGAAATGCCCAGCGAATCCGCGGTCTCTTCCGTTGAAAGCTCATCGATATCGCGAAGCTGAAAGACGGTGCGGTAGATCGGTTCCAGCGTTTCGATCTCGCGGTCGAGGATGCCGCGGATTTCTTCCTGCGAATACCGCTGCTCTGGCGTGCCGTCCCACACGGCAATTTCGCGGATCACCGTATCTTCGCCGGTGTCCAGTTTTTCGTCCAGCGACACGCTGCGGTCGGTCTTTCGCTTTCGCAATTTCATGAGGGCTTCGTTCACGGTAATACGCACCAGCCAGGTATAAAACTTGGAATTTCCCTGGAAACTGTCCAGGTTTGAATAGGCCTTCAGGAATGCTTCCTGAAGAACATCCTCCGCATCCTCGTCATTTTGAGTGATGTTGCGCGCGGTGCGGAAGATTCGGCGCTCATATTGATTCACCAACTCTGAGAAGGCCTCGTCGTCGCCGGCCTTGGCTCTAACCACCAGAGAGGTTTCGTCGAACGTAGGGGTCTCCGCCATTCCGAATCTCTCACTATAGACCGTTTTCAAGGCGGCTTTTTCGTTTCTGTTAGCCTGAGAGATTCCGTTGTTCCCCACGCCATGAGTGAAATTCTAGTTACGCTGCCGGATGGCAGCTGCAAAAGCTACCCTTCCGGAACGTCTCCGCTGGATGTCGCCGGATCCATCTCCAAACGCCTTGCCGGAGACGCGATCGTGGCAAAGGTGAACGGAGACCTGTGGGATCTTACGCGGCCTCTCGATGCCGATGCGTCGGTGGAAGTCCTGACGACGAAGGACCCTTCGGCGCTGGAAGTCTACCGCCATTCGACCGCGCATTTGCTGGCCGCGGCCGTGCTGGAGCTTTACCCGGAGACAAAACTTGGCATCGGCCCCCCGATCGAGAATGGCTTCTACTACGATTTCGACCGGCCCTCGCCATTCACGCCGGACGACCTTGAAAAAATCGAGGCCAAGATGCAGGAGTTGGCCGCGAAGGATCTGCCGTTTGAGCGTCAGATGATGGCGAAGCCGGAGGGCTTGGCCAAGTATGCGCACGAACCCATGAAGGTGGAGCTGATCGCGGAGCGCGCCGGCGACATCTTCAGCGAATACACGCTGGGCCCGCAGTTCATTGACTTTTGCCGCGGCCCCCACGTGCCGACGTCGAAAAAGCTAAAGGCGTTCAAGCTGATGTCGATCGCCGGGGCCTACTGGAAGGGCGACGAGAAGAACAAGCAGCTTCAACGCATTTACGGAACTGCGTGGTTTAGCGAAAAAGACCTTCAGGATTATCTGCATCGTCTGGAAGAGGCGAAGCGCCGCGACCATCGCAAGCTCGGCGCGGAGTTGGGCTACATCTCCGTGCAGGAGCTTGCGGGACCCGGCTTGATCTTCTGGCACGAAAAGGGCGGCCTGATCCGTAAGGAACTGGAAGACTGGATGCGGGAGCAGTATCTGGCCCGCGGCTATTCGCTGGTTTTTACGCCTCATATCGTACGGAAAAAGTTGTTCGAAGTCTCGGGGCACGAGCAGTTCTATGCCGAGAACATGTTCGACGAGATGGAACTGGACGACGCGATTTACCGCGTAAAGCCCATGAACTGTCCCGGCCACGTGCTGATCTACGCGCACGGCCAGAAGAGCTATCGCGATCTTCCCGTGCGGCTGGGCGAACTGGGAACAGTGCACCGCTACGAGAAATCCGGCGTCCTTCACGGGTTGCTGCGCGTGCGCGCGTTCTGCCAGGACGACGCGCACATCTTCTGCCGTCCGGATCAGATTGAAGATGAAGTGGTGGCGTGCCTCGACTTTGCCGCGCACACGCTGAGGACGTTCGGTTTCGAAACGTACGAAGCGGAACTTTCGACATGGGACGGTGGCAAAAGCGGCAAGTACGACGGAACGCCGGAGCAGTGGGCGATGGCCGAGGGCGCGTTGTCGAAGGCACTGGAACGCGTCGGACTCAACGCCGCCACGATGCCCGATGAGGCGGCTTTCTACGGCCCGAAGATCGACGTTAAATTGGTTGACGCCATCGGCCGCAAGTGGCAATTGTCCACCGTTCAGTTCGATTTCAATCTGCCGCGCAAGTTCGGGATCACTTATGTGGGCGAGGACGGGCACAAGCACGAACCGGTGATGGTGCACCGCGCGCTTTTCGGCTCCCTCGAGCGGTTCTTCGGCATTCTGCTTGAACACTACGCGGGCGCGCTGCCCGTATGGCTGTCGCCCGTGCAGGCTTCGGTGCTGCCAATCACGGACCGGCATCTGGACTACGCCCTGCAGGTGGAAGCGGCGCTGAAGAAGGCGGGCATCCGCGTTCATGTCGATTCGCGTCCGGAAAAAGTGAACCTCAAGATTCGCGACGCGCAGCTTCAAAAAGTCCCCTACATGCTTGTGCTGGGCGACCGCGAGGCCGAAGCGGGAACCGTCGGGCTGCGCAACCGCCGTGCGGGCGACGTGGGCGCGAAGCCCCTCGACGAAGTCGTCTCCCTTATTCGCGATCTGATCGACAAGAAAACTCCGGTGGAGTGATGCTGGGGTGGCTGGCAGCGGCTCTGGCTGTTGGCGCATCCGTGTTCTGCGTGCTGGCGATGCTGGCCGCGCGAAGCTACCGCCGCCAACCGATCGGCCGGCTGACGGAACCCGTGTCCATCCTTAAGCCTCTTCGCGGCGCCGACCTTGGACTCGAAGAGAATCTGCGGAGTTTCTTCGAACAAACCCATTCCCCGTTTGAATTGATCTTCGCTGTGCAGGACACCGAAGACGCCGCCGCGCGATTGGCGATCCAACTGATGGACGAGTATCCGGCCGTAAAGGCGCGGATGATTTTTACCGGGCCTCCGCCCGACGGTTGGCACAACGCGAAATGCTGGCAGCTTCATCGCGCTTGGCCGCAGCTTCAATTCGACTTTGTGGTGATGTCGGATTCCGACATCCGCGTCGCGCCCGATTTTCTCGCGTCGCTGGACCCGGCGTTCGAAGTCGCGACGTGCCCGTATCGCGCCAACGGCGGACCCAGTTTCTGGTCGCGCACGGAAGCCATCGGCATGAACACGGAGTTCCTGGCCGGCGTGTTGACGGCGCGGCTGCTGGAAGGAGTGCGCTTCGCGGTGGGCCCGACGCTCTGCTGTCGCAGAGGCGTGATCGACGCGATCGGCGGCTGGCCCGCGCTGAGCGAATTTCTCGCCGAGGACTTCGTGATCGGACAGCGCGCGGCGGAAAAGGGCCTTAAGGTCGGCCTGTCGCGCCAGATTGTCGAGCACCGCATCGGGTCGGAGACTCTCACGGACAACTTTGCGCACCGCTTGCGCTGGCACCGCTCCACACGGCGATCGCGTCCGGCGGGATATGCGGGGCAATTGTTTACAATGCCGCTTCCGCTGGCCGCTCTGCTGGTGCTGGTTGACCCGGCGTGGTGGCCGCTGGCGGCGATTACCGTGGCACTACGCTTTCTTGCGGCATTGACGACGCTTCGGCTGGTTGGCGCGCCGATGAATGTGCCCGTTCTTGTGGCGCAGGACTTTCTCAGCTTCGGATTTTGGATCGCGGGCTTCTTCGGACGCACGATTTATTGGCGTGGCCGCACATTCCGGCTGCATAAAGACGGGCGCTTCACTAGAATGACCAAATGATCCGAGGTCTTGTTTTTCTCGTTGGCGCCGCGGCTGCCGCCCAGCCTTACGATCTGCTGATTCGCGGAGGGCACGTGATCGACCCCAAGAACAAGATGAGCGCATTGCGGGATGTGGCGGTGAAAGACGGCAAGGTGGCCGAAGTGGCCGCGAAGATTGACCCTGCGCAAGCCGCTAAGGTGATCGACGCGACTGGGCACTACGTCACTCCCGGCCTGATCGATATCCACGTGCATGTCTACGCCAGCGCGTCCAAGCCCAGCGCGTACTGTGGCGAGCTTTCCGTCTTCCCCGACGGCCACACGTTTCGCAACGGCGTGACGACGGTGGTGGACGCCGGAACCTCCGGCTGGAAGAGCTTCGAGGACTTTAAGTCGCGCGTTATCGACAAATCTCGCACCCGCGTGCTGGCCCTGCTGAACATCGTGGGAACGGGAATGTGCGGCGGTGACATCGAACAGAACATGGCCGACATGAATGCCGGTCAAACGGCGGCCATGGTGAAGAAGTATCCGCAGACCATCGTTGGCATCAAGACCGCGCACTTCGCGGGGCCCGAGTGGGTGGCGGTGGAACGCGCGGTGGAAGCGGGCAAGGCTGCCAACGTTCCCGTCATGGTGGATTTCGGCGCATTCCGGATTGAGCGTCCGCACGAGGAACTGGTTCTCGACAAGCTGCGGCCCGGCGACATCTACACGCATATGTACCTGGGCGCGGTGCCGATGCTTGATAAGGACAACAAGGTCCGCGACTATCTCTGGCAGGCGCGGAAACGCGGCGTGCTGTTCGACGTCGGCCACGGCGCCGGAAGCTTTTTGTTCTGGCAAGCGGTTCCCGCCATGCGCCAGGGTTTCCCGCCGGATTCTATCTCCACCGATCTGCACGTGTCGTCCATGAACGCCGGGATGAAGGGGCAGATCAACGTGATGTCGAAATTCCTGAACATGGGGATGACCCTTGACGACGTGATCCTTCGGTCCACCTGGAACCCGGCGAAGGAGATCAAGCGGGAGGAGTTGGGCCATCTGACTCCGGGCGCGGTGGCCGACATCGCCATCCTCCGCATGCTGCGCGGGCCTGTTGGGTTCGTCGACATCAATGGCGGCCGCCTTCGCGGCGACCAGCTTCTGACTTCGGAAGTGACGTTGAAGGACGGAAAAGTGCAGTGGGACGCCAACGGATTGACGCGCGAGGACTGGGATAAGATCGGCGGCCGCTACGGCGCGCAGGGCGACAGCGCGTGGGACGCGACCATCAATTCCACCGTGCGCAGCCGCAAGTAGGCACCTGGGCCGCCCGCGAAGGGTAAGCTCAATTCATACGACCCCTATGACGAGAACCGAAATTTTGCAGCAGGTGGATGAAATTCTTGACCTGCCGAAAGGGACCTTGAGCGGTCCGGAGAAGCTGGACGACCTGGACAACTGGGACTCCGTCGCCATGGTCAGTTTTATCGCCCTGGCCGACGAGCAGAAGAGCATGCGGCTAAACGTGAAGCAGTTCGTGGATTGTGAGACGGTAGACGATCTGCTGAAGCTTGCCGGCGTGGAGTAGCGGTCCCGCTCCATGAGCGCGTTTAACGACCTGATCCTCTGGATCAAGCGCGAGGAATCGCCCCTGGCCCGGTTCCTGAAGAAGGTGGCGCGCCGCGCACTGAATCCTTCGGCCCCCCGGGTTCCGAATTTCCTGAAGCCGCTATTCCGCGGCATCTATGAGCTGCACTTTCTCACGATCCAGTTCTTCCGCCTGATCCTGACGGTGTTCTACCGCCACCCGCTGTTCCAATCGCGCTGCGCGTCCATCGGCGAGAATTTCGTACTGGAAGGCCTGCCCTTTGTCTCGGGCCATGTCGAGATCCACATCGGCAAGGGCTGCCGGATCGGCGGACGGGTGTCGATCGCATCTGGCGCGATGATGGACAACCCGCGGCTGATCCTGAAAGACGGCGTGGACATCGGATGGAACACATCGATTGCGGTGTCGCAGGAAGTGGTGATCGAAGAAGACGCGCGGATTTCGTTCAACTGCCGGATCTCGGATTCCGACGGGCACCCGCGAGAGGCGGACCTGCGCTGGATAGACCAGCGGCCCTCGCCCCGCACGCTGCGGCCCGTGCGGATCGGCCGGAACGCGTGGATCGGCAACAGCACGCACATCATGAAAGGCGTCACGATTGGCGACGGCGCGATCATCGGCGCCAACAGTGTGGTGATCTCGGACATTCCGAAGTACGCGTTGGCGCTAGGCAACCCTGCGGAAGTGATCATCAAGAACTATGGCCGCCCGAAGGATCGCACTTGGGTGCATCCGGCGACTCCGCCGGAGGACGCGGGGGAACGGAAGCCGTGATCCCGCGCGAATACCTGCACGTCAAGGGCAGGCTAGTTCGAAGCTGATGTGCAGACGGGTTCCAGTTGCCCTCGACAGCCGCTCTAGTGTCTGCGTCGAGGAGCTTCAGATCCTCACCATCGCTGAGCTGTTCGAGGGGAAGCAACCCAACATCCCGCAAGTGGATACAGCTTCGTTTAAGAAGGCCGCGAGGGAATCGACTGGTGAACAGGAACAGTTCCCATTCTGAAATTCCATTAACGCAGATTTTAGGACACTACCGGAAAGTCAATGGCCAGCCGAGCGGCTGCTAAACTACAGAAAGCCGTACCCATGCGCACGCTTTTCCTGAATCCCCCCTCTTTCGAAGGCTTTGACGGAGGGGCCAGTTCCCGCTGGCCCGCCACCCGCGAGATTGAGTCGTACTGGTATCCCGTCTGGCTCTGCTACCCCGCGGGCATGATCCCGGACTCGAAAGTGGTGGACGCTCCGCCGCATCACATCTCCATTGAAGAAACGGTCGCCATGGCGCCGGACTTTGAGCTGCTGGTGCTGTTCACCTCGACGCCCGGGCTTGCGGTCGATTGCAAGATCGCGTCGATGATGAAGGACGGCAACCCGAAGCTGAAGGTCTGTTTCGTGGGTCCGCCCGTCACCGTGGAGCCGGAGAAGATCCTTCGCGAAAACCCGGTGATCGACTTCGTCGTGCGCAAGGAGTTTGACCGCCAGATCGCCAACTACGCCAAGGGAGCCGCGATTTCCGATCAGCCAGGCGTCAGCTACCGCAAGGAAGGCGGCATCTGGCACAACCCCGACGGCGGGGTGATCGAGAATCTGGACGAACTCCCCTGGGTGTCGAAGATTTACCAGCGCGATCTGGACTTCCGGCGCTACAACGTGCCGTTCCTGCTGCACCCGTTCATTTCGTTCTACACGTCGCGCGGCTGCCCCGCGATGTGCACCTTCTGCCTGTGGCCGCAGACGCATTCCGGCCATCGATGGAGGCTGCGTTCGGTGGATGATGTCGTGAACGAAGTCCGCTGGGCGAAGGAAAATTTCCCCGGGCTGAAGGAAATTTTCTTCGACGACGACACGTTCAACTACAAGAAGGACCGCACCATCGCGCTTTGCAAGGAACTGGCGAAGGTGGGCGTAACGTGGTCCTGCACGTCGCGCGTCACCACGGACTACGACACGCTGGCCGCGATGAAGGACGCCGGCGGCCGCCTGATGATCGTGGGCTACGAGTCGGGCGACCCGGAGATCCTGAAGGCCATCAAGAAGGGCGCGACGATCGACATGGCCCGCCGCTTTACCCGCGACGCGCACAAGCTGGGCCTGACGATCCATGCCGACTTTATCGTTGGGCTGCCGGGCGAGAGCCGCGAATCCATCCGCCGCTCCATCGATTTCGCGAAAAGCCTCGACACGGAGACCATACAGGTTTCGATCGCGCATCCGTATCCCGGAACCGAGTTCTACGACTACGCGAAGAAGAACGATTTGATTACGCTGGATGCCATGACGGACGAGAATGGCCACCAGCTTCCGAATATCATCTACCCTGGTCTCGACCGGGCGGAGTTGGTGGATTCCGTGCAGCGCTTCTACGACGAGTATTACTACCGTCCCGCCGCCGCATGGCGCGTCGTCAGCAAGGCTGTCGTCAATGGCGATCTTAGGCGGCTGTACAAGGAAGCCCGCGAATATCTGGCCCTGCGCGACAAGCGCAAGAAGTTCGTGGCTGACCAGCAGGCCATAGCCAGCGCCGCCGGCGACTGATGCCGCGCGTTCTCGCGCTGTCCGCCTTCGTGGTGCTGGCCAATTCCGCGGGCAACTACGCGCTGAACTGGGGAATGAAGCACGGCGGCCTGCTTAACGCGTGGACGCTTGCGGGCGTAGGCATCCTCATTCTTTGGACCATCGCGCGGCTGAAGCTGCTGGAACTGGCTGACTTAAGCTATGTGCTTCCCGTCACCAGCGTCGGCTTCATCATTCCTCTGATTCTTGGCGTGGGGTTCCTCGGCGAGCCGGTTTCTGCGGCGCGCTGGGCGGGCGCGCTGTTGATCGCCGCCGGGGCCGCGCTGGTAACGCCGACGAAGGCCCGCACATCATGAGGTGGATCTGGGTGGCGGCCGTGGTGGTTTCGACGGTTTTTGCCGATCTACTGCAAAGCTCCGCGATGAAGGGTATTGAGGGCGCGCGGCGCTACCGGCTTCTGGCGATGTCGGTTGTCTTCATGGCGGTGTCGTTCTTCAGTTTCCTGAAGCTGCTGGAAGTTGCCGAGTTCAGTTTTGCCGTTCCGGCGACGGCGGGCGCGATTGTTATCGAGACGCTGTTGGCCAAGACTCTGCTTCGCGAAGAAGTAGGATGGCGGCGCTGGACCGGCGCTGCTTGCGTCGCGTTGGGAGTCTTCCTGGTGGGGCACTGATGTTCTGGGCCGCGCTGCTGATCGCGGTTGCCGCCGGAGCCTATCAACTGGTGTCGATCGCCGCCGCGATCTCGTTTCTGCGCAGGAAGAGGACCGGGCCGACGGAGCATCCTGGCGTCAGCATCCTGAAGCCGACCGTGCCCGGCGATCCCGGCGATCCGGGCGCGCTGGCGTCCCACGATAGGATCGCGTACGGCGGAGACTTCGAGGTGCTCTCCAGCCCGGAGACCGGTCCAGCCACGCCCAACCGCAAGGTAGGGAAACTGATGCTGCTGGGCGCGCGGGCCAAGTACGGCATCTGGGTGTTGAACGACGCCGACATCCGCGTTGCGCCGGACTATCTTGACCGCGTGGTGGCTCCGCTCGAGGATCCGCGGGTGGGTTTGGTTACCAGCCTGTTCCGCGCAAGTTCGGACACGCTGCCGGGCAGGATCGAAGCCTTTGGAATTGCCACCGGTTTCATGCCCAGCCTGCTGGTCGCACGGGTGGTGGGCGTTCGCGAATACGGTGTCGGGGCCACGCTGGCTTTCCGCCGCCGGGATCTGGACCGCATCGGTGGATTCGACGCCATTGCGCCGTTTGTCGCCGACGACTACGTTCTGGCGCGCCGGATTACGGAATTGGGTTTGCGGGCTGAGCTAGCCTCGACGGTGGTGGAGACGCGGGTCAGCGGCGGATGGGCCGATGTCTGGCGGCATCAGGTTCGTTGGGCGCGGACGATCCGGTGTTCCCGGCTGGATGGCTATCTCGGGATTCCGGTGACGCATGCGGGCGCGTGGGCTTTGGTCTTGGGCCTGTTGGGCTATCCACAACTAATAGCTGGCCTTATACTGGTTCGCGTAGTGGCCGCCTGGGTGTGCGGCTGGTTGGTGGTCGGCTGCCCGCTGGCCCGGCGCTGGTTCTGGGCGGCCCCCTTTTGGGACGTCGCGGCGTTTGCGATTTGGATCGCTGGACTGGCCGGGAACACGGTCGAATGGCAGGGCCGGAAGCTCCGCTTGGACGGGCGGGGGCGAATTTCAGATGTAAACCGCCTATAGTGGAATTCGGCCACAGACGATAGACTATTGGTTACGAGACGAATGCTGTACAAGGGTCTTGCATTTCTAACGCTGAGCCTCGCTCCGGTACTGGCGCAGGGCCAGGCGGATCCGTCGCGATCCAAGCGGTTGAACGAACAGGGTCAGCGAATGGAGACGGCTGGGCAGAAGGCCAAGGCGCTCCAGGCGTTTTCTGAGGCTGTCGAGGCCGATCCGGCGAATACGATGGCGCTGAAGAACCGGGCCCGGCTGCGTTTCGACGCGGGGGAAACTCAGGCGGCGCTGGCGGATCTTGACCGTGCGCTGGCGGCGCAACCGGAAGACGCTGAGGCGTGGTCTATGCAGGCGGATGTTCTGGCCGAGTTGGGCGAGAACGACCGCGCGATCACCAGCTACACTCGCGCGATCAATGGTGGGTTTGAGCGCAGCTCCGTGTTCCATCAGCGCGGCATCGCCCAAGTCAAACAGGGCGAGCTCGACAAGGGAATCGTCGACCTGACGGAGGCGATACGCCGGAAACTGGACAATCCACTTCCTTATAAGGATCGCGGCGTCGCGTACGCTCTTCAGGGCGAGTATCAAAAGGCTCTCGACGATTACGACCGCGCTTTATCGCTGCGTCCGGATTACCCGGAGGCACAGTTGGAACGCGGCTACGTCTACGGTGTCCTGAAGCAGTTCGATTCCTCCATTTCCGACCTGAATAAGGTCGTCAAGATGCAGCCAAAGAACGCCAAGGCCTACGCCGTTCGTGGAGCGACGTATGCGCGCATGGGAGAACGTCAGGCAGCGGTACTGGATTACACGCAGGCGATCCGGCTGAGTCCTGACGACGCGACGCTGTATCTCGCGCGGGGAGCGGAATACGCGGCGTTGAAGGAATACCAGCCGTCGTTTGACGACCGTGACCGGGCGGTCCAAATGAATCCCGAAAACCCCACCGCGTACATCGCGCGTGGCAGCAGCTATCACCTGCTGTCCCGTCACGACGAGGGGATGGCCGACTACAGTCGCGCGATTGAGCTCAATCCCCGCTTCGCGCCGGCGTGGATGGCTCGCGGCAATGCCCACTTCCTGCTGAACCAGCCGGGGCTGGCAGTCGCCGATCTGGAGAAAAGTCTGGAACT